>NZ_CP023671.1:2719537-3399422 GCF_003606265.1 Clostridium septicum
ATCTATAAAATTTGATAATTTAAGAGGTGGAACATATAGTAATGTAGCTATTAGAGCTAATGATACTTCAAAGCTTGAGTGCCATCTTGATATTGAAGAAGCTAATGCTGTTGGCATTAACTCAAAATCAAAAATAACAATAGTAAAATAATAAAATTAAAATAAAAGTTTATAATTAAAAAATAAAAATATAAAAAGGATATTTTAGGAGGTTTTTTTAAATGAAATACGATGCATTAGGAATGATTGAAACAAAAGGATTAGTAGGAGCTATAGAAGCAGCAGATGCTATGGTTAAAGCTGCAAATGTATACTTAATAGGAAAAGAATATATCGGAGGCGGTTTTGTAACTGTTATGGTTAGAGGAGATGTTGGAGCTGTTAAGGCTGCTACAGATGCTGGAGCTGCTGCTGCACAACGTGTTGGAGAATTAACATCAGTTCACGTAATACCACGTCCACACTCAGAAGTTGAAGTTATACTTCCAACAACTAAGGAAGCTGTAAAATAATATTTTAATTAGAGTTTAAAAGTTAAGATGTGAGTAATACCTTAATTTAAGGTGTGAAGGACATTAAAAAATCTATCTAGTAGAAAACTGATTTCTGTATTATGCAGGAATCAGTTTTTTTATATTAAAAGTATTTATCATAAGGATGTTCTTTATTAACTTGTAAGTAGAATTAAAATAGAGTTAAATTAAGTAGATAAGCAAAAGGAAGGTTGATATAATATTTTTAGAATATTTATTGAAAGTATATGTAATATACAATCCTAGTTTATAAGTAGGGAGATAATATTTATTATTACAATTAATAAGTTAATTTTAAATTAGTTAAGGAATACCTTTTCTAATTAAGTTTTATTTTACAAAGGAGTTATTAAATGAAATATTATTTAGCACCAATGGAAGGAATTACGGGATATATATATAGAAATTCTTATGAGAAGTTTTTTGGAAATATTGATAAATACTTTACGCCTTTTATTGTTCCAAATACTAGCAGAAGTCTTAAAACAAAGGAGCTTAGAGATATCTTGCCTGAAAATAATAAAGATATGAATATAGTTCCTCAAATACTTACTAATGATTCTGAAGGGTTTATTATTACTTCAAAAAAGTTACAGCAACTGGGTTATAATGAGGTGAATTTAAACTTAGGATGCCCTTCTGGAACAGTTGTTTCAAAAAATAGGGGATCAGGATTTTTAGCTAAAAGAGAAGAACTTGATATATTTCTAGATGAAATATTTAAAATAGAGAATATGAAAATTTCTATAAAAACTAGAATAGGAAAAGATAGTCCAGAAGAGTTTTATGAGCTAATAAAAATTTATAACAAATACCCTATAGAAGAGTTAATTATTCATCCTAGAACAAGAGAGGATTTTTATGGAAATAAACCTAATTTAGAAGTATTTAAAGATGCATTATCTCTAAGCAAAAGTCCAGTATGTTATAATGGAGATATTTTTACAGTTGATGATAATAATAAACTAATAGAAGCTTTTCCAGAAGTAAAAACAATAATGCTTGGTAGAGGAATATTAGCAAATCCAGCATTAGTAAATGAGATAAAAAATAATGTTTATATGGATAAAAAGGTGTTAATGGATTTTCATGATGAAATTCTTAGTGCTTATAGAGAAGTATTTAATGATGATAAAAATGCAATGTTTAGAATGAAAGAACTTTGGGGATATATGATTTACATATTTTCAGATAATAAAAAGTATGCTAAAAAAATAAAGAAAGCACAAAAGTTAAGTGCCTATAATGAAGTAGTTTCAAGTTTGTTTGAGGAGCAAGAAATAATAAAGGGTGCAGGGCTATTTTATAACAAATAATATATATAAGAAAAGATATTGTCATAAGTATATGATGATATCTTTTTTATTTAAAAACTAAAGAAGAAATATTCAAAATATACCAAATAATATGTTTACTGTTTTTGTAAACAATGATATTATTATACATGTAAAGGTACAAATGAAAAATGTAAAGGATTATAATTTTCATATCTATATTTTTATTAACAAATTTATAATAATTTAAAAAAAGGGGGATATTGAAATGAATTTGTTGAGAAAGAAGGGTTATGCATGTTTGGCAGCCATAGCATTTGCATTTACTTTAATGCCTACTATGGTAAATGCCGAAGCAAAACAGACATCTGATCCAGAGACGGTATATGTTGGGTTTATTAAGGATGGAGAACGTTCAACTATATTTAATAATAATTGGCGTTTCTTTAAAGGAGATCAAGAAGGGGCTGAAGGAAAAGACTTTAATGATTCTTCTTGGAGAAATTTAAACTTACCACATGATTGGAGTATTGAAGGAGAATTTACGGTTGAAGGTGAAGCAGAAAGTGGATTTTTATTAGGTGGTACAGGATGGTATCGTAAACATTTTGTTGTTCCAGAAAAATACCATGGTAAAGATTTTACTTTAAATTTTGATGGTGTTTATATGAATGCCGAAGTATATGTAAATGGTAAAAAATTAGGAGAACATAATTATGGTTATACTGCTTTTGCTTTTGATATAACTGATTCACTAGTTTGTGATGGACAAACTGAAAACATAATTGCAGTTAAAGTATCTAATCCTATACCAACTAGTAGATGGTATTCAGGTAGTGGAATTTATCGTGATGTTACATTAAGTGTTACAGATAAAATCCATGTTGCTCATTTAGGAACTACTGTTACAACACCTAATGTGGAATCACAAAAATCAGGAGATGTAGATGTAAATATAGAAACAAAGGTAGAAAATGAATCTTCAGAAGAAAAAAATGTTACTGTTAAAAGTACGGTATTAGATAGAGATGGAAATGAAGTAAGTTCAGAAGTAACATCTAATGAAAATATAGCTGCTAATAGTAACAGAACTTTTACGCAAACTGCTATAGTTAATCAACCAAATTTATGGTCAGTAGCTTCACCTAATATGTATAAAGTAAAGAGTGAAGTTATAGTAGATGGAAATGTAGTTGATACTTATAATACAGATTTTGGATTTAGATATTATAATTTTGATAGGGATACAGGTTTCACATTAAATGGTGAACAAATGAAATTAAAAGGCGTTTGTATGCATCATGACCAAGGATCTTTAGGTAGTGCTTCTTATTATAGAGCTGTAGAACGACAAATGGAAATAATGAAGGAAATGGGTGCAAATGCAATTCGTGTTTCTCATAATCCAGCAAGTGAAATGTTATTAGAAATTTGTGATAGATTAGGGTTATTAGTTATTAATGAAGCTTTTGATACTTGGACAAACCCTAAGAATGGAAATGGTAATGATTTTTCTAAGTTCTTTAATGTGAAAATAGGAGAAGAGAATGAAATAATTAACGGAAATAAAGATATGAGTTGGGGTGAATTTGAAGCTAGAGCAATGGTTAAAAATTCAAAGAATAACCCATCAATAATTATGTGGTCAATTGGTAATGAAGTATTAGAAGGAATTGGAGGAGATTCATCTAAATATACTGAAATTGCTCAAGATATAATTAATTGGATTAAAGAAGAAGATCCAACAAGACCTGTAACTATAGGTGATAATCGTACTAAAAATGGTGATGGAAGAGCTACTGCTATTTCAGAAGTAGTTGATGATAATGAAGGTATAGTTGGATTTAACTATGCAACAGAAGCTCAATATAATCAACAAAGAAATAACCATCCAGATTGGATTCTTTATGGTTCAGAAACTAGTAGTGCTGTTCATAGTAGAGGATATTATAAATCTACAGGAATAGATCGTCCAAATCTTCAAATATCAGAATATGATAATGATTCTACAAAAGTAGGTTGGGGACATTCAGCTAGTAATGCATGGAAGTATGTTATTAAAAATGATTATAATGCAGGAGAATTTATATGGACAGGTTTTGACTATATAGGGGAACCAACTCCATGGAATGGAACAGGAACAGGTAGTGTTGGTGGAGGAAGAGGTCCGGCACCAAAATCAAGTTACTTTGGTATAGTAGATACAGCAGGTTTTGAAAAAGATATTTATTATTTATATCAAAGCCAATGGAATGAAGATGTTAATACATTACATGTTTTACCTACATGGAATGAAGATGGCATTGTTATTGATAATGGAAGAGTAAATGTTAATGTGTTTACTGATGCTTATAAAGTTGAATTATACTTAAATGATACAAAGGTTGGAGAAGAAACTGCAACTGAGCATACAACATCTGCTGGATATAAATATTATACATTTGGAAATGATGCATTATATCCATCATTTAATGTAACTTATGAACAAGGAACATTAACTGCTAAAGCTTTTGATAAAGAAGGAAATGAAATTACTAATACAAAAGGTAGAAACTCAGTTACAACTTCAGGAGCAGCTACTACTGTAAATTTAAGTGCTGATCGTAGTACTATTGCTTCAAATGGATATGATTTATCTTATATTACTGTTGATGTAGTAGATAGAAATGGGAATATAGTTCCTAATGCAGAAAATCAATTGAATTTCAATCTTGAAGGTAATGGTAAAATTGTAGGTGTAGATAATGGTAATGCTGTTGATACAGCTTCTTATAAGCCTATAGATGATACAACTGCTACTAGAAAAGCATTTAGTGGTAAAGCTTTAGTAATAGTTCAATCAACTAAGGATGCAGGTCCTATGACATTAAATGTTTCAGGAGAAGGTCTAGCTTCTAAATCTATAGAAATTAATACTGAAAATAAATCAGGGGATGATAAGTATTTAGAATCTTATGAAATAATTAAAGAGTATTATGTAGGTTTAGGTGAAAAACCAGAATTACCATCTACTGTAACAGGAAGATATAGTGATGGAACAACTGATACTTTTAGAATACAATGGAATGATTATGATGAAAATCAATTAAATACTCCTCAAATTTTCAAGGTAACTGGAAAGTTAGAAGGAACAGAGGTTGCAGTAGTTGTTAATATACATGTAATTGGCAATGTAGTTTCAATGGAAAACTATTCAACATTTACTTATGCAGGAACAGCTCCTACACTTCCTAAAACAGTAAAAGGTTATTTAGCTGATGGTAGTGAAAGTGAAGAATTTTTAGTTACTTGGAATATAGATAATGTAGATTTTTCAACACCTAATAAAACAGTTGTTGTTAATGGTAATGTTGAATTATTAGGAAATGATTATCCTGTTACTGCTAGTGTACGTATTGTTGATGCTTTAAAAGCTGCTTCTAATCTTGCAATTAATAATTCAAGTAATGAAGATATTCCAAGCTTATCTCAAAGTTGTACTAATACATCCGATAATTTAGCAGCTATTAATAATGGAGTTACAAATAATAGTAGTGCAACTAATGAACGTTGGACAAACTGGAATGAACGTTCAGAAGTAGTTAATGGAGAACCTAAGGGAGCATATGTTCAATTAGATTGGGCAAATAAATATAATATTGATAGAATTGATTTATGGCTATTTACTGATAATGGGGCTGGTAGAATTCCAAAGAAAGTAGAAATTAGCTATAAAAATGAAATTGGGGAATATGTTGTTGTTCCTCATACAAATACAACAGAAGTTTCATATACTGCAGGTGAAACAACTTACTTCTTAGATAATGTAATAAATACTGATAGCGTACGTATTTACATGCAACAACCTGAAGTTGGTAAATGTATTGGTTTAACAGAAGTTGCAGTTTATGAATATGTAAGACAAGAAACTGCAAAGGAAACAAAAACTTTATCTGAAATTAAACTAGATGGAAAATTACTAGAAGGTTTTGATCCAAATACTAACGAGTACACAGTTAATGTAGAAGCAGCACCTAAAACAGTAGAGGCAAGTGCAGAAGATAATGCAGCTATAACTATATTACCTGTTAACAACAATAAATCAACAATAATAGTTCGTTCAGAATCTGGTGAGAGAAATAAATATACTATAAACTATGTTTTACAAGATACAGGAGATTCAGCAGATATTAATGGTGATGGAACTGTAACTATAAAAGATTTATCTATAGCATCTAAACATTTTGGTGAAGTAATAGCAGGAAACGCAATAAGTGAAAAATGTGATATAAATAAAGACGGAATAGTAAATGATGCTGATATTCAAATTATAATGGATAAAATACTTGAATAAATAATCTAAAAAGGGGGTTCGAATATGAGCTCTCTTTATTTTACCTAAATTTAAGGAATGATAGATTACAATTCTTTGATTTTTATACAATAGAGAAATTATAAAACCTTTGATTTATTTTAGTTATTATATATAATAGGCATATAAATAGAACTTAAAGAAAATAATGATATTAATAAGTTTTGTCAATATAAAATAAAAAGACAAGAGGTAAATATGACACAAGGAAACATGCCTTTAAATAGAAAAAAAGAACGATTGAAAATTAATAGTATAGATGAATTTAAGGATGCATTAAAAAGAGAGGGTTATAACATAAATGAAATTGATGAAGAAAAATTTAAAAAAAAAGTTACAAAGACCTTTTATATAGATAGTAATGTAACTGAAAGGTTACATAGATGTATTAATAATTCTGAGATTACGTATAGAGCAAATGATATTAGAGGGTTTATAGATTATATAGAAAAAATTATTTTATTTGAGAAAGAGCATAATAAATTATGTGAAAAAATAAGTGAAATAAATAAATTATATATAGATAGGATAGAGTATCAGCGAGAGGTAAGCTCTCAAGATAATGTTGAGGATATCATAAAAGCTGTAGAGGAAATAAAAAGTCACGTATCTAGTACAATAACTGAAGAAGAAAAAGCTAGATTGGAAGCTTTAGAAAAAGAAATAGATGAGGATTATCTCTATGCTAAGGATATTGAGTTATTGAAAAAAATGATTCTTAGTAGAAAAGAGACCTTAAAAGAAAAATATAATGATAAAACTAAAATAAAAACAATATCTATAGAAGTACCAAAACAAATAGATTATCAATATATTCCAGCTAAAAGGGGGAGTGTAGAGTATCATCAACATATTAGCAATAATATACCAAGAATGCAACGTTTAATAAAAAATATGAATAAATATATGAAATCTTGTGGAAAAGAAAAAACAACATTTAAAATAAATCAAAGTAAAGCCTTACAAGACTCTATAAATATAGCAGTAGCAATATTTGATAATAAAGAGTTTAAAGCAATAAGTGGTAGTAATAATATAAGTAATTATTGCATGGCACCACCACTAGAAAAGGCAGTTTTTAAAAGTAGTAAAGTCAATAAGTTAGGTAAATTAGGAGTAGGATATAACAGAGTTAACGATAGTGAAAAAAAGATATTTGAAGAAATTCATAAACAAATAGAAGTAAAAGCTTTAAAGAATGAAGGAAATCTTATTTTGTATAGTAAATGGGAACCTTGTCCAAGTTGTTATTCTGTAATTAGTCAATTTTGTAAAAAATATCCTGATATAAAAGTCAAGGTTAAATATAGCAAAAAATATGGAGAATAGAACTATCAACAATAATAAAAAGGAATAGAGTTATATAAATTTCCCCTTAAATGAATAACATAATCTAAGGGGACTTTTATAATTTTATTTATATAGTTGGTTAGGAGTTAAAATACTTAAGAGATAGTTTTAATAAGTTACTATAGTATTTCTAGTATCTCTACTGAGTAGTTTTCCCCAGGAGCATTAACTTCTACTATATCTCCAGCTTTTTTTCCAGATAATGCTTTTCCTAAGTCAGATTCTATGCTTATACGCATATTATCAGGATCTAAATCCATAGTAGTTACTAATGTTACCTCTGTTTCAAAATCATCATCTATAAACTTAATTTTAGCTTTGCTATTAATACCTAATACTGATTTATCAATATCTTTATCATCTATTATAGTAGCAGTTGAAATCATAGTTAATAAATATTGTATTCTATTATCATTTTCTCTATAGTTTGCACAAGCTTCCTTATACTCTGCATTTTCTGATCTATCACCATGTGCAGCAGCTATTGCTTTTTCTTTTGCTATTTCAGCTCTTTTTACTGTAAGTCTATAATCTAACTCTTCTCTTAATTTTCTTATATTTTCCTCAGTAAGTTGATTATTCATAAAATTGCCCCTCCTTTAGGATATATCTACTTTAAATATTATATAATATATAGAAAAAATTTAAAGATAAAGAATTAATTAATTTAACTTAGAGGCTTTATATAATCTTTGAGATTTAAATGAAGCAATTAAATATAATATTATAAATACAGGAAATATAATCCATAAAAATCCTCTGCCTAATGCAAAAGGAGTTTCAAATAGGAAATGAAACCAAAAATCTGAACCTGTCATACTCCATAAACTTGGTGTATAGTATAAGTTTTTAGGATTTATAAGCGCACTAATGTCTATATATCCAGCATATAAAAGAGGTAAGAAAACAACAATATAAGAAATTGCAAGGTTAAACCACATTAAAGATAATCTTTTATAAACAGCGGCTTTTGAAAGGTTATCTGAAAAAATATCTTCATATGAGGAAGAAGTATTCACTTTTTTGAAATACTGAATTCCAGAATACATTGTACCAACTATGTGTTCCCAACCACTATCCTCAAATAGTGTACAATAATCTATAAAATCATCTTTAGTTTTAAATTTACGATAATCAATTTTAATTATAGAATTTTCAGGTTTAGATTTTTCGAATGTATATCCAAATGATACGTTTTTTAGCCTATAGCCTTCATTAGCCATTTCATTTAACCATTTTTCTTCCTTAATAAAATTAGTAAAGCACTTAAATTTTTTCATAATAAATCCTCCTTTATCTATTTTAATAAATTAGCAGTTACTTCAATTATGTGAGTCATTCTTTCCATATCAAGTTTTAGTATTTCTTTTCCTAGTTCTGTAATTACATAAACCTTTCTACGCTTATCATCATTAGGAATAGGTTTTATAAAATCTAATTTCAATAAATTTTCTATAGCACCATAAAGAGTTCCAGGAGCTAATCTTACTTGTTCATTACTTAATTTTTCTACTTTTTGCATAATAACATAACCATGAGCTGGCTCTAACAATGCTAATAAAATATAATAAGTTGTTTCAGTTAAAGGTAAATTTTTATCTCTATTCATAATTTCTCCTTAATTTATAAACTAATTGTATAATAAAACTATACAGTTAAACTATATAGTTTTATTATATACAGGTTAACTGTATATTACAACAATAATATTAGAGTTTATTTAATAATTGGTTATTAATACCTATAAATAAAATATAATAGCAATATATTTTATTCTTATTTTTAACATTATGAGGAGATATTTTCTTTAATTAGTTTCATAAATATATCAGGGGAAACTACTTTTACTTTAGGATTTTCTTTTAACTTATAAATGGCTTCTTGAACATTAATTATATTTTTACTCCAAGGATGAACATAAACAAAAGTATATGAATTTGGATTCTTAGATTTGAATTTATTATATATAGGATTACTTTAGAAAGTACACTTTATTCATTTATATGTAGTGTTTAGTTTGTTGTAAATTATTCCAGAAAATAAATATCCTAAAAATAATCCATTTACAACAGTAACAACAAATCTTCCAAGGGGGAAATTACCTTCAATATGTATAGAAAAAAAATAACTAATAATTAAAGTTAAAGCTTGTACTATAAAAATATAGAAAATAAATTTCTTTTTATTTATTTTATTAGTAGTAATAGATCCTTTATTTTTAATCTTAAAAAAGAAAAGAATAACTATTAATAATCCTATTAAAGTACTACTATGTTGAAGTATTTTATATACAGGAATATTGTAATTTAATAATAAAACTTCATTTTTTAGAAAATCTATATTCTCAACAAAAAATCCTGTGTTATGTGTAAATGCATCCCAAAATATATGAGTTATCATACCAATTATACATGAGTATATAAATACTAAATATTCTTTTAAAGTAGTTAATTTATTTTTTTTGTTTAAAAGATAAATATAATTTTTTGATATAAAATTAGGTAAAGTTAAAATAAAAATTTCTTGTATGTAAGTAAAAAATAAGTAGTTTAGTATTAAACAAAGTGGTAAGTTTAAAATAATAAATCCAGATAAAGTATGACCTATACCACTACTAGGACTAAATAGTAAAAAATAAATAAAATCGGGTGCCATTGATCCTAGAATTAACCCCATTAAATTAAAATATTTATTTTTAAAAAATATAACAGCAGCGGGATGTGATAATGTAAATGGCATAAATAACCTCCTTTTAAATTTTATTTAATATTATATATTATTTTAAATTAGAAATAAATAATAGAAATTTTGAAAAGATTTAATATTAATTTAAGATAAAATTAAAGTTAAGAAAATAAATTTTAAATTGTTTAACTTTTATTAGGAGTGTATAGAAACATTTTTATAAAATATAGCCTATTTTATAAAAATGTGATTTAATAATAATTAATATAAATTAGGAGGCTAAAGATATGAAATTTAATAAAATACATCACGTAGCTATTATTTGTTCTGATTATAATAAATCAAAGAAATTTTATGTTGAAAAGCTTGGACTTGAAGTAATAAGAGAAGTATATAGAGAAGAAAGAAAATCATATAAATTAGATTTGAAATTAGGAAATAGTCAAATAGAGCTATTTTCATTTCCTAACCCTCCAAAGAGACAAAGTTATCCAGAGGGGTGTGGTCTAAGACATCTTGCCTTAGAAGTAGATAATATTGAAAAAGCAGTGGAAGAGCTAAATAGAAATGGAGTAGAGGTAGAACCTATTAGAGTAGATGAATTTACAGGTAAAAAGTTTACCTTTTTTGAAGATCCAGATAAACTTCCATTAGAGCTATATGAATATTAATAAGATATTTATTTTAAATGTTAATCATTTATTAATTGGAAATTTTAAAATATCAAATACTATTGATGTAGTAGCTACAATCTTTTTACTTTCTATAGTAATTTCATATGGGTATTTTTATTTTTCTTCAACTCAAATTTTATATAAAGATGGAATAAAACTTATGTACAATAAGTTTATAACAAAGGATGGTATTGAGGATATTTTTTATAGAGATACTTTTATAAGAAAAGGAAAGGTTTTTGAAATAAATACTAAGGATGGAAGCTTAGGATTTAGAAAAAAAGTTAATATAGGATGTAAAAGTGAAGAGGAATTTTTAAAAACTTTAATTTCTCTTGAAGAGCTTACAGGATTACCTATAAAAAGCTTATAAAAGATAATCCTATATAGACTTTCATAAGTATGTATGCATAAGCAATATTAGGTGATTTTATTGTGAAAAATATTTTATATAAGAAATTAGCTACTTTTTATTTTATTAATATAGCAAATTTTACAGTCAGATATCTATAAAGGATATCTGTCTTTTTTTCTTTAAAAAATTATATCAAAATTTTGTTGAAAATTTTTTAAAAAAATTATCATATGCATATATAAATCTTTAGAGACATAATTTTATTAATGTTTCTTAGAAATAGAAGAAGAGAGGTTTTAATTTATGAATGAAAAGGGATATACAGTAATTAATAATTTAATTTTTGAGGATGATAATTTAACTTTAGAGGAAAAGTACTTTTTAATTGTACTTAAGAGATTTCATTATAAAGATATAGGAGAAATATACCCAACTTATAAGGTATTAATGAGTTTATGTAGCACAAAAAGAAGAGCTAAAGTATCTAAGCTTATTAAATCTTTAATGAGTAAGGATTATATAGAAGTAAAAAAGATTAAAGGTTGTAATTGCTATTACTTTAAAAAAGATTATTTGCTAGAAGATTTTCAAGTGACATCGAATCCTAATAATAGGACAGAGAACAATCCTAATAATGAAACTAGAAATAATAATCGTAGTTCTAAAAATAGTTATTGTGAATGTTCCAAAAATGAAACACTAAAAATACAAAATAAAAAAATATATATAAATATAATAAATCACTGGAATAGTAGTGGGATTTTAGAAGCTAATATAGATAGAAAAACTATAGATGCTATAGATATAATCTTAAAGAAATATGATTTTGAAGAAATTATCCAAGGTATAGATAATTATGGAATAGTTTATAGAAGTCAGCATTATTATAACTATGTTTGGACATTAGAAGGATTTTTAACAAAGGAAAATGGGTTAAGTAGATTTATTAGAAATGGTGACATATGGACAAGCTATCTTTTCAATAGTGAAAAAAAGAAAGGTTATATAAATATTGAGGATTATATAGATTAATGGTGATAGGGATGATTAATAAGGAAGAGAGAATTCTAGAATATATAAACTGGTTATATAGTGATTATAATGATATAGGATTTAAAAGTGATATTTCTAAGTTAGATGAGGTTCTTGGAAATTTTCAAAAAGGAAGGTTAATAACTATATTTTCAAGAAGTGGTGTTGGGAAAAGCACATTAGCACTACAAATTGCTTTAAATATGATGATAAATGGAAATAAGATATTTTTTGGAAGTGGAGAAATGAGTGAAAAAGAGGTTTTTAGCAAAATGGCATCAAGTTATTGTTTAATAAAATATAAAGATATAATAGAAAGAAACTTAGATTTAGAAGAAAAGGAAAAGATAAAAGACTTTGCAAATGAAATTATAAATAAGGACTTTTATGTTTCTAATAAAACTAACTTAAGAGAGGTTGTAAATGAAATAAAATCTTATAAGAAAAAGTTTGGATTAGATGTTTTATTTATAGATTATGTAAATAAATATGTAGGAGGAATAGAAGGAAATACATTAAGCGAAAAAATAGGAGTAGTTACTTCAGTATTAAAGGAATTAGCATTAAGGGAGGATATATGTGTTGTATTATTAGCACAAGCAAATAGATTAGTTGATAGAAATGTTTCTAATAGTATATGTGAAAAAATATCAGAAGCAGATATTCAAGATAGTGCTAGAATAGAACAAGATAGCGATCAACTAATAGGACTTTATAGAAATAAAAAACTAGATAATAAAATGTATAGGGATGAGTTCAGAAAAAGTGGGAAATTAAATTTAAACTCAAAAAACTCAGAAGTAAATCCTAATTGTATAAATGCAGTTATACTTAAAAATAGACATGGAGAAAAAGGAACAAAGGCTTTAGCTTGGAGTGGAGAGTATTCAAGAATTGAGGATATACATTTTTAAGAAAAGGTTTTATTAACTATTAATGATTTTATAAGGCATTTTTAAGTAGGTATTAAAATATATATATTAGTGTCTAATTATAAGGAGGGAGCAGATTTGTTAATGAATTATTTAGATATTAGTATATTTTATTCAATGATACCGTTAGCTCTTGTTATCTTTTTTATTTATTTTGGAATTAAATTTTTTATCAAAAGAAAAGTTGAAATGAAACCTTTAAAAATGATGTGTGAATTCGCATGGATTCTTATTGTTTTATTTATTTTAGTAACCACAGGATTTTTAGAAGGTAATTTTAGTTTAACTTCAATAGCTACTGGTAATGTTAATTATAGTTTTACTATTTTTGAGGAAGGAATATCTAAGGATATAGCATTAAATTTAATACTATTTATTTTGTTTGGATTTTTTTTAACTGCTATTTTTAAAAAGATTAGAGAAAAAATAAGTTATGGATTTTTAATTGGACTTGCTGTTTCAATTATTATTGAATTTATTAAAGTAGTTACTAATGGGCTGATACAGTTAGACAATATATTAATTAATACTCTCGGAGCTTACACAGGATATTTAATATGCATTTATATATTAGAATTTAAAAATAAGAATTTGTTTTAAAAAAATATAAACTATAGGTTATATTTTTTATTCCTGAAAATTACCACAAATAAAAAAGTTAAAAAAGCAAATAATAAGATGTAACGGACTTTATAATTAATAAAAATAAATTATAAGGAGGAAAATAAAATGAAAAATAAGTTAAAGTGTTTTTTATTCCTTTCTGTAAATATACTTCTTATTATTTCTATATTTACGCAAAGTATTAATGCTGTCCCAATGTCGGGGGAAGCAACAAGCACTGAAGAAAATGATATTAATGAAAATGAAAAAATACCTTTTAAAAAAGAGGTGTATTTAACTTTTGATGATGGACCAAGTTGTAGAGTAACAGATAATGTTTTAGATATATTAAAAGAAAATGATGTAAAGGCCACATTCTTTTTAATAGGTAATCAAATTATGGGTAAAGAAGAAGTAGTAAAAAGAATTAATGCTGAAGGTCACAGTATAGGTCTTCATACTTTTAATCATAAATTTAAATATGTTTATTCTAGTGAAGATAAATTTATTGAAGAAATGAATGACTGTCGTGAAGAAATAAATAGAGTAGTTGGAATTTCACCTAGTATAATTAGGTTCCCAGGAGGCAGTTATAAGCATTTAAGTAAAAAATATTTAAAAAGATTACATGAAAATGATTTTAAAGTTTATGATTGGAATGTAGATAGTACAGATGGAATGAATCCTAATTTACCAGCAGATAAAATATATAGAAAAGCTATTAAGGTAAATAAAGATTCAAAGCCTACAATAATACTTATGCATTGTACGGATTTACAAAAAAATACCCCTAAGGCTTTACCTGAAATAATAAAATATTATAAAGACAAAGGATATGAATTTAAAACAATTACTGAGGATACAAAAGAAATGTATTTTAATATAAATAAATAGTTTTTTAGAATTATAAATTTAACTATTATAAAAATATACTCTTTAATTTTAAATATAATAACAAAAAGCATTTTCTCCAACTTGAGAAAATGCTTTTTGTCTACAATCTGAAATAACCAGTTTTATATATGGTTATTTTTTTAATTTTATAAATTAATGTAATTTTATTGTAATAAAAGTAATCAACATATAAAATGGAAATGAATACTATTTTAAGATAAAAATATCTAGGGGGAGAATAATGTTTGCTAAAAAAGAAATGTTAAATTCTTTAAAAAAATATTATAGAGAAGAAAAGCAAAGTAAGAGAGAGATTAATTTAGTTAATGAATATTTTTATATGGGAGAAGATGGTGAGTACACTTTAGATGATCAAACTTGGAGTGACTTAGACATGGATAGTGTATTTTATGAAATGGATAGAACCTATTCAAGTGTTGGAGAATCTATTTTATATAAAATGTTAAGAAATCCATTAATGAATGAAAAGGAATTAAAGGAAAGAGATAAGATTATTAATATATTAAAAGAAGATAAAGATTTAAGAGCAGAAATTCAATCTATTTTCTTTAAATTAGGATTTGATAAGAAAAATAAGTTTTTAAAAATGATAAATTCTAATTTAATTAGTAATAAATTTAAAGAAATAGTTTATCCATTATTAGGGACATTACCTATTATATTTATTCTTTTAATTATTTTTTCAACTAATAAAATTATTTTCTTTTATCTTTTTGCTATAAGTGTAGTTTTGAATTGTAATATAAGCTTTAGAGAGAAAAAAAATATACATACAGATGGATTAACTTACCTTAATGATATATTAATTGCAGGTAAAAAGACATCTAAAATAAAGTGTAAAGAAATTATAGATGATAAGTATGAGATAAATAATATTTATAAAAAATTAAAATATTTTAGAAGTAATACTAGACTTTGTAATTTAATGAGTGTTTATGGTGGAATCTTTGAAGGCTTAGGAATAGTCTTTTTAGTATTAGAAAGCTCTTATTATGGAGTAACTAGGGAATTGAAGAAAAATAAAAAGTCTATACTAGATTTATATGAGGCTTTAGGAGAAATAGAAGCATGTATATCTATAGGGATTTATCAAGAAATATTAGAATATACATATTGTGAGCCTAAATTTATAAAAGATGTTAAATTAAATATAGAAGAAGGGGTTCATCCATTATTAGAAAATGGAGTTCCTAACACAATATTGCTAAATAAAAAAGGTGTTGTATTAACAGGAACAAATATGTCAGGTAAATCTACATTTTTAAGGATGTTAGGTGTAAATGTAATCTTAGCACAAACATTTTATTTTGCTATAGCTTCTAAATATGAATGTTGCTTTTTAAATATAGTATCATCAATAAGCCCAAATGATGATATAGGACAAGGTAAAAGCTATTATATGGCAGAAGCAGAGGCTATTTTAAGAATAATAAAATCCTTAGAGAAGCCTGTACCAGTATTTTGTATTATAGATGAAATATTTAGAGGAACTAACCCTGTTGAAAGAATTTCATCATCAATGGCAATATTAAAATATATAGGGGATGCAACAGCTTTAACTTTTGTAGCAACTCATGATAGAGAACTTACGGATTCGTTAAAAGATAATTATGATTTTTATTATTTTTCAGAAGATGTTGACTCAGAAGAGGGTTTATCCTTTGATTATAAATTAAAGTCTGGTGTTTCAAAAACAAGAAATGCAATAAAATTATTAGAATATATTGGATATCCAAAATTAATAATAGATAATGCAAAAAAATATGCTAAAGAATTAGAGGAAATAATTTAATTTTAAATATAGTGTTTAAAAGAATATTGGATTATTTTTAATTTTAAAGGAGTTGTTTTAAAACAGCTCCTTTAGTTATATATAGGATATTAAAGTTGTTTATAAAGACAAGTTATTTAAGTATTTTTAGTTTTTTCATATTCTCTTAATTTATTTTTAAGCTTTAGTATATAATTTGGGTAAATTTTAATGATTAATAATTATTTTTTAAAATTTTTTATTTTTGATAGATATGGTACATACTATTACGAAGTATCTAGTGTAATGGATAAATCTAGAAAGCAAGCTTGCATGAAAGAAGGGAAAAAATGAAGATTAATAGTTTCTAGTAAATTAAAAACTAATGAACCTATAGGTGAACATGGAATAAATTCTTATGGTGAAATATATATAAATGGGGAATTAGTAGATACTGGAGCAGCAGGAGGACCTAAAGCTATAGATAATTACACTATGGAAGAAACGTTAATTTATGATATTAATTCAATTCATACAGATAAAGATTTAAATATAAAAATAAGATATTCAAATGTATCACTTGAAAATAATGAAGTAAAAGGACCTTGGGAGTTTGAATTTAAATCTAGTGGTGAAGAATTTGCTTTAGCCACAAAAGAATTAGATTTAGGATATAGCTTTACTCTTGAAAGTGGAGAAAAGATAATTTTAAATAAATATAAAACTAATGATATAGGACAAAAAATATATTATACAGCTGAAAATAAAGCTGAAAGTTATGACATGGTATTAAGAGGAAATGATGATTTAGGAAATCCTGTAGAGTTTTATTTATCTAGTGGAAGCAAAACAGAAGGAGTATTTAAGAATTCATCTATAGAGGGAAATATATAAAGTGAAGCTAAAGAATTAAAACTTACTCCATATGCAGTTAAATTTCCAGAAAAAAGTGGAAAGTTAAGTAATGATTTTATAAAGGTTGGAGAAGAGTTTAACATTGATTTAACAAAATTAAAATAATATATTAAAAGGGGTAAACTAAGTATAAGAATCTGTATTAAAATAATAAAAATGATAATTACACAGAATTATCTATTCTCTCAAGCCAGTAGAAACTTATAAGTCTACTGGCTATTTTTTTTCTTTTAAAAACTACAATTACATTTAATATGAAGATAATAAGACTTGCAAAAGATATAAAATCAAGTATATATATCCAAGTCTTGTATCACATTGCATTATTATCTGCTAATATTCCATGAAATACTAATCCTGAAGCCTATGTAATAAATAAGTAAAAATAATTAAATTCCCATAAAAAAGAAGGTAATTAAGTTAAAATATAGAAATTAAACTTTGATGAAATATAATTTATTTAAGGGGGATTATATTTATGAAAACGGAATTTAATAAAATTAAACAAAAGATTCTAAGGCTACTTTCTATAACAATAGTTGCAACAATGGGAGCCACTATGGCATCACCAACATTTAAAAGTAATGCAGAAGAAAATACTAATGTAAAAACAATTAATGTAACTGATTTTGGAGCTGATCCAAGCGGAAAAAATGATAGTGCATTAGCTATTTATAATGCATTAGAAGAAGCTAAAAAGCTTAGTGAACCTGTTATTATTAACTTTCCTAAAGGAGAATATAGTATTTATAAAGATTATGCTCAGGAAAGAGAGTATCACACTTCAAATACAAATAGTATAGAAAATCCAATGAAGAAAATAGGAATTTTAATAGAAGGACAAAAGGATTTAACTATTGAAGGAAATGATTCTTTATTTGTTATCCATGGAGATATGATGGCACTAGCAGTAGTAAAATCAGAAAATATAAAACTTAGAAATTTTGCTTGGGATTTTGAAGTTCCAACAACTACAGAAATGACTGTAAAAGATATTGGTGTTGAAAATGGTAAAAAATATGTTGATTATTTTATACCATCAAATTTTAAATATGAAATTGTAGATAATAATACAAATATTCTTTGGACAAGTGAAAAAAGTCCATATACAGGTGAGTATTATTGGACACAAAAGGGACATCATAATGCTTGGTCAGTAGTTATATATAATCCTAAAACAGAAATTACAAGAAGACATTCATTAAGCGAAGGACCATTCAATGGAGTAAGGGATATTAAAAAAACAAGTGAAAATACAGTAAGAATAACTTATAACAATAATATTCCAGTAGGACAAACATTAGGTGTTGTAAACGAAATGTGTGCAAGTACTCATAGGCATACAGCAGGAGCTTTTATTTGGGAAAGTAAGAATACTAGTATAGAAAATGTAAATGTTCATTATATGGATGGATTTGGATGGCTTACTCAAATGAGTGAAAATGTAACTTTCGATACAGTTAATTTTATGCCAAGAGTAGGAACTGGAAAGTACACTACAAGCTTTGCAGACTTAATACATGTATCAGGAGCAAAGGGAAAAATAAGTATAAAAAATTCGAATTTTTCCCATGCCCATGATGATCCTATAAACATTCATGGTACTTTTACAAGAGTTGAAGAAAAAATAGATAATAGAACTTTAAAGCTTAAATATATACATGGACAGCAAGGTGGATTCCCTCAATATTATGTAGGAGATAAGGTAGCATTTTTTACAAGAGATACTTTAGAGTCACCTAGCAGAGAAGAAGTACTTTATGAAGTTGTTGAAAGTAGTCAACCTGGAGAAAATGGAAACGATTTAAAGACTATGATAGTTAAATTTAACAAGGATTTACCTGAGGATATTAACAGTAAAATTGGAAATCAACCTAAGTATGTTGCAGAAAATGTAACATATACTCCAGAGCTTGAAATAGTAAATAACGTATTTCATACAATTCCGACTAGAGGAATACTTGCAACAACTAGAAAGCCTGTTTTAATAGAAGGAAATACTTTTAAAAATATGTCTATGGCAAGTATTTTCTTATCAAATGATTCAAATGAATGGTATGAGTCAGGTCCAATTAGAGATATGACAATAAGAAATAATGAGTTTCACATTACTGATACTGGACAAACAGAATGGGCAGATGCTCCAGCAGTATTTATACATCCTGTTACTTTAGGAGGCAAATTACCAAGTTCAGATACCCCTATTCATAAAAATATAACTATAGAAGAAAATGAATTCTATATGAATGCTAGTCGTGTTGTTACAGCAGAAAGTGTTGAAAATCTAACAATAAGAAATAATAAAGTATTTAGAGAAAATCCAAATGTAACACTTAATTTAACATCACCTAAAAGTGAATTAAAAATAGGAGATAATTTACTATTAGATTTAGATGCAAATGGAAATGTAAATAGCGGAAATAATAGAGAGGTATTTTCATTTAAAGCATGTAAAAATGTAGTGATTGAAGGTAATAGTTATGATGATGGTTTAATAAAAAATGCAATTGTAAGAGATATGCCATTAGAGTATGTTAACAATAATGATAGTGGTTTAACCTTAAATGGAAGTGGACAAGTATCACCACCAACATCAAATATAAAATATGTAACTCTTAACCCTGAGGTAATTATTGTTGATAATAATGGAAAAGTAAATGCAGTTGGAGCAGGTACTGGTAAAGTTATAGCATATTATATTTGGAATGACACAGAAATAAAATCAAATGAAATAGAATTTACTGTATTATCTGATGAGGCCGTAAAGCCAGAAGAGTTCGAAATAGTTAATGGAGATAATGAAAAGATAGAGATTAAAGATGGTGAAATCCAATTTGAAGCCATAGTTAAGCCAGAAAGTTTAGCTTCTAGTATTATGTGGTCAGTAAAAAATATAGATAATACAGCTACAGATAAAGCTACAATTTCAGAAAATGGACTATTTACAGCTAAAAAAGAAGGATTTGTTATTGTAAATGCTACTTTAAATGGTATCTCTAAAAGTAGAGTAGTTAGAATATCATTTTCAGAAGATGAAGGACTATCATATAGTTTTAATATATTAAATGAGAATAATGAAAAGTGGGAAAGTA
Source organism: Clostridium septicum (assembly GCF_003606265.1). NCBI lineage: Bacteria > Bacillati > Bacillota > Clostridia > Eubacteriales > Clostridiaceae > Clostridium > Clostridium septicum. The sequence goes on from NZ_CP023671.1 coordinate 2,739,999, forward strand.
TAAATGATACAGAGCTTAAAATAACTATGGAAAGAGGAGATCTTTATAATAGCGATAATAGTGCTAAAAATATATTCCTTTATAATTTACCGGGAAATATAGATAAAGACAATATGAGATTAAGTGTTAAAATATCAAATCTTCCGTTAAAAACAAATAATAGATGGGATTCAGTAGGAGTATATTTATTTAAAGATGCTGATAACTATACATCTATAGGAAAGAAATCTCACTTTAATGGTGTAGTATCTGTAAAAGAAACTAATGGCTCAGCAGTAGAAAATGATAAAAATGTAAATGTTCAAGAATCTACTTTAATTTTTGATTTATACAAAAACAATAACCAGTTAGTTATAAATTATAAAACACCAAATGGAAACTGGATAGAATGGGGAACAATAGATGCAACTGAAATATCTAATGATTATAAAATAGGCTTTGCAGCATGGAATCATGATGGAAGAGCTACAGATGTTAATATTTCTGAATTTAAAGTTGCAAATGGAAGTGAGTATGATAAAGACAGTATAAAAACATTAAATAGTATTAAGTTTACAGGAGTTAGTAACATAGAGCCATCAGTAAGAGAAGTTAACTTAAATAAGTCAGAAGCTAAAGTTTCAGAAACTGTATCAGTAGATTATTTGTATAGTGATTTAGAAGGTCATAATGAAGGGGATAGTATTTATAGATGGCAATTAAAAAATAATGATAATACTGAAGATTATTTTACACAAGAGAAGAATTTTGTACCTAATTCAATAGGAAAACTATCTTGTACGGTATATCCTGTAGATGAACATGGAAAAGTTGGAGAAGGGGTTAAAAGTAATGAAATATTTATAGTTAACAGAGAAGAAATTGTTAGTAATGCTGATTTAGAGTTTATAAATATAAATAATTCAGTTATAGATAGTTTTGATAAAGATAAAGTAAATTATCAGTATAATTCAATAAGTAATCAAGAAAGCTTAAAGTTAAATGTAAAATCATATGAGGAAAATAGTAATATAGTTATAACTGTAGATGGAGAAGAGTTAATTAAGGGGTTAGGAAATATTAGTGGAAATATTAAAGTAAATAAAGAAAAGGATATTATAATAAAGGTAGTATCACCAAATGGAGAAAATGAAAAAGTATATTCAATAAATATTAAAAAGTATAATAATAATTTTTCAAAGATAAGTTCAATATCAATTCCAGAACTTAATTTAAATGAAAGTGGAAATCTTAATGATGTATATACTTTAAGCACTTCCTATGATACCAAAAGTATTACTTTAAATATTTCATCAGAGGAAATAATAGGTAATATAAATTTATATTCAACAGAATATAGAAATCCTGTTAATAATAATTTAAATCAGCATAATGAATTTCAAGGAACTGTTGATTTAAAAGTTGGGAATAATACTTTTTATGTAGAGGGTGTTGGAAAAGATGGTAAAACCAAGAGTAAGCACATTATAAATATACTTCGTACATCAGATAGTAAAACAGAGTTAAGTGATATAAAAATAAATGGTAAAACAATAGAAGATTTTTCAAGTGATAAGTTAAAATATTTAATTAAATCTAATTAAAAACCATTAAATATTGAAGCAGTACCAGTCGGAAATAGTAATATTAGTATTAAGGATTTAGCAATAGCATCAAAAAATTATAATATGAGTATTCCAGAATATGATTTAAATGATGATGGAGTAGTAGGAGCTTATGAAGTAGATTATATTAGTGGAAAAATATTAGAATAAAATAAATACTGAAAAAATAAACTAATTAGGAATTGTTCTTAATTAGTTTATTTTATTATAAGAATAAAATTATAATTATATTAAATATAAATAATAAGTATTTATAAATAAAAAATAAAAAAGGAAAATATTTTTTAGAATTAATAAATAAAAAACAAAAAATAGTCGCAAAATGAAAAACGAAAATTTAAAAACTTTCATAAAACTAATGAAAGTTATGGAAAAAAGTGATAATATTGTAATGGTAAATTTACAATAAATGAGAAAAATTCCCAAAATAAAATTAAGAAATATTGTAAATTTTAAAGGTATATATTTAATGAAAACTATATAATTAAAGAATGTTATTTTAAGGAATTTTATTAAGAAGAATATTTTTATAGAAGTTGTGGCTGGCCGGCTTAATATTTTATAAATATATTTATTTTTATAAAATAAACTTAATAACAGTAGGTTTATTAAGTAATATACCTTTAATATAGATTTTATTTATATTAAAGGAGGATTATTAATGATTAAGAAAAAAATTCAAAAGATTATATGTACTGCAATAGCTACAGGTATGGTTATAGGAGTAACTCCTATATGTATTGCAGAAGCAGCAACAAATGAGGTTATTAATAGCAGTAAAGAAAATTTAGAGATTAGTGAAAATGATTTACCAGAGTTAACTTATGCAGTAGAGGAAATGAGAGAGGCAATAACTCTAGTAGATAATGCTAATTTTACAGAAAAAGAAAATTATGATAGATTAGTTGTATTTTCAAAATCATCTTTAGATAGATTAAGAAGTCTTGGTGTAAAGAATAAATATGCAGAGTGGATTGAGGAGTCTGGTAATGAAGTAAGAGCCTTAACTTATAGAATAGATAGAGTTTTGCATGCTATAGATAATGTTAAAGTAGTATTTTCCGAAGAAAGAAAAGATACATTAGAAAATAAGGAAAACGTAATAAATACTTTAAATTTAGTAATTTATCAAGAAAGTGAAAGTAGAGTTTTAAATAAAATAACTTTAGATAAAGCTAAAGAGATATATAATAATTATTATAAAGAATTCATTGAAGAGAGCAAGCCAAAGGAAGTTGTTAATGGAGCAATTCCAAAAGAAGATGAAAATAAAGATAATAAGAAGGAAGAACAGCCTAACAATGAAGAAAATAGGCAAAATAATGCTGATGTAGATAATAAACAAGATGTAAAAAATGAATATGACAAGCAAGATAATAAAGATGAAGAAAATAAGCAAAATGTAGAAAATGAAGATATTAAAAAAGTAGAGTCTAAAAAAACAAATACAGAAAAAGAAGATAGTAAAAATGAGAATCTTGAAAATAAAGATGATAAAAATGTTAAAGATACAGAAAGTAAAAAAACATTATTAGAAAAGGATAATAAATCTAATATAGTTGATATGTCTGTAGATGAAAAGAATCATCCTGAAGATACAAAAGTTAATAGTAAAAAACCAGAAATTAAAAAACCAGAAATTAAAAAACAAAAAATTAAATATAACTCAGCTAAAGTAAATAAAAATAATAAAGCTAAACAAAATAAACTTCCTAATACAGGAAAGACACCAGTAACATTAATAAGTGGTATTTTAGCATTGTTAGCGGGGGTACTTACTATAAAAAGAAAATAAAAAAATAGTTAATTATTAAGATATAAATAAAAATAAAAAAACCTTAAAAAATATTTTTAAAATATAATTTAAGGAATTTTCATTAAAATTAATTATGTTTTATAAAATATATGGCTGGCCGGCTAAATACTTTATAAATATATTTAATTCAATTACATTATATAATAATTATATTAAATTGTTAAGGCTTTTTTATTTATATATCTTTTAAATAAATTTATATAAATTAAAGGAGAAATAATTATGATTAAAAAGACTTTTAAAAAAATATTATCTTCAGCAGTAGCTACAGGGCTATTAATGGGAGGAATTCCTTTTTTATCTGCTAATGCAGCAACAAATGAATCTGTTGAGGTTATAAAATTAAGCCAAGAAAACTTACAACAATTAAATTATGCAATAGAAGAAATGAGAATAGCAATTGATTTAGTAGATAATGCAGATTTTACAAATATAGATAATTATAATAGATTACTAATTTTTGCTACAACATCACTAGAAAGATCTAGAGGATTAGGAATAGAAAATCAATATATTGACTCAATAGAAGAATCAGGAAACGAAGTTAGGGAATTGACTTATAGAATAACTAGAGTATTACAAGCTATAAATAATGTTGAAATTGTATTCTCAGAAGAGAGAAATGATACTAAGGAAAATAAAGAAAATGTTGTTAATACATTAAATGAAGTATTAACTCAAGAAATACAAGCAGGTGAACTTAATGAAAATACATTAAGATCAGCAGTTAATATATTACATCAATATGTAGCAAAACTATAAAATTTTATATGAATGAGAAAGATAAATAATATAAAATGAATTAGCACAACTTCAAAGTTGTGCTAATTTATTTTATAATTAATTATATAGAGAAATTAATTATAAAATAAAACATAGAATTAAACTAGAATTAACAATACTTTTGTACTATAAAGATATTCTGAAGAAGGGGGTTTTAAATTGCAGACAAAGCACTTAATAGTTATATCTTTTGATGGTGTATCTTCAGAGGATATAGAGATATTAGGTGAATTACCTAATTTTTCAAAGCTTATTAAAGGAGGAGCTTTAATTAAAAATGTAGAAACTATTTATCCATCTTTAACTTATCCAGCCCATGCAACTATAGTTACAGGATGCTATCCCAATAAACATGGGATAATAAACAATACATTACTTGAATTTGGAGATGAAAACCCAAATTGGTATTGGTATAGAAAATATATAAAAAAGGAAACTATTTTTGATTTAGCAGAGAAAAAAGGATTAAAAACTTGTTCCATATTATGGCCAGTTACAGGTAGAAGTAAAATAACTTACAATATGCCCGAAATATGTTGTACTAAATCATGGCATAATCAAATAATTATGTCAGCTTTAGCTGGAACAATATCTTATCAATTACCTCTTAATAAAAAATATGGAAGCTTAAGAAAAGGAATATCTCAGCCTTATTTAGATAATTTCTCTATGGAAGTAGCTAAAGATACTATAATTAACAGAAAACCTAATTTAATGCTTTTACATTTAGTTGATGTTGATAGTCAAAGACATTATACAGGTTATAAAAGTAAAGAAGTTAAAGAAGCTTTAATTAGACATGACAAAAGACTTGGAGAGATAATTGATACTCTAAAAGAGGCTAATATTTTAGAAGAAAGTACAATTGTTGCTTTAGGGGATCATAGTCAAATAGATGTAGATAAAATCATAAGGATAAATTCTTTATTTACAGAAAAAAACTTAATTACTTTAGATGGAAGAGGGAAATTAAAGGATTATAAAGCTATTGCAAAAAATTGCGATGGTAGTAGTTACATATATTTAAAAGATAAAAATGATAATAAAGTAAAAGAAGAAGTAAAAAAGATTTTAGAAGAGGCAAACTCAACTTATAATAATCCTTTTGAATTTATATTAGATTCTAATGAGGCAGAAAATCTAGGCGCAGATCCTAATTGTGATTTTATGGTAGAAGGAAACTTCGGATATTCTTTTATAGATGAAGTTACAGGAGATTTTATAGAAAAGATAAAGGAAGAAGATATAGGGGAAAAGCCTCATAGAGTTAAGGCAACTCATGGATATTTTCCGAAAAAAGAAAACTATACAACATTTTTTATTGCTTATGGAAATAGTATTAAAAAGGGATTTACTTTAGAAAATGGAAGTTTAATAAATCATGGACCTACATTAGCTAGAATTTTAGGATTAGAGCTTAAAGATATTGACGGAAATATTGAGGAAAAAATATTTAATATCTAGGGGGATTTTATGAGTAAATTAAGTAAGGAAGAGAAAAGTTGGATTCTTTATGATTGGGCTAATTCTGCATATTCAATGACTATAACAGCAACTATTTTACCAATTTATTTTAAAATGGTTGCTGAAAATGGAGGAATGTCTTCATCTACTTCAACTGCATTTTGGGGATACTCTATTTCTATATCTACTTTTCTTGTAGTAATGCTAGCTCCTATTTTAGGTAATATAGCAGATTATAAAGGTAATAAGAAGAAATTTTTTAATATATTTTTTATTTTAGGAGTAATTTCAACTATATTTCTAGCATTTATACCAACTAACACACCTGTATTACTATTATTTGCTTATGTAATAACTGTACTTGGCTTTTCAGGAGCAAATATATTTTATGATTCATTTTTAGTAGATGTAACAACAGAAGATAGAATGGATTATGTTTCATCTATGGGATATGGAATGGGGTATATATATTTTTAATAGCATATTTCTTTTATATAGATGGTGTACATACTATTATAGGTATGGCTACATCTTATGGAACAGATCTTGGAATTTCAATGACATCTTTATTAATAATCTTACTTCTTACTCAGTTTGTAGCATTCCCATTTACAATTTTATATGGAAAATTATCTAAGAAAATAGGAACAAAAAATTTAATATATGTAGGAATAATAACTTATACAATAATTTGTATTTACGGATATTTTATTAAAACAACTTTGGATTTTTGGATTTTAGCAATGGCTGTAGGTTCAGCTCAAGGTGGAATACAAGCTATTTCTAGATCTTACTTTGCAAAATTAGTACCAAAGGAAAAATCAGCAGAATTCTTTGGGTTCTACAGTATATTTGGAAAGTTCGCAGCAGTTCTTGGACCATTTTTAGTTGGATTAGTTATTCAAGTAACAGGGAAATCAAATAATGGAATATTAAGTTTAGTAGTATTATTTATAATAGGATTTATTATAATGTTAAAGGTTCCTAATATAGAAAATTAGTTTTTATTAAGTACTTTTTTTAGTAAATAATTATATGGAATTTACAAATATTAATATAAGAAAAGAGAAAAAAATTATATTGAAATGAACTTTTTATTGTGATAATATTGTTTCTTGTATATCAAAAAGAGGTGGATAGAAATGACAAAAGGAAAAATAATATCTAATACAATAACATTCATAGGAATAATGGTATTTATAAATATTTTTCAAAAAATGTTCGGATCAGAGAACACTCTTGTTGGAGTTGCAGTTATTACAGCAAGTTTAACTTTATTAGAAAGGGACTTAACTATAGAACCATTTAAGAACTTAACTAGATTATTAGCATTAAACTTAGTTTTAGGATATTTTGCTTTTTGGTCAAGTAATAATATTTGGCTAGGAATTGTTCTTAATTTTATATCATTATTTATGATAGCATATTTATTAAGCTATAAATTGAGAAAATCTATAGTAGTACCTTTTGGTCTTCAATATTTATTTATGTTATTTTCACCAGTATATGGTGAAGGTTTTAAAAATAGAATTTTATCATTAATATTTGGAGCATTCTTTATAATGGCTTTACAATTTTTAACTAACAAAGACAAGCTTTCTAAAGTGGGAGGTAAGAAAGTTCATAAAATATATCATGAGCTTTTAGTTAAAATTAGTATATTAAAAATTGGAGGCACAAGAGAAAGTAAAAAGTTAAACAAAGTTAATATAAATATATTAGAAGATATTAATAATATAAAAAGAATGGTATATGATAAAAGAATTAATAACTTTTATCTTACTAATCATGGTAAAATAACAACTAATATCGTTTGTACATTAGAAAGATTAAATATATTATTAGATACCATAGAACTTCAACGAGATAAAAATGATTATATATTATTTTTAGGTGATATGTACAATGTAATAAGTAAAATTCAAGATAGTACTTTAAAATTAGAAGATTTAGAAGCATTAGAAGAAAAGTATAAAGATAGTGACTTAAATAAAATACATGTACATGAATTTGTTGTGTTAATTGAAGAGTTAATTGAAAATTTATTAGAAATATTTAATTTAGATAAAGCAAGTAGAAATGTTGTAGATACTAGTATTTCAGTACCAGATAATTTTAAGAAAATCACTTTGCATAAAAGGGATTTAAAGTTTGATTCAGTTAAACTCACTTATGCAATTAAGCTGGCAGTTGCAGGTTCATTAACAGCATTTTTAACAGGTTATTTTAACTTATCAGAAGGAAGATGGATGTGTTATACTATATTTTCATTAATCCAACCTTATTCAGAAACATGTAAATCAAAGGCAAGTCAAAGACTTCAAGGTACATTAATTGGAGCAATAATAATTTTTGTGGCATTTAATTTAATAGAAAATCAAACAGCGAGACTTTTTATAATACTTCTTGCAGGATATTTAAATCCTTTTGCAACTAGTTATAGAAATGCAATTATATGTGTTACAGTATCAGCAGTGGCTGGAGCTGCAATAATAGATGGTACAAACAAGTTTGTTATCAATAGAATAATATTTGTTGGTATAGGAACTATAATATCTTTAATTATAAACAGATATATATTGCCATATAAAATAGAAGATGGTAAAAAAGATTTAATTAAAACTTATGGGGAAGTTATAAATCATATGTTCAATAGTATGGGTGATAGGAATTTAGATGAAAGTATTAGAAACTTATTTTTAATTCCATCATTAATTGAAGAAAAATTAAAAATAACTAATTTTGGAACACAGTCTTTAGAAGAAAAAGAGTTTATATATAATCAAAGAAGACTTGTAAATAGCATATATCATTACCATACATTAATTAAAGAAAATAAAGATGTAAGAAAAAATTTAAGTAGCATAATAGATAAAATAAAAGAATTAACACAACAAGAGAACTGTGATTATGATTTTGTAATTTCAAAAATAAATCAGCGTATAAAAATAGCAAAAGATGATAGAGAAGTAATATTACTTAAAAATATAATTAGTATAATTGAGAATAATAAAAGAATGGAAAGCTTTATTGGAAGCTAATTATAGTAAAGTCACCTTGAAAAAGGTGACTTTTTTTAATTCTTATTAAGGAGATTATACAAATATTACTTATAAATATTTTTTATTTAAAAAACATTTAATACTATTGTATCAAATTGAACATATTTCCAATAGTTATATAGTAATAATAATTTTTTATAGGAGATAAAAATGTTAGAGATGCTTTTAAATAGTCTACTAATGGGCGGTATGCCAGGAGGTATGCCCGGAGGTGGCATGGGAATGGGTGGCAATCCCCTAATGAGTATGCTAATGGGAGGAAACCCAATGGGCGGAATGGGAAACATGGGAGGAAATCCAATGGCTAATATGGGAGGCATGGGGAATAATCCATTAGGTATGATGATGAGTATGTTAATGGGAGGAAACCCAATGGGCGGAATGGGAAATATGGGAGGAAATCCAATGGGCAATCAAATGGGAAATAATCCATTAGGAATGCTTTTTAATGGACTAGGTGGAAATGGAATGAGTAACCAAGGAAATAATCAAGGTAATAGAAACAATTTTGATATGAGTCAAGTGTTAAATATGCTAATGGGAGGAAATAATGGAGGCCAAATGGGAAATCCAATGGGCAACCAAATGGGAAGCAATCAAATGGGAAATAATCCACTAGGAATGCTTTTTAATGGAATGGGTGGAATGAATAATAATAGTAAACCTAATACTATGTCAAACTCAAGAAGCAGAAGACATAGATAGAGAGTATTTTAAGAGTTGGTTTGATTAAGATGTTAGTAGAGTCAGTATTAATTTTGAAGATTCAAATAACTCTAAAAATAAGCATTAACGTCATAAAGATGTTAATGCTTATTTTTTAATAATTTTCTTTATCTTTTATATCTGATAATTCAAGCTTTACAGTTTCTTGTAAGTCTGAAGATGTAATAGCATATTTGGGTTTATTTTGAGTTACTTCAGTTATAGGAAAGGTTAAAGTGAAAACAGTACCTATATTCTTTTTACTAAAAACATCTATAGTTCCATTTTGAATAGTTACTAGTCCTTTAACTATAGAAAGTCCTAAACCACTTCCTTCATTAAATCGAGTTAAGGATGAATCTACTTGTTTAAATTTATCAAATATATAAGGTAGATCTTCTTCTTCAATTCCTATTCCAGTGTCTTTAATATCTATAATAACATTTTCAATATCTTTTCTTAGCATAACCATTATATTACCATTTGCAGATGTAAATTTTATAGAATTAGAAAGTAAATTAAGTAATACTCTCTCTAATTTTTCTTCATCTACAGCAGTAATAATTTCCTCTTCTTCTGTATCAAAAAGTACTTCTATATTATGAGACTTAGCAAAATCAACAATAGAAAGTACAGTATTCTCTACTACCTCAACTATATTTTTCATTTCAAAATGAGCTTCCATAAAGCCACTTTGAATTTTAGTAAGATCTAATATATTATTTACAAGCCTTAAAAGTCTTTGAGAATTTTGGTCTATATAATTTAGTTTATCTTTTAAGTATTCTTTATCTATATTAGAATTTTCAATTTTTAAATTTAAAAGTTTAGATGTATTTAAAATTATATTAATTGGAGTTCTAAGCTCGTGAGAAACTGTAGATATAAATTCTGTTTTGAGCCTTTCTTCTTCTTGTGCAGTTAAATATAATTTTTTATTTTTAGCTGATTCTCTTTTATGAGAAATCATTTTAATAACTATTAATAAAACAAAAATAAACAAAGAAATTAAAGCAAGCAATAAGATGATTTTAACAGACTTAGGAAGTAATAAATCAAAAGGTCCTTTATTTATAAATACACTATTTTCAGGTAAAGTTAATGGATTAATGTTATATTCATATAGTGATTTATAATCAAAAACTACTTTTTCTAAAGAATCAAAAATAAGCTTTAAATTAGATACCTTTTCACCTTCAGATAACCTTATAAGTATTTCAGCAAGGACATTTCCGTGATCTTGACCCCAATCAACAATACCTCCAACAATACCAGTAAAGACATAAGGTTGAGCTTTTGTATAAATAGGGGTCTTAGTTACATCTTTAATTAACCTTATAGTTTCTGATAATGGATAAATATCATCTCCATCTTTAGATTTATAATCTCCAATAATTATATTAGCAGAATTTGGACCATTGTTATTTTCCAATCCTTCTAAAATATCTTCTATATAAGTACTTTGAATATAGTTTATTTTTACAGATCTATTAAAATAATCTGTTATTCCTTTTATATTTTCTTTTATTACATTTGAATATGTAGCATTATCAAGGATTATATTTAATTCATTTACATTAGTATGTATACTTAAGATCATATTAATAAGTTGAAGATTATTTTCAATTTCTATAACACCAGTTATATAATTTAATTCTTCATTAGTAAAATTAAGGTTTTGATTTACTCCTGTAAAAATAATAGGAGTTTTATAAAATATACTTTCACTATTAAAAAGATTACTTCTAGCCAAATCAAAGGCTTCATCATCTATAGATAAAACAGCATCTATTTTTTTATTTGAATATTTTAATTTAAGTAGATCTGAAAATTCGTCTAAATATTCTTTATCACATCTTTTTCTTGAATCTATATATTCAAGATTAATTTTAATGTTTGTATCATTATCTAACTTGTTTTTAATACCCTGAAATACATAACTTTCCCATTCACTGTATGGATTATATGAATTAATAACCAATACATTAAAATCGTTTTTATTCTTATTATCTATAGATTTATTTACCTCAATATTATTTGCACTTGCAGGATCCATAATGCAAAAAATATTAAATAGAAATATTAAAAGCATCTGTATATACCATTTATTAGATTTTAAAATTCTCATATTATCTACCCACAATTCTAATATTTTATATATAGTATGGTAATAATTCTAGAATTTTATTTATCATTATTATGATAAGTTTTTATCAATGTATGTTCATAATATATAGTAGGATAAATATGGGAAAATGGTGGTTTTATATAGAACAATATCCAACAAAAAAATACAAAAACTATTAATAAGTATATGATTTATATGCTTTTAAATGTTATAATCATTAAACGGGACATTAGATTTTTATGAATAAGGTTTATTTAGTAGTTTTAATAAGATATAGTAGGTGATTAGATGATAGAAAATAAATTTTTGCCAATAAGTAGGCAAGATATGGAAGATAGAGGATGGGAACAGTGTGATTTTATTATAGTTACAGGGGATGCTTATATAGACCATCATAGTTTTGGAACAGCAATTATTTCAAGAGTTTTAGAAAATGCAGGATATAAAGTTGGTATAATTCCTCAACCAGATTGGCACAGTCTTGAGGATTTTAAAAAGCTTGGAAAGCCTAGACTTGGTTTTTTAGTTAATGCAGGAAATATGGATTCAATGGTTAACCATTATACTGTAAGTAAAAGATTAAGAGAAAAGGACTTATATTCTCCAGGTGGAAAAATGGGATTAAGACCAGATAGAGCTACAATTGTTTATTGTAATAAAATAAGAGAAGCATATAAAAATGTAAATATAATGATTGGTGGTATAGAGGCAAGTCTTAGAAGATTTGCTCATTATGATTATTGGGGTAATAACATAAGAAATTCAATTCTTATAGATACAGGTGCTGATTTACTTATTTATGGTATGAGTGAAAAGCAAGTTGTTGAAGTAGCAAATGCTTTAAATGATGGCTTTGAAGCTAAATATGTAAGACATGTAAATGGAACTTGTTATACTATAGAATCTTTAGATGAGGTTTACGGAGATTATATAATGTTACCATCTAAAGAAGAAGTAACAGCAGATAAGAAAAAATATGCAGAAGCATTTAAAATTCAATATCAAGAGCAAGATCCAGTAAGAGGAAAACAGCTTATACAAAAGCATGGAAATAGATATGTTGTTGTAAATAAACCTGAAATGCCTTTAACAAGAGAAGAATTAGATGAAGTTTATGGACTTCCATATGCGAAAAATTATCATCCAATATATGAAAAGGATGGCGGAATTGCAGCTATAGAAGAAGTTAAGTTTAGTATAGTAAGTTCAAGGGGATGTTTTGGTAACTGTTCATTTTGTGCAATAACTTTCCATCAAGGAAGAGCTGTTCAAAGTAGAAGTGAAAAATCCATATTAGAAGAAGCAGTAGAAATAACTAATCTTAAAGATTTTAAGGGGTATATTCATGATGTAGGAGGTCCTACAGCAAACTTTAGAAAACCAGCTTGTAAAACACAACTTACACTAGGAGCTTGTAAGCATAAACAATGTTTAACACCAAAGCCTTGTAAGAATATGATAGTAGATCATTCAGAGTATTTACATTTACTTAGAAAAATAAGAAAGCTGCCTAAGGTTAAAAAGGCATTTGTACGTTCAGGGTTAAGATATGACTACATAATGGCAGATAAAAATGATACTTTCTTTAAAGAATTAGTGGAGCATCATGTAAGTGGACAATTAAAAGTTGCTCCAGAACATGTATCTCCAAGAGTATTAAAATATATGGGTAAACCAGCTGGTGATACTTATGATAGATTTAGTGAAAAATTCTTTAAAATAAATAAGCAATTAGGAAAAGAGCAATACTTAATACCTTATTTAATGTCAAGTCATCCAGGTAGTGGATTAAGAGAAGCAATAGAACTTGCAGAATATTTAAGAGATATAAAGTATCAACCAGAGCAAGTTCAAGATTTTTATCCAACTCCAGGAACACTATCAACAACAATGTTTTATACAGGACTTGATCCATTAACTATGGAAGAAGTATATATTCCAAAAACTAAAGAAGAAAAAGCTATGCAAAGAGCACTTCTTCAATTTAAGAATCCTAAAAACTATAATTTAGTTTATGATGCTTTAATGAAAGCAGGAAGAGAAGATTTAATAGGAAATGGACCTAAGTGCTTAATAAAATCAAAAGCAGATAGATATATTGCAAGTTTAAAGAAATCACAAGGCTCAGGATATCAAGGTAAAAACAAAAATAAATCTAAAAGTAATGATAAAAACAAAGGAAAGATGTCTAAAGAGCAATCAAGAGGTAAAGCTGGAAATAGAGAAAAAATTTCAGATAGAGACTTTAAAGGAAAAGCAAAATCTACAAGGATAGCAGATGGAAGAAAAGGCACAGCTAAAAAGAGTAGAGGCCCTGCTAAAAGTAGATTAAAAAAATAACATTTAAAAATAAAGAGAGCTGTAGCTAAAGGATTTTATTTCCATAATACTGCGGCTCTTTTATTTATGTATAAAATAGTTTTATATGTAAATAAAACATATGGTACATTGTTTGTATACATTTTCATTTCGAAATTTTTACTAAAGGGAGAGAATTATTATGAATTTAAAAAACAAAAGTAAGTCAAAAATAGTAGTACCTATGGTTTTAGCATGTGCTATGAGTACAACTTTTATCTTGGAATCCAAAGGAAGATAAAAATCTGGATTTTAACACAAGTGTAGTACCTTTAGCTAATAGAATTGATAAGTCAAAATTAACTCCAGTTAATGAAACTCAAAATAAGGAAAAGAATGGAAGGGGATTTCAACTTATTCTATTGAACAATCAATTGTAAAGAACTTACCATTTACAACAAACTTTAGTATGGGTAATGGGTATAACTTCTTTGTTGATGGTGAAAAAGTATCAGTTATGGATTGGAACAATAGAAGTCTTGCAGACGTAATGCCAGCTTATAGATGGATAATTGAGAATGAAGGAAACAATAAATTAAATCTATCTATAGACTTTTCAACAGCTTATTATGGAGGAAATTCTATAAAGTTTAATGGTAAATTAGAAGGTAATAAAACATCTACTATAAAGTTATATAGTGCAGAATTAAAATTAGAAAAAGGAGTTGACTTTAAAACTTCAGCAAAGTCAAACAAAGAAGTTAATTTAGATTTAGTTTTAGAATTTGAAGATGGAACAGTTGAAACAATTAAAGCAGATAAAGTAATTGGGGAAGATTGGACAACTATAAGTTATAATGTTTCTAAATTTGCAGATAAAGTAGTTAGAACAATATCTTATAAAATTTCTTCTTCAGAAGATATTAGTAACTTAACATTAAACTTAGGAAATAAAACAATAGAAAAAGCTCCACATGACATAACAATAGATCTTAGAGATGTTAAAACTGTCAGTGAAGTTCGTATAGCTCATGCTGAAGCAGGTGGAGAAGGTCCTGACATGAATATTAAAGAGTATATAATAGAAACAAGTTTAGATGGAGAAAATTTTGAAGAAGCTGTTAAAGTAACTAAAAATGTATTAGGAAATACTATTCATGCATTTAAAGCAACTGAAGCTAGATATGTAAGATTTACAGCAGTAAAACCTACTCAAGGCTCAGATTCAGCAACAAGAATTTATGAAATTGAAGTTCGTGGATTAGACTCAAAACTTTAAAATTTATTTAGCTAAATTTTATAAAAGATAGCCTACTTTATTTTAAAAGTAGGCTTTAATTTTTTTAATAAATAAGTAAGAAATATTATTTAGAAATTAATGATATAATTATATAAAAAATAGTGATATATATTAAAATGTGGAAGAAAATAAAAAAGGAAGTAAGCTTTATAAAAAATAATTAGTTATTTATATTTGAATAAGGAAAGAAAAACTATAAAAGGGTAAAGATATAAATACTTTAAGATATTAAGTATTTAAAGATAAGAGACGAATATTATTTTAACAAAGATATTTCTAAATTGTATTAGAGGAATTTAATATATTAATATTTATAATAGGGAAGTTATTAGAAGAAAGAGATAAGTAGATTATTTTTATATATTAAAACAAATGGTTAAAAAGGTAAAGTTTAAGGGTAATGCTAAAGAGCTAAAAGGATTTTTTATAAAGAAGTAGGGGGCAGTTTATGAAAAAGCTAAGTCATGGTTGCACTTTAGATTGTGCAGATGCTTGTAAATTTAATATTTATGTTAAAGATAATAAAATTGAAAAGATAGAGGGAGATAAGGAGCATCCTTATACAAAAGGGTTTATATGTAAAAAGGGAATTGCTCATTTAAATAGGTTAACACATAAGGATAGAATAAAAACACCACTTTTAAAAATAGATGGTGAATGGAAGGAAATTTCTTTTGAAGAGGCTATAGGTATAATGGAAGAAATGCTTAGTTATTATAAAAATAAGTATTCTTCAAAATCTATATTTTATTATGAACAATATGGAAGTGGTTCTATCCTTAAGAGCATAGGAGAAGTATTTTTCAACTTTTATGGAGGAGTTACAAAGTCTAAAGGAGGGCCTTGTTGGAGTGCTGGAATAAAGGCGCAAGAAAGAGATTTTGGATACGTTAAAAGCCATTCATTGGAAGATATGATAAATAGTAAGAATATATTTGTTTGGGGGAAAAATCCTGCATATACAACAATACATACAATGCAAATGATAAAAAAAGCACAGAAAAACGGAAGTAAGATAATAGTAATAGATCCTATTTATACAGCTACAGCAAAAATGGCAGATAAATATATAAGGATAAATCCAGGAACAGATGAAGACTTAGCTTTAGCTATTGGAAAGATAATTATAGAAGATAATATTTATGATAAAGACTTTGTAAATTTATATGTTAAGGATTTTAATAATTATAAATCTTATGTAAAATCTTTAGATATAAATAAGTTATGTAATAAATGTGGAGTAAGTATAGATGAAGCTAGAGAGCTTGCTTATTTATATAATAGTAAATACTCTACTATACTATTAGGATATGGAATACAAAAATATAAAAATGGAGGAAGCACAATTAGATTTATAGATGCATTAGGTGCTATAACAGGTCAAATTGGTTTTAGTGGTGGCGGAGTAAACTATGCTAATAAGGTTTATCCAGATGTATTAAATGGAGATCCATATAATAGTAGTGATTATGGAAAAGACAGATTATTTTATGTAAGTGATATAAGTAAATTTATTAATGAAGCTATTAATGGAGAAACTTATTATAAGGACAATATTTATGTAAAAGATATTAAAACAGAAAATTTAAAAAATATATATAAATTGGATATTCCAATAAAAATGGCCATAATAACTAAAAGTAATATGTTAAATCAGTTACCAGATTTAAATAATTTGAAAAATGCATTTTCAAAAATTGAATTTAAAGTATGTTTTGATATGTTTATGACAGATACAGCTAAAGAATGTGATTTGTTTATACCATGTACTAATACTTTAGAAAGTGAAGATATAATATATAGTTCTATGACCAATCCATATATAACATATAATGAAAAGGTTGTAAATCCTAGTGAAGTATTAATGGATGAGTATTATTTCTTTAGAGAATTAGCTAAAAAAATGAATATTATAGATTATCCTTATGTTGATAAAAAAGAATATTTAAATAAAGTAATAGCTCCCCTTAAAGAATTTTATAGGGATATAACTTTAGAAAAATTAAAAGATAGATACATAACAATACATAAAGAAATACCATGGGAGGATAAAGAATTTTTAACTCCTTCTAAGAAGTTTGAAATTCATTATAAAAAAGATTTTAAAGTAGATAAAGAAGTAGTAAAAAAGGATGTCTTTAGATTTTTAACTAATCATCATAGAGACTCTTTATCTAGTCAGCATTTAATGGATGAAGAAGGAATATCTAAGGTACATATAAATGAAAATATGGCTAATAGTCTAGGTTTAAAAAACGGTGAAAAGGTAAAATTAGAATCAATAACAGGGAGTATAGAGGTAGAAGTAAATATTAATAATGATGTTTCAGATTATGTAGTAATGATGTATGTAGGTTGGTGGGAAAAACACGGAAACCCTAACTTTATTACAAGTAGTGGGATATCAGATATAGGGGGACAAATAACATATAATGAGTCTTTTGTAACACTAGTTAAGTTATAATAAAAGTCATTTTTATAAATAGATGATATAATAACTAATATAAGTTCATTAAAGATACTATAATTTTAAGGAGGATTTAAAATGAGTGGAATTTTAGATAAATACGATGAATCAATTAATTTAACTTATAATTATACTTATAGAATGCTTATACATTTAAAAAATATAAAAGAAAAGTATATTAATTTGAATAAAGCAGATGATATAACACTTGAAGTTTATAGAGACTCTATTATAAAAAAATATGAGACTTTAGAGGAATTAACATGGAAACTTTTATGTAAAATATTTAAAGCAGATGGATTAGAGATAAATAGTCCTAGAGGATGCTATAAACAAGCATTTAAAGAAGGTTTAATAGAAGATATGATTGTTTGGAATAATATTTTACTTGCTAGAAATTCCACAGCGCATATTTATGATGAAACTGATTATGAAGCTATAAAGAATGATATTTTAAATAATTATATGGACGCAATAGAAAATCTTTTAAAGAAAATATCAACGGAGAGATTATAATGTTTGGAATAGAAGAAAGGGTATACAATAATTTATTAAAGTATTTTAGAGAAAGTAGTTATATAAAAAGAGTTCTTATATTTGGTTCAAGAGCTAAAGGGAGCTATAAATATAATTCCGATATAGACCTTGGAATTTTGTGTGAAAAAAGCTATAGAGGGATTATTGTAGAAGAAATAGATGAAATTATAGGGGTTTATTCTTGTGATATTGTTTTTCTAGATAATATGAATGAAGAAATAAAGCTCCAGATAGATAGAGATGGAATTGAAATATATAATGGTTAAATTAAAAAGTGAAAATTAGTTTATAAAAGATTAGAAGTGCTATTTCAATAAAATAAAGTAAATATTTTTGCTAGATAAATATTACTATATAATTATTTATAATATTTATTATTTAAGGAGGAGAATTTATGAACTTACAAATTAATAAAGAATTTGTATTAAAAACAGCTAAAGAACTTTTAGAGTTTGATAGTCCAAGTGGATTTTGCTTTGACATTATGAAGGTAATTGAAAAGCTATCTAGGGATTTTGGATATGAATTTGAAACAACTAGAAAAGGTTGTGGAATTATAACTATAAAAGGACAAAGTGATAAGGAAGTAGTAGGATTATCAGCTCATGTTGATACATTAGGAGCTATGGTTAGATCAATTACATCTAATGGAACATTAAAGTTTACTTTAATTGGATGTCCTATACCAGCAACATTAGATAGTGAATATTGCAAAATAAGAACAAGAGGTGGAAAAATATATACAGGAACATTTTTAAGCACTAGTCCAGCGGCCCATGTTTATGAGGATAGTAAAGATAAAAAACGAGATCCTAAAAATATGGAAATAAGAATTGATGAAATTGTCTCTACTAAAGAAGAGGTTAAATTATTAGGAATAGAATCTGGAGATTTTATATTTATAGATCCTAAAACAACTATTACAGAAAGCGGATTTATTAAATCAAGGTTTATAGATGATAAGGGAAGTGTAGCAGCTCTAATGGGACTTCTAGAATTATTTAATAGAGGAAATATAGTTCCAAAGTTTAAGACTAAAATCCTTATATCTACTTATGAAGAAGTAGGGCATGGAGCTTCATATATTCCACAGGATATAACAGAAATGATTTCAGTTGATATGGGATGTATAGGTGAAGATTTAAATTGTACAGAATATGATGTTTCAATTTGTGCTAAGGATTCAGGTGGTCCATATGATTATAATATGGTAACGAAGTTAGTTAACTTATCACAAGAAAATAATTTAAAATATGCAGTAGATATTTATCCTATGTATGGTTCAGATGTTGGAGCTGCATTACGTGGTGGAAATAATATTAGAGGAGCCTTAATTGGACCTGGAGTTCATGCATCTCATGGTATGGAAAGAACTCATTATACAGCACTTGAGAATACTATCAAATTATTATATTTATATTTAACAAAATAGAAATTTTCTATAAAAAGAAGCACTAACATATTTATTATATTGGTGCTTATATATTTAATAAAGCAAAATACTTATAAAAAATAGTAATATTAAAAAAATATTACTATTTTTTAATTTAATAGAAAAATTGTTGAATTTTGAATATTAAGCAAGTATAATTAAATATATGGTAAAAAAATGGGTGGTAATTTTCGAAAAATTAATATAGCTTATTACTTTAATAATATTATTAAAGTATATATAACGGCACAAGAGAATTAATGTATGGGAGGAGAATATATGACCGAGATAGATGTATATAAATGCATGTTAAAGTCAAGTCCGCTTACGTATTTTTATGGTAAATTTATAAGACAAGATGATGAAGGTGCTGATTTTAAAATTTACGAAACTAATCTTAAATTGGATAAGTTAGTAAATAATAATCTTAGTTATATAATAGAAAATTACAATTTTAGAGATATAGACATAAACAATATATTTAAAGAAATAGATAAAAATGGATTATACGAAAGTGAATTTTTAAAAATAAATAAATTAGATGGAGATAAGGCAATTATCTGGTTTAAGGATTATTTAGATAAAAAAATATTAGAAAGATTTAATGATAAAAAAGGAAGAAAAGTTCAAAGCTTTGACTTAGTTCCTATATTAAGAGATATAGGTAATAAAAAGTTAGTTAATAGATTTGTTAAAGAAAATGATATAAGGTTTAAGCAAATATCAGATAATATTAATGATGTAATAATAATAAGAGAAAGAGAAAAGGTAACTTATGTAAATCAAGCTTTTGAAAAAATTTTTGGAAAACCTTGTAGTACCATTTATAATTCAAATACTATAGATAAATTCCTTGAACATGTTCATCCCCAGGATAGATACAAAATTAGAAGGCATAAATATGAAGATTCTTTTGAAGAAACAATAAGAATAGTAAGAGGAGACAATGAAATAAGATGGGTATGGTACAAATCTAACGTTGTAAATAACGATGATGGAGAAGAGTTAAAAAAGGTAATTATTATAAGCGATATTACATCGAAAAAAGATGAAGAATTTCAATTAGAAAAATTAAAAATAGATTTCTTTTCAAACTTATCTCACGAATTTAAAACCCCTATTAATTTAATATTTACCTCTCTACAAATGTTAAAATTTTCATTAGATAAAAATCAAATAAAAGAAGATACAAATTATGAAAGATATATTAAGGTAGCAAATCAGAATATCTTTAGACTTACCAAGCTAGTAGATAACTTAATAGATTGTACTAGATTAAGTTCAGGTGAAATTAAATATAATCCAAGTAATAATGATATTGTAAGTTTTATAGAGGATATATGCTCGTCTGTAGTAAAAATAGGAAAAAGTGATTCTATAGAAATTATTTTTGATACAGAAATAGAAGAAAAGATAATTGCTTTTGATGTAGAAAAAATGGAGAGAGTAATGTTTAATCTTTTATCAAATGCAATTAAATCTATTAAATTGCATGGAAAGATAGAAGTAAGTCTTCTGCTAGAAAAGGGAAATGTAGTTATAAAGGTTAAGGATAACGGAGTTGGTTTTTCAAAGGATAAAACAGATGAAATATTTGGGATATTTAATCATATAAATAGTAGAATGACTAAGATAAGTGAAGGTAGTGGAGTGGGTTTGTTCATAGTTAAATCATTAGTGGAAATGCATGGAGGAAATATAACAGTAGAAAGTGAACTTGGAAAGGGAGCAGAATTTATAGTAAGATTGCCAGATGTTGTCTCAAATTCAAAAAAAGAAGAAGGAATTTCAAAACAAATAGAAGATTTAGCAAAGCAAAGAGCAATAGTAGAGTTTTCAGATATATATTGGTGAAAAGTGGATTTGCAAACAAAGCTAATATTTAGCTACAGTAATAGCTAAATATTAGCTCTTTCTATTTAAGTTTAAATATAAAGATAAATAATTAATAGAGAATAATTAGTGGAGAATTCAAATTAAAAGAATATTATAAAATATTAAAATTAACTTAATGATATAAAAGTACGGTGCTTGTGTTATAATCGTTTGGTAAGTTTTTAAAAAAAAGGGGGATTTTATGGGGGATAAAATAGAAATATTGTAATGTCTGATAAAGACAAGCTTGGCGTATTAATGGGTGAAAAGATTGATACTCATCAATATGACTATAATGGAACTACTAAGACAGCTAGAGATAAGGCTATGAATTTATATGAACTATTAAAGAAAAAAGAATTACCAGTACCTTATGTTATAGTAGCACATTCACTAGGAGGGCATATAGCTATAGAATTTGCTAAGATGTATGGTGATGAATTGGCTGGTATAGTTTTTGTAGATGCTTCAGGTAGAAATCAATTAGGAGGTAATTGGGGATTTTTCGAGAATTACTTGCCTGAGATGATAGAACCATTCTTTCTTAGATACAAGAATAGATATCAATAAATAATAATTTAAGGTGGAAGGAAGATATATTCCCTCCACCTTTAACTAAAATATTCTAGATTAGTTCTTTGGTACTAATTTAACTCCTACGCCATCTAGCGATAAAGTCACACTATTTGGTAATTTTATGTTCTTATACTCTTTTTTATACATATCGCCCATTCCTAAACCGTTCATTTCAGCTATCTTGTTGTCATCCCCCATTATGGCATTTATCCCTCCATCAAACATATTTGATGATACTACATTACCACCGCCACTAATGGCTATGATATCATAAACACCTGGTTCAAAATCTGTGCCAGAAACAAAGTTTCCATTTTCCAATGTTACACTTTTTGCTTCTAACTCAGCTTTATTTTTAGCTTCTTTATCTGCTGCTTCTCTAGTTACTCTATCTTCTTCTTCTTTTCTTACTTTTTCAGCTAATTGAGCTTGTTCTTCTGCTTTCATATCAAAGTAAGGTTTTGCCGAAGCAACCTTATCAGAAAGATCTTTAATTTCTGTGTCTTTTTTTTCTAGTTCAACGATACTTTTTTCTACTTTACTTGAGAGCTCTTGAAGTTGTGCTTCTTCATTAAATAAAACACCAGTTACAACAAAAGTAATTAATCCAGTAAGTACGCAAGCTCCTATTTTAGTTTTTATAAATCCTCTTATTTTTTCCTTATTCATAATAAATCCCCCTTTTTTATCCTTTTATCTATATAATAGTATCATTAAGAAAAACGTTTGGTCAATATTTAACTAAAATTTTTATTTATGTAAATTATTCCATTAAAAACCATATTGGTAGATTAATAATTAATTTCATTTGATTAACTTGTAATATGGTAAAAAATATATAATTTCCTAATGGACAAGGGTTAAATTAAGCATAAATGCTTTAAAGTTTGACGAATAGTTTTGAAATTACTAAAATAAAAGTTGTTAGTATAGATAGGCTAAAGAAATATTATAAAAATATATTGAATATGGGTTATAAAAAGAATGATAGTATGCTATAGACAAGCTAGGGTAATATATTATTTTTAAATATAAAAAGAGTTAGTTTTTACCACACATATCTATTTTGAAATTATAATTTGGAGATCCATTATTTTGATTAAAAACTACCTTATAATCACCTTTTATTCCTTCGAAGGTATTAGAGTAAGTAGTAATTTCATTTTTTTTTCACTTCAATTTCATCTAATAATACTTCATTAGGATTATATATTTTAATACTTATATTTTTGTCATTGTTGGAATTGTCAATATCAATATTAACTAATAAATTATTGTAATTATAATTACAATTTATTAATTCAGTATAATTTAAATCAGTAACAGTTTTTCCAATAGTATAAGATTGAGATTTTATGTTTTTTATAAATATTGATATTGCAAATAAACTAATTATTAAAATTACTGTTATTATAGATAATATTATTTTCTTCTTCATAATTCATCCTTTCACTTTTAATTTTTCCATCCTCTAAAATTAATACTCTATCACATTTCATTGCTACATTTATATCATGAGTTACTATTATTATAGTTTTTTCTTTATTAGCTAGTTCTCTAAGTATATTAACTACTTCTTCGCCTGTTTTTTTATCTAATGCTCCAGTTGGTTCATCAGCTAAAATTATATCTGGATTATTTATTAATGCTCTAGCAATGGCAGCACGCTGGCATTGTCCACCTGAAAGTTCTTTAGGATATCTTTTAAGTTTTTCTTTTATTTTTAAGCGTTCAGCCAAACTCTCTATTTTTTCTTTCTTCTCTTTTTTACTATATCGTTTTTTAGAATATTCTAAGGGGATTGATATATTTTTTTCTATGTTTAAATCTTCGATTAATGCAAAAAATTGAACTACAAATCCAAAGAGTTCATTTCTCAATTTGGATAATTGCTTTTCCTTTAATTTATTTGATATTTTATTATTTATTATATATTCACCTTTTGATGGATTATCTAAGCAGCCAATAATATTTAATAATGTTGATTTTCCTGAACCAGATGGTCCCATTATAGCTAACATTTCACCTTTATTAATGTTAAAAGAAATGTCATTTAAGGCATAGACTTGTCCTTCTCCCTCACCATAAACTTTAAATATATTTTTAAAAGTCAAGAAACTCATTTTATTCTCTCCTTAATAATGTATTTATACTTAATTTTTTAATGTATATACTAGGAATAATAATTAATACTAATATAATTAATAATGCTATCATAAATAATTGAAGAAAATATTCTAGCTTTCATTCTACAAAATTAAGTGATTGAAGCAAATGAATACCACTTATTGATAAAATAAGAGAGCTAAAAACAATAATAAATATCTGATAGAAGACTATAAGTTGTATATCTAGTATTCTTGCACCATTTAATAAATTAATTGCAAAAACTTTCATATTATTATTTATATAATTAATCATGTTAGTCATTATACCAATAAAGCACATTAGAAAAACAATAAAGAATATAACCTTTAAAATATCTTCTTCTATTTTATATTTCTCAAGATAATTTTTTATATTATCATTAATATCTGTTAATTTTATTTCTCCAAAATCCTTAAGTGCATTTTCCTCTATATTAATTAGAGTAGAGTTTACATCATTTGAATTAATTATTAGATATGACTGTAATGTAGAATTAATTACTTGGAAATCATCATCAGTATTTGTATAATTCTGTATAGGAAATATAATATAATTATCTAAACTAATAACATTTTTGCTTTCTATAATTTTACCTATGGAATTATAGCCTTTATCTATAAAACCTTTTACTATAAGATTTTTTTTGCCATACTTATAATCATAATATTCCAATTTATCATTTAAATTATAAATTCCTTTATAATTTATACCAAGTAAAATTGGTATTTCATTTCTATTTTCTGAAAAGTCATTTTTATCCAGTCCTTGTCCTTCAATAATATTATATTTAAACTCATTAATGTAATTATAATCAACCTTTAAAGCTTTTATTGGATAATATTGATGACCTTCCTTTATTGGAGCATAATTATTAGTAAGTAAAAAATTATTATTTTCAAATGTTTTTAGCAATACATGATCTGTATAGGCTGTACAATGAATAATATCTTTATTATTTTTTAAATAATTATAAAACTTTAAATAATCAGCATCTTTTTTATCATATATATCATCTAACCCATAAAATGCATCCATTGTATATATAGTATCTTTTGAAAATGTAGAAATTACTTTTTCAGTTGTATTACTAACCTGATTTTTTACATAAACGATATTATATAAAAAAGTAAATGTTATAGCTAATTGAATTATAGATATAATAGTAAATCCAATTTTTTTACTTAATTCCCAAAATGAAAACTTAATATTAAACATAATTAAATTCCTTTCATTGATTCATTTGGTGATAATTTATTACTCTTTTTAATAGGAATAATAGATATAAATATACCTATTAAAAGTAAAACTAAAAAGGAAAATATTGCAGATAAATAATTAAATTTATCACCAAATATAACTTCATATTTATTAAATTTTATTATTAAAAAGTAAATTAACTGTGATAATATAAAGCCTTCTATAGCCATAACTTGATAATCATATATAATTTTAAAATATATTTTCATTTTAGTTGCACCATATACTCTTCTTATACCAAATTCTTTTTTTCTTTTTATAATATAATTATTAGTTACATTAACTATATTTAATAATAAGGTTAAAACAACTAATACAAAGAGTATTATTATATAAATTTTATTGCTTAATAGATCCATCATAGAAGTTTCTGGTCTATCTAAACTCATTAGAGATATTTTTATATCAGTATCTAATTTTTTGGCATTGACATTTATAATGTCATAAATTCCATTAACATTTTCTCCATAAATTACCCATTTACCATTTATGTTAGTTAAAATATCAGGATTTATATTGACATAAAACCTTTCATCAAATACAGATTCTTTATTTGAATATCCCATAATTCCAATAACAGAATATTCTTCTCCATTAATAGACACATATTTTTTATTATTTTTTTCTTTAATTAAAGAGGTAAGTCTCTTTCCAAGAACACAATACTTTCCATTTAAATCATTAAAAATTTCATGATTTAAAAACTCTCCATTTATTAATGGAGGAGTATATTTAAAATTCCCATTAAAATATATCATTTTTCCATAATAAGCATCTAAACTTAAAGCATTCTTTTCTAAATACACTTCAGGTGTTTTATTTAATATATTTAATAAATCTTTATAATCTATATTAGCATTACTTATTTCTAGTTCCATAGCATTATTAGAAAGTAATTCATTATTTTCTTTTATATAATTGTAAGAATTTTCTATAATATTAAATAGTAAAGAAATAAAAAGCGAAACTATAAAGAATATTACTATAATGAAAATATTTTGCTTTTTCATATTATTAATCTCCTATTATTAAAACTAAATTATATTTATTTTTATACTTTATAAAATTGTATAAATATCTAAATTATAGATAACTTAATGATGATTTTAAAACTAAGTAAGTTGGTATAAATAATAAAAAGTAAAATAAAGTCCCATGTCCAGTTTCTCATTAGACAAGATTTAAAAAGGACACATATGTGAAAAGATTGACACAACTAAAGTAGCTTTGACTATTTTTCATAAAAAAATTCAATATTAATTAATATTATACATAATTTGGATGGGGTTATTTGTATAAAATTGTAATGCAAATATAAATTTTTTTATTGGTTATTTAGTTATATATGAAAATTATTAAGTTAGTTTATATTTTTTTAATGAATTTATTAATTGAGATGAGAGTAAAAGAAAATTAGTGTTGGAACAAAAGATGTAAGAATAAGGATAATACAATAATAGGGAAAGGAGCTTACCTTGATAAAGACGTGGGAGCAGAAATAGTTTTATAAGAAAAATATTTATGATAATCTTTGGGGATTTGATAAAGATGGAGATAGTACATCTTTTAAATTTATAATCATTTCAAGATAATATTAAACTAATTTTAAGTTTTTTATTTTTTCTTTTTCTATGTTATTTAGAACTTTAGTTAAATTATTTAAATCTTTATAATAATAAAGCATACATAGCAATTTATATTTTAATGAATTTTCTATATATAGAAATAAAATTATCTAAACTAATATCAGTTTTATATTTTAACAATATGGTTTCTTTAATAATATGTATACTAGCCTGACCATTACAATGATTAGAGAACATCATATTAATATTTTTTATATAGAGTTTTAATGTTGGAAAAGAGATATGTAACTCATTACAAAAGTTATATTTTGAAAAATTACCATTATTAATATAAAGTGTTTTTAAAATTTCAATTTCAATTTTTTCTGACGATTCTAATAAGTTTTCTTTAAACATATAATTATTCCTTTCTAATATATAAAATAAAAATATCTGATAAAATAATATCATTTTATTGTGTATTTTAAAAGTTTTAAATATCTAAAAATATCTTTTGTTTATAAACTATCTAATTTAGTTTTGTTGTTAAAATATAAATTAATTGTATAACAAAATATATTCAATAATAAATATTAAGTCTTAATTTTTAAAAAAATTAAAAAAATGGAAGTAATCTTATGAAAGAATAAGTTATTATCTGAAGAGAAAATAATATTTAAGGGAGGAATATTTTGAAAATGAAGGTTTCAAAAGTTTTAAAGGATCTTTTTTCATTCACCAACATACGGGGAATTTGAATTCTTACAAAATGCATTAATAGAAGTAGATGGTAATGGAATAATATTGGCAGTAATAAAAAAAGAAGATAAAAATTATAATATGAAAGTGGACTATGCAAGAAAAAATAATATACTACTGAACAGGCCTTGTTAGATACAGAAAAATTTATAAATGAAGTTAAAAAATTAGGTAAAGATTTTTCTCAAGGGGTACACCATGTAATAACACCAAGATTTGTACCAAGTTGTACTGATGAAGTTTTGAGAGAGTTAGGGAAACTAGCTAAAAAACATGATTTGTATGTTCAATCTCATTGTAGTGAAGGGCAATGAGAGCATGATTTTGTCAAACAACGATTCAAAAAAAGTGATACTGAAGTTTTAAGGGATTTTGGACTATTAGGTGAAAAGTCAATTATGGCACATTGTAATTTTTCAAGCCAAAAAGACGCTGAGATTTTTGCTGAAACGAAAACATCTATATCACATTGCCCAATTTCAAATGCATATTTTGCTAATAGTGTTTTAGAGGTAAAAAGGTTAAAAAGTCAGGGGGTAAACATAGGATTAGCAACAGATATTTCTGCTGGATTCTCAGCAAGTATATATGATAATATTAGACAATCTGTAATTTGTTCAAGAATATTGGAAGATGGTGTAGATAGCAGAGTTTCTAAAGAAAAACGAGGAGTTGATGATTCAAGAGTTTCTGTAATTGAAGCCTTCTACCTTGCTACTACAGGTGGGGGAAAAGCCTTAGGTCTTCCTTTAGGTTTAATAAAAGAAGGATATATATGTGATTTACAGGTGGTAGAAATGGAAAAGAATAAACATTCTATGTTTAATAGCTCAAAGGAAATGTTGCAAAAAGTC
The DNA here is from genome assembly GCF_003606265.1 of Clostridium septicum. Classification (NCBI taxonomy): domain Bacteria; kingdom Bacillati; phylum Bacillota; class Clostridia; order Eubacteriales; family Clostridiaceae; genus Clostridium; species Clostridium septicum. The sequence goes on from NZ_CP023671.1 coordinate 2,768,629, forward strand.
TTATATTTAACTGAAAAGGAGAATATAAAACAAGTTTGGATTCAGGGAAAACTAGTTCATGAGAAAATTTAAATTAGAAGAGTGTAAGAAAATATTAAAAAGCATTACTTACTATATATTTTTATCAGTAACTATAGGATTAAAAGATAAGAGAGCAAAGGCATCACAAGTAATTTTCTGATTGTATGAATACTAATGATAACAGCAAGGATTTTTATAGAAGTAAAAAAATAAGCTTTTTAGCTATTATAAAATATAAATTGTAGAGAATGTAGATTTAAGGGGTAAATTAACTTATGGTTAATTTTATTCCTTTATATTTAATAAATGTTCAATTGTAGAAGTAGATTAAATTAGATAAAATATACTCAAAGAAACGTTTCTTTAGTAGTATATTTGGAGATGATAAAATGCCCATGAATATAATTATTCAAGAAAAAAGGAAAGAAATTGGATTAACTCAAGAGCAAATTGGACAATATCTTGGGGTATCTACTCCTGCTGTGAACAAATGGGAAAAAGGGTATACTTACCCAGATGTTTCGTTGTTACCAGCACTTGCAAGGCTACTTAAAGTTGATTTGAATACATTACTTTGTTTTAATGAAGGATTAACAGAACAAGAAATAGGAAATTTTAGCAATGAAGTAATAGATATAATAAACACAAAGGGGTTTGAAGTTGGCTTTAATAAAAGTATTGAAAAAATACAGGAATATCCAAGCTGTGATATGCTTATCTATTCCATGGCAATGCTTTTAGACGGCGCTTTGATAATTTATGGAGTAGGTATTGAAGATAAAGAATACTATAAAAAACAAATTAAAATTTTATATGAGCGTGTAGCTAAAAGTGATAATGATAAAGTGAGAGATAAAGCAGTTTATATGCTGGTTTCTAAATATATTGATTGTATGGAATATGAGAAAGCACAGGAAATGTTAGATTTATTGCCAGAAAGAACTGTTTTAGATAAAACACAGCTTCAAGCAAATCTTTTCATAAAACAGGAGAAACTTCATGAAGCTGCTAGAATGCTAGAAGGTAAATTACTAAATATAGTTAATGAAGTGCAGATGATTTTAATGAGCTTAGCTGAAATTGAGATTAAAGAAGGAGATAGTCAAAATGCTTCTCATTTGGCAGAACTTTCTCAGAAAGTCATAAAATTATTTGAACTTGGGGATATGCAAGCTCTTGCAACACCACTACAGGTTGCTATCTTACAGAAAAATATTGAGGAAAGCATTTCACTTTTGAAAGCTTATTTTTCAGCAACTTTTAAACTATGGGATGTTAGTAAATCCTCTTTATATCGTCATATTGCGGCAGATATGAAAACAGTAAAAACAGTAAAAGAAGAGTTAGTAAAAGAAAAAAAGAATACCTTAGGAAAACAATTGCGACTAACGCTGCTTTCTGAACTTGAAAATAATCCTGAATATATATTTCTTCATTCAAATACAGAATTCAGACAGTTTATAAAAAAATATAGAAGTGAGTATTGATAAAGATTAATGAAATTTACTAAAGTTATATTAGATTCTATTTTGGAAATGCAATATGTATGAATAGAGAAAATAGAGTTAATAAAATTAAAAGCTTTTATAAATATAAAGTCATAATGATCTGAACTGCTCCCTATCTATTTGGTAGAGGGCAGTTTAAATCATTATGATTTTTTTTCTAAATAAGTTTATAAAGACAGTTAAATCTATTTCTTTTAAAAAATTATTATTAAAATTAAATTATATATAGATAATATAAAATAAGTATTTTCATAAAAACCATATTGTGCTAGTGGTCCAAAAAGTGCATTGCTATCTATTGTTACTATAATTGTAAATACAGTTAGCAAAAATAAAAAAAGCACACGGTATTTTTGGAGATATTTATATATTAACATTACAAATAGTTTAAATATAAACACTATATCCTTGTAAATTATTATCAATGTAGTATAGTTAAACATAGCAAAAGATAAAACTAAATGAAAAGTATACAGCTAAAAATAATTTTAGGTTACCAAGGAAGTGATAAGATGGGTTCAATTAAGTGCACATTAAGAAAAGAAGTGAAAAATGAAATAAATAAATACATAGATAATGAATTTATTACTGAAATGATTAAAGAAATCATTAATTATATAAGAACAACTCATAAGGTTAAGATTGATGACTCTGAGTTTGACAAAGAGGATGCAGAATCTAAGGTTATTTTAAAGGATAATGGACCTTTTAATATTTATGATTATATGTATGTAAAAGACTTCTTATATGAATTATCATGGGAAGGTTCATATATAAAAGAGTTAAAGGAAAGTGAGTACTCTGATAATTCTAAAGGTAGATCAAAGTATATACCACAGAAGATTACAGAGGATTCAGAAGTATTATATAAGTATATACCAAAGGATATTGCTACTGTTTTATATGAAAAAGTAGAAGCATCTATGGAAATGAAAAAAGGTCAATTATATAAAGACTTCAAGAAGAAATACAATGAAGACTTCTTATTTAATAGTGTTAGGTGGTATAAAAGATCTAGAGATGGAAAAGTTTATTGTGATATAGATTTAAATGAAATAGATGAAAATAAGAAGATAAAATTAGAAGAACAAATAAAAACTGAAATAGGTAATGGATATAAAACTAGATGGGGTAATGATGTTGCAGCAAAGGTAATTTCTTTAGAGAATAAGCTTTTATTAGATATTTATGAGGAAGGTTGCAAGATTTTAGGCATTAAAAATGAATATTCTTCAGAAGTTATAAAGGCAGATAATAGTAATGATGAAGAAAAGCTAATACATCTTATGTTAGATAACTATAAGGAAGCTACAAAATTATCAAAGGGAATAAATAGGCTTAAAGTTAAGGTTATTAACTCCTTTGATAAAAAAATAGATAACCTTATTAATATTAATGTTTATAAGACAAATGAGCACATGAAGCTATTTTTAAATGATGCAAGAGAGATGATATTTGGATATTATAAAAGTGTTAATTTACCAGGACTTGGGAAAAACCTTATAGATAAAGAATATAAGATAAATAAGCTAATTAGAAGAGTAGCTGTAGTTGAAAATATTATATATAAGAATTATTTAGAAAAAAATCCTGATGCTCCATCTATTGAGGATATGGAATTTATAGAAGAGTGTCTTTTATGGATTTGTACAAAGGGATTACTTTGGACATCAGAAAATATATACATAAAAAGTAAAGTAAAAGATGAGATAAAAGAAATAATATTAGATAATCCAATAGACGAGTATAAAGAAGCTAGAGAGATGAAAAGACACTTTTATCTTCATGTTGGTGAAACTAATACAGGAAAAACCTATGCAAGTATTCAAAGACTTATGGATTCAGAAACTGGGGTATATTTAGCTCCATTAAGATTATTAGCTTTAGAAATTCAAGATAAGCTTAATTCTCAAAATATATCATGTTCATTATTAACAGGAGAAGAAGAGGATATAAAATCATATGCATCACATGTTTCCTCAACAATTGAAAAACTTGCGTTAGGAACTAATTATGATATATGTGTTATAGATGAAGCTCAAATGATTGCAGATAAACAAAGAGGATGGGCGTGGACAAGAGCTATAATAGGGGTATTATCACCAGAAATACATGTTTGTATGGCTCCTGAAGCAAAGGATATAATAATCAAGCTAATAAAGGATTGTAATGATACATATGAAATAATAAATCATAAAAGAAATACCAAATTAATCTTTGAAGAAAAGAAATTTGAACTTAAAAATGATGTTAAAAAGGGAGATGCCTTAGTTGTCTTTGGTAAAAAGAAGGCACTGGCAGTTTCAGCAGAGCTTCTAAATAATAATATAAAAACTAGTATTATTTATGGATCATTACCATATTCAACAAGGAAGAAGCAGTTTGAAAGATTCTTAGATGGTGAAACAGATGTAATAGTATGTACAGACGCTATTGGTATGGGGGTAAACCTTCCTATTAAACGTATTGTATTCTTAGAAACAAGAAAGTTTGATGGAATTTCACAAAGAAAGCTAAAAGTTTCAGAAATAAAGCAAATTGCAGGAAGAGCTGGACGTAAAGGGATTTACGAAAAAGGATATGTAGCTACAACAGCTGATAGTAATCTAATTAAATCAGCATTAACTGCAGAGACAAAGAAAATAGAAAAATGCTATATAGAAATTCCAGATTCACTTTTAGAATTAGATATAGATATTATAGATGCATTAAAAACTTGGAGTTTAGCACCAGTTAAAGGATATTTCCAAAAACCAGATGTTACAACAATAATATTCCTTTTAAATAGATTAAAAGATCTTAAAGTTAAAGCATCAAAAAGTGACCTTTTAAAGATGGCAACAATTCCATTTGAAGAAAATAATAAGAGAGTACTTGCGTTGTGGGAAGAATATTGTACTATGTATAGCAAAGGTGCAGTAAATTTAAAAAGACCAAAACTTAATGAAATAGTAAATGTAAAAAAAGAGCTTGATGAACTTGAATGCTATTATAAGTCATTAGAACTTAACTATTCCTTTGGTAAAAACTTTAAGTTGATTACAAACAATGGATATATTTCAAGTGAAAAAGAGAATACAGCAAATAAAATAAATGAGCTACTGTTAACAAGTTTACTTCAGCATGAAAGAGTCTGTTTAGACTGTAAGAAAAAGTTATCATGGGATTATCCAAGTGAAAGATGTAGATCTTGTAAAGAAAAGCTACAACACCTAAAGGGTGATAGATTTAGACCTAGATTCAGAAGTGGAAGAAGGGAATCAGACTTTAGAACTAAAAGAAGCAGAAGAAGCTATTATTAATATTTATTTAAATTAATCTCCATTTTTACTATTTTTAATTTAATATTATTAAACTAAAAATAGTAAATAGTATTTATATTAAAAAATATATGATATACTAAATTAAATAAAATTATATAAAAAATGGGGAGAATTTATGGTTATAAAATTGAAAAATAATGTAGAGGATGTAGAAACGTTTTTAAAATATTATTATTTGAATCATTTTGGGTGGAAGATATATTCAAACTCATTGTATATAATTGGAGTTTTAAATCCAATCATAGTGAATATTTATGATACTAAGAGAAACATTGAATTTTATAGTAATACTTCTATGATGATTCTTAATATATTAATTACTATAGGTATGACTTTATTTTTTATATATCTTTTTTTAAAATTAATACCTAAATTGTTAATGAAAAGATTAAAAAAGCGTTCCATTAAATATTATAAAAAAAAGAAGTTTTTTTCAGTTGAAAAAATAATAGAGATAAAAAATGAGTATATAGAGGTTAATTATGATAATAAAAAGTTAATTATTCCATTAAACAAAGATATTTTAGTAGATGAATTTAATGGAAGTATAATTATATCAGCTAAATTTCTTAAGAATAAAATAAAGAAAGTATATCCTTTAGTAATTCCAGTAACTATATTTGAAAGTATAGAAAATAAAGAAGGGTTTATTAAAAATATTGAAGAAAAAAAGATGTTACATTAGATATATGTAATATCTTTTTTCATTAGTAATGAAAATCTTAAGGTAAGAAAATAAAACAAATTTTTATGCTGACTGCTTCATTTCTTTTATACTTAATCAAGTTTTTAATGGAATAGTTTCATTATCTAATACAGCCAAAAGATTTTTAGCTATATTAAATCTTTCTAATAACTTACATTTTTCTTCAGCATTAGATAAGGCAGAAGTTTTATCGGAAAAATGACTTTTCTCTTAGTTATGTAACTCAAGTTCCTTCTCACTTTTACTTAGTTTATTATAGTTCATCCTTAGCTTCTTTAACTTCTTCATAAAGAATTATATATAAAGGTAAGAATATAGTAGCTATAATATAAAATTACATTTACAAAATATGCTATAATTAAATTAAAAAACTAATAGAAATAACAAGAGAAAATTAAATATGTATAAAGTATTAATTGTAGAGGATGATAGGGTCATATCATCATTGTTAAAAGAGAATTTATGTAAATGGGGATATGAAGTAGAATGCATTTCGGATTTTAGTAATGTAATAGGTGAATTTATACAGTTTAATCCACAATTAGTAGTTATGGATATTAACTTACCTTTTTATAATGGATACCATTGGTGTACTGAAATAAGAAAGATGTCCAAGGTTCCAATAATGTTTGCATCATCAGAAAGTGATAATATCAATTATATTATGGCTATAAATATGGGAGCAGATGATTTTATAGTAAAGCCTTTTGATTTAAATATATTTGTAGCAAAGGTACAAGCATTACTTAGGAGAGCTTATTCTTTTCAAGGAAAGATGAATGTTTTAGAAAGTAAGGGGGCTATCCTTAACCTAGAAGAAGTTACTTTAACTTATAAAGAGAAAAAGTTAAGTTTAACTAAAAATGAGTTTAAGATTCTTCAAATATTATTAGAAAATAAAAATAAGGCTGTTTCCAGAGAAGATATTATGACTTATCTTTGGGAGAGTGAAAGCTATATTGATGATAATACTTTAACTGTTAATGTAACTAGAATTAGAAAAAGGCTTGAAGAAATAGGGCTAAAAGATTTTATAAAAACTAAAAAAGGAATTGGCTATATAATAGGTGAGTAGTATGAAGGATAAAAAAATAATTAATATATTAATTAGCTATTATAAAGATAAACTAAGTATCATTATAAAATTTCTTGTTTTTATGGGAATATTTTTTCTTGTATATAGTCTATATCACTTGCCTTTAGGAGTATTTTTATATGCAGCACTTATTGTTTCTACTTTAGCATTCTTATTTAGTTTATATGATTTTAATATTTATTATAATAAACATAATGTTTTAATTAGTGTATTAAATGAGGTAGAGTATAGTTTGGACAAGCTACCAAAAAGCAATTCATTAATTAATAAAGATTATGAAAGTATTATAGAAACACTTTATAATCATAAAACAAATTTAAAAACAAATTTAGATTTTAAGTATGAGAATACAGTTAATTACTATACAATGTGGGCTCATCAAATTAAAACTCCTATTTCAGCTTTTTCTATGATTGTTCAATCAATGGATTCATCAGTAGAAAAAAATATGATGAAGCAAGAATTATTTAAGATTAATGAATATGTAGATATGGTTTTATACTATGTAAGACTAGAAAATCTATCTTATGATTTAAAGCTACAGGAGTATTCTCTTAAAGAGATTATAAAAGGTGCTATTAAAAAATATTCTGCAACCTTTGTATATAAAAAGATAGCTTTAGATTTAGAAGATATAACTTGTAATATTATTACTGATGAAAAGTGGATTACTTTTGTAATTGAACAAATACTATCTAATAGTTTAAAATACACAAACAAAGGGACTATTTCTATTTATATGGACAAGGAAAGTAAAAATACTTTAGTAATTGAGGATACAGGCATAGGGATAGTAGAAGAAGATGTATCACAAATTTTTGAAAAAGGTTTTACTGGATATAATGGAAGACGTGATAAAAAATCTACAGGAATAGGGTTATATTTATGTAATGAAATAGCTACAAGACTTTCACATAAATTATATGTTACTTCTAAAGTAGGAGTAGGAACTAAAGTTTATATTGATTTTTCAACAAATAATATAAAAATAGAATAACCTTACACAACTGTAAGGTTGCAAGGGAGAAATGTAATGTCATGTTAAGGCAAAGCATTTCTTTTTTTAATGTACAGGAAAGTATAAAAATTTTGAAGGCTGAAAGTTAGATATTATCTAGCTTTTAGCCTTCAAATATGTTAGATTAATTAATTATAAATTAGAGGTTTAACAGATGAAAAAAGGTAAGATAAAAAGAATATTAGAAGACCATTGGAAAGAGTTTGAAAAGTTATATAAAAATAAGATTAGACCTAATGTTAAAAAGGAAGTAGAAAAAGTTTTAAAGTGTAAAGATACAAAGTATGGATTTATTGAATTGAAGTGTAATAATTGTAATACTACAAAGAGAATCGGATTTACATGTAAAAGTAGATTTTGTACTTCATGTGGAAAGATTTATACGGATAATTGGATTGATAATATGTTGGGAAATTTAATAAATGTTAGGCATAGACATATAGTTTTTACTATACCAAAAGAATTAAGAGAATTCTTTGGACTGGATAGACAAAGACTTAAGATATTGCCGAAGTGCGCAGCGAGAGCTGTTACGAGTTGGATGCATAGTTTAAATAGAAAGGAGGAATTCACACCAGGTATAGTAACTGTAATACATACATTTGGAAGAGATTTAAAGTGGAATCCTCATGTACATATGATGGTTACAGAAGGAGGGAGAGGAAATATAACAGAATGGAGGCATATAAGGCACATATCTTATGAATCATTAAGAAAAAGATGGCAAAAGGTTTTGTTAGATGAAATAACTTATATAAATGGAAATACAAAAGAAATTAAATTACTAAAAAATAAACTATATAAAGAGAAAGATAAAGGTTTTTATGTTCATGCTAAAACTGAGATAAAATCAGCGAAGACAGCAGCAAAATATGTAGGGAGATATGTGGGACGTCCTGCGATAGCGGAATCAAGGATTCTTAAATATGATGGTGAAAATGTGACTTATAAATATACTAGACATGAAGATAATAAGGTCATAGTTGAAACTGTACATGTATATGAGTTCATAAAAAGAATAATAAGACATATTCCAGAGAAAAATTTTAAAATGATAAGATACTTTGGAATTTATTCTAGAAGAAGCAAAGGAAAATTTAATTTTATAAAAATGATAGATGAAAAGATATTAAGTATAAGAAGATCTATAGCAACTTGGGAGAATAGAATACTGGCAATAAGTGGTGTAAATCCGTGTAAATGTCCTAACTGTGGTAATAAAATGAGATTTCATGATATTGTATATCCTAAATATGGGTCCATGAGGGAACGGCTGAGAATTAAGATTATAGAAGAGAATGAAGAAAAATTAGAAAAGGCTATAGAAAATTATGCTATTACTAAACGTATATTAAGTGGTAAAATAATTCCGAAAACAACTTAGTTGGAGGAAGTAAGATGAAAACAGAGGAAATATTATATATTTGTACTATTTGCGGAGCTAAAGAAAATATTCCTAAAGAAGTAGTTGAATATTTTGATGAAATGGATCAAAGCAATGTTGATGAACCACCATGCTTTTCATGTGAAAAGTGCGGAGGAGTAATGAGGCCTAAAGAGTATACTGGAGTATATGGAATAAAGTATTAATTAATAGGAAAAATATAGCATAGAACAGATATCGGTTCTATGCTTCTTAAGGTACTTAAAATTAAATTCCCGAAGGGAGCGTGGCGAAAGCCACTTTTTTATTATAATTAAATCATAGAAAATAAATGAAATTAAAAACTTAAGAGAGTTTTGGAGGTATAAATATGGCAATATTAGAAATTAAAAATTTAAAAAAAGTATATAGTACAAGATTTAGTGGGAATAAGGTAGAAGCCTTAAGGGATATTTCTTTTTCAGTAGAAAATGGTGAGTATATAGCTATAATGGGTGAATCAGGATCAGGTAAAACAACACTTTTAAATATATTAGCTTCTTTAGATAAATCAACTAGTGGAGAAGTTTTATTAAAGGGAAAAAATATAACTAGCATAAAGGAAAAAGATATGGCAGCCTTTCGTAGAAATCACCTTGGATATGTCTTTCAAGATTTTAATTTATTAGATACATTTTCCTTAAAGGACAACATTTTTTTACCATTAGTATTAGCAGGTAAAAAGTATAAAGAAATGGAAGAAAGGTTAAAGCCTATTGTAGATATGATAGGAATAGAGGATTTATTAGAAAAATATCCATATGAAGTATCAGGTGGACAAAAGCAAAGAGTTGCTATAGCAAGAGCTATAATATCAAGTCCAGAATTATTACTTGCAGATGAACCAACAGGATCTTTAGATTCAAAAACAACAGCAGAAATATTAGATTTATTTTCTAATGTTAATAAATTAGGTCAAACAATTCTTATGGTAACTCATAGTACTTTAGCAGCTAGTCATGCAAGTCGTGTGTTATTTATTAAAGATGGAAAGATATTTAATCAAATATATAGGGGCTCTATGAATAATGAGAAGATGTATGAAAAAATATCTGATACCCTTACTATACTTGCTACAGGAGGAAGTAATAATGAAAAATTCAATGTACTTTAATATAGCAAATAATAATTTGCGAAAAAATAAAAAGACATATATTCCTTATATATTGGCATGTATAGGTACAATAATGATGTTTTACATTATGAATTGTATAGCTACAAATGAAGGTTTAGACTATGTAAGAGGAGCAGGTTCATTAAAAATACTTCTTGGTATTGGAGTTAAAATTATAGGTTTATTTTCAATTATATTTTTATTTTATACAAATAGCTTTTTGATTAAAAGAAGAAAAAAGGAAATAGGACTTTATAATGTTTTAGGAATGGAAAAGAAGCATATCGGTAAAATTCTAACAATTGAAACTTTAATGATAGGTTTTGGAAGCTTAATTATAGGAATTATTTTAGGGACTATATTAGGAAAGCTATTATTTCTAATATTAATCAATTTATTAAAGGTTAATATTAATCTTTCAAGTACATTTTCTATATCATTAGCTTCAATAAAAAACACATTATTTTTATTTATTCCTATTTTTGCAGTAGTGTTACTTCAAAATATAATAATGGTTAAAGTAAATAATCCAATAGAGCTTTTAAAAGGTGGAGAAAAAGGTGAAAAGGAACCAAAGGCATCTTTGATTTTAACAATATGTGCTTTTGGATTTCTAATAGTAGGGTACACAATGGCAAGTACAGTAGATAAGCCTTTAAAGGCACTTTCAATAGTATTTATAGCAATTATACTTGTAATTCTAGGAACTTACAGTTTATTTACAAGTGGAAGTATTGCAATTTTAAAATTATTAAAGAAGAATAAAAGCTTCTATTATAAATCAAAAAACTTCATATCAGTATCAGGTATGATTTATCGTATGAAGCAAAATGCAGTAGGACTTGCTAGTATATGTATATTATGCACAGCAGTATTAATTACAATATCTACAACAGTTTCTTTATATGCAGGTCAAGATGGAAGCTTAAAAATTGCATATCCATATGAGACACAAATAAAGATTCCAGCTTCAGAAAAAGAACTTTATACTAAAATTAGTGAGGGTTTAGAAAATAAAGCTAGTGACCACAACGTAAAGATAATTGATTTAAAGGAATTTAATAATTTTAATTTAATGGTAAAGGCTGATGGTGAAAATTTTAAATCAGCAATAGAAGAAAAAAGTTCTGGAATTGGAGATATTAGTGTTATTCAATTTTATTTATTAGATGATTACAATAAAATTGAAAATAAAAATATAGAATTAAAGGATGATGAAGCTTTAATATTCTCTATATCAAAGGAGTATAATAGTGATTCAATAGTCATTAATGATAATAAATTTAAAATAGCTAAAAATTTAGATAGCTTTAAGGTAGTTAATAAAAATGAAAATAATATAACTGATGAGTACTGTCTAGTACTTAAAAATCAACAAGTGATAGAAAATGTATGTAAAGATGCATCAGATAAAGGAGTATTATTTTCAACACATGAAATTAAATTTAATTTAGATGGAATTAAAGAAGATAAAATAAAATTTTGTGAATCAATAAGTAGTAATTTAACAAATAACAAATTAGCAAATATTAGTAATATTGATATAGATAGAAAAGATTTTTATGTTGTAAATGGAGGATTTATATTTTTAGGTAGCTTTTTAGGATTATTATTTATCTTAGCAACTGTATTAATTATTTATTATAAACAAATATCAGAAGGATATGATGATAGCGATAGATTCCAAATCATGAAAAAGGTCGGTATGAGCAAAGAAGAGCTTAAAAAAGTTATTAATAAACAAGTACTTATGGTATTCTTTTTCCCAGTAGGAATAGCACTAATTCATACAGCTTTTGCATTTAAACCAATATCAAAACTACTAGGGTTATTTGGACTATTTGATATAAATATATTTTTAATAGTAACGATAATAATAGCTATAGTATTTATTATACTTTACGTAATTGTATATGCAATTACATCAAATGTTTATTATAAAGTAGTACAACAAGAATAATAATATTATATAGATGTTTAAATATAGTGTAGGAGAGTTTTAATATAATTAGAAGATTTAAAGAAAGTAATGTGAAAATACTAACCCCAGAATATCAGGGTAAAGGTAGTAGAAGAAAAATAATCAATTTTCCATTGGAAGTTACCATAGTTATTTACTATCTATTATTATTATAATTATAAGCTAAAACCCTAAAATCTAATGTTTATAAAACTTAGCTTTTAGGGTTTTAGTAATAAAAATTTATTTTATAATATAAATTGAGTTGATAGGCTTGTCATCAATTACGCCTTTAATATAAACTTTATTTCCCCATAATTTATATGGATTAATATAATATTGTTTTTCATACAGAAAATCATTTGGTATAATTTCTATAAATTCTTTCCTTTTAATATCATAAACAAGGTTATTTCCGTAACAATCTTGAGACCAAATTAGAAAGTCTTTATTCATTTCAGGATTACCTTTAATATTTTCTATATAATCTTTGTTTGGAATAGTATTTTGGTTTATTACGCTATCAATATTTTTATTATTTAAATCATAGATAGCTATTTCAGAATAGAAAAAGTGATCTTTAAAAATTTTGACTAAAGCAATTTTGTTATTAAAGATGTAAGGAGAATAATAGAAGCATTCATCATCAATTTTAAAGCTATCCTTTAGTTCAGATTTTATATCATAAGTATATATATTATAATTTTCATATGAAAAGTTATACTTAGGAAATTCAGTGCTAGGTAATTCAAATAATTTATTCCAAACAATTAGTCCATTATCCATAGATAAATTCCCAATATTTTCATTTGGAATATTAGTGACTGTTTCTAATGTTTTATGTTCATTTTTATTTAAATCATATAATACTATATCTAATAATACGGAGCCATTTTCTTGATAAGGTTTTTTATAAATTAAAATATCATCTTCTATAATAATACTATCAGGAATAGTAGAGTATTTATATATTAATATTGGTAGCAAAGTTACTTTTATCAATTAAATTTTTAGTTTTAGTTTCCATATTATATGAAATTAAATTCCAATCATATGGGAAATTTGTAGGATTAATAATTTCTGATTTATGTTCAACCCAAACTATCCATTTATCATTACATACAATTGTATCTAAAAATTTATCTTCTGAGTGTACGGATGTTAATACATCGTAATCTTTTTCTAATGAATTGTATAGAAATAAATCTTTTTTATTTAAATTTTATAGTTTTAAGCTAATAAGTAGCAGTTTGCTTTATTATTTTCTTCTGTTTTTTAGGGTAAAGATATCTTTAGAATTATTTCCTAATTTCATAACTGATTAATCTAAATTAATTTTATATAAAATGTTTAATGGTTACAACTGTATTATTTTTAATATAAACTCTAGGTGCTCTTCTACCAATTAAGCAAAGAACTTCATAATTAATTGTGCCTAATAGGTTTGCCATATCATCAGCATCAAATTTTATATTTTTATCACTTCCTAAAAGAATAACTTCATCATTTAAATTAACATCTTTTAAGTCAGTTATATCAACCATACATTGATCCATACATACATTTCCGATTATAGGAGCAAATTGACCATTTATAATTACCTTTCCTTTATTAGATAATTCTCTAGAATAACCATCAGCATATCCAACAGGAATAGTAGCAATTATACTTTTTCTCTTAGTTTCAAAAGTTTTACCATAACCTATAAAAGTTCCTTTATCAACTTCTTTAATATGAACTATATTAGTTTTCCAAGTTAATACCGGCTTCAAATCAAAAGCATCTTTAATTACTTCATCAGAAGGGTAGTAGCCATATTGAATAATTCCAGGACGTACATTATCAAAATGCGCATTTGGCATATCTATAATAGCAGCACTATTAGAAAGATTTTTATCTCCAATTGTTATATTATTTTTTTCTAATTCTTTTATAAAATTTTTATAATTTTCTAATTGAAAGTTAGAATATGATTTATCTTTATAATCAGAAGTTGAAAAGTGAGAGAAAGTACTTTTAATTTTTAAGTTAGGAAGTTTAGAAATTAAAGCTATTTCTTCTATACTTTTAGATGAAGGTAAAAATCCTATTCTGCCCATTCCAGTATCTAAAGCTATATGTATATTAATTATTTTATTACTTTCTTTAGCCTTATTATTTAAGGTATAAGCAAAATCTAATGAAGATACAGTAGGTTCCATATTGTAATTAATAATTGCCTCTATTGCAAGCTCTTCACTAACTCCAAGTATCATTATGGGAGCATCTATATTTGCTTCTCTAAGCTCAATTCCTTCAACAATATTAGCAACAGCTAATGAAGATGCTCCGTTTTCTATTAATGCTTTAGAAATTTCTACTGCGCCATGACCATAAGCATTAGCTTTAACTATTCCTATTAATTTACTATTACCTATATGTGATTTTATTTTATTAAGATTATATATAAAATTATCTAAATTAATTTCTGCCCAAAATGGATGTAATAAATTCATTTTATAATACTCCTTATCAAAACTTGAGTTTTATTATTTTCATTGATATGATTATAACAAAAAACTGAATAGGTTATAAGTATCAGTTTTTTAATATTTTATGGTATCAGATTGGAGATCGAGTTATGGATGTTATAACTATAAATTTAAGTAATAATGATAATATTCCTTTATATGAGCAATTATATAACTATATAAAAAATGAAATACAGCAAGGTAAGATAGTTTCAAACACAAAGTTACCATCAAAAAGAAAGCTTGCTAAACATCTTCAAATTAGTTTAAATACTATTGAAAGTGCATATGAGCAATTAATGGCAGAAGGTTATATATATTCAAAGCCTAAAAAAGGATTTTTTGTTTCAGAACTAGATGGAGTAATACAAATAAAAAATTCAAAAGCCTATATTAATATAGATAGTAATAAAGAAAAAGTTAATTATAAATATGAATTTTTATCAAGTAGAGTAGATTTAGATAGTTTTCCTTATGAAGTATGGAGGAAGATATCTAAAGATATTATTGATATAGAAAGTAGAGAGTTCCTTCAAATAGGGCATTCACAAGGGGAATTAAACTTAAGAGAAGCCATTGCTAAATACTTGTATTTTTCAAGAGGTGTGGCATGTCATCCAAATCAAATTGTAATAGGAGCAGGAACAGAATATTTACTTCAAGTTCTTATTAATATAATAGGAAGAGATAATAGTTATGGTATGGAGAATCCAGGATATTTTAAAATAAAGCGTATTTTAAATACTTATGGAATATGGGCTAACGGAATAGAATTAGATAATTATGGAGTAAATATAGAAAAGTTAAATGAAAGTTCTGTAAATATAATGCATATAACACCATCCCATCAATTTCCACTTGGAATAGTTATGCCAATTAAAAGAAGAATGCAGTTACTTACTTGGGCAAATGAAGGGGAAAATAGATATATAATAGAAGATGATTATGATAGTGAATTTAGATTCGGTGGAAAGCCGATTCCAGCATTGCAAAGTTTGGATAATAATGGAAGGGTAATTTACTTAGGTACTTTTTCAAAATGTTTGGCTCCATCTATGAGAATTGGATATATGGTTCTTCCAGAAAGCCTTTTGGAAAAATATAAAAAGCAATTTAGTTTTTATGCTTGCACAGTATCTAGATTAGATCAACAAATATTGTTTAAGTTTATAGAAAAAGATTATTTTGAAAAGCACTTAAATAAAATGAGAAATATATATAAAAAGAAAAGAGAAAAATTAGTTTCTTTAATAAAAAATCATTTAAATTATACTGAGATAATAGGAACTAATGCAGGGTTACATCTGTTATTAAAAGTTAATAATGGAATGGTAGAAAGTGAGTTAATAAAAAATGCAAAAAATAAAGGAGTTAAAGTTTTAGGGTTATCAAATTCTTATATGAATAGAGAAGAATGTGAAAAAAAAGCCACCATATTTTTAGGTTATGCCAGCTTAAGAGAAGAAGAACTTGAAGATGCTATATTATTATTAAAAAGTGCATGGGAGTAATTTAAAGAAGTTATATCAGAAGTTATTATGTTATAACTTCTTTTTTAATTTCAATAAAAAATACATAAAATAAATAAAATGTAAACATTGACATAAATAGGAAATGAATGACATAATATACTTAGAATAGTACTGAATTAATAAATTTTAATATTAATAATTTTTTCGCCATTGGAGGGGAGTGAAGAATATTTACATTTTATATAGCAATTGATAGAAATTTATTATCAGTAATAAAAATTTTATGAAATTAAAATAGGCTTAGGTTAATATCTCTAAATTTAAAATGTACGTACAATAACACTACTAATGAATAGTTACTTTGATAAACATAAGTTATTTTAGAAAAATAGTAGTATTTCTTCTGATAATAATAGTTAAGTATATATTTAGAATTAAATTATTAAATAATAAAAGTTAATTTTAATATATAGGCAATTTTGGTTTTAAAGAGAATTTAAATTTAGTGGAGGGTAAAGTATGAAAAAAGAGTTATTAAGGAGGATTAAAGCGTTAACTATAAGTAGTTTATTTTTCATAAATTGTGTACCGTGGACAGGAATAGTTTTGCAAGCTAAAGAGTTAAAAGAGAATATTGAAACTGTAATAGATGACAACGTTGTGACAGGTGATGGTAACTATTTTACTTACTATGGGGATAATTGGGTTGCAGAGGGAAGTGGTGATACAACCGAGCATTACAATGTTCTTAAAAATGGAGAAGAAAATCCAGAAAAAAAATATTATACTGTAAACTTTATAGGAAATCGTATAGAAGTTTATGGTAATAAAACACCTCAAAATGGAAAAGTTAAATTTTCGATAATGAATGAACAAGGAGAACTTATAGAGGGAAGTGAAACTATAGTAGATGCTAGAGTAGATAACACCAATCCGTTATATGCTTGGGGTGGATTAGAAGAAGGAAAATATACATTAAAAGCAGAGGCAACAGGAATTAATTCTAATACAAGTCATAGTCAAGCAGTAATTCAAGTTGATAAGGTTAAAGTTACTCATAAAAAATACATACCTGAATCTATAAATTTAGAATCTAATATACAGATATTAGAGAAAACAGAAAAAAATTTAAAGGTAACAGTTGATCCAAGTTATGCGGAAGTTAATGATTTAACTTATTCTAGTGATAATGAAGAGATAGTAACAGTTTCAGATAGTGGTGTAGTGAAAGGTAAATCTAAAGGAATAGCTAATGTAACAGTAAGATCAGAAGAGTTTAATAAAGAAGCAAGAGTTTTAGTACAGGTTTTAGAAGGTAATCTAGGTTTACAAGGATCAATTGTAGATACTAATTCACATTATACTCAAGAAAGATATGAAGAAATAAAGAACATGGGAGTAGTAAATGAAGAGTTGTATGGATGGAAGTCAGATAAAGCAATTTCTGAAATTGCTTTGATTTCTAAAGAAAGATCAGTAAAGAATATAAGTATTGCAGCTAGTGATTTTATATCAGGAGAGAATATAATTTCTAAAGAAAACATAGTTACTACTTTTCTTAAAGATACAAAAGCTTATATAGGAGATGCAGGATATCATAATGGACCTAATTCAAATCCAAGTCAAACTCCAAATGATGATAGTTTAAAAAAATTAGTACCAGATATATTATATACATCAAATCCTATAAATATTGAAGCAAATAAAGTACAACCAGTATGGGTGGAATTTAATATTCCAAAGGATGCTAAACCAGGAATTTATACAGGTAAAATTATTGTAAGTGCAGAGGGATTAGATAATTTAGAGTTTAATTATTCCTTAGAGGTAATAGATATAATAATGCCTAATAGTACACAATATGAATTTGATATTGAATTATGGCAATATCCTTATAGTTTAGCTGAGTACTATGGTGTACAACCATTTTCAGATGAGCATTTTAACATATTAAGACCTCATATGGGAAAGTATAAAGAACTTGGTGGACATGCTATTACTACTTCAATAGTAGAAGAAGCATGGGGAGGTCAAACTTATAGTGAAAATGAAGTTAGATATCCATCTATGGTTAAATGGACAAGAAAATCAGATGGAAACTTTGAATTTGATTACACTGATTTTGATAAATGGGTTGAATTTAATAGAGAATTAGGAATTGGGAATAAGATTATTTGTTATAGTATGATTCCATGGGGAAATAGAGTTTCCTATTATGATGAAGCAACAAGCACAAAAAAATCAGAGACTTTACTTCCAGGAACTAAAAGATATGAAGAGGTTTGGTTACAATTTTTAAATTCTTTAGTTTCACATTTAGATGAAAAAGCTTGGTTTGAATACACTTATATAGGAATAGATGAAAGAGGAAATATGGATAATGCTTTTGATATAATAGATAAAGTTAAAAATAGACATGATAAAACATTAAAAAAAGCTGCAGCAATGGATCATTTTGATTCAAGTAAAAAATATATAACTGATAGAGTAGATGATTTAAGTGTTGGATCTACAGCGGCAAAACAATCTTTAGATGAATATAGAAATTTTGTAAAGGAAAGAAATGAAGCTGAGAAGAAATATAAAACTACAATATATACTTGTACAGAACATTTTCCTAACTCATTAGCTTTAAGTATGCCTGGGGAAAGTTATTGGACAATGATGTTTACAGCAGCACAGGGAGCAAATGGGTATTTAAGGTGGGCTTATGATGCTTGGGTTAAAGATCCTTTAAGAGATGTGACACATTGGGCTTTTGAAGCTGGAGATCCTTTCTTAATTTATCCTGATGAAAAAGATTCAGTTAATAAGGTATCTAAAACTTCTGTAAGATTAGAAAAAATAGCAGAGGGAGTTAGAGATGTAAATAAATTATATTTAATGAAAAAAGAAATACCATCGTTAAAATCTGATATTGATGAATTATTTGCAATGATTGAAGTTAATTATTCAGGTGTTAAAAATGGAATAGGACAACATGGTGGAGCAAAATATGCTACGGATGAAACAAGAGGAAAAATACCTCAGAATATGAAAAATATTAAAAATAAAATTAAGGAAATAAGTGAAAAATATATTTCATTAAAAAATGGAGGAACTGAAGAGGTAGAATCAGTTAAAATAAATGAAGGAGATCAAAATATTTTAGTTGGAGATTCTATTAAATTAACTACAACTGTTTTACCAGAAAACACATTAAATCCAAGTGTAAAATGGAGTTCTAGCAATAGTGATGTTGTAACAGTTAATAGTGAAGGGTTAATAACTGGAATAAAACTTGGAAATGCAGAAATTACAGCAATCTCAGTTAAAGATTCAAGTAAAAGTTCAACAATAAAAATAAATGTTAACAAAAAGACTATTGGTGATGATTCAAAGGTTGCATATTATAGCTTTGATAATATTGAAGGAAATGTAGTTAAAGATAGCTGGACAAAAAGAGAGGACTATAATGGAGTTATTAGTGGAGCAAAGCAGGTAGACGGAAAGTCTGGAAAGGCATTGAAATTTGATTCTACAACAGATGAGGTTAGAATTGGTAGTCCTGCAGAACTAGCTAATGATTGGACTGTTGCATTTTGGGTTAAAGCTGGAAATACTACAGGTACAGCGTCAATTATGTGGGATGGAAGAGATTATACAGGGGCTCAGCAAAAAAAATCAGAATCAATAGATATAAAAGTAGGTACAGGGGGAAATCCTAATAATGCTGGAGTTCATGTTAATGAAGGAATTTTAACATTTAAGTATGTAGTACCACAAGAAAGATGGGTTCATATGACTGTAACTAACTCAACAAGTAGTGGGTTATCATTATTCATTAATGGAAAGCAAGTAGGAGATATAAATGCGTACACTAAGACAAATCCATTTAAAGCACCTATAAAGATTATAGGAGGAAGAGGTTTTGTTGGAGAAATAGATGAAGTAAAAATATATAATAGAGCTTTAGAAGAATCAGAAATAGAAGAAGTTAAATCTATTAATGGATTAAATGTAGATAGTAATTATAAAGAAATTAAAATAGGAGAAACTACTAAAATTATTACTGATTTAGTATCAGATAATGATGATAAGACAATAAACTTTACAAGTGATAATTCAAATATTGCAACAGTAGATGAAAATGGAGTAGTTACTGGCATAGCATATGGAGATACTTTTATAACTGTAGAAAATTTAGCAGCAGGTTATTCAGAAAAAGTTAATATCCGTGTTAACAAAGAAATAAATCTACAAAACACTTTAAAAACCTACGAAATTAATAGAGATAGACAAATTGTTATAGATAGAGAGGAAAATCAGTATATTGGACAACCTGATTCAATTTTATTAGATGATGATAAAACTATTTTAACTGTTTATCCTAAAGGTCATGGATTTGGAGAGGCTTTATTAAGCAAAAGTACAGATGGAGGATTAACTTGGCAAAAAAGAGTTAAAGTTAATGAAACTTGGAAGACATCAGAGGAAACTCCAACTATATATAAATTAAACTTTACAGATGGAAGTCAAAAATTAATATCTATTTCTGGAGGTCCTGGGTGGCATGGAAGTACTTTTAGAGGTTTTAAGACATCTATATCAGAAGATAATGGAGAAAATTGGAGCGATTATAAGAAGTGGGATGTACCAACTGAAACTATTGTTGCTATGGCGAGCCTAGTACAATTAAGAGATGAAAATGGTAACTTTATAGATAAATGGATGGGGGTATACCATGATTATAGATATACAAATTATAAAACTTATTTAACTTTTGATGAAAGTGGTAATGAGGAATGGTCTGAACCAGTACCATATTTAAGTGAATACCGAGACATTGAAAGAACAGCACAATTATGTGAAATAGGAATGTTTAGATCACCAGATGAAAATCGTATAGTTGCTCTTGCAAGAAGTCAATCACATAGGCATACTTCTATGATATTCTATTCAGATGATGAAGGAGAAACTTGGAGTCGTCCAAGACATGTACAAGGATCATTAAATGGAGAAAGACATAAAGCAACTTATGACCCAATAAGTGGTAGGTTATTAATAAGCTTTAGAGAGATTAAGTTAGATATAAATAATAATGGAAGTACTATAGAAAATGATTGGATGGCAGGAGATTGGATTGGATGGGTTGGAACCTATGATGACTTAATGAATGGAAATGAAGGAGAATATCGTATAAGATTAGGTAAGGATTATACTAAGTCAGCTCGTGCAGGAGATTGTGGATATGCAGGAAATGTAGTTATGAAGGATGGAACTTTCTTCTTAAACTCATACGGTAATTTTGATGAAAATACAGATAATAACACATATGTTATGGGGGTTAGATTTAAGTTAGGAGAAATAGATAATGCACTAGTACTTGTTAATGGGGATGCTCTTAAAGAATTATTAGATGAAGTTAAAAATATAGATTCAAGTCTCTATACAGCTGAATCATATGATAATTTAATTAAACAATATGATATAGCTAATTCAATATATGAATCACAAGAGTCAGCACAAGTTCAAATTGATAGGGCATTAGAAGATTTAAAGAAGGCTAAGGATAGCTTGGTATTAAAACCATCAAATCCAGCACCATCAGAAGTAAGCTTTAAGGTTACAGCAAATGAAGAAGTTAAATAGTAGCCAAAGGAGATAATTCACAAGGAAATCAAAATAGTGGAAATAATAATTCTGGAGGAAATAGTAATGCTAGTGGAAGTAACTCTAATGGAGGAAACTCAAATAGTACTTCAGGAAATAAACTAAATACTATACCTCAAACAGGTGGAATGGCTTCAGCAGCAACTGTATTAGTTTTAGGAACATTAGCTTCAGTAACTGGTGCAATTATGATTAAAAAGAAGAAAGTTTAAAGGTTTATTTAATAAAATGAAAATAGTAAAATCAACAAAAGAGGCTAGATTTATAGCCTCTTTTTTAGTTAAAACAAAAAAATAATTATTGTTTTTCGATAAAAATATATTGAAAAATAAGTTGCAGCGTGGTAATATAATTTTGTAGAATAGATTTAGGAGGAAATGTATGAAATTTTATGGAGAAAAATCATTATCACAAATATTAAAAATAACATTAAATATAGCTATTATTTTTGGTATAGTTATGACGGGTGATGTTTTTTATAATACATTTTTTAATAGGGAGAAATCTTTAAATACTAATGAAAAAGTTGTTTTTGTAACTTTATTAATTATAGGAATTATCAGTTTGTTTTTAATAGTTTTAGAGCTTAGAAAAATAATAGGAACTTTAATAGAAAGTAATCCATTTGTAAGAGAAAATGTGGTATCATTTAAAAAAATATCAGTAGAATCATTTATTATAGCAGGATGCTATATAACTAATCTTATTTTTAATTCAAATTTTAAAAATTTTAAATTTATATATGTTGATAATAGTGGGATACATACGGATATGGAGTTTTTAATTTTTCTATTTGCAGGTATATTCATATTTATATTAGCTAAAGTTTTTGAAAAGGCAGTAGAATTTAAAGAAGAAAATGATTTTACTATATAGATAAAGGAGAAATTAATGAAGATAGTTGTTAATTTAGATGTAATGATGGCTAAGAGAAAGATTTCATTAAATGAATTAGCGGAAAGAGTTGGTATAACTAATGCTAACCTTTCTATACTTAAAAATAATAAAGCAAAGGCTATAAGATTTTCTACATTAGAAGCAATATGTAGAGAATTAAATTGTCAGCCAGGTGATATATTAGAATATGTTGAATAAAAGGGAGAGAATTTATGGGAAGAACTGCTTATTTAGTAATTTTAAAAGGGGAAAAAATATTAGTATATAATAAATCAGAAGAAAGATATTTAAAAGTAGATATAAATAATGGAGAAGATCCAGAAGAATTTTTAAGTAAATGGACAGAAAAAAATTTAACTGGATATAGTAAAGAGTTTTTAAAATTTTCAAAGGACATATCTGTAAAGGGAAGCTTGTATAGAGTATTTTTTATAGATGCTACAAATAGTGATTTATCTATTAAAATTGAATGTAGTAATTATCTTCAATTTAGAAATATATATTTTGGAGAAAGTATAAATTACAATGAAAAGATTATTTTAAATTCTATTTTCCTTGATTGTAATGATAGAAATTATAATTCTTTTGCTGTAGAATCTATTAAAAATATTGTATATGAAAAGAAAATTTTAAAATCTACCAATAACAATGGAATAGATGAAAGTGTCGATAAAAGTAAGATTAAATTATTAGCAGTATTAACATTAATTATAGGTTTTTTAACATATAAGTTTTTCTTTAGATATTTAGGTATTTCAGTAGGAATATTTATAAGCTATTTAATTTTAGTATTCTTTATTATAAATGGTGTGAAAAATAAAAATATAATGGGAGGCTTTTTAGTAGGAATAAGTCTTATACTATCTTTTAGTTATGGAATTTTTACAAATGATATATTCAGAATTTTCAATACATTATTAATACCTATTAGTTTATTTTCAGGATTTCTACTTTTAAATTATTCTGATATACCTCTAGAACTTAAGAGATTTATTAATATATTTTTAGAGAGAGTATTAGATTTACCAGCAGTTAATTCTTTAAATATAGTTAAGATATTAAAATCAGTAGCTAAAGAAGACAAAGTAGAAAAGCAAAGTAATATTAAATCCATAACTTTAGGATTATTTATATCAGTTCCTATTTTAATAATTCTTTCTATAATATTAGCTGGAGCAGATAATATGTTTAATTATTATATAGCTAATATGGTAAATTACATTAATATAGATAATATAGTTACAGTAGTTTTTAAGCTTTTAGTATCTCTAGTAGTAATGGCATTTTTATTTGGTTTATATTATAGCTTTGAATGTAAAAATAAAAATGTTAAAGAAATAAAATTTAAAAATGTAAAGTACTTTAATGAATTAACAGTAGTAACAATGCTTATAGCTATTGGTGTTCTTTACATTGTATTTACAAAAATACAAGTATCATATTTATATTTAAATAGTGTATTACCTCAAGAGTTTGATTTTTCATCATATGCAAGAGAAGGTTTTTTTCAACTAGTATTTATAGTAATAATAAATTTACTTCTTATAACATTCCTTAAATCAGAAACTAATGTAACTTCTAATAAGGTAGGACAAATACTTAAAGGGTTATATACTTTAATTACTTTATTAAGTATAAATATGGCTATATCAGCCATATACAAAATGAGTTTATATATATCTGCATTTGGTTATACAAGACTTAGAATTTTAGTTCAAGTATTTACAGTATTTTTATGTTTAATATTAGTATTTTTAATTTTTAATATATGGAAAAATAAAAACTTGTTAAAGCCAGTTATAATAGTAGGAGCTATTATATATGTAGGATTAAATTATTTTAATTTAGATAACTATATTGTAAAAAAGAACATTGATAATAAAAATTTAGAAAGTAGGATAGATAACCAGTATTTAATAACATTATCTTTAGATGCTTATGAATCTATGTTAGAAGCTAAGAATAAAGGACTAATTTCTGATGATGAATATATAGGTTGGAAGTATAAAGGTATGGATAAGCATTTACATTGGTATGAATATAATTATTTTTATAATAAACAAAGATAATATAGATTTAAATTTATTGATAAAGCTTTATAATTTTTAATAACTTGTGTTAATTTTCTGAAAAATATATTTAGTAATTAAAAATATAATGTATAATAAAGATACTAATAAAATTACTGGTATTGGGGGGGTTAGGATGAGAATAGATTTTAGAAATGTCGGTAAAAGCAAAATCTATATAAGTACTGATAATAAAGAATATATAGAGGTTTGTGATATTTTGGGAAATGTTTATAAGGTAAATAGAGAAAACATAACAGAAGTTAGTTTTATTCCTGATAATGTAGCAATTACTATAATGGGATTACCTACATCACGTTTTAAATCAACTTTAAAAATAAGCTTTAAAGATATTGAAGGAAAAGGTGAAGAGAAGTTAGTGATTTATAATGATGCAAGTAAGTTACTTATAGAAGATGCTTATAAAGAAGTTAAGGCTTGGATAAATTTAAAGTAGTAATTAAGGGAATTATAATTTAGTGATTATTTTGATATATTCTAAATAAACAGCACCTAGTAAGATAAAATGCTCTTACTAGGTGCTATTATTATATCATATTGTATTATTTAATTATCATGAAGTAGAAGGTGTATTTTTTATTTTTAGAAAATTATATATATATTTCTACAGTATTATTGGTGATTTTTTATTGAGTATTAATAGACTAAGGTGTATTATAGAGATATTTAATTAAAAGTAAACTTAGGTGGAGATAATATGTTAAGTAAAGAATTAGCGCAAAATATAGTAGATAAAATGATGGATGTTATTCCTTATAATGTAAACGTAATGGATTATAAGGGCAAAATAATAGGGAGTGGTGATTATTTAAGAATAGGAAATTTGCATGAGGGAGCTAAAAAAGCTTTAGAAGAAAAAAGGTTAATTGAAATATATGAAAAAGTTGAAAATAGTAGACCTGGAGTTAATACACCTATAGTTTTTAGGGGAGAGATTATTGGTGTTATTGGCATAACAGGAAATCCAGATGAAGTAAGACAGTTTAGTAAATTAGTTAGTGTAACAGCAGAATTACTTATTAATCAAGAATATACATTAAATCAACATATGATAAGACAAAGGCTAAAAGAAGAATTTATTTATGAATGGATATATTTAAATGAAGATTATAATAGCGATTTTATTAATAGGGGAAAAGCATTAGGTATAGATGTTAATTTAGAAAGAATAGTAGTAGTGGTAGAAAATGAAAGAGAAAAATTTAAAGAGCTTAGAAGATTTGTTAAAGATGATGAGTATTATATTAAATTTTCTCCAAATAGAATAGCACTAATATTGAGAAATAAAAAGAATATATATTTTAGAATTGATAGTATAAAAGAATTTATGGATATATCTATAACTAAAGTAGGCGTTGGAACGTTACATAAGAAACTTATTGAATCTTTATCAGAAGCACTACAGTCTTTAGAAATAGGTAAAAAATTATATAAAAATGATTTTGTAAATATATATGATAAAATAAGACTTTTTTATAAAGGTGAGAAATTATTTAATATAAAAGAATGTAAAAGTATAATTTATAGAATAGAATCAGAGGGTAGTGACTTAAATCTATTGGAGACTTTTTTATGTTATATGGAAATGAATGGAGAAAAACAAAAAGTAGCTAATGAAATATATATACATAGAAATACTTTAAATTATAGGTTAGAAAAAATTGAAGAAATTACTGGGTTACATTTTAATGATTATTTAGAGTTTTTTCAGCTGCTTTTAGCATATATAAGTTATAAATTGGAAGTTTAATTGTGCAAATGCACAAAAATATAAAACGTCATTTCGTCTAAGAAACAATGCAATTTCTCCGGAAAACATTTACACTAGTTTGGTAATAATTTAATTATAAAATTTATAAGATGTAGATCATTGAAGGGAGATAAAATGATGGAAATTACTGTTACAGCATTAGGGGCAGTAATAGCATTAGTTGTTGCTATTACATTAATAATTAAAAAAGTACATCCAGCATATGGATTGATAATTGGAGCACTGATTGGAGGGTTAGTTGGTGGAGCTGGATTAACAGGTAGCGTTACGTTAATGATGAATGGGGCAAAAGGAATGATACCTGCTATATTAAGAATACTTACAGCTGGAGTTTTAGCTGGAGTTCTTATTGAATCAGGGGCAGCAGCTAAAATTGCTGAAACTATAGTAAGTAAAATTGGAGAATCTAAAGCATTAATAGCATTAACAATAGCAACAATGGTTTTAACAGCAGTTGGAGTTTTTGTAGATGTTGCTGTAATAACAGTTGCGCCTATAGCATTAGCAATAGCATACAAATCGAATCTTAGTAAGTCTGCAATACTTTTAGCAATGATTGGAGGGGGAAAGGCCGGAAATATAATGTCACCTAATCCAAATACAATTGCAGCAGCAGATAATTTAGGGGTTTCATTAACAAGTGTAATGATAGCAGGAGTAATACCAGCTATATTTGGTGTTATTGTAACATGTATAATAGCAAAACGTCTTAAAGTAAAAGGAACTTTTGTAGGAAATGATGAAAATACTAAAGAAATAGAAAATATGCCAGGATTCTTTCCAGCTATAGTTGGGCCTTTAACTGCAATAATACTATTAATGTTAAGACCAACTTTAGGAATTAGCATAGATCCTTTAATAGCACTTCCAGTAGGTGGGTTATGTGGGATAATAGCAATGGGAAAAGTAAAACATCTTAATGAATATGCAACTTATGGCTTAGGAAAGATGAGTGGAGTTGCCATATTATTAATAGGTACAGGAACTTTAGCTGGAATAATATCTAATTCAGGTTTAAAAGATGTAATAATACAAGGAATAAATACATTAGGTTTACCAAACTTTGCATTAGCACCAGTATCTGGTATATTAATGTCTGCTGCAACTGCATCAACAACATCAGGTACAGCAGTAGCTACTTCAGTATTTGGACCTACTATAACAGGTATGGGTGTATCTTCATTAGCAACAGCAGCAATGGTACATGTTGGAGCAACAGTTTTAGACCATTTACCTCATGGAAGTTTCTTTCATGCAACAGGTGGTAGCATAAATATGTCAATGAAAGAAAGATTAAAACTTATACCATATGAATCATTAGTTGGATTAACAATGACTATTGTTTCAGTTATAATATTTGGTTTCATATTATAATTAAAATTAAAGATATAAAAATGAAATGGAGTTGAACTATATGAAATTTATATTAGCACCAGATTCCTTTAAGGAAAGTATGACATCAAAAGAAGCTTGTGATGCTATGGAACTTGGAATTAAAAAAGTAATAAAAGACGCAGAATGTATAAAAGTACCTATGGCAGATGGAGGAGAAGGAACTGTAGAAGCTTTAGTAGAGGCAACAAATGGAACAATTCATAAAGTTAAGGTTACAGCTCCTTTAGGAAATGAAGTAGAAGCTATTTTTGGAGTCTTAGGAAATAAAACTACAGCTGTTATAGAAATGGCAAGTGCAAGTGGAATACATCTAGTAAAAAGAGAAGAAAGAAATCCTCTTATAACTACAACTTATGGAACAGGGGAACTTATAAGAGCTGCTCTTGATTTAGGAGTAAAGCATATAGTTATAGGAATAGGTGGAAGTGCAACTAATGATGGTGGAGCTGGAATGATTCAAGCATTAGGTGGTAAGATTTTAGACAAAGATGGAAATCAAATAGCCTTTGGTGGTGGAGAATTATCAAAGGTAGAAAAAATAGATTTAACTGAATTAGATAAAAGAATTAAAGAGGTAACTATTGAAGTAGCCTGTGATGTAACAAATCCTTTAGTTGGAGAAACTGGAGCCTCAGCAATATTTGGACCACAAAAAGGTGCAACAGAAGAAATGGTTAAAATATTAGATAAAAATCTTTCTAATTATGCGAAGGTAATAAAAAAAGAATTAGGAAAAGATGTAGCTAATGTAGAAGGAGCAGGGGCAGCAGGTGGATTAGGAGCAGCATTATTAGCTTTTTTAGATGCAAAACTAGAAAAAGGTATAGAGCTTGTAATAAAGCATACAGAACTTAAAGAAAAAGTAAAAGGTGCAGCTTTTGTATTTACAGGAGAAGGTGCTATAGATAATCAAACTATTTATGGAAAAACTCCAATGGGAGTAGCAAAAACAGCTAAAGAGGAAGGTATTAAAACTATTGCATTTGCAGGAAAGGTTTCAGAAGGAGTAGAAAATTTATATCCAATAGGAATAGAATCTATCTTTAGTATAATGCAGGGAGTAGATACTTTAGATGATGCTTTAAAAAATGGAAGAGAAAATTTAGCTAAAACAGTAGAAAATGTAGTTAGATTAATAAGTATAAAATAAAAAGAACTTCAAAAACCATATTTACAATATTTAATTGTAAAGTTATAATGTTACTGTATTTAGGTTAAAATACATATAACTAAATAAGTAGCATTGAAGGAGAAGAGTATATAGTAAATTAAGTTAAAGAGATCTAGGGATGGTGTAATCCTAGAATTTAATCCTATAGAAAGAAGCTCTGGAGCTATAATTTTAAATGAGTGGATTAGGTTATCTAATCAATTTAGGTGGTAACGCGGAAGTAGCCTTTCGTCCTAAAGGTTTTAGGATGAAGGGCTTTTTTATTCTTTAGTAATTTATATAAATATCTAAATTATTTATAACTTAATTATAATTTTGAAACTAAGTATATTAGCCTAAAGAATAAAAAATAAAGTATGTGTGTGGTAGTTTCTAATGAGGTAAGCTTGGGAGAGCTCACATGCGTGAAAAAATCCATGGCTCCAAAGTCGCCTTGGGGATTTTTTTATTTAATTGAAAAGGAAGGAAAGATAAAGATGAGTTTAGAAAAATTAGCTGAAATTATTTTCCCTGGTATTGATAAAACACCAGAGTATTACATTGAAAAATATCCAAAGAGAGATTTAAAAGAAGGCGCAGTAGTTTGTAGATATGCTCCATCACCAACAGGATTCCAACATATCGGAGGAGTTTTTGCTGCATTAATAAATGAAAGATTAGCACGTCAAACAGATGGAGTTTTTTATTTAAGAATAGAAGATACAGATCAAAAGAGAGAAGTAGCAGGAGCTATTGAAGATACTATAGCAACTATGCATAACTTTGGAATGGACTTTAATGAAGGAATGACTGGAACGGATACATCAAAGGGAAATTATGGACCATATAGACAAAGTCAAAGAGCAGAAATATATAAGGCTTTTGCTAAAGATTTAGTTAAGAAGGGGTTAGCTTATCCATGTTTCTGTACTCCAGAAGAGTTAGCAGAACTTCGTGAAAAGCAAACAGCTGCAAAAATTACACCAGGATATTATGGCGAATATGCTAAATATAGAAATTTAACTTCAGAAGAAGCTATAGAAAAAATAGAAAAAGGTGAAAGTTATATTATAAGACTTAAATCACCAGGAAACATAGAAAATAGAGTAGAATTCCATGACTTAATAAAAGGAGATGTACATTTCCCAGAAAATAATCAAGATATAGTTTTAATAAAGGGTGATGGGCTTCCTACATATCACTTTGCACATGCTATAGATGATGCATTAATGAGAACTACTCATGTTATAAGAGGAGAAGAATGGTTATCATCACTTCCAATACATGTTCAATTATTCGATGTTTTAGGATTAGAAAAACCAGAATATGCTCATATTCCAACAATAATGAAAAATGATAATGGATCAAAGAGAAAATTATCAAAGAGAAAAGATGCTGAAGCAGCAGTTTCTTATTATAAAGAAGTTGGATATCCAATGGTTTCAGTTATAGAATACTTATTAAATATAATAAACTCAACTTTTGAAGAGTGGAGAGCTGAAAATCCTTTAGCAGATTATCATGATTTTGAAATAGCTTTAGATAAGATGAGTAAGAGTGGAGCATTATTTGATATAGTTAAGTTAAATGATGTAAGTAAAGAAGTAATTTGTAAGATGAAGCCAGAAGTAGTTTATAATTACTACACAACTTGGGCAAAAGAATTTGATAAAGAAATGTTTGAATTAGTAACAGCTAATGAAGTTATGACTAAAGAAATATTCAATATAGATAAAGAAGGTCCAAAGCCAAGAAAAGATTTTGCTAAGTGGGAAGATGTTAAAGAAAAGATATTCTATTTTTATGATGAATTATTTGATAAAGAAACAGCAGAACAAGTAGAATTACCAAAAACATTATCTCTTGAAAATGCAAAAGATATAATTGAAACTTATGCAAAAGAATTTACTTTTAATGTAGGAAGTCAAGAAGCTTGGTTTGATGAATTAAAAGAAATAGGATTAAAATTAGGATACTGTGCAAATAGAAAAGAATATAAGGCTAATCCAGATCAATATAAGGGTATGATTTCAGATGTAGCAGGGGCTGTAAGAGCAGCTTTATCACATAGAACTAATACTCCAGATCTTTATACTATAATGCAAATTATGGGAGAAGAAAAAGTAAAGAGTAGATTTAGTAAATTTATAAATCTATAATTTTTCATAAGTATTAGAAAACTTGGGGCTATCTTAAAATGGCTAGTCCTAGAAAATATAGCTTATACTTTATAAAAAATAAATTATATAAGTAGATATAACAAAAGCACACGGTAAGAACCTGTAATCTTACTATGTGCTTTTTTGTTTCAAAAATATCAAAAATAATTAGTAAATTATAGTTTTAATACAGTACCAAGTTTGTAGATTTAAATTATATATTAATCTATACTTATAAATTATTTATATTAATAAGTAATTTAATTAAAGTAATAACAACTTGTTAGAATAGGTTTACATAACGCTATGAATAAGTTTTCATTATAAAACTATTTGACAATCAAATAAAAAGTTATATAATATAAAATATACTTTGACAGTCGAAATAAATAATTAACTTAGGAGGAAAAATGAAAAAGAGAAACAAGATAATACTTAGTATAGTATTAGTGGGATTAATACTATTTTCCACAGTTACTTATATTGTAGGACAAATGGTTTATAATGGATCAGTAGGATCAAAAACAGAAGTGGCTAAAGATGAAATGATAGATTTTTATAGCAAAAAAGAGGACAAGCGTTTAGAAACTTTAAATAAATATAAGCATGAAAAATTATTTGTGAAAAATCCTAAAAATGGATATGACATTGAAGTAATGAATATAAAATCAAATAAAGAAACTAATGATGTAATAGTAATTGTACATGGAATAGAAAGTAATTACTATGAAGTTTTAAATTCAGCATTTAATTATTTAGAGAATGGATATAATGTAGTAGTATATAATCAAAGGCATACAGGAGAGACAGGTGGAGAAAATTACACTTTTGGTTTATATGAAAGGTTTGACCTAGATGAAGTTGTAAACTATGCAGCAAGTACTTATAAAGATGGTATTTTAGGGGTACATGGATTTTCAATGGGAGCTGCCACATCAACAATGCATACTGAGTTAAATGAAGAAAAGAAGAAGGTGGATTTTTACATATTAGATGCACCATATCATACTATGGAAAGTGCTATAAACCTTGGAATAACAGGAAAAGATGTACCTTTAATACCTGTAAAGTTTGCCGAATGGGCAGGAAATCTTTATACAAAAACTAAAGCAGGTTTTTCATATGATGATATAGAGCCTTATAAAGCAGTTAAAAATATAACAGTTCCTGTAATGCTTATTCATGGAGAAGATGATACTACAACATCACCAGGAAGCAGCAAAATTATTTATGATAATATTCCACATGATAAAAAAGAACTATGGCTAATACCAGGATTAAAGCATTGCAAGGCCGATGATCTTATACCAGAAGAATATTTCAATAGAATATATAATTTTATAGACAAAAATGTAAGACAATAAATCAAAGGGTTGCAGCAAATACTGTAACCCTTTGATTTATTATTTATTTAATTTAAATGAGCTCTTAAGAGATACTATTCTATTAAATACTAATTTTTCATCTGTAGTATATTTAGGATCTACATTAAAGAAACCATTTCTTATTAATTGGAATTTATCTTGAGGTTTAGCAGTTTTAGCTGCAGTTTCTTCAATAAATCCTTGTAAAACTTCTAAAGAGTTTGGATTTATTTGTTCTAAGAAGTGTTTACCTTCATTTTCTTTTTCATCATCAAGGATTAGTGGTTCATAAAGTCTAAATTCAGCAGGCTTAGCAGTTTTAGCATCTACCCAATGAATAGTCCCTTTAACTTTTCTTCCTGTAAATCCTGAACCACTCTTAGTTTCTGGATCATAAGTACAGTGAATTTCTATTAAATTTCCATTTTCATCCTTTATTACATCATTACATTTAACAAAGTAAGCTCCCATTAATCTAACTTCATTACCAGGGAATAATCTAAAGTATTTTTTTACAGGAACCTCCATAAAGTCTTCTTGTTCTATGTAAAGCTCTCTTGAAAATGGAATTTCTCTAGTACCAGCATTTTCATTTTTAGCATTATTAGCTACTGGTAACATTTCAGATTGTCCTTCAGGATAGTTAGTTATAACTAATTTTAAAGGTCTCATAATAGCCATTGCAGATGGTGCTTTAAGTTGTAAATCTTCTCTTATAAAATATTCAAGCATTTGAGAATCTACAATTGAATTAGCCTTTGAAACACCAATTGCATGACAGAAGTTTCTTATAGATTCAGGAGTGTATCCCTTTCTTCTTAAACCAGAAACTGTAGGCATTCTAGGATCATCCCAGCCATCAACTACTTTTTCATCAACTAGTTGTTTAAGCTTTCTCTTACTCATAACAGTGTTAGTTATATTAAGTCTAGCAAATTCAATTTGTCTTGGAGTATGATCCATTTCACATTCTTTAACAAACCAATCATAAAGTGGTCTATGATCCTCAAATTCAAGAGTACAAATTGAATGAGTAATTCCTTCAATAGCATCTTCTAATGGATGAGCAAAGTCATACATTGGGTATATACACCATTTGTCTCCAGTATTATGATGAATTGCATGAGATATTCTATAAATAATTGGATCTCTCATATTTATGTTTGGAGAAGCCATATCTATTTTGGCTCTTAAAACTTTTTCTCCATCTTTAAATTCACCTTTTCTCATTCTTTCTAATAAATCAAGGTTTTCTTCTACGCTTCTATTTCTGTAAGGACTTTCTTTACCTGGAGCAGTTAAAGTTCCTCTATATTCTTTTATTTCTTCAGATGTTAAATCACATACATAAGCTAATCCTTTTTTTATAAGAAGAATAGCTCTACTATACATTTCATCAAAGTAATTTGAAGCAAAATAAATGTTATCCCAGTTACCACCAAGCCATTTAACATCTTCTTTAATTGATTCAACATATTCAGTATCTTCCTTTGTAGGGTTAGTATCATCAAATCTTAGGTTAAACTTACCTTTAAATTCGTCAGCTAATCCAGAATTTAAAACTATTGATTTAGCATGACCTACGTGTAAATAACCGTTTGGTTCAGGTGGAAAACGAGTTATAATCTCGTCATGTTTTTTACTTTCTAAGTCTTCTATAACTATGTTTCTTATAAAATTAGATGAATTAATTTCATTTGACATATGCGCACCTCTCCTATACAAATTTATAGTTCTATGTTTAGTTATATACTGTTTAGTTAATTTAAGTTAAATATACTTTTAAAATAAGTATTTACTTATAGAAATTATATAATACTTATTGATTAAATCTTTTAGAAACTAAATTAAACATTTTTATTATTATTTAAACAAACATATATCTTATAATTATAATCAAATTTAATATAATTTTAAACTACTATAGTAAAAAAATAAAGATATACTTGGTAAAAATGAGGTTTTTATCTATATTTAATAGTAAAATATAGAATTAAAATATGTTATACTACAAAAAAACAGTTAATTAAGGAGAAGAAATGTTAAATAAAGTTACCGATAGAGTTTATTATATGGATTATGTAGAACAAGGAGACAGGGCTGTAATTGGTTTAGTTATAGGTGATAATTATAGCTTAGTTATAGATGGTGGAAATTCCAAAGAGCATGCTGAAAAATTTTTAGAGTATGTATCTAAATTAAATATTCCTAAGATAAAATATTTAGTTCTTACACATTGGCATTGGGATCATGTATTTGGAATAAAAACAATTAATGCAATTAATATAGTTCAAAAAGAAAGTAATGAAAAAATAAAATGGTTAAAAACTTTAAAATGGACTGATGAAGCTATAGATGAAAGAGTAAAAAATGGTGAAGAAATAGATTTTTGTAGAGAACATATAAAAATTGAAATGCCAAATAGTAATAGAAATATAGAGATACCTTCAGCAGATATAGTATTTAATGAAGAAATAGAAATTGATTTAGGAGGAATAATAGTAAAAGCTATACATATACCTTGTGATCATTCTAATGATTCAACAATAATTTGGATACCAAAAGAAAAGGTAACATTTTTAGGTGATGCTTTATATTTAGATATGTATCATGGAGAGTGGAGTTATTCAAGAGAAAAGTTTTATCCATTATTAGAAAAGCTAAAGAATCAAAAATCAAATTATTATATTCCAGCACATCATCCTAAATATGATAATAATAGTTTTAATGAATTTGTAAGTTATCAAATTTCAATAGGAGATTTAGTTGGAGAAGAAACATCAATTGAAAATGTTAAAAAAGCATTTGAGTTTAAAAATAAAAGAAATCCAAATGAACAGGAACTAGAGGATTTAAAAGTTTTTGTAAATGGAAATAGGAAAAACCTTATTATTGACAATTGGACAAAATAATTTTATATTAAAATGTGTATAAATTCTAAAAAATATATTGAAATTTATACTAATATATTATGGAGTATATATAATGAGATATAAGAAATTATCAATTAAAACAATTGTTGCAATAGGAATAGGATCAGCTGTTTTTATGATACTAGGAAGGTTTGGTTCAATCCCAACAGGAATACCAAATACTAATATAGAAACTGCATATGCCTTTTTAGCATTAATGGCATTATTATATGGACCTTTAGCAGGAATGTTAATAGGGTTCATAGGACATGCGTTAAAAGACATAGTATTTTATGGTTCACCTTGGTTAAGCTGGGTATTAGCATCATCAGCAGTAGGCTTAATTATAGGTATGTCATGGAGGAAAATTAAAATTAATGAAGGTATATTTGATAAAAAGCAAATAATAATTTTTAATATTATTCAAATTATAGCTAATGGAGTAGCATGGTTTTTTGTAGCTCCAACATTAGATATCATTATATATGCAGAGCCAGCCAATAAAGCTTATCTTCAAGGTTTAATTGGAGGAATATCTAATATGATTACTATTGGAGTGTTAGGAAGTATATTAATATCTAATTATGCAAAAACAAGAATTAAAAGAGGCAGTTTAAAAAGAGAGCCTTAAAATTATACATACCGGAGATATAGAAACTCTCCGGTTTTTTAATTTAGGAAGTTGAAATAAGGGGGTCTATATGAAGAAGCCAATTATAGAGTTTAAGGATTTCTCTGTTCAATATATAGTTCAGGAAGAAAAAACTTTGAAAAATATAAATTTAACAATATATGAGGGTGAAAAGGTTCTTATAGTAGGACCATCAGGATCAGGAAAAAGTACTATAGCTCATTGTATAAATGGACTTATACCATTTTCTTATGATGCTGAAATTTCAGGTAGTTTAAAAGTTCATGGTAAAGAAACGAAAAATATGAGCATATTTGAACTTTCAAAGGTAGTGGGAACTGTACTTCAAGATCCCGATAGTCAATTTATTGGGTTAACAGTAGGAGAAGATATTGCATTTAAGCTGGAAAATGATTGTGTTCCAAATGATAAAATGAAAAGTATAGTAGAACATATATCAAAAATAGTAGATATTAATACTCATATTAATGTAGCACCACATAGATTATCAGGTGGTCAAAAGCAGCGTGTTACTTTAGCCGGAGCTATAGTAGATAATGTAGATATTCTCCTTTTTGATGAGCCATTAGCTAGTTTAGATCCTAAAGCAGGTAAAGCATCTATAGAGCTTATAGATGAAATACAAAAAAATAATAATAAGACTATCTTAATTGTAGAGCATAGATTAGAAGATGTTTTATATAAAGACGTAGATAGAATTATTGTAATGAATGAAGGACAAATAGTAGCAGATACTAATCCAGATGAATTGTTATCTTCAAACATATTAAAAGATAATGGAATTAGAGAACCTTTATACATAACAGCACTTAAATATGCAGGATGTAATATAACAAAAGAGATTAAACCATCAAATATAAATAAAATTAATCTTGATAATTATAGGGAGAACATAATAAATTGGTACAACTATAATAAAGAGGTTTTAAGAGAGGAAGAGAAATCTACTATATTAGAATTTAACAATGTTTCCTTTGGATACTCTAAAAATTTAAAAACTTTAAATAATATAAGTTTTAAAATTAATAAAGGTGATATGGTTAGTATAGTAGGGAAAAATGGTGCTGGAAAATCAACTATATCAAAGCTTATATGCGGGTTTTATAAAGAAATTTCAGGGGATATTTTATTTAATGGTAAAAGTTTAAAAAATTATACTATTAAAGAAAGAGCTGAAGTTATAGGAATGGTAATGCAAAATCCAAATCAAATGATTTCAAAAACAATGATATTTGACGAAGTTGCTTTTGGGTTAAAAGTAAGAGGAGTATCAGAAGATGAAATTAAAGAGAGAGTCTTTGAAACATTAAAGATTTGTGGATTATATGAATATAGAAACTGGCCTATATCAGCTTTAAGTTATGGACAAAAGAAGAGAGTAACAATAGCTTCAATATTAGTTTTAAACCCTGAAATTATAATACTAGATGAACCAACGGCAGGTCAAGATTTTAAAAGATATAATGAAATAATGGAGTTCTTATTAAAGTTAAATAAAAGAGGTATAACTATAATAATGATTACTCACGATATGCATTTAATGCTTGAATATACAAATAGAGCAATAGTTATAGCGAATGGATGTAAATTAGCTGATGACACTTCAGTAAATATTTTAACAGATAAGACTTTAATTAAAGCAGCAAATTTAAAAGAAACATCATTGTATGAATTAGCTGTTAAATTAGGATTAAATAATCCAAAAGACTTTGTTAAGAAATTTATTAATTATGATAGGAGTGTTAGAAGTTAATGAATGAAAATATGTTAGGATACATAAAAGAAGATTCTATAATTCATAATTTAACAGGAGCAACAAAGCTTATATGTTTTATACTTTGGACATTAACTTCAATGTTAACTTATGATACTAGAATACTTTTTATAATGTTTATATTTAGTATAGTAGTTTTTAAATTATCTAAAATAAAATTTAAAGATGTTTCCTTTATATTTTATTTTATACTGTTTTTTTTAATATTAAATAATATAGCAATATTTATATTTTCACCTTATGAAGGAGTTAATATTTATGGAACAGAGCATAAACTACTTCATTTAATTGGACCATATAATATAACAACAGAACAATTGTTTTATCAACTTAATGTAACTATTAAATATTTTTCAGTAATTCCTATGGCGTTATTATTTATATCTACTACAGAGCCAAGTGAATTTGCTTCATCTTTAAATAGAATAGGAATAAGTTATAAAATAGCTTATTCAGTATCAATTGCATTAAGATATATACCAGATATACAAAGAGATTATCAAGACATCTCTTTTGCTCAACAAGCTAGAGGAATAGATATGTCTAAAAAAGAAAAATTCATAAAAAGAATAAAAAATATAGCTGCAATACTTATGCCATTAATATTTTCTAGTTTAGATAGAATAGAAAAGATAACTTCAGCAATGGAACTTAGAGGCTTTGGAAATAAAAAAAGCCGTACATGGTATAATGCAAATAGATTTAATAAAAATGATTATATGGCAATAATAATGGTAATAGTCTTATTTATAGTATCATTAATGATTACTGTAAATAATGGAAATAGATTTTACAATCCATTTGTATAATATAAAAAGAGCAGATAATTTGTATTCTGCTCTTTTTTATTAAGCATAGAAATTAAAAGGAAAATGAAGGAAAGTATAAGTATTAACAAAGTGTTAAAGATATACAGTAAGTTAATAAATTGACGAATACTATTTTAGCCATATAAAATTATATTAATAAATTAAATATATACTAAATTTAGGGAGGAAACTATGAAGGGGAGAGTAAAGAGTTTTTTTGCAGCAGTTGGGTATTCGTTTTTATGTGCATTATTACAAGGTATTGTATCTATTATTATTATAATTCCAATAGTTCTTAGTAGTGCACCAATAAATAATTTTAGTCCAGATAATATTACAAATTTAATTGCACCATTTATGAATTATATTTTAATGGCATCATCAATTGTAACTATGCTTACGTTATGGATAATTTTCAAATGTAGAAAATTAAATTTAAAAGAAGAGATATTATTAAAGAAAACCAAAAGTTGTAATATCATAGGAGCTATCATATTAGGTTTTTTTGCATGGATATTTAATTCATCATGGGTTGGATTTTTACAAACTTTAGATCAATTTAAAGAAGCGTTTAATGTTATGGACCAAATGTTGTCAGGAGTTGGAAGCGGTAATATTTTTGTAGCAATATTAGTTGTTGGAATTATAGCACCAATTGCAGAAGAATTTATATTTAGAGGTGTTATATATAGAGCATTAAAGAAAAATATGAGTATAGTATCTACAATAATAATACAAGCTATACTATTTGGAATTTTTCATGGGAATTTAATACAAGGAATGTACACAATTCCTTTAGCCTTAGTATTAGGATATGTAACATATAGGACTAATTCATTACTTCCTGCAATTATGATTCATATAGTTAATAATACAGCAGCTACAGTTATGCCTATGTTTTTAACTGGAGTTGACATTACAATGCCTTTGGTTATAATATTATTTATTTTAGGTTTATTAGGCGTAATATTACCATTAAGATTTATAATAAAGAAAAATCCTAAAAAAATAGATAGTTATACGAATATTAATACATCAGTAGAATAGTTATATTATAAAAAGTGAAGTTTTATGATTTTATCAATAAAGCTTCACTTTTTATATTTTACTAGAAAATTAATATATTATGTTTTGATAATAATTCAAGTATATTATCACTAGGAGTTTTTTTGGTAATAATTGAATTAATATCATCAAGAGTAGCAAATTAATAAACTCCATCGTAATAGAATTTTTCATTTTCTATAAGCAAATATGAATTCATACTAGATGATAATATGAGAGAATAGATAATTCTGTGTAATTATCATTTTTATTATTTTAATATTACTGGAAATTTTCATTTCCAGTAATATTTTTTTATATTTAAGAAATACTAATAATGTTTCTTATTACCTTTTTTAGTATTTCAAAAAAATCTAATAGTATGCATATAATTTATAAAAAGTACAAGCTTTTAAGCTAATTCATCTTTTAATTGATCTTCAAATATTATTGATAGCTCTGCTAACGTAGCACCCCAATTATGTATAGGCTGAGTCCATTTTTCTAGTATCTCCATCGTTGCTAAGTAAACACACTTATTTAAAGATTCATCAGTTGGGAATATGACTCTAACTTTAGTGAATTTACGTATTTGACGATTAAAACCTTCTAAGATATTTGTAGTATAAATCATCTTTCTTATAGTTGGAGAGAAGTCGAAAAATGTTGAAAGGTTACTCCAATTATTATACCAGGAATCTATTACTATTCCATATTTATCTCCCCATCTCTCCTTTAAATTATCTAGCTGTGCTAACGCAAGTTCCTCTGTTGTAGCCTTATAAACCTCCTTCAAATCTTTCATAAATGCTTTTTTATCTTTTGAAGCTATGTATTTTATTGAATTTCTTATTTGATGAACAATACATGTTTGAATATTTACTGATGGAAATACTGTTTTTATAGCTTGTGGAAGCCCTTTTAATCCATCCATACAAGCAATTAAAATTTCTTTTACACCTCTATTTTTTAAATCATTGCAAATTCCTAACCAGAATTTAGCACCTTCAGCTTCATCAACCCATATACCTAAAATATCTTTATATCCTTCCATAGTGTATCCTAAGCATATATAGACAGCCTTGTTAACTATCTTTCCATTACTTCTAACTTTAAAGTACATAGCATCTAAATAAACTATTGGATATATTTTATCTAATGCTCTATTTTGCCATTCGGCGGCGCTAGCAAGCACTTTATCAGTTATTTTAGATACCATCGATGGTGATATAGTTATTCCATATAAGTCTTCAATTTCAGCCTGAATATCAGATGTTGACATACCTTTAGCATATAAAGATATAATCTTTTTATATAACTCAGTACACACAGTTTCATATTTTTTTATAATTTGTGGCTCAAATTCAGCATTTCTATCACGGGGTACGTCTAGGTCGACGTCACCGAAGGAACTTCTTAAATTTTTGCGACTATAACCATTCCTGTAGTTCTTCTTAGTTTGATCAACTGCTTCTACACGTTCATATTTATTTCTTCCTAGATGTTCTTCCATTTCACCTTCTAATATATTTTCAAGAACATCTTTAACTAATCTTTGTATTAATCCGTTTTTACCCATCACATCATCGATTGTTTTACATCTTTTAATTTCCTCGTTGTAATCAAAGTTGGTATCAATTTTTCTTGTCATAATAATTCCTCCTAATTTATATAGTATATTATTCCAAAACTTCCAACTGTTAATACAAAAAAAACAGTAGATAGTTTTGTTTTTACACAAAACTATCTACTGTCTCGATAATATTGCTTTTTTAGTATTTCCCTCTTCTAAATCAAAATTACAAATAGTTTTATTATTTAAATTTATTCCGCAGCTACCTATAAAGACTTTATTAAATCTGTATTTTTTTAATGTATTTATTGCTTCAGATCCTGTAGTTCCTCCAAGTTCTTTATTATAAACACCACCAATTAGAATTAAATTACAAGTAGAGTTTGAGTTGAATAAAGGGGGGATGGATACCATATTAGCTATTAAAGTTAATTTTTTATTACTATTAGCTATTAGTACAGCTAAGTTAAAATTTATACTAGATATGTCTAAAAAGATAGTATCATTTCCTTATATTATATCAAAAGAGCTTTTTTAGCTATATTCTGTTTAGCTTCAGTATTTGCTCTCATTCTGTTATTTATATTAGAATTTATTTTAATATTGTTATTTGATATAGAACCTCCATAGGTTCTTTTTATTAGCCCTTCTTTTTATAACTTTTGAAGATCTTTTCGAATCATTCCCTCTGATACATTAAATTTTTGGCTAAGATCTTTTACAAAAATTCTTCCTTCTTTATTAATTAATTTTAGAATCTCTTCTAATCTTTCTTCTGCAAACATAGATAAATATCTCATTAGATTTACTAAAAGAAATAAGAGAAATCATTGGGGATGATAGTATGTTACGTGTACAAGTTTTATCAAGAAAGGCTAAAGAAATGTTAGGTGATTCGGATTATTTAAAAAATTATGTTGGAGGAAATTTGTATATTAAAGTTACAGTTACAAAAGAAGGAATTAAGGAAATTAAAATGTTAAAGGAAACGGAATATAAAGTAACTGCTACAGATATATTTACTGTTCAAGATAAATTATTAGAACATTATATGACAGATTTAAGTGTAGAGAGTTCTATAGAGAATTGGAAGAAAGTTTTTGGAGTAGGTGCTTTAGTTTAGATAGATATTGACGTTTATAAGTATAAATTAAAAGTGGGGAAGGATATATAATTTAGAAAATATAAAGGTGTTTATTTAAGTAAATAATATTATGTAGGGGTTTCTAAAGTTTGCATTATTAAAAAAAGTAGACTATATTATAAAATGGACAAATGAAAAGTTAAAAATTATACTTATTAGTTATAAGTATTTTTAAAGTAAATTTAGAAATAGGAGACATAGTAGATGATTAAGCTTATAGCAACAGATATGGATGGAACATTATTAAATAGCAATAATGAAATAAATCCAGAATTTTATGATGTTTTTAAAAAATTAAGAGAAAAGGATATTATTTTTGCAGCAGCAAGTGGAAGACAGTATTATAATCTTTTAAAAAGATTCGATAAAGTAAAAGATGATATGCTTTTTATTGCTGAAAATGGAACCTTTGTAATGTTTAATGGAGAAGAGCTTTTAGTTAATGCATTAGATAAAGATATAGCTTTGGAGTTAATTGAAATAGGTAGATCAATAGAAAATTGCTATGTTATAGTATGTGGTAAAAATTCAGCTTATATTGAAAGTAGAGATGAAAGATTTATAAAAGAAACAAAAAAATACTATGAAAGATATGAAGTTGTAGATGATGTTACTAAAGTAGATGATGATATATTAAAGGTTACAATATGCGATTTATCTGGAGCTGAAACTAATAGTAATAAGTATTTTGATAAATACAGAG
This sequence comes from Clostridium septicum, assembly GCF_003606265.1. Lineage (NCBI taxonomy): Bacteria > Bacillati > Bacillota > Clostridia > Eubacteriales > Clostridiaceae > Clostridium > Clostridium septicum. Next base: position 2,811,869 of record NZ_CP023671.1, read on the forward strand.
AAACTCTTCAAGTAACTGTTTCAGGTGAAATATGGTTAGATATAACAGCTAATGGAGTAAATAAGGGTGTAGCAATAAATAAGCTTCAAGAAAAGTTAAATATAAAACCAGAGGAAACAATGGTATTTGGAGATTATTTAAATGATTTAGAAATGATGAAAAGTGCATATCATAGCTACGCAATGAAAAATGCTCATGAGGAATTAAAAAAAGTTGCAAGATTTGAAGCTAAAAGTAATGATGAAAATGGAGTTGTTTTAGCAATAAAAGAAGCAGTAGGAATATAATAAAAATAGAGAGGAATTAATTCCTCTCTATTTTTAATCTAATTTAGAAATTATTTTAGTAAGATTTTGTACTGAACTTTCAAGAGTAATTAAGTCTTCCTCTGGAAGAGTAGAAACTTTTACTTGTAGCATGTCTTTAATTTTTTGCTTTTGAGCTTTAAATAAATCTTTTGCTTTCTTAGTTAATTCAACTCTGATAATTCGTCTGTCATTAGGATCTTCATATCTTGTAACAAAATCTTCAGATATCAATTTATCTATAATAGGTGTCATATTAGGTTTTGATATATAAAGAGTTTTGGCTATTTGTGAAACAGATGATGGACCTGTATGAGCAAGATGGAATATAACCTTTACATGCGAAGGTGGCATGGGAAATCCTTTTATAATTTCATCTTGATTAAATACTTTTTTGTTCAATTGAAATAGCATTTTAAATAAAGCGTCAGATAATTTTGTTAAGTCAACAGTATCCATCTAAATTCTCCTTTTCATAACGGTTTTTTATAAAGTTTATAAATGTATAAAATTTTTGTTTATAAGTTTATTATAAACTAAATAATGGATTTCATCAAGAAAATAGTTATTGACTTATAATAGTTATAAAAATATAATTAATATAAAATAGGAAGTATATATAATTTATTTAAAGTATATAAATCCTAAAAAATCAAAAAATAGAATATAGCACTTAAGTATGAAAGGAGATGACTTAATGTTAAAGTTAATTAAATATTTAAAGAATTCAGTAGTTTCAATTTTACTTATAGTTGGATTACTAGTAATTCAAGCAGTTTGTGATTTATCTCTTCCAGATTATACTTCTAATATAGTTAATATTGGAATACAACAAGGTGGAGTTAAAAATGCAGCACCAGATATAATTAGAAAAAGTGAGTTTGATAAACTGCTTCTATTTGTAAAAAATGAAGATAAAGATAGAGTTGAAAAAAGCTATAAGTTACTAGATAAAGATACTCTTTCACAAAGTGAATATGATAAAGAGGTTAAAGAATATCCAGCTCTTTCTAATGAGCCTTTATATAAACTAGATGTAAAGGACAAGGAGAAGATTGAAGAATTAAATTTAATAGTTAGTAAGCCTATTTTAATATTATCTGGCATTGAAAAATCAAAAGAAAACAATGATGATAATAAGGATATGGGGTTCGGAATGGGTGAAAGCATTAATATTCCGGATGGTGTGGATATTATAACACTTTTTAAAAGAATGCCTAAAGAACAGTTAGATTCTATTAAAAATGATATGTATGAAAAGTTAAAAGATATTCCAGATAGCATAGCTATTCAGTCAGCAGTGTCATATGTAAAAGATGAATATAATGCTATAGGAATAAACACAGACAGAATTCAAAGCAATTATATACTTTATTCTGGGGGAATAATGGTTGCTATAGCTTTAGTTAGTATGGCAGCTACAGTAACGGTAGGATATTTAGGTGCAAGAGTTGCTGCAAAACTTGGTAGAGACCTTAGAGGAAAGGTATTTAGAAAGGTTGTATCATTTTCAAACACAGAGTTAGATAAATTTTCAACAGCATCACTTATTACTCGTAGTACAAATGATATTCAACAAATACAAATGCTTATGGTTATGCTTTTAAGGGTAGTGTTTTATGCGCCAATATTAGGATTAGGTGGAATTATAAAGGTTCTTAATACAGATACATCTATGGCATGGATAATAGCAGTTGCGGTAGTTTCAATATTAAGTTTAGTAATAGTATTATTTGGAGTTGCAATACCTAAATTTAAAGCAGTTCAAAAGCTTATAGATAAAGTTAATCTTGTAACTCGTGAAACTTTAACAGGTATGCTAGTAATTCGTGCTTTTAGTACTCAAAAGCATGAAGAAAAGAAATTTGATAAGGCAAATAAAGACTTAACAAGAACAAACCTTTTTGTTAATCGTACAATGTCTATAATGATGCCTATGATGATGCTTATAATGAATTGTATTACAGTTCTTATTGTTTGGAATGGATCACATGCAGTGGATTCAGGTGCAATGCAAGTTGGAGATATGATGGCATTTATACAATACACAATGCAAATAATAATGTCATTTTTAATGATATCAATGGTATCTATAATGCTTCCTCGTGCTTCAGTTTCAGCAGGACGTATAGATGAAGTATTAACAACAAACCTTGCAATAGAGGATCCAAAAACGGTTGAAAACTTTAATAATTCTAAAAAAGGATTAGTTGAGTTTAAAAATGTTTCATTTAAATATCCTAATGCAGAAGAGTATGTTCTAAGTAATATTACATTTACTGCAAATCCTGGTGAAACTACAGCATTTATAGGTAGTACAGGAAGTGGAAAATCAACTCTTATTAATTTAATACCACGTTTTTATGATGTAACATCAGGAGAAATTTTAGTAGATGGAGTAAATGTAAAAAATGTAAGTCAGCATGATTTAAGAGAAAAGATTGGATATGTTCCACAAAAAGGTGTTTTATTCTCTGGAACTATAGAAAGTAACTTAAAATATGGTGGAAAAGATATAAGTAAAGAGGCTGTTAAAAAAGCTACTAATATAGCTCAAGCAAATGAATTTATAATGGCAAAGCCAGAAGGATTTGAAACAGAAATATCACAAGGTGGTACAAATGTATCAGGAGGTCAAAAACAAAGGCTTTCAATAGCTAGAGCAATAGCTAAAAATCCTGAAGTATTTATCTTTGATGATAGTTTTTCAGCTTTAGATTTTAAAACAGATGCAGCATTAAGAAAGGCTTTAAATACTGAAATATCTGATAGTACTATATTAATAGTAGCTCAAAGAATAAGTACAATATTACATGCAAATAAAATTATAGTTCTTGATGAAGGTAAGATTGTAGGAGTTGGAACACATGATGAACTTCTAAATAATTGTGAAGTATATAAACAAATAGCTTTATCACAACTTTCAAAGGAGGAGCTATCTAATGAGTAAAAAAGAAGTTAGTATGAGAAAAGGCTTTGGTGGCGGTCCTATGGGTGGAGCCATGAGAGGTGGCGAAAAAGCTAAGGATTTTAAAGGTACTATGAAAAACCTTATGAAATATTTAAGTCCTTTTAAATGGGCAATGCTTTTAGTAGTAGTTTTTGCAATAGGTAGTGCAGCTTTTTCTATTATAGGTCCTAAGATTTTAGGTAAGGCAACAAATAAGATTTTTGATGGACTTATGACAAAGCTTACAGGAGTTTCTGGAGCTGGTATAGATTTTACTTATATAGGTAAAGTTCTATTATTCTTACTTGTATTATATTTAATAAGTGCTTTATTTTCATTTATACAAGGGTTTGTAATGTCAGGAATTTCTCAAAAAGTATCTTATAATTTAAGAAAAGAAATTTCAGAGAAAATTAATCGTATGCCTCTTAAATATTTTGATACTAAAACACATGGTGAAGTATTATCAAGAGTTACAAATGATGTAGATAGTGTAAGTCAAAACTTAAACCAAAGTATGACTCAAGTTATTACATCAATTACCACTTTAATTGGGATACTTATAATGATGTTTTCTATTAGTTGGATAATGACAATTGCAGCACTATTAATATTGCCTATATCCATGATATTTATATCAATAGTAGTAAAAAAATCACAAAAGTATTTTAAATCACAACAAGAGTATTTAGGTCATGTAAATGGTCAAGTTGAAGAAGTATATGGTGGTCACAATATAGTAAAAGCATTTAATGGTGAAGAAGATGCTATAGAAGAGTTTGATAGATTAAATAGTACTTTATATAATTCAGCATGGAAGTCACAATTTTTATCAGGAATGATGATGCCTGTAATGACTTTTATAGGAAATCTAGGTTATGTAATGGTATCTATTCTTGGTGGATGGCTTGCTATTAAGAAAACAATAGGAGTTGGAGATATTCTTTCATTTATTCAATATGTAAGAAGTTTTACACAACCAATTGCTCAAACTGCTCAAGTAGCTAATTTATTACAATCAACAGCAGCTGCAGCTGAAAGAGTATTTGAATTTTTAGAAGAAGAAGAAGAAGATCAGTTTGCAGAAAATCCAGTTAATATCGAAAATATTAACGGTCAAGTTACATTTGAAAATGTTAGTTTTGGATATAATCCAGAAAAGACAATAATAAATAATTTTAATGCTAAAATAAAGCCAGGACAAAAGGTTGCAATAGTAGGTCCTACAGGAGCAGGAAAAACTACGATTGTAAAACTACTAATGCGTTTTTATGATGTAAATAGTGGAGAAATTCTTATAGATGGTCATAATATAAAGGATTTTAATAGAGATGATTTAAGAAACCTATTTGGTATGGTTCTTCAAGATACTTGGTTATTTAATGGCTCAATTATGGAAAATATAAGATATGGAAAACTAGGTTCAACAGATGAAGAAGTTATTAAAGCAGCTAAAGCAGCTCATGTTGATCATTTTGTAAAAACACTTCCAGATGGATATAATATGGAATTAAATGAAGAAGCTAATAATGTATCACAAGGTCAAAAGCAGTTATTAACAATAGCTCGTGCTATTTTATCAGATCCAAAAATATTGATTCTTGATGAAGCAACAAGTTCAGTAGATACTCGTACTGAAGTTTTAATTCAAAAAGCAATGGAAAACCTTATGGAAGGTAGAACAAGTTTTATAATAGCACATAGATTATCAACTATTAGAGAAGCAGATTTAATTTTAGTAATGAAAGATGGAGATATTATAGAACAAGGAACTCATGAAGAATTGCTAAAAGCAAATGGATTCTATGCAACTCTTTATAATAGCCAATTTGAAAATTCAGAAGCATCATAAAGAGTATTTAACTTAATGAAAAGTAGATTTACTAAAAAGTAAGTCTACTTTTTTATTATTTATAAATTTATATCAATATTCAAATTATGGATAACTTAAGAGTGATTTTAACACTAAATATGCTTATACAGAAAATAATAAAGGTGTATTAGTTAGTTTATTTAGATTTTAAAATTTAGAATAATGTTGACAAGGTAATTTATAGTAATATAATAAAGGTATAAAATAGAATAACTGCTAGGGGTGCCTAATGGCTGAGAGATAGTTTATAACTATTAACCCTTATACCTGATCTGGATAATACCAGCGTAGGAAAGCTATTAAATATTAAAAAATAATTAGTACAATATTTATAAACTGAACTATACAGCTATATTCCAGATAGGAATATAGCTGTTTTTATTTAAACAAATAGATAATTTCTAGTATGTAATTAATAGAAAAATATTAATTATATGCTTTTAATTAGTAAAGAAGGAGAAAACAAAATGAGAGATTATAGAATTTCAACCTTAACAATAGCAGGATCAGACTCATCAGGAGGAGCGGGGGTACAAGCTGATTTAAAAACATTTAGTGCTATAGGTACTTATGGAATGAGTGTAATAACGGCAATAACAGCTCAAAACACTCAAGGAGTATTTTTAGTAGAAGATTTAAGCAATGAAATAATAAAAAAACAAATAGAAGTAGTATTTGAAGATATAGAACCAAAGGCGGTAAAAATAGGGATGGTATCAAGTCCTGAAATAATACTTGGGATAGTGGAAATGTTAAAAAAATATAATCCTAAATATTTAGTAGTAGATCCAGTTATGATATCAAAAAGTGGATATTCATTATTAAAACCAGAAGCCAAGAAAAATTTAATAGAATATCTTTTACCAATGGCTTATGTGTTAACTCCAAATATAATGGAGGCAGAAGAGATATCAGGAGTAAAAATAAATAATTTGGAAGATATGAAAGAAGCAGGTAAAAAGATTCTAGAGATTGGATCAAAGTATGTACTTATGAAAGGTGGTCACTTAGATGGTGATGCTGTAGATGTACTTATAGGAGAAAATACTTTTGAAATTTATAAGAAAGAAAGGCTAAATAGAAAAAATACTCATGGAACAGGTTGTACATTATCATCAGCTATAACGTCATATTTAGCTTTAGGATATAGTATAGAAAAAGCTGTTGAATTAAGTAAACTATATATAACAGAAGCTATAAGATATAGTTTTGATATAGGTAATGGAGTTGGACCTGTAAATCATTTTTATAAGTTTCAATATAAATAATAACATTAAAAAAGGGGGATATTTAGAATGTATGAATTAATAAATAAGGTTAAAGAAATAAATCCATTAGTTTTACATTATACAAATGAAGTAACTATAAATGACTGTGCTAATATAACATTAGCAGTTGGAGCAAGCCCATTAATGAGTTATTCCTATGAAGAAGTAGAGGAAATTGTTAGTATAGCAAGTTCTATTGTTATAAATATAGGAACTATGAATTCAAATAGATTAGATTTGTTTGTACAAGCTGCTAAGGCTGCAAATAAATTTAATAAGCCAGTTGTATTAGATCCTGTAGGAGTTTTTGCAACAAAGACAAGAACGGAATTTACAAATAGATTATTAAACGAAATAAAATTTGATGTTATAAAAGGAAATGTTTCAGAGATTAAATATATAGGAGGATTCGACGTTAGAGGAAAAGGTGTTGATTCCTTTGATGATGGTGAAGATATAACAGAATTTATTAAAAAAGTAGCTAAGAAGCTTGAATGTGTTGTAGTTGCTACAGGAAAAGTTGACTTTATATCTGATGGAGAAAGAGTAGTAAAAATAGAAAATGGAACGGCTAAACTTAAATTTGTTACAGGAACAGGATGTATGACGGCTAGCTTAATAGGGAGTTTTTTAGGAGCATCAGATAATAAGTTAGATGCTACAGCTATGGGAGTACTTACTATGGCATTAAGTGGAGAACTAGCTGATAAAAATAATATTCCTATAGGAAGCTTTAAAACTGAATTAATGAATAAGGTTTATGAAATGAATGAAGAAAAGTTAAGTAAATATGGGAGGGTAAAATAAAATGAGCTTTACAGATTATTTATTTAAAGAAAATAAGAAACTTTGGGATGAAATTTTACAAAAGCCATTTGTTAAGGAAATGGGAGAAGGGACATTGGATAAAAATAAATTTAGAGATTATCTAATTCAAGACTATTTATACTTAAAAGAATATTCAAAAATATTTTGTATGGGTGTCATTAAAGCAACAACTATGGGAGAAATGAAATTTTATTATAATTCAATAAAGGGAACTATGGAGGATGAAACTGCTGTTCATATAAAATATTTAAAAGGCTTTGGAATGTCTCCAGAAGATACAGAAAAATGTGATGTTAAATTAGCAAATGAAAGTTATACAAGTTATATGAAAGGTATTGCACTAACAGGAAATTTAAAAGAAATTGCTATGGCTATTATGCCTTGTACTTGGAGTTATCAATATATAGGAAAATGTATGAAAGAAACATATAAGGATACTTTAGAAGGTAATTTCTATAAACCTTGGATAGATCTATATAATTCAAAGGAATTCCAAGATTTTACTAAAGAATGGATAGATTATATAAATGAAATATGTAAAGATGTAACAAGTGAGGATGAAAAGAAAAAGTTATTAGAAATATTCACAAAATCTACTATATATGAAATGAAATTTTGGGATATGGCTTATAATAATTAGTGTTAATGTTAGGAAGGGTATATAATGGAAAGTTTAAAATTATATTTAGTTACAGATGGTGACATTTTAGAAGGTAGAGATTTTTACAAATCTATAGAAGATGCTTTAAAGGGCGGAGTAACAATGCTTCAATTAAGAGAAAAGGACTGTTCAGGAAAGGAATTTTTAGAAAAAGCTATTAAACTTAGAGAGTTAACTAGAAATTATAATGTAAAATTTATAATAAATGATAGAGTTGATATAGCATTATTATGTGATGCAGATGGGGTTCATGTAGGACAAAGTGATATACCAGCTAGTGAAGTTAGAAAATTAATAGGAGATAATAAAATATTAGGGGTATCTGCAAGGACTTTAGAAGAGGCTAAAAAGGCTAAGGAACATGGAGCTGATTATTTAGGTGTAGGAGCTATGTTTGGAACTAATACAAAATTAGATGCTAAACATGTTTCAATAGATACTTTAAAAGAAATTAAAAGCAAAGTTAAGATACCAATAGTTGCAATTGGTGGCTTAAATCTAAATAATATTCAAGATATTAAAGAGTGTAAAATAGAAGGATATGCAGTTGTTTCAGCAATATTAGCCTCAAATGACATAAAGGCTGAATGTGAAAAGTGGATAAATAGAATATAACTTTAAAGTGTATGCCACTAAATAGATACTTCTAAAAATATAGTTAGTACTTCTTATTGTGCAACGCGTTTAAGATTGGTTCTGTATATTTGTTCTAATTATACCAGCTACTGTTGCAGCGGGCTTACTTATGGGGTTATTTTATAGTTCTTGGAGCAAGGACAAAAGACGATAAAAGTGCGTTACTTATATATAGGTCAGATAATTTATATAATTGGAAGCTATATAAAGAAATTGTTGCTAAAGATAGGAAATTTGGATATATGTGGGGATGTCCTGATTTGTTTAAATTAAATGGAGAAAATGTAATGATTTTTTCACCACAAGGATTAGGTGTAATAGATATAATTAAATGGGAACTATAGAGTGAAATTTGAAATAAAAGGAGGTTTAGACATGAAAGTCTAAACTTCCTTTTTATTTTAAAATAAGATTCTATGTATATAAATATAACCGAAACAAAAATTTTTATTCAAATTCAATAGGTTTTTATACTTTTACTACTTCATTGATAGATAGAGAAACAGGTAATAAAATGTTAGGATATAAACAACAAGAATAGGTTTTATATATGTATCAACTTATCATGATGGTGGCTAAATAAAATAATGAAGCCAGTAGAACTTTTAAATTCTATCTTTCTTAAAGATAATTATTATTAAATAGTATTGACTTTAAAGAAATAAAGTATTATATTAAATACATAATAAATAGTTAGAAAACTAACTATTATATTTCTAACTAATTCAGAGGTGTGTTATGAAAGAAACAAAAATATTAAATGATATAGGAATGGTATATCATTGGATGAGAAAGATTCTTAAAGATTGTGATACAAGTGGTTTAAATTTACCTTTAAATAAAACACAAGAAAGGGTAATTGTTATGATATATAAACACCCTAGAAATACTATGAGTATGATATGCAATTGTGTAGGATTAGAAAAAGGTTCTTTTACAGGTGTTGTTGATACTCTTATGAGTCTTGGATATATAACTAGGGAAAGAAGTGATAATGATAGAAGAAAAATATCATTAAGCTTAACTAAGAAAGGTGAAGATATAGCTATAGCAGTTGAAGAGGAAATGTATAAGGAACTTAAAAAAGTAATTTATCAGTATGGAGAAGATGAAGGTCAAATACTTATAGATTCTATAAGTAAGATAGCAGAGTTTGCTAGAAGAAAAGCAGGATATGATAAGGAGAAAAAAGATGAATGAAAAAAGATTAAATACACTAGCTAATGAAAAAGTATCTAAAGCTATATTCAAAATGTCAATACCAATGGTTATGGGTATGATGGTTCAAGTCTTATACAATTTAGTTGATACATATTTTATTGGTAGGTTAAATGATACTAATCAATTAGCAGCAGCTAATATTTCTTTTCCTATATTTATAGTTTTCATGGCTTTAGCAGGGGTTATGGGAATTGGAGCATCTTCATATATTTCAAGAGCTCTTGGAAAAAATGAAAAAGGTGAAGCAGATAAAACAGCAACTATAGCATTAGTTTTATGTTTAGGCTTAGGATTAATAATAACAATTTTAGGATTAATATTTATAAAAAGTATAGTTATAGTATTAGGTTCTAGCAATGAAACATTTATTTATACATATAGATATGTTGCAATAATGTTAATAGGTGGAGTTTTTATAATGGGTAATTTTGCATTAGGACAACTTCTTAGAGCAGAAGGTGGAGCAATGCAATCTATGATGGGGCTTTTAATTGGAACAGTAGCTAATATAGTTTTAGATCCAATATTTATATTTACATTTAATATGCAAATAACAGGTGCAGCTTTAGCAACTATAGTAGGTAATTTTTTAGGATTTGCATATTATGCCTATGTATTTTTATCTAATAAAACAGTAACTAAAATAAATTTCAAATTATTTTCATTTGATAAAAAAATTATAGGAGAAATATTAAAAATTGGCTTACCAGCATCATTAAATCAAATGCTTATGAGTGTTGCTATAACGGTATCTAATAATATAGCAGTATATTATGGAGCTGTTGTAGTTGCAGGAATGGGAGTTGCAAGTAAAATAATGACTATAGGAACATTTATATTTATGGGATTTTCTTCAGGATGTCAACCATTAGTAGGATATAATTATGGAGCTAAAAATGTTGAAAGAGTCAAAGAAGTAATAAAAAAGGGAATAATAATAACTTCAACAATAGGTGTTGTATTAGCTATTATATTTGGAGTATTTGCAAATAATTTAATAAATATATTTATAAATGATGGAGAAGTTGTTAAGTATGGAACTATAATTTTAAGAGCACTTATACTTTCTTTACCATTTGTAGGAGCACAAATGGTAAGTACAACAAGTGTTCAATCAATGGGAAAAGCATTACCAGCTCTTATATTATCAATATCTAGACAAGGTATATTATATATTCCGTTAATATTGATTTTAAATTTAGTAGGTGGTTTTACAGGTTTTATTTATGCACAACCAATTACAGATTTAATTATGTTAATTTTATGCATAATAGTTTTATTAATAATATTAAATAGGGATGCTATTATGTTAGTTAGGGAAAAAGAAATAATAAAATAATATATTTAAAATAAAGGATATAGAATAAATAGTTTAATATGACTATCTATTGTATATCTTTTTTTTATATAATAAATTATATAAATATTATGTAGAGGTAAAGACAAATGAGAAAAACTATAGGAATATTAGCTCATGTAGATGCAGGAAAAACAACTCTTGCTGAACAGATACTATATCATACAAAAAGTATAAGAAGTAGAGGAAGAGTAGATCATAAAAATTCATTTTTAGACAGTCATAACATAGAAAGGGAAAGAGGGATAACTGTTTTTTCAGATCAAGGAATATTTCAGTACAATAACTCAAAATATTATCTTATTGACACACCAGGACATGCTGATTTTTCATCTGAAATGGAGCGTGGGATTCAAATAATGGATTATGCCATTTTAATATTAAGTGCTGTTGATGGAATACAAGGTCATAGTGAAACAGTATGGAGCTTATTAAAAAAGCATAAAATACCAACATTTATTTTTATAAACAAGATGGATAGAGTAGGTGTAAATTTAAATGAGGTAATAGAAGAAATAAAAGATAAATTTACTAAGGATATTTGCATTATAAAAAATTATCTAAAAGAGAATTTAATGGATGAAACTTTTATTGATTTTATTGTTGAAAAGGATGATGAATTATTAGAAAAATATTTAGAAGGAAATTATAAAGAAGAGGATTTAATTAATTGCTTCAAAAAAATAATTAAAGAAAATAAAGCATACCCTGTATTTTTAGGATCAGCTCTTCAAGATGTTGGTATAGAAGAATTTATTAATAATTTAGATTTATTAACTTATACTAATTATAATGAAGATGAAAAATTTTCAGGAAAGGTTTATAAAATAAAACATGATAATGATGGAACTAAATTAACTTACATAAAAGCTTTATCTGGAAGTTTAAAAATAAAAGAAGAAATAGAATATGGAAAAGCTGAAAATAGGAAATTAGATAAAATTAATCAAATACGAATATATAATGGAAATAAATATAAAAATGTTGATAAGATATCAGCTGGAGATATATTTGCAGTTGTAGGACTTACAGAGGCTATTTCAGGTGATGGAGTTGGAGAATTTAAAGAAACTAGCATGTATAATATGGTTCCAACATTAAAATCTAAAGTAATATATAGTAAAGATTTAAATCCTAAGGATATATTAAAGATATTTAAGATTTTAGAAGCGGAAGATCCAGCATTAAATGTAGTTTGGGACGAAGTACTTAAAGAACTTCAAATTAATATTATGGGAGTTATACAGTTAGAAATATTAAAGGAGTTAGTTAAAGAAAGATTTAAAGTAGATATTTCATTTGGTCCTTGTGAAATATTATATAAGGAAACTATAGAAGGTGAAACTATAGGCTATGGACATTTTGAACCATTAAAGCATTATGCAGAAGTACATTTAAAAATAGAAGAGGGAAAGAGGAATAGTGGGATAATATTTAAAAATAAATGTCATACTGATAATTTAACAGTAGGTCAACAAAATTTAGTGAAAACCCACATCTATGAGAAAGATCACAATGGTATATTAATAGGCTCACCTATAACAGATTTAGAAATTACTTTATTAACAGGAAAAGCTCATGATAAGCACACAAGTGGAGGAGATTTTAGAGAGGCTACATTTAGAGCATTAAGACAAGGATTAGAAAAAGCAAAAAATATATTATTAGAACCTTATTATAGCTTTAATATAAATATGGAAGTTGATTACATGGGAAGAGTATTATCTGATATACAGAAATTAAATGGAGTTTTTGAGATAAAAGAAAATAAATGTGAAAAGATAAATATAGTAGGAAGAGGACCTGTGTCCACATTTATGGATTATAGTAAAGAATTTATAGCTTTAACTAAAGGAAAGGGGAAAATTAGCTTTGTATTTGATGGATATGATATATGTCATAATGAAAATGAGGTGATTAATAAAATATCATATGATAAAAATGCAGATATTAATTATTCTTCAAGTTCAATATTTTGTTCAAAAGGTGAGGGTTTTATAGTTCCATGGAATGAAGCAGAAGAATATATGCATTTATTAAAATAGTTTTATATTTTTATTTGTAATTAGAGCATACATATAATTTTTATCCTTGGTAAACCTAAAAGTGAAGTACTTTTAAGAGGTGATTAAATGAGAAGATTTACAAAGATATTAATTATTATATGTATTTGTTTGTTAATAAGTATGAAAAACATAGTTACATTTGCAGAAACTATCACAGAGGATGAACTATATAATATTAATGCAAAGAGAGATATTTTAGTATTAATGTTAGCTTATCAAGATGAAGTTAAGACTGTAGAAAAGGATAGTAATGGATTAATTTATTTGGTAATGAATAGTGGTAAAAAAATAGTGTATGATGATAAAAAATCAAAAACTAATGAAGAAAAATTAATAAATCCAGATTTGCAGGATATGTTAGAAGTTAAATATTCTTTAGAAAGTATTGATAAGGTACAAAAGGGAAATAGAGATCCAGGAAGAGCAAGAGTATATGAATTATTAAATGAAGTTTATGGTAATACTGAAAGTAATATTACTAAAAATTTAGAGCAAGTTTCAACAGCTTATGGAACTTATCCTTTTAATAAGAAAAATGAAGCGGCTGAAAGCCTAAAAAAAGCATTAAAAGAAGCTAGTGAGGCAGCAAAATCTAATCCTAAAATTGGAGGATGCATTGCACCTATAAATGGAACTTTTAATTATAGAGTAGTAAGAGGAACAGGTAGACTTAGTGCTCATGCTTATGGAATAGCAATAGATTTAAATAGAAATAATAGTGACTATTGGAAATGGGTTAAAGAAGAGGAAGGTTCAAAACGAATAGCATCATATCCAGTTGAGTTAGTTAATGCTTTTGAGAATAATGGATTTGTTTGGGGCGGAAAATGGGAGCATTTTGATATATTACATTTTGAATATAGACCAGAGTTTATATTCAAAGCAAAATACTTTAATAACAGTGAAATAAAAGAAAATGAAAATTGGTATAATGGAGTTCCTATGGATGAAGAGACAAAAGCAAAAATAGATTTAATAGATAATACTATCTAGTTTTAATAAATTTTGACAAATAATAAACATTTAAAGAGAAATATTATTACAAAATTAAAGTGTTCAGATAGGGTGGAAGCAACTATATCTGCTATAAATAATAATATAAAAGAATATTATTATGCAAAAATGAATTCTAAAGTATAGTGAAAAAATAGTTGCTGAATTATATTTATTACATATTATAATATGAACGAATAATATTTGAGGTTATAAATGTATACAAAAGGGGACTTTCATTTACACACAACTAAATCAGATGGAGATCATACTCCTACTGAAATTGTAAAGATGGCTAAAAAACAAGGATTAGATATAATTTCAATAACTGATCATAACACTACAGCAGGTATTGCAGAAGCTAAAAAAATAGGAACTGCTTTAGGAGTTAAAATTATTCCAGGATTAGAATTATCAACAAGATATAAAGGCAGAAAGATTCATGTTTTAGGATATTTCTTAGATGATAAATATAAAAATAAAAATTTTCAAAAGGGATTAAAGTATATTAAATCACATAATACACAGGCATTACAAAAATTAATGAAGGGAAAAATTTTAGTTTCTAAAGATGATGAGAAAAATAGGATAGATGTAAGAACTGGAGTAGATTTCTTAAGATTTTTTGGAGCTACAATTGTATTAGCTCATCCTGTAAAGATAAAACCTGTTATGTTCCGTGAAATTATCAATTTAGACTTTAATGGTATAGAAGCAATTTATTTTAAAAATAAACCAGAAGAAACGGAGTATTTTAAAAAGATAGCAGAAGATAGGGACATGTTTTATACTGCAGGCTCAGATTTTCATACAAATAAAACTTTAGATAAACGACATGGCTTAATTGGAGATGTATATTTAAATAAAGAAGAAATAGAAAGATTTCTTAAAGCCCTAGAAGAGAATAATTAAAAGGTCTTACTCAGAAATAAGTTAAAAACTAATGTTTCTGAGTAAGACCTTTTCTAAAAATTAACATAAATTTTTTTGGAAAATCTATTTATAAAATATTAATAAAGTAGTATTATAATATAAGAAATTAAATGAATTTATATTCATAAGCGGAAGTAGTCTTAAAATTTCAAAGGGGATGAATAGATGTCTAGAGGAACAACGAATTTAGGAAAAGATCCAGTAGGAAATTTATTGTTTAAATTAGCATTACCGGCTATAATAGCTC
The DNA here is from genome assembly GCF_003606265.1 of Clostridium septicum. Taxonomy (NCBI): domain Bacteria; kingdom Bacillati; phylum Bacillota; class Clostridia; order Eubacteriales; family Clostridiaceae; genus Clostridium; species Clostridium septicum. Next base: position 2,827,207 of record NZ_CP023671.1, read on the forward strand.
AGCTTGTTAATGTTTTATACAACATAGTTGATAGAATTTTTATAGGAAGGATACCTAATGGAGATCTAGCAATGGCTGGAGTTGGGGTAGTATTTCCAATAATAATGATAATATCAGCTGTTAGCGCACTTGTAGGTATGGGTGGAGCTCCATTAGCAGCTATAAAAATGGGAGAAGAAGATAATGAAGGAGCAGAAAGAATAATTAGTAATAGTTTTACTATGTTAATAGTTTTAGGTGTTTTATTAACTATAGGATTTTTAATCTTTAAAGAACCTATACTTTGGACTTTTGGAGCAAGTGAAGCTACAATAGGATTTTCAAATGATTATTTAACACTATATTTAATTGGAACAGTTTTTGTCCAAATTGCATTAGGAATGAATCCATTTATAAATACTCAAGGGTTTGCTAAAACGGGAATGGTAACTGTAATGATAGGCGCAGTTATAAATATAATTTTAGATCCAATATTTATATTTGGGTTAGATATGGGAGTTAAAGGAGCGGCATTGGCTACAATATTAGCTCAAATAATTTCAGCAATATGGGTTTTAGTATTTTTATTTGGTAAAAAAAGTATTATTAAAATAAGAAAGAAATACTTAGTACCTAATATTAAAATTATAGGTTCAATAATTGCATTAGGAATATCTCCATTTATAATGCAAGCTACTGAAAGTTTAGTGTTAATAACATTAAATAATAAATTATTTATGTATGGAAGAGATTTAGCAGTTGGAGCTATGACTATAATGAGTAGTGTTATGCAAATAGTAATTTTACCATTAATGGGATTATCCCAAGGTGCTCAACCTATTATAAGTTATAATTATGGATCTAAAAATAGTAAGAGGGTAAAGAAGACATTTAAACTTTTACTTATTAGTTGTTTAGCATATACAGGAGTAATGTGGGCCTTATTAATGTTATTCCCACAAGTATTTGTAAATATATTTAATAATAAGCCAGAGCTTGTAGAAATTACTTCCTGGAGTATAAGAATATATTTCGCAGGTATATTTATGTTTGGAGCTCAAATAGCATGTCAACAAACTTTTCTTGCTTTGGGTCAAGCTAAGATATCTTTAATGTTAGCTTTACTTAGAAAAATAATTCTGTTAATTCCATTTATATTTATATTACCAACATTCTTTAATAATAAATTAATGGGAGTATTAATGGCAGAACCTTTTGCAGATGTAATAGCAGCTTTAATAACTATTATATCTTTTATAATATTTTATAAAAAAACTTTTAATACTAAAAATTTAGAAAAATTAATTGGAAATTAATTTAATAATATATAAAAATAAGAAAGGTGAATATCTGAAAACTATAGTAGAATAATTATTATTGAGATTTTTCAAATAAAAAATCACTTAGTAAGAATATTTAATCTTGCTAGGTGATTTTATTATATATAATTGTATTATTTGGTGATTGTAATTGTGAGTTGTATTATAACTTTAATATTTGTATTTTATAAGTCATTTTTTACAAAGGAAAGTAAGAAGATTTAACGGAACATATGTAAAAAAAGAATATGTATATAAATGGAAGACATGCTCTTCCATTAATTTTTTACCATATCAACAGTTTAATCTAACAGAGTATTTATATTTAACATAAGTAATTTATTTATGTTAAAAAGTATAGAAAATCTGGAAAATATCGAGATTTATATATATTTATGAAGGGGATTTAGTAAAATTATAGAAATAACTTAAGGGAAGATTTTGTAAACTATATGAAGAGTAAATTATATTTTAAATGTTTAATATTATCTAATGTTGATGTGAGGGGGGATTTAAAATGGTATCTAATAATAAAATTTTATTAAATGATAATTGGCAATTTAAAGTTTTAGATTCTGAAAGTTATGAGGAAATAATAATACCACATACAAATAAAGAAATTCCTTATAATTATTTTGATGAAAGAGATTATCAAATAATATCATGTTATAAAAGAAATTTTACAGTATCAAATAGCAATAAAAGAATATTTTTAAAGTTTGATGGTGTAATGACAGCTTTTAAATTATTTATAAATAATAATTATGTTAATGAATACAAAGGAGGATATATACCTCATTTTATAGAGGTTACTGATTTTGTACATTTTGATAAAGAAAATGAAATATATGTAGAGGTTGATTCAACTGAAAGAGAAGATGTTCCACCATTTGGAGGTGTATTAGATTATTTAACTTTTGGAGGAATATATAGAGATGTATTTCTTTATGAACATAACAGTTGTTTTATAGAAAATATTCATTATGATTATAAGGTTGAAAACTACCTTAATGGCACTGGTAAAGTAGTAGTATCTCCAAAGGTTTTAATAAATAGTAATAATAAAGATACAAATAATTTAATAACATTAAAAATAGGAAAAGAAGAATTTGAGTTTTATACTAAAGTTAAAAAAGGATCTAATTGGTATAAATTAAATGATATTCAGTTAGATAATATAAAACTTTGGTCATTAGAAGATCCTAGACTTTATAGGGCAGATATGAATTTATTTATTAGCAATGAAATATTAGACAGTAGTACAATGAATATTGGATTTAGGAAAATTGAAGTTAACGGTACAGGTTTTTATTTAAATGGGAAGAAAATAAAAATAATGGGTTTAAATAGGCATCAATCTTTTCCTTATGTTGGATATGCAATGCCAAAAAGAGCTCAAATAAAAGATGCAGATATATTAAAGGATGAACTAAGTATTAATTTAGTAAGAACCTCTCATTATCCTCAATCACCTTATTTTTTAGATAGATGTGATGAGATAGGTTTATTAGTTTTAGAAGAAATACCAGGATGGCAACATATAAGTCAAAGGGAGGATTGGAGACAACAAGTTTTAGAGGATGTTAAAGGAATGATAAATAGAGATTTTAATCATCCTTCAATAATAACTTGGGGAGTTAGAATAAATGAATCTCTTGATGATGATGAGCTTTACTCAAATACTAATAAAGTAGCTAGAGATATAGATAGTAGTAGACCAACTTGTGGAGTAAGATACTTAGAAGGTAGTAGCTTTTTTGAGGATATATATACTATGAATGATTTTAGTTATGATGGTGGAGAAATAGTACTAAGAAGTAGAGATACAGTTACTAAGTTAGAAAAGAAAGTTCCTTATTTAGTTACAGAATTTTGTGGACATATATATCCAACTAAATCTTTTGATCATGAACAAAGAGTAGTAGAACAAGCTCTTAGACATGGTGTAGTACAAAGTAAATCAAGAAGTTCAGATGATTATTTAGGTGCAATAGGATGGTGTGCATTTGATTATAATACACATTTTGATTTTGGATCCGGTGATAGAATTTGCTATCATGGAGTAATGGATATGTTTAGGCAACCTAAATATGCAGCTTATATGTATAAAAGTCAAAAGAACCCTAAAATTCAAGCCATTGTGGAGCCATTAACTTTATGGTCAAGAGGGGAAAGAGATAAGGGAATAGCCTTTCCTATATACTTATGTACAAATTGTGAAGAAGTAGAGGTTATACTAGGTGGACGCAGCTTAGGAATATTTAAAAGAGATGAAAATACTGTAGATGAAAATTTAAAATATTTAGAGTATCCACCAATTAAGGTTGATTTGTTAAATGGAGATTGGGGAAGCAAATGGAGTGAAATAGAATTTATAGGATATATAAATGGAGAAAAGGCTTCTAGCAAGAAGTTTTGTGAAAATCCTGTAGTTACAGATTTGAAAGTAGTTGTAGATAATAATGAACTATGTGGAAAAGAGCTAGATACAACTAGAGTTTCAGTAACAGTTGTAGATAAATATAAAAATAAACTTCCTTATGCAACAGGAGCAATATTTTTAGAAACAGTAGGAGATATAGATATAATAGGGCCTAAGGTTGTTTCATTAATTGGTGGCTCAATAGCATTTTGGGTTAAAACTAAGGGGAAATTTATTAATAATAGGACACAAGTTTTAATTAAAAGTTCTTTTGGTATAGAAAAAGTAGTAAATATAAAATTAACTGAAAGTTATAAATAATATTTAGTTTAAGAGGATAAGGAATTTATAAAAATTTAGTATCCTCTATTTATTTACATTAAAAGTTTTTTAGATTTTAAAAATTAAATAAGTGCCATTAATAGAGTCATAATCTTAAATTCACATTCTATATCATTGACTTTTATATAAATTATAAGCTATTATAACAAAAAGAGGAATAATTCTGTAAGGGTTGTTTATTACATTAAAAGGGAAATAGGTTAAAAGCCTATGCGGTCCCGCCGCCGTAAAAGAGGAGCTAGTCTTAATAGTCACTGAAATTTAATTTTGGGAAGACTAAGGCAAAGAAGCAATGATTCTTAAGCCGGAATACCTGCCTTTACTTAAAGCACTATAAACTTCACGGTGTATGAAGGGTGTATTGTATAAAATAGAAGTATATTTATATCTATATTTAATGTATACAAGCATCTTACAAAAGTAAGGTGCTTTTTATTTTTTTATAAATAGGTGGAGAGTAATATGAATAATAAAAATAGTTTAGTTAATTTTATAAATAATATTAATCCTATAAATGAAGAAGTTATGGAAGAGACAAGAAAAAGGTTAGATTCATTAGCGAAACCATTAGGGAGTCTTGGAAAATTAGAAGATATAGCAGTAAAACTTTCTGGAATTACAGGAAAGGTAAAAAATAAAATTAAGAAAAAGTGTATTATTATTTTATCATCAGATAATGGTGTAGTTGAGGAAGGAGTTGCATCAGCTCCTCAATATGTAACACTAGCTCAAACTATTAACTTTACAAAGGGTTTAACTGGAGTTGCAGTTATTGCAAAGGAAGGTAACTCAGATTTAATGGTAGTAGATGTAGGTGTCAATACTGATAAAAAAATTCATGGTGTAATAGATAGAAAAATAAGAAAAGGCACAAATAATATATCAAAAGAACCTGCAATGACTTACGAAGAATGTATAAAAGCAATAAGTATTGGAATTGAAATGGTAGAAAGAGCTAATAATTATGGATATGACATTTTAGGTGTAGGGGAAATGGGAATAGGAAATACAACTACAAGTAGTGCTGTATTAATTGCCTTAACAAATTGTGATATTAAATATGCTATTGGTAAAGGAGCCGGTATAACCAATTTAGCTTTTGAAAAGAAAAAAGAAGTCATAAAAAAGGCCTTAGAGATAAATAAACCTAATAAAAGTGATCCAATAGATGTGTTATCTAAAGTAGGCGGCTTTGATTTAGCAGCTATGGCAGGGGTTTTTATAGGTGCAGCATATTATAGAATTCCTGTAGTTATAGATGGATTTATATCTTCAGTAGCAGCATTAGCAGCAGTAAGGATGAACCCTTTAATAAGGGAATATTTGATTCCATCTCATTTATCTAAGGAAATTGGATATAATATTGCTATGAAGGAATTAAATTTAGAACCCATGGTTAATTTAGATATGAGATTAGGTGAAGGAAGTGGATGCCCAATAGCGTTTTCTATAGTAGATTATGCCTGTGCAGTTATTAGTAATATGGCAACATTTGAAGAAGCAGAAATAGATTCAAGTTATTTAGATGAAGTTAGAGAAAAAGAAAATTATATAGTAGAAATTTAGGAGGATTAAAATGGAATTAGGACTTATTCATATATATTGTGGAAATGGAAAAGGAAAAACAACAGCAGCTATGGGGCTTGGTATGAGAGCTTGTGGAAGAGGATATAAGGTATTATTAACTCAATTTTTAAAAGATAATGATACAGGAGAGCTTAAATCAATAGAAAAATTAAGCGATAATTTTCATGTTTTTTTAGGGGTGCCTATGAAGAGATTTTTTAATTATTTAAGTGAAGAAGATAAACTTGAAGTAATTAAAGAGCACAGAGAAAGATTTGAAAAAGTTACTAAAAAGGCAGTAGAAGAAAAATATGATCTATTAATTATGGATGAAATTATGGCTTCTTTAAATTATGGAATTTTAGAATTAGATAAAGTTGTAGAATTTTTAGAAAATAAACCAAAAAACTTAGAAGTAGTTTTAACAGGACGAAATCCAGATAAAAAGTTAATAGATTTAGCTCATTATGTATCAGAAATTAATCCGATTAAACATCCATATGAACAAAGTAAGATACCAGCAAGAGTGGGTATAGAAAAGTGATTTGTTTAGTAGTTGGAGGAGCTAAAAGTGGAAAGTCTATGTATGGACAAAATTTAGCTAAAGCTTTAGAAGATAAAAATGGAAATTTATATTATGTTGCAACAATGAATCCATATGACTTAGAGGATTTAAAAAGAATAGAAAATCATCTAAAGGATAGAGAAGGATACGGATTTAAGACTATAGAAAAGCAAAAAAATATAGAAGAAGTTTTAGGATATATAAATGAAAATGATACGCTATTAATAGATAGTATAACTTCCCTTGTAACCAATGAAATGTTTTTGGAAAAAGATTTTATAAAGGATGTGAAATCTAAAATAATTATGGGTTTAGAACAAATAAAGGAAAGGAGTAAAAATGTTATAATAGTTTCTGATTATGTATTTGGTGATAGTATAATTTATGATAATTATACTGAAAACTTTAGAAGGGAACTTGGAAATATTAATAGGGAAATAGCTTTTTTTTCTGATATAGTTATAGAATGTATTTATGGAAATGTTATAAAACATAAAGGAAAGGAATTATTAAAGGAAATAATATGAAAAAATATTTTAAAGGATTTTTAATGGCTATTAGTATGTTTACAATAATTCCATTACCTTATTATCAGTGGGATGATGAAGGCGCAAAGCATATTCTTAAATTTTATCCTTTTATAGGTTTTGTAATAGGATTAATTTGGTATGGAATATATAAATTAACGGTGCTTTTAGGAATGTCTACTATGTTATCTTCAGCTATAACTATGATTATTCCATTTGTAATTACAGGAATGTTACATTTAGATGGTTATATGGATGTTTGTGATGCCCTTTTATCCAGAAGAGACAAAGAAGAAAAAATTAGAATATTAAAGGATCCAAATACAGGAGCTTTTGCAGTAATATCTTTGGGAATATTATTTATAGTTGATTTTGCTGCTATTTATACAATTGTGGATAATAATATTAATACTTTAGGATTTATTTTAATTCCGATAATATCACGAGGACTTATGGGATTATTATTGATATGTAAAAATCCAATGAAAGAAAGCTCATTAGGAGCATATTTTAGAAAAGATACTGGAAAGTTTGATAAGTTAATATTAGTAGGGATTTTAATTATAGTATCGATAGCCTTTTATCTAATTTTCAATATAAAGGCATTAATAATTCCTATTTTAATGATTATTTCAGGTTTGTTAGTAGTAAGAAGTAGTGCAAATGAATTAGGTGGTATGTCTGGAGATAGTGCAGGATATGGACTTGTTATTTCAGAATTAATTGGAGTGTTATTTTTAACACTTATATAAGGAGGGTTACTAATGATATTAGTTTTTGGAGGGGCATATAACGGAAAAATAAAATGGGTTAAAGAAAAATATAAAATAGAAGAGGTAGATATATTTTATTGTAATAGCTCAGAAATAGATTTATCTAAAAGAGTTATTTGTGGATTACATAAGTTTACATATGCTGCAGGTAAAGACTCATTAGATCCACTTAAGATTTTAATAGATAATAAAGAAATTTTAAAAGATAAAATAATTATATGTGATGAAATTTCATCTGGAATAGTTCCATTAAAGAAAGAAGAAAGAGTATGGAGAGAAAATACTGGTAGATGCCTACAATTTTTAAGTGAAAATTCTAATAAGGTATATAGAATTTTTTGTGGTTTAGAAATGGTGCTTAAAGATGTATAAGTTAGAATTATATATGTTAAGACATGGAAAAACTATTTTTAACGAAGAAAGGTTATATTGTGGGACAAGTAATCCTTCCTTAAGTGAAGAAGGAAGAAGTGAATTAATAAAGTTGTTAAAAGATATAAAATATCCACAGTGTAATGAGTATTTTACAAGTGGTGCTACAAGAGCTAATGAAACTTTTGAAATCTTGTATCCTAATGAACAATATGAAGTTATAAGTGGATTTTCAGAATATGATTTTGGTGATTTTGAAGGAAAATCTTATGAGATGTTAAAAAAGGAAAAAGCATATATAGATTGGATTACAGATGATTTAGGTGATGTACATTGTCCTAATGGTGAAAGTAAAAAAATATATATAAATAGAATTGTAAATACTTTTAAAAATTTTATAAGAAACTGTAAAGTGAAAAAATTACAATCAGTTATGTTAGTGTCTCACGGGGGAACTATTGGAACAATATTAGAACTTTTTTATGATAAAAGAAAAAGCTTTTATCAATGGCAACCAGAGTGTGGAAAAGGTTATAAATTAACTATTTTAGTAAGTGATGAAATAAAGGTAGAAAAAGTAGAAGAAGTAAAGTAGGTAGATAAAAATGATAGATTTAACTATAGGTTTTTTATTGGATTTAATAATAGGAGATCCACAAAATCCTATACATCCAGTTAGAATCATAGGTAATTTATGTAGAGTTTTAGAGAATTTCTTTAGAAGTATTATGAAAAAATATTTAAAATTAGCAGGACTTATAACATGGATTATTGTGGTTTTAGCAGTATATTTTATTAATTATATTATTATAAAGTTTATTTTAAATATTAATATAGTAGCAGGAGTTATTTTTAGTGGAATATTAATTTATTTCTGTATTTCAGCTAAGGGATTAAAAGTAGAAGGATTAAAGGTTTATAATTATTTAATAAAAAATGATATAGAATGTGCAAGAAAGCAACTATCATATATAGTTGGAAGAGATACAAAATCCTTAGATAAAAAAGGTATAATAAGAGCTGTTGTAGAAACTATAGCAGAAAATATGTCAGATGGAGTAATAGCACCTTTATTTTATGCAGGAATTGGAGGGGCACCTCTTGCAATGGCATATAAAGCAGTAAATACTATGGATTCTATGTTTGGATATAAAAATGATAAATATATGGAGTTTGGGTTTTTCCCAGCAAAGTTAGATGATGTGTTTAATTACATACCAGCAAGAATTACTGGATTATTAACTGTGCTTACAGCCTTTATTTTAAAGTTAAATTGGAAAAATAGTTTTAAAATTTATAATAGAGATAAGTATAATCATACAAGTCCTAATAGTGCTCATCCAGAGGCAGCTGTAGCAGGTGCATTAGGGATAAAACTTGGAGGAGCAAATTATTATTTTGGAAAATTAGTAGAAAAACCTACTATTGGAGATAAACTAAAAGAAATAGAATTATCTGATATAGATTCAACTAATAAGATTTTGTACGGAGTAGCTATTTTAGGATATATTTTAGGGATTTTAATAAACTTAATTTGGAGGCTTTTATAATGACTAAATCTATTCATGGTGGAAATACAGCAGAAATTTCAAGAAAATACGGAATGCATGAAGATGAAATTATAGATTTTTCAGCTAATATTAACCCATTAGGGTTAAATAAAGAAGTTAAAAAGGCAATGATTAATGCAATAGATAAGGTGAGTAAATATCCAGATATAACTTATTATAATTTGAAAAAATCTATAAGTAATTATGAATGTATAAATGAAGAAAATTTAATCTTAGGTAATGGAGCAGCAGAAGTAATATTTAACGTAGTTCGTGGATTAAATCCTAAAAGGGTATTAATTCCGGCACCAACATTTGGGGAATATGAAGAGGCCGTTTTAAGTATTGATGGAGAAATAGAATATTACTATTTAAGTGAAGAAAATAAATTTAATTTAGATGGTGGATTAATAGATAAGATAGATGAAACCATAGATATGGTGTTCATATGTAATCCAAATAATCCAACGGGAGTTGTAACATCTAATAAATATATAGAGGAAATTGCTAAAAAAGCTTTGAAAACAAAAACTATAGTAGTATTAGATGAATCCTTTCTTGATTTTGTAGATAACTCAGAAGAATTTACTGGAAAATATATTTTAAATAAATATAATAATATAATTATAATAAAATCATTAACTAAGTTTTTTGCAATGCCAGGAATAAGAATAGGATATGGGATTTCAAATAATAAAAGTGTAATAGAAAAAATAAATAAGGTTACAGTAGCATGGAGTATAAACTCAGTAGCTGTTGATGGAGTTATAGAGGCTTTAATGCAAAAAGAGTATATAGAAGACACAAAGAAATATCTTAATTTACAAAAAGAATATCTTTATAATGAATTAAAATCTTTTAAGGATTTAAAGGTATTTAAACCATCTGTTAATTTTATAATGTTTAAGGTTCTTAAAAATATAGATTTTAAAGATTATCTAATAAAAAGGGGAATTCTAATAAGAAGTTGTAACAATTATAAAGGACTTGATAATAATTATTATAGAGTTGCAGTAAGAACTAAAGAGGAAAACAATATATTAATACAAGCTATAAAGACAGTATTTTAAAATACTGTCTTTTTCAGACTGCTGACAAAGTGTCAGCAGTCTTTAATTTTATACAAATATGTAATATAATTTAAAATATATTAATTTATTACATAGAGGTTTTGGTGATGATAAACGAAAGAAGACAAGCGCAAAATGAAATGGAAGTGGTTATGCTAGAACAATTAGTTCCGAAAGACCATTTATTAAGAAAAATTGATAAATACATAGATTTTTCATTTATTAGAGAGTTAACTAATGATTTGTATTGCCATACAAATGGTCGACCAGCTGTTGATCCAGTAGTACTATTTAAAATGTTATTTATAGGATATCTTTATGGCATCCGCTCCGAAAGGCAACTAGTTAAAGACATAGAAGTAAACTTAGCATATAGATGGTTTTTAGGTTATTCAATTACTGAAAAAATTCCAGATTCATCTACAATAAGTCAAAATAGAATTAGAAGATTTAAAGGTACTGATATTCCACAAAAAATATTTGATAATATAGTTCTTCAAGCTATGGAAAAAGGATTAGTTGGTGGTAAGATTCTTTACTCTGATTCAACACATATAAAAGCTAATGCTAATAAGCGTAAGTTTGAAAAAATTGAAGTACAAGTAACACCTAAAGAGTATATAGAACAACTAGATATTGATGTGAATTTAGATAGAGAAAATCATAATAAAAAACCTTTAAAACCAAGAAAAGAAAAAGAAGAAACAAAGCAAATTAAGAAAAGTACTACAGATCCTGATAGTGGATATATGATGAGAGATAATAAACCAGAAGGATTCTTTTATTTAGATCATAGAACTGTAGATAGTAAAAATAATATTATTATGGATGTACATGTTACCCCTGGTAATGTCAGCGATAGCGAGCCAATACTAAATAGAATAGATAGAATTAAAGAAGTATTTAGTATAAAGCCAAAATATCTTGGTTTAGATGCAGGATATTCAAGTAATCCTATTTTCAAGGGGATTGTAGATAGAGATATAACACCAGTAGTTGCATATAGACGTTCTCCTCATAAAAAAGGAATGTATACTAAGAATAAATATATTTATGACTATGATAAAGATATCTATATTTGCCCCAATAATGTTGCGTTAATATATAAAACTACGACTCGCGAAGGCTATAGAGAATATAGATGTTTTGAAGAAATTTGTATGTATTGCCCTCATAAAGATAAGTGTCTTGGAGAAAAAGCTAAATATAAAACAATTAGACGACATGTTTGGGAAAATCATAAAGATGATAATAAGAACTTTCTTAAAACTGAAAAAGGAAAGGGAATTTACAATAGAAGAAAAGAAACAGTTGAGCGAAGCTTCGCAGATTCAAAAAATTTGCATGGGCTTCGCTATGCTCGCTTCCGCGGACGCGAAAAAGTATCCGAGCAATGCCTACTAACTGCAGCAGTGCAGAATATGAAAAAGATAGCAACAAGACTATCTTTGCTACTTTTAGATTTTATTCGTATTATTTTGGATGATATTTTAAATATAAGTTTTATTCATAATTAATAATAGAAAAACCCTCTGTTAAAGATACTCTGTAAATTCGACAAAAATAATTAGAATCAATAAAGATTAATTCCAAGAATTTAGCTTAACATTATAAACGAACAAAAAAGTGTTAACAATAAAAAATATACGTATTTTGTGTTGATTAAAGAATTCTTTAACATTATAATCTGGATAAAGACATAAATTTTTTGAATTACAGGGGGTAATTATGGAAAATACAAACAATAAAAAAAGAATTCTATCATTTTTACTTACTTTAACTATGATGGTTTCATTTATATTACCATCAGTAGATGTTAATGCAATAACAGAAGAGTTAGGAAAAAATAATGAAGAAATTACAATTAAGATTTTAGGAACATCGGACATGCATGGAAGGTTTATGAATTATGAATATTCAAGAAATCTTAAAGTTGATGGTGGACTAAATCAAATAGCGACAATTGTAAAAAATGAAAAAGCTCAAAATCCAAATACAATAGTTATAGATAATGGAGATACAATCCAAGGAAATTATAATCATTTATTTGTAAATGGTGAAAATCCTATGATAGCAGGAATGAATGCAATAGGATATGATGTATTTTCATTAGGTAATCATGAGTTTAACTATGGAATGGAAAACTTAAATAATGTAGTAGCTCAAGCAAATGAAAATTTAGCAATACTTTCTGCTAATTTTTATAAAGGTAATGAAAGAGTGTTTAATCCATATGTTATTAAAGAATTATCAGGAGTTAGAGTTGCTATAATAGGAATTGTTACTCCACATATAATGAAATGGGATTCACAACATTTAGTTGGATATAATGCTACTAACCCAGCAGAAGAAGTTGCTAAAGTAATTAATGAAATAAAAGAAAATGGTGGAGCAGATGTTTTTGTAGTGTCAGCTCATATGGGAATTGATGGAGAATTTGAAGATGGTGATGGAGATAGTTTAATAGAAGTTGCTAATAGAAATCCTGAGGTATCAGCAATTCTTGGAGGACATAGTCATCAAGCTGTAGCAAGTGAAACAATTGGAAATACAATAGTTTCCTTACCAAAAAGTAATGGAGAATTTGTTTCAAAAATTGAGTTAACAGTTAGAAAAAATAATAATAATGTAGAAGTTATTAATAAACAAGCATCTCTAGTAGGAACTAAAGGTGTTCAAGAAGATGAAAGTTTAAATAATGAATTAAATAAGTTTCATGAAATTGCATTAGCTGATGCTAATAAGAAAATAGGAGAAATGGTTGGAGGTGATTTAGCAACTCCAAATGAAGTAAAGGGAATTACTCAAGCTATAATAGAAGATGGTGGAGTAACAGATCTTGTAAATGAAGTTCAACTATATAATAGTAAGAAACAATTAGAGAAAATTGGAGTAGATACGAATAATATATATCAAGTATCAGCAGCAGCACTTTTTAGTTCTAATTCAAATATAAAAGAAGGTCCAATAACTAAGGCTGGCATATCAAATATTTATAAATATGATAATAAGCTTTATACAATAAAAACTACAGGAAAACAATTGAAAAAATATTTAGAGAAGAATGCTGAATTTTTTAATAAGTATAATGATGGAGATTTAACAATATCATTTAATTCAGATATTCCACTTTTCTTATATGATATGTTTGATGGTATTGATTATACTATGGATATTTCTAAGGAAGTAGGAGATAGAATTACTGAAGTTAAGTTTGAAAAAGATGGAAAAGAAGTAGAAGATACAGATGAAGTATATTTAACGGTAAACGATTATAGATACAATTCAGGTTTAATACCTTTACTAGATGAAGGAACACATGAAAAAGTATATGATTCAAATAATGATACAATTTCAGATGTTAGAGATTTAATAATAAATTATATAGAAAATGAAAAATCAGGAATACTTGAAAAATCAGTAGATAATAATTGGAGAATAGTAGGTAATAATTGGGATGAAAAACAAAGAGAATTAGCAGTAAAGACAGTTAATGAAGGAAAAATAAAAGTGCCTAATTCAAATAGTAAATCATTAACTTGGACAGAAGTAAAAGAAGCATTATCTACAAATATTCAATTATTAAGCTTTAATGATTTTCATGGGAATGTACTTGAATCAGGAAAGAATATTGGAGCTTCTAAATTAGTTGCAGAAATAAAAAGATTAAAAAATGAAAATCCAAATACATTTGTTTTATCAGCAGGAGACTCATTCCAAGGAACAGCTATTTCAAATCTTCTTCATGGAGAGCCAGTAGCAAAAATGATGAAAGAAATGGGAGTAACTTATTCTGCAGTTGGAAATCATGAGTTTGATTGGGATAGAAGCAATATAGAAGAGTGGGCTAAGATTGGACAATTTGAATTCTTAGCATCTAATATATATGATAAAGAAACAGGAAAACCAGTAGAATGGGCTAAACCTTATGGAAAAGTTGAAACTAATGGAAAGGTTATAGGACTTATTGGTCTTGCAACTCCAGAAACAGCATATAAAACTAAGCCTGATAATGTTAAAGATTTAGAATTTAAGGATATAACAGAAAGCACTAAGAAATGGGTAGAATATTTAAGAAATGAAGAAAAGGTTGATGCAGTAGTTGTACTTGGTCATATTGGTAGTGAGCAAAATTCAACTACAGGAGAAATTAAAGGTGAAGCAGCAGACTTAGCTAAAGAAGTAAAAGGCATAGATGCAATAATATCATCACATACTCATAAATTTGTAAATGGAAAAGTTAATGATGTAGCTATTATTCAAGCTGGATATAATGGTAGAGCTTTAGGTAAGCTTAACTTTAACTTTGATTATGAAAATAAATTAACAGTAGAGCATGAAGTAGATGAACTTTATAAGAGAGTATCAGATCTTACAGAAGATGAAGATATGAAAGCTATTATAGATAAATATAATGAGAATTTAGCTCCTATATTAAATGAAGTAGTTGTAAATGTAGATACAGATCTTACTCATGATAGATATGAAGGTCTTTCAAAATTAGGACAATTTATAACTAAGTATATGGCTGAAGTTTCTGGAACACAAATTGCTATAACTAATGGGGGAGGTCTTAGAAAACCACTTCCAGCAGGTGATATAACTGTAGGTGATATGTGGGAAGTGATGCCTTTTGATAATACATTAGTTACAATGAAACTTAAAGGTTCAGATCTTAAGAGAGTTATAGAGCATGGTATTATGAATGAATCAATAGGTTGGGTACAATATTACGGATTAAGAGTTTATTATGACAAAGATGCAGAAGCAGGAAATAGAATTACATCTATGAAGTTGTTAGATGGAACTAAGGTAGATATGAATAAATACTATACAGTAGTAACAAATGACTTTATGGCAACTAATGGAGATAATTATGATTTCTCAGGAGCAATAGATGTTGTTGATACAGCAGAACCTATTAGAGATGCAATAATAAATGTATTGAAACCTCTAGGAAAAGTAAGTTTTAAGTTTGATTCAGAAACTTTAGTTGCAGGAAAGGATACTGAAATAGAAAAACCAGGTAATCCAAGCAATCCAAGTAAACCTGGAGATACAGACAATACTAATAAACCTGAAGGAAATACAAATGGTAAATTACCAGAAACAGGTTCACCAATAGCACCTAATTTCGTAATATTCTTAGGATCATTATCATTAATTGGTGGTATTGTAATTAGAAAGAAGAAAAATATATCATAGTTAGTAAAAAATAAAGTCCTTAATTAAAGAGGACTTTATTTTATTATTTAGGAATTTATATCAATGTGGATTTTTTATGTTTAAATTAAAAGCTATTATAATTATATATTGAAATTATTTTATAATAATGATTTTAATTGACATGCTATAATAAGAGTAATATAATCATTATGAAAATTGAATCATATAAGGTGTTTTTAACTTAATAGGGAATCAGGTTTAATCCTGAGCTACCCCAGTAACCGTGTAATGGACGAAATCTTAAAATACCACTGTCTAGAAAGATGGGAAGGGAAGAGAGTAGAAAGAAGTAAAGCCGGGAGACCTGCCTAATATGTTAGATTATTATCTTCTGAGGGTGAGATAATAAGATACGAGTTGTAAATCTATTTTATTTTTAAAATAGGTTTAATCAATTATGTATTTTGGGCATACTTTCAAATAGTATGTCTTTTATTTTGTGAGGCTGTATAGCTTTATAAAATAAACCCTAATATTACTTACAATAAAATTAGGAGGAATTTTAATGAAAAAAAGAAACAGAATTCTTTCATTAGTTAGTACTCTGTTATTTGCAATTATGCTTTTAGTTGGTTGCGGAAAAACAGAAGTAACAATGAAAGATAGAGAAGGTACAGAGTTTAAAGTACCAAAGAAAGTAAATACTATAATTTCTACAGCTCCATCTAATACAGAAGTGTTAGTTGAATTAGGCTTAAGTGATAAACTAGTGGCAATAGACAAATATTCAGCAGATGTAGAAGGTGTAAATCAGGATTTACCTAAAATAGATTTTAGAAATCCTGATGCAGAAACAATTATAGCATTAAAGCCTGATTTAATAATAGCATCAGGACATAATAAAGCAGGAGATAAAGATCCGTTTGCTTTAATAAAGGAAGCTGGAATTCCAGTTGCATATATTCCAAGTAGTTACAGTATAGATGGCATTTATGGTGATATAGAGTTTATATCTAAATTAACTGGAACAGAAAAAAAAGGTAATGAAATAATAAATAACATGAAAAAAGAAGTTGCAGATATAAAAGCTATTGGTGATAAGATAACTGATAAAAAGAAAGTTTATTTTGAAATAGGTTCAGGATCAAAATTAAGTAGTTTTGGTAAAGATACTTTCTTAAATGAAATGATAGAAATAATTGGTGCTGAAAATATATTCGCCAACGAAAAGTCATGGATATCACCAAGTCCAGAGTCAATAATAGCTGCTAATCCAGATGTTATTTTAACTAATATGCCAGAAGTAAATGGTGTGAAAGCGGTAGATGATATAAAGAGTAGAGCAGGTTGGGAAAATGTGAAAGCAGTAAAAGATGGAGCAGTGTATGGAATAGATAAAAATACATCAGCAAGACCATCTCAAAATGTTATAAAAGCATTAAAAGAAATGGCTAAGGCAGTTTACCCAAATGAATATAAATAAAAAGAATAATACATTAATGATACTATCAATACCTGTGGTATTTTTAATAATTTGTATTGGAACTTCCATTGGAAGTTCCAATATTAGTATTATGGATATTATTTCTATAATAGGAAATAAAGTTTTTAATATACCTCTCTCATCAGGTATAGATCCTAAAGATGTATCAATAATATGGAGTATTAGATTACCAAGGGTTTTATTAGCTTTTGTAGTGGGAGGTGCTTTGGCAGCTAGTGGAGCAGTAGTACAATCTGTTCTTAAAAATCCTTTAGCATCTCCATATACTTTAGGAGTATCTTCAGGAGCATCCTTAGGTGTTGGTCTTATAATAGTTTTAGGAGTTTCTATTCCCTTCCTTGGAAACTTCACATTACCGTTAGTTGGTTTTTTATGCAGCTTGCTTACTATGATTATAGTATTAACTTTTGCAAGTAAGGTAGACAAAGGGTTATCAAATAACACTATTATTTTGTCAGGAATGGTTTTTTCTTTATTTTTTAATGCCCTTTTAACAACAATAACAGCATTATTTACAGAGAAAATAGAGGCTATAACTATGTGGCAAATGGGTTCTTTTTCAATGAGAGGTTGGAGTTATTTAAAAGGTGGATTTCCATTTTTTATATTAGGAATAATAGGAATTATGATGTATTGTAAGGAAATGGATGTGTTAACTTTTGGAGAAGAACAGGCAAAATCTATAGGTGTTGAGGCAGAAAAAGTAAAAAAAAGACTGTTTTTGTTTACAGCAGTTTTAACAGGGGCAGCAGTTGCAATAAGTGGAACAATAGGGTTTGTAGATTTAATTGCACCTCATATGGTTAGAAAGATATTTGGATCAAAGCATTCTAATGTTATACCAATGTCAGTAGTATTTGGTGGAGGGTTAATGGTTATTACAGACTTAGTTGCAAGGACTATAATAATACCATCAGAACTTCCTGTAGGAGCAATAACAGCTATAATAGGAGCGCCATTTTTTGCTTACCTTTATTTTAAAAAGTCAAAGTAGGTGGTATTTTTGTTAAAAATAAAGAATCTTAGCTGTGGATATAATGGTATAGATGTAGTTAAAGATATTAGTTTTAATGTAAAAAGAGGACAAAATATATGTATAGTAGGTCCAAATGGTTGTGGTAAGAGTACTCTTTTAAAGGCAATATCAAATTTAATTGAAAGTAAAGGAGATATTTCATTAGATAATATAAAGATTAGTGAGCTAAATAGAAAAGATTTAGCAACTAAAATAGCTCTTATGACTCAAACAACTAATATTCAGTTTCCTTATACTGTTTATGAAACAGTTGCATTAGGAAGATATGCTCATTTAAAAGGTTTTTTTTCAAATCTTACTAAAGAAGATGAAAATATAGTTTTAAATTGTATGGATATGGTTGGACTTTTAGATATAAAAGATAAGGTTATTACTGAATTATCTGGAGGACAAATGCAAAGAGTTTTTTTAGCAAGAGCTTTTGCGCAAAACCCTGAAGTTATTTTGTTAGATGAACCAACAAATCATTTAGATTTAAGATATCAAATAGATATTTTAAATTATTTAAGTAAATGGGTAAAAGAAAATAATAAAATTGTTATTGCAGTATTACATGATTTAAATTTGGTTCAAAGATTTGGGGACAATGTTGTAATGCTTAAGTCAGGGGAAGTAAAAAGTATAGGAAAACCATGTGATGTATTTAAAGATGACTTTTTAATAGATGTATATGGTATTAATATAAGAAAATTTATGTTAGAAACTTTGGAAAAATGGCAATAGGGGGTATTAATATGAAAAGAAAATTTATTATGTCTTATAGCTGTGGAAAAGATAGTACCTTAGCGTTACATAGAATGATTAAATCAGGTAATATTCCGTTAGGCTTATTAGTTACTGTAGATAAAAAACACTCTAGATCGTGGTTTCATGGAGTTCCCAAAAAGGTGTTGAAGGAAGTATCTAAATCACTAAATATACCTCTTTTATTAGTAGAATGTGAAGGCGAAGAGTATGAATATTCTTTTGAAAAAATATTAAAAGAAGCAAAGAATAATTTAGGTGCAGACTCTTGTGTATTTGGTGATATAGATTTAGAGGAACATAGAACTTGGTGTACAGATAGATGCAATAAGGTTAGTATGGAAGCTATATTTCCTCTTTGGAATGAAGGAAGAGAAAAGTTAACTTATGAATTTATAGAAAGTGGTTATAAAGCTGTAATAAAAAATGTTAAACTAGAATTTCTTTCAACATATTTCCTGGGAAAAGTATTAAATAAAGATATTGTTAATGAAATAAAGGCTACTGGTGCAGATGTATGTGGAGAAAATGGAGAATATCATACATTTGTGTATGATGGCCCATTATTTAATTTTAGAATTAAATTTAACACTAATGGAAATATACTTAACAATACTCATGGTTTTTTAGATATAGGGGATGATTAATATGAATAAAATAATGTTTCTTGGAACGGCATCCTCTGTTGGGAAAAGTACAGTTGCAACAGCTTTTTGTAGATATTTTAAAAATCAAGGGTTAAAGGTTGCTCCGTTTAAGGCTTTAAATATTTCCTTAAATTCTTATGTAACAAAAGATGGGTTGGAAATGGGTAGAGCTCAGGTTGTTCAAGCTGAAGCTTGTGAATTAGAGCCAGTTGCATATATGAATCCAATACTTTTAAAACCAAGTGGAAATATGAAGACACAAGTTATAGTAAATGGTAGAGTATATTGCAATATGGATTCTTATAAATACAAGGAGTTAAATAAAAAGCTAAAGGGATTTGTTAAAGAAACTTTTTTCAATTTTTCAAAGGATTACGATTTAATGGTATTAGAAGGTTCAGGAAGTTGTGCAGAAATTAATCTAAGGGAAAGTGATATAGCTAATATGACTATGGCAAAAGTTTCAGATTCAGATGTTATATTAGTTGCGGATATTGATAGAGGAGGAGTTTTTGCATCAGTAGTAGGAACAATAATGCTTTTAGAAGAAGAAGAGAGAAAAAGGGTAAAGGGAGTTATAATAAATAAATTTAGAGGAAATGTAGAATATTTTAAACCAGCTATGAAGCAATTAGAGGATATAATAAATATACCAGTTTTAGGTGCACTTCCTTATTTTCAATTAGATATAGAAGATGAAGATAGTGTAACTGAAAGAATAAAAAATAAAGTTACTAATGATATAGATATTGTAGTAATAAGACTTCCTTATATGTCTAATTTTACTGATTTTAATGCTTTAGAAAGATTAAAGGGTGTATCAGTAAGATATGTTAAGGAAGCAAGTGATATTAAAAGTCCAGATATTTTAATTATTCCAGGAAGTAAAAATACCATATCAGATTTAAGACATATAAAAGAAAATGGCATTTTTAATAGTATTTGCAATCTAAAGGGAAAAGATACATTAATTTTTGGAATATGTGGTGGTTATCAAATGCTTGGAAAAAGTATAAATGATATCTATGGAGTAGAAGGAAACGTAACTTCTGAAAAAGGTTTTGGATTTTTAGATATGGATACTACATTTAATAAAGAAAAAGAAACAAAACAAACTAAGGGAAAAGCTAATTTAGGATTCTTAGGTTTAGGAAAAGAAGTTAAAGTTTCAGGATATGAAATACATAATGGAGAAAGTAATATAGGCGAAAATTCAAATCCATTTATAATAGGTGAAGATGATAAAATCTTAGGTATATGTAATAAAGATATGAATGTTTTTGGAACTTATCTTCATGGTGTATTTGATGAAGGGAGATTTTCAGAAGAATTAATTAATAACATAAAGAGAAAAAAGGGAATTACTTCTTTTAATGAAGAGACTTTAGATTATAAGGAATATAAACTAAAAGAGTATGATAAATTAGCAAAGATTTTAGAAGAAAATATAGATATGGAAAAAATTAAAAATATTATATTTAAAAATTAGATTTTAGTAGGGAAAGGATAAAGTTTATTCTTTCCTTATTTTTATTTTAATTATTAAATTACTAAATATAAAAATCTAATATCTTGGTAATAATTAGAGTATGATGTTTTAATAAAGCTGGAGGTTACTAATATATGAAAATTGGGTTGGTATTATCAGGTGGAGGAGGGAAAGGTGCTTATGAGTTAGGAGTATGGAAGGCATTAAATGAATTAAATATAGCAAAATATATAGATGTTTTTTCAGGAGCTTCAATAGGAGCGTTTAATGCAGTTCTATTTGCACAGAATGATATGAATGCTGCAGAAAGACTTTGGGAAGAAGTTACTATGGAAAAACTTGCTCCAGTAAGTAAAGCAATTCTTATTAAAAAGGGAGTTGAGCTTGCTGTTGGATGGAAATGTATAAACTTTGCTAAGAGATATATGTGTCAGAGTTTAGAGTCTGGTATTGTTTCTAAGGATGGAGCTATAGACATTATAAATAGATATTTAAAAGTAGGTGAAGTTAAAAAAAGAGGTAAGATTTGTTATGCAGCATGTACAAAATTACCAGATTTTAAAGCTGAATATTTTAAAATAAATGATTATGATGATGAGTTAGGTAAGAATATTGTTATAGCTTCCGCATCATTGCCAAGAATATATGATTGTACTGAAATTCTAGGAAATAAGTATATAGATGGAGGAGTATCAGACAATACACCAATACAACCAGTATATGATGAAGGTTGTGACATTATAATAGTAGTTTTACTATCTAAAATATCAGAAATTAATAAAAGGTTATATCCTAATGCAAAAATAATAGAAATTATACCTAAAACATTAAATGAAAATACTATTAAAGGGACTTTGAACTTAGATAAAATATCAAAGGAAAAAAGAATAAGTGAAGGTTATATAGATACTATAAATTTACTTCAGCCAATTATAGCATTAGGGGAGATTAAAAAAGAAAATGAAGTTTTAGAAAATAAAAAAAGTTTTCTTAAAATGTACAGTTGGGCTAAAAGATTATTACTGGAAAAAGAAAATAGGAATATTAATTAAAATATTGAACGAATTTATAAAAAGTAAAATATCATAATATTAGGAAAATAATAAAAAATAATATATATTTGCTGAAAGTTAATTCTAAAACAGTATATAGAATTATATAATTAAGTGAATATATATTTAAGAGGTGTTTATATGGATAAGGACCAAATTAAGACTCTATTAAGATGTGCCGTTTTTGGATTTGTATGGATAGCTATTACTACAGCTTTAGGAATGTTAATAGTAAATTTAGCTGGATATAATTTTAAAGACGTTATGTTTATCCAAGGTATAGTTTTAGTTATACTAGGTTTATTTGCTTCAGTTAGCGGAAACCCAATGGGACTCTGTATTCAGGCACTTGGAAATTCAAATTCACAGTATGTAGCTAATACAAATTTGCAAATTGCCAAATTAGATTTAAAAAGAAGAACTAATATTAAAACTACAATTATAATGAGCATAAGCACTGTAGCATTAGTTATGGGAGGGATACTTTCTATACTAGTAAGTTTTTTAACTTAATAATGAATTTTGAATACCAATATCTTTAGAATTTTTAGATATTGGTATTATATATTTTATACTCTAAAAAAGATTAAAATATTAGAAAATATTAATTTTTTTTAATATTTTAATCTTTTTAGGAATATAGAGAAGAAAAAATAGCTTAAATAGTAAAGAAAGATAATATTTATACGATAACTTAAAACTGGAAGAAAAAATAAAAAACTAGGGGGTAAAGGTGTTTATGAAAAATCACTCTAAACAAAAAAACACTGAAAGTATAAAATTTAAATTAATATTTTCTCTGTTAGCGTTTATAGTTCCTATATTTATAGTATTAATTATAACTATTGGATGGAACAGTGGAAAGATTCTATTAGATATCCAAAGTGATAATTTTAAAGAGATAACTAGACAAGCAGCTATAGGTATTGGAAATAAGGTACAAGGTCAAATAGATATTGCAAAGGTTATCGCAGCAGGAGAAGAATTAACTAATAAAAGTGTAGGAAGTGATACTAAGCTTAAATATATGAGAAGTTATTTGGGGACAAGAGAAAGTGTTATTAGTTTTGGATTTGCAGATGAAAATGGTAATCTTATAAATAGTGATGGTGGAAAGGGAAATATAGAAGATAGAGAATATTTTCAAAGAGCTAAAGAAGGAAAATATACTATAAGCTCACCATTTGTGCCAAACACAAAGGTTAATATACCTTCAGGAATAGGTATGATAATAACTACTTCCGTTCCAGTTTATGATAACAACAAAAATTTTGTTGGTTGTTTTGTAATGGTAGAGGATGCAGACAATTTATCTAAAATAGTAGCAGAGATTAATGTAGGTAAATCAGGATTTTCATACATGATAAATAAAGATGGAACAGTTATAGCAGATAAAAATAGAGAAAATGTAGAAAATCAATTAAATATAATAAAAGATTCAACAGTAAATTCTGCATCAAAGGGTCTTGCAAATATTCATAAAGAAATGATTGCTGGTAAGTATTCGATAGATACATATAATACAAAAGATGGACAAGATAGAATGATAGCATATATTCCTGTAAATGTTGAGGGATGGTCACTTGCTATAGATATAGATAGAAGCGAAGTTTTAGAGCAAAAAAATGTTTTAATAATTACAGCAGCGGTTTTAATTCTTTTAGCACTATTAATAATATGTATAGTTTTATATGTAATTATAACAAAGGTTATAAATAGACTTATGAAATTGAAAAATGTTATGGAGGTATTAGCAAAAGGAGATTTTACACAGGAAATAGATCAAATGGAGCTTAATACTAAAGATGAAATTGGTGTAATATATAATTCCTTAAACACTACTAAGAATTCTATAAAGCAAGTAATAGAATCAATAAAAGATAGTTCACATGTAATTAATGAGAATAC
This sequence comes from Clostridium septicum, assembly GCF_003606265.1. NCBI lineage: Bacteria > Bacillati > Bacillota > Clostridia > Eubacteriales > Clostridiaceae > Clostridium > Clostridium septicum. The sequence goes on from NZ_CP023671.1 coordinate 2,851,238, forward strand.
AGAGTTATTACAAGAACAATCTAATACAATGTATTTAAATTCTAATAATATAGCTATAGCTATTACAGAATCAGCTAATGGTAATTCAGAGCAGACATCGAAGTTAAGTGCCATAAATACATTTATAGATACCTTAGGGGAAAATATTAATCACATGGCAAAAGAAATTCAAAATATAAATGAGTCTGCAAAGGATATAGGAGTTAATGCAAGTAATAGTAATAAGGATATGGAATTATTAGCAGTTGCAATTAATGAATTAAACAATAGCTTTAAAATATTTGTAAGCGTAATTGGGGATATGAATAGTAAATTAAGTTCAATAAAAGGATTTACTGATATTATAAACTCAATTTCAGAGCAAACCAATTTACTTGCTTTAAATGCTGCAATAGAAGCTGCAAGAGCTGGGGAAGCAGGAAAAGGATTCTCAGTAGTTGCAGAAGAAATTAGGAAGCTTGCAGAAGAAAGTAAAGAATCTTCAACAGAAATAACTAATGTAATAGAAGTTATATTAAATCAAAGTCAAGATTTAACTAATCAAACTAATATAATGGACGAAAAATTAAAGAATCAATATAATGTAGTGTTAAATACTTTAAATACATTTACTGAAATTTCAAAATCTATTGTTGAAATGACCCCAAAAATAAATAATGTATATGAAATATCTAATAAGGTTAATAGTGAGAAAAATGTAGTAATAGATGATATAGAAAATGTATTAGCTATTGCAGAGGAAATATCAGCAACAACAGAAGAAATATCATCATCAACAGAAGAATTTAATAGTGGAGTTAAAATGATTTCAGATTCTTCAGTAGAGCTTAAAAATTTAACTAATAATTTAAATGAGGAACTTTCAGTATTTAAAATAGAAAAAGATAATTAAATTATATAGGTATAAAATAAAGCACTAAATATAAAATAATTATTTAGTGCTTTAGTGGTTTATAAAGAGATAGTGAAGTAAGGAGAAAATATATGGGAGAAACAAAAGTCAAACCAAAAGAATTTTTAAATAAGATTCTTAATGGGTTAAGTATAGGAATAGTTATAGCTTTAATTCCTAATGCTTTATTAGGAGAATTATTAAAGGTTGTAATACCACATTTTCCACAAGCTAAAATAATATTTGATATAACTATTTTAATAATGAGAATGTTACCAATGGTTATAGGAATTTGTATTGCAATGCAGTTTAAATGTAATATAGTTCAGGTAGTATCTATTGGAATTGCAGCTTTAATTGGAAGTGGTGTAGTAAATATAACAGATAAAGGTATATTTACTTTGATAGGAACAGGAGATGTTATAAACGTAGCCATAACAGCAGCTATAGCAGTTATTATAGTATTAATAATAGGAGAAAGGCTAAAGGCTTATACAGTTTTATTAGTACCTTCTATTGTAGCTATAATTGCAGGTGGAATAGGGATTATTACATTGCCTTATGTGAAAGAAATTACTTTATTAGCAGGAAATATAATAAATAAATTTACTAATTTCCAACCAGTAGTAATGGGAATGTTAATTTCAGTTTGTTTCGCAATATTAGTAGTATCACCTCTATCAACAGTAGCAGTGGCAACAGCTATAGGATTATCAGGTATAGGTTCTGGGGCAGCTAATTTAGGTGTTGTTTCAGCAGCTTTTGGACTAGCTATATGTGGATGGAAGGTAAATTCCTTTGGTACTGCAATAGCTCATATATTAGGTTCACCTAAAATGCAAATGGCTAATTTTATAAAAAAACCAATAATAATGTTACCAATATTATGTAGTTCATCAATACTTGGAGCTTTATCTGGAATTTTTGGAATTCAAGGAACAGCTATGAGTGCAGGTTTTGGTATATCAGGATTAATAGGACCTATAAATGCAATAAACTTAATGACTGATGGATGTACACTAAAAAATTTATTATTAGTAGCAATAATCTTTGTAGTATTACCAATAGTATTTGGAATTACATTTAATTATATATTTGAAAATATTGTTAAGTTAGTACACAAAGATGATTATAAATTAGAATTTTAATAACTTAAGAAAAGGGGAGAATAAAAAATGAAAGTACTAGCATACTGTGTTAGACCTGATGAAATAAGTAGTTTTGAAGAATTCTCAAAGAAGTTCAATCATGAGGTTAATATTTTAAAAGATTCATTTTCAAAAGAAACAGCGTATTTAGCAAAAGGGTATGATGCTGTTTCAATATTAGGAAATGATAATGCAAATAGAGAGGCTATAGAAGAAATAGCGAAGTTAGGAGTAAAATATTTAGCAACTCGTTCAGCTGGAATAAATAATATAGATTTAGATGCAGCAAAAGAAAATAATATTAGAGTTTCTAATGTTCCAGCATATTCACCAAATTCAGTAGCTGAGTTTACTGTTGGAATTACACTTTGCTTAGCAAGAAATCTTAAAAAAGCATTTAAAAGAGTAGAATCACAAAATTTTTCATTAAATGGATTAATAGGGTTTGAATTAAGAAATAAAACTATAGGAATTATAGGAACTGGAAGAATAGGGCAAACAGTTATACAGGGATTTTCAGGTTTTGGAGCTAAATTAATAGGGTATGATTTATATCAAAATGAAAATGCTACAAAATATATAGAATATAAGTCTTTAGATGAAGTATTTAAAGAAGCTGATATTATTACTTTACATTGTCCATTAACTAAAGATAATTATCATCTAATTAATAAGAAAAATATTGAAAAAATGAAAGATGGAGTTGTATTAATTAACACTTCTCGTGGTCAATTAATGAATACAGAAGATGTTATTGAAGGAATTAAGAGTGGGAAAATTGCAGGTTTAGCAACTGATGTATATGAGAATGAATATGGTATTTTTCATAGTGATCATCAAAATGATATTTTAAAAGATGAAACTTTATTGGCATTAAAATCATTTCCGAATGTAATAGTAACGCCACACTATGGATTCTATACAGATGAAGCGGTTTCAAATATGGTGGAATATTCATTAGAAAACTTGTATGATTTTGAAACAAAAAAACAATGTAAAAATGAAGTAGGGGTGTAATGAAAATGGAATTAACAAAGATAAAACTAGATTCTAACGAAAATCAATTAGAGCATTATTTAGATATTATAAATTGTATTAAGGAAATTGATCCAAAGAAGTATCCAGATGTTACAATAAGTGAATTAAGGAGAAAAATTGCAATTTCTTGTAGTGTAAAGCAAAATGAAATATTTTGTTCAAATGGATCAGATATATTAATAAAAGTTATTACATTAGGGTTACTTAAAACAACTGATGAAGTTATTATACCAGAAATAGCTTTTCCAACTTATGAGATTGCAGCGAAAATAAAGGAGTGTAAGTACAAGAAAATACCACTTAAAAATTATGGAATAGATTTAGAAGCAACTTTTGATGCAATAACAGATGATACTAAACTTATATGGATTTCTAATCCTCATAATCCTACAGGAACTATATTAGAGCCAGAAGAAATCGAAGAATTTTTAGAAAAGATTCCAGAACATATATATGTTGTTTTAGATGAGGCATATGTAGAATTTTTAACAGAAAAAATTCCAGATACAATAAGATTATATAATAAGTTTAAAAATCTTATAGTACTTAGAACTTTTTCTAAGGCTTATGGTTTGGCAGGAGCAAGAGTTGGATACGGCTTTGCTAGAGAAGAAATCATAAACTCATTTAAGCATGTTATAGGACCTTTTGATTTAAACTCTTATGCTCAAGCATTAGCTATTAAAATAATAGACGAAAAGGAATATGTTAAAGAAGTTAGAGCAGCTAATAAAAAAGCTATGGATTTTTATGAAAGCTTATTTAAAGAGTTAAATTTAGATTACATAAAATCTTATGCTTCATTTGTTATGGTGAATGCAGGGGAAAAAGCTGATTTTATTTGTGAAAAATTACTTGAAGAAAATATAATAATAAAAAATGGTAAACATATAGAAATGGAAAACTGGATAAGAATATCTATGGGAAATCAGGAACAAAACTTAAAGGTTGCTAAAATATTAAGAGATATTCTAAAATAAGAATAGGTGATGAAATGAGTACAAAATTTGAATTGTTGTATGGAAATACTAATAAGGTGTTAAAAATAAATGCTAAACAAGGTGAAAAATATATAGTAGAATCTGCAGCAATGGTATCTATGGATGATGTGTTTAATACTAAAGCTAAAACAGGAGGTTTAAGTAAGACTTTAGGAAGAATATTTTCAGGAGAATCAATGTTTATTCAAGAGTTTACCGCTAAAGAGAATGGAGAATTGCTTTTAGCTCCTAAGTTTTTAGGTGATATAGAAATTGTAGAATTAAATGGAGAAAAGAGATATAGATTGGGAAAATCAAGTTTTTTAGCAGCAACGGAAGGAATAGATGTAAATACAAAATCAGGTGGAATTAATGGTATGCTTTCAGGTGAAGGTTTAATTCAAATGGAGGCATCAGGAGCTGGAACATTATTTATAAGTGCTTATGGAGCAATTCATAAGAAAGTAGTTGCTGAAAATGAAACTTATATAGTTGATTCAGATCATTTAGTTCTATGGGATAGTAACATGAGATATAGTACAGAACTTATATCAGGATTATTTGGATCAATTGCAGGTGGAGAAGGATTAGTTTGTAAGTTTAATGGACCTGGAGAGATATGGATTCAAACAAGGAATCCTAAAAATATGTTTAAACCGCAGAAATAAAGGACTTTAATGGAATTTCGTCAAAAATTCGTCAAAAATATTATTTAAAAAATTTTAGCTATCTTATTAGTTGCCTTAGTCATCATATCATCAGTGACATGGCTATATGTTTTGATTAGTTGTTCAACATCATGACCTAATATATCAGCGGCAGTTTTAAAGTCAATTCCATTACTTATTAAAAGAGTAGCATAAGTATGACGTAACTCATGAATAGAAATATCAGAGAGTTGTTTCAATTTAGTATTAAGATTATAGATTTTAGTTTCATTAAATGGTAATATTCTATTATTTATATCTACAACTAAACTTAAATGGTACTCTTTTAATTCTTTTAAAGTTTTTTGTGGAAGAGGAACAATCCTATTAGAATTATTAGATTTAAGTCTACCAAAGCCATAAATTTTTCTATCAAGGCGTTTCCATTGTTTATTGATATTTAGTGTGGAATTTATTTCGTCAATATCATTCCATGTTAATCCAAGTATTTCACCAGCTCTTAAACCACAAGTTCCAGCTAATAATGATATAATATAAAAATCATAATTTTCTTTTTTTAAGCTTTTCAGTAATAAATCTAGTTCCTTTTTAGTTAAAGCTTTTTTATTTTGAGCTTTTTCGATTTTAGGGAGTACTATATTTCTAGTTGGATTAGAATAATTAGGGTTATAATTTTCTATATAGTATTTAAAGAATAATGTTGATCTTTTAAGATATTCTTTAATTGTTGAACTACTTAACTTAGTAGTCACTAAGGAATCTACAGCTTTTTGAATTGTTCCTTTATTGATACTAATAACTTTCATATCATTTAAAGATTTAAAAGCTTTTGCATAATTAATATAAGAACGGATTGTATTATATTCTTTATATAATTTAGAGTGTTCAATATATATATCAGTTAATTCTTTAAAGGTTATTGAATCATAGTTTTCATTTATTATATTTTTTTCATTTTCATAAGCTGTTTTTAATTCCTTTAGTGCTTTTTCAGCAAATGGTTTAGCTTCTTTTTTAGTAGAAAAACCTTGTTTACTTTTTTGTTTCCATTTTCCATTTACTTTATAACTTATTATATATTGCCAACCTTTATCTTTTTGTCTATAGGTAATGTTATAATCCATAATAAATCTCCTTTCAGTACATATGTTCTATTAGTAATTAAAAAAATTAATTGAAAGCTTTTCCAATATAAAAATTAGGTGAGAAATAAATAATATAATCATCTATTCTATGCATTATTCCATATTTACTAGCATAATATTCAATAGCTTCGTTTAAATAATCAACTGTGACGTTCAGGCATTCAGCCATTTCATATCTATTAACACATCCACTCTCAAAGGCCTTTATAAAACCTATGAGTCCAATTTTTTTATTGTATCCCCATCTTCTAGCTAGTAACTCTTGTTTTTTATTGTTAATATATAGTTGATTTGTTATATCACCAACAGTAAGGTAATAGTGTCCTAGTTCTTCGGCTAGGACACATGCCTTTTCATAGTTAGATAAATATTTATGAATTGCAATTCTCTTACCATAACAGTGCCCTTCTTTAGTTTTTAAGTCAGCTTCCTTGACAATTATTCCGAGCTTATCAGCTTCTATTAATAATTCTTCATAAGTCAATCCTTATCATTCCTTTATGTTTATTTCCAAAAATCATCATTTTTCATTAAATCATCATCATGCTTATAATCTTCTGCTGTAAATTCTCCATCTCTATCATGAGAGGCTATAGGCATTAAATGTTCCTTACCTTCTTCTTCCCATATTTCCTTTATCTTTTTAGGAAGTTCAACAACTTTATTATCTTCTTTCTTGTATTTAGGGTTATCCAATAAATCCTTAGTGTAAGTATTAACTTTTTCTTTTCCTAAATCATTTAGATTTCTAAAATTATCTAAATGTTCTTTTTCTTCTTTAGAATATAGATTTTCTTTTTCGTTATTTATAGGTTCAAATGTTTTAATATCTATATTTAAAGTTTCACATATTTTAATAATTCTATCTACAGCCATACCTCCTATACCTTTATCCAGTGCACTTGTTAACGTTGTACTTGGTATTTCTACTATTTTTGAAAATTCACGTATACTATTGTATCTACTTAAAATTATATGTTTAAGTTTTTCAGTTTTATCCATTAAATAAACCTCCTTTAAGTTAAGTACATAATATCATTAAATAAAAGATATTTCAATAAAAATAAACGAAATTTCGTGTAATCATAAAAAATAAAGGGAAAAAACAAAAAATATCATTGACAATGAACGAAATATAGTTTAATATGTATTCAACAAACGAAATAACGTTTGAAGTTATGAAAGGAGAAATATTAAATGTATAACAATTTAGAGGCAGAAATTGCTAGAAAAAAATTAAAAAAACCTATAATAGCTAAAGAAATAAGAAAGACCTATAATACTTTAAATTTAAAAATTTCTGGAAAATATCCATTTACTTATGATGAAGCATTGCTTATTCATGAAAAATTTTTCCCAGAATGTGATTTTAAAAGTTTGTTTAAAAAAATGAAATGAAAATTTAGGTTAGGAGGAAATATAAATAAAGTATTATACAGTCGAAGAAACGGCTAAAAAAATAACAATAAGTACAGGTCATGTTTATGAACTTGTGAAAAGAGGTGAACTTTAAAAAAAAGAAGGAACAGATAGACTTATAAGAATATCTAGTAGTGAATTAAAAGTTACTCAATAGGAAAAAGGAGCTAATAATTGAAGCTGGTGAGTTAAAACGTGAGTATGATATTAATAAAAAATTAATAGAGCAATTAAATATTTAGTGGGGGGGGAATCGTATTATGGAGCAAACATTAATAAGTAGACAGAAATTAGCTGAAAGATGGGATTTTGCTAATCCTAATTCATTAATAAAGTACGAAAGTGAAGGAATAATCACTAGAAATCCTAATTTTAAAGCTCCTAAGTATTATATGGAGGAAATATTAAAAATAGAAAGTTTAGGTAAAGTAAATCCTTTATCACCATTAGAACGTAAAAGATTAGAAAAAAGAATATCTGAATTAGAAATTGAGAATAAATCCATAAAAGAAAGATTAAATAATGGAAGAATAGCTTTAGGATTCTAAAGTATATAAATAAAAATTTAAATAATAAATTACATAATTAAAGTTGAGGAGAGAATAAGATATGAAACAAGTATCACTAAATGTTAGACAAGCAGTATTAAAGATAGTAGAGAATTTACTTGAGGAGCATAAAGAGTTGGATATTTTTAAAGTTGCTTATATTCTTGAAGATAAATATGGGATTAGATTTTATAACTTAGGAGTATTACAAGAGCTAATTATGAAAGCATTAGATGAAATAGTTTTTATATATGTATAGATAAAAATAAGGAGAGTTATATAAGGAACCATTAGATGTTAGAGAAAATTATAAATGAAATTAGACAAGAATTTACACAAGAAAAATTTAATCTTTCAATGGATATATTCAATGAAGATGTAAAGTTTCATGATAAATATAGAAGTGGAACAGAAGAAGAGCTTTGTTGTGTATTGAGACAATCTGCTAATTTAGTAAAGAGATTATCTTAGTCCTCACGAAGGAGATGTTTGAATGCTAGAATTCGATGATTATGGAAGAATTAAATACAATCCAAAATTTCATGCTAAATCAGGTACTCCTTGGAGTTATGAAGATGAAAAGTATCTTATAGATTGGTATGAAATCATTGGAATTGAAGAATTAAGTTTTGCACTGGAAAGGCCAGAAGCAAATATATCATCTAAGATATATAAGTTGAAAAGGGAGGGGAAAATAAAAAGAAATAGGAAAGGGAAATTTAATAAAAGATTAATTCCAAGAAGGTGAAAAAGTGTTTCTTTGCAAGATAGGAAAATGTGATTTTGAGAAGGATATCTGCTGTCATAAATGCAGTAGAAAGGATATATGCATTAATGCTTGTAATTTCAATAAAAAAGCTAGATGCAAGTTATTATATGAAAAATAAGGAGAATATATATGGAAATTAAATTGAAAAGATTGAGGCTGAAAAATTTTAAAGGAATAAAGGAAAGAATTATTGAGTTTAATGAAATAACTAATATTTTTGGCGAAAATGGCACAGGTAAAACAACAATATTCGATGCTTTCACTTGGGTAATGTTTGATAAAGATAGTAAAGATAGAAAGGATTTTGATATAAAAACATTAGATATAGGTGGACAAGTTATACCTTATTTGGACCATCAGGTTACAGCAACAATAGAAGTTGATGGTTCAGAAATTATATTTGACAAATTATATAAAGAGAAATGGGTTAAAAAAAGAGGATTTGCAGAAAGATCTTTTGATGGGCATGAAACACTATATACAATAAATGATATTCCAGTAAAAAAGGCTGAATACAATTCTAAAGTAAATGAACTCTTGGCGGAGAATACATTTAAGCTTATATCCAACCCACTTTATTTTAACACACTTAATTGGAAAAATCGAAGAGAAATATTAATGGATATTATAGGGGATATAGATTCAGATAGAGTAATAGCATATAATGAAAAATTAAAGCCTTTAGAAGGAGAGTTGCAAGATGGAATAGAGAACTTTTCAAAAACTGTAAAAGCTAAAATAAAAAGATTAAAGGATCAAGTAAAATCAATTCCTTATAGAGTAGATGAACTTAATAATTCTATTGTAGAACATGATTTTATAGAGTTAGAGAAAGAAAAACTTGTTTTATTAAAAGAAATTAAAAAAAATGATGATATGTTGCAAGATGGCAATAAAGCAAACGATGAATATTTTAAATTAAAAGAGGATCTATATGAATTAAAAAAAGAGTTTAGAAATAAAGAAGAAGAAGCCAGATTAGAAGCTGCGGAGCCAGTTAAATCTCTAGAAAGAAAAATAAGAGCTTTAGAAAATGAGATTTTAGATAGAGAAAGTTATATAGAATCTTTGGAAAGAAAGAAAGAAAATGAAATTAAAAATATAGACATCTTTAATAAAAAAGTTATAGAACTTAGAAGTAACTTTAAAGAAGAAAAGGAAAAAGAGTTTATATTTAATGAACGTTTAACATATTGCCCTACTTGTAAAAGACAATATGAAACAAATGACATAGAACATATAAAAGAAGATCAGTTCAATTCGTTTTGTCATGACAAGCAAAGCAAATTAGAAAATATAAGTAAAAAAGGGCATGAATTAAATTCAAATAAAAAAATAGCAGAAGAAAAGTTAACAGAACTAGAAAAGCAGATAACGGAAGAAAAGGACTTATTAGAGGCGGACCAAACATCCCTTAAAATGGCTAAAGAAAAGTTAAGTAATGTTAGCACTATTTCTGAAATAAAGTTTGATGGAATGGAAGAGTTAAAATCAAATATTTTAGATTTAGAGATAGCTCTAACTAATTTCAGCTCAAAAGATAATAATGCAGCGTTTAAGGATAAGAAAAAGTCTCTAGAATGTGAACTTAGTTTAATAAATAAAAAATTATATCAAAAAGAAGTAAACAATGAAAATAGGAAGAGGATTTCAGTGCTTGAGGCAGAGGAAAGAGAGCTGTCAGAAAAAATCGCTAAACTTGAAGGTCAAGAGTTTCTTGGAGAACAATTTATAAAAACAAAAGTGGAACTTTTAGAATCAACTATAAATGAGAAATTTGAAAATGTTAACTTTAAACTTTTTGATATTCAAATAAATGGTGGATTAAATGAAACTTGTGAAGCACTAATAGACGGTGTTCCATTCAGCAATGCTAATACAGCGAGTCAGATAAATGCAGGAATAGATATAATAAATACTTTATCAAGACACTACAATGTTACTGCTCCTATTTTTATAGATAATAGGGAAAGTGTAAATAACATTATAAAAACTAATAGTCAGGTAATTAATTTAGTTGTTAGCCAAGATAAAGAATTGAGGGTGGAATAAATTGAAAGATTATCTAAACAATGAAGAAAGAAAAAATATAATAACTATTTTACATTTAATGACTTCAGGGGTGATTTTATTAGAGGGAAATACATTAACTAAAGATGAAAAAGCAAATTTAAAAAGAGGTTTTACATTTACTAAAAAAGCTATAGAAAATATAAAAAATAGATTAAATAAGAATGCTTTAAACGCCCTGGATAAAGATGCTAAAAAATCAAGGGTACTATTAGATATATATGGAGCTACAAGAGAGTACGAAAGAAGAAAACAATCGGATATAAATGCAGCATATGAAGAAAATAGAGATTATTACAAATTAGTAGAATTAATACTTTTTTATAATTGTAAAAACTGCAGCGAGAAATGTAATGAATGTGAGATTTATAAAGAGTTTGAAGAACGATGTATTCCTGAGTTCGAAGGTGCTGAAAAAATGGGATACTGTAAATATAGTTATAAAGGATAAGGAGCCAAGGTATGAATAATTTAGAAGTAGGAAAGAAAATCGCAGAGATAGTTGATAATATTTCAGATTGTAAAACAAATTTAAAGCTTTTAGAAGATAGCAAATCAATAAAAAATCCATATGTATATGTAGGGGATAGATTTAAAAGCTTAATTAAAATAGAAGCTGATAAAAATATAATTTTACACATGATTGAGATAGAGCAAAAGAGATTAAAGGATTACGAGAAGAAACTTAATGAGCTTTTAAATGTTAAAGCAACAGTATTAAATATATGTTTATAAATTAGGAGGTAGATTTCATGGAGAAAAATAAAATTCAGACAACACAAGAAAGAAACATTACAGATGGGGTTTTAAACAGAATAAAAGTTTTAGAAAAAGAAGGAGAAATAAATTTCCCTTCAAATTATAGCTATCAAAATGCCCTTAAAAGTGCTCATTTAATACTTAGTGAACAAACTGTAAAAAAAGGTAATGTTAATATTCCAGTATTAGAAGCATGTACAAAGGCAAGTGTTATAAATGCATTATTAGATATGACAATACAAGGGTTAAGTCCTATTAAAAAACAGTGTTATTTCATTCCTATGGGAGATAAGTTAACTCTTATGAAAAGCTATATGGGAAATATAGCTTCAGTAAAAAGGCTTAAAGGCGTTAAAGAAGTGTTTGCTAATGTAATTTATTCCGGTGATGAATTTGAGTACAAGCTTAATCTAAAAACAGGATGCAAAGAAATAATTAAGCATGAACAGAAATTTGAGAATATTGATACTACAAAAATTAAGGGTGCATATGCAATTGTAGTAAGAGAAAATGGTCCAGATTATGTTGAGGTGATGAATATAAGTCAAATTAAAAATTCATGGAATCAAGGAAATGCAAAGGGACAAAGCTTGGCACATAAGAATTTTAGTGATGAAATGGCAAAAAAAACAGTTATTAATAGGGCTTGCAAGAACTTTTTAAATACTTCTGATGATAGCGATTTGTTAATAGCGGCAATAAACAGAACAAAAGATTATGATCCAGAGGATATTATAGAAGTGACAAAAAAAGAAGTTGATAAAGAAATAATGGAAGAAGCTAATAAAGAGGTAATAGATGTGGAAATAGAAGAATCTATTGATTCCGATATTATAGAAGAAGTCCAAGCAGAAGTAGTGCATGATGATATGGAATGTGATTTTTAATGATTAAAATATTAGCAACTGGATCTAAGGGGAATTGTTATTTGATTCAAGCAGGAGATGAAAAACTCCTGCTTGAATGTGGAATAACCTGGAATGAAATTTTAAAAGGCTTAGATTTTAATATTAAAGGGATATTAGGGTGTTTGATAAGCCACGAACATAAGGATCATTCAAAGTCATATAAAAAAATAATCAAAAATGGAATAGATGTTTACACCTCAAAGGGAACTCTAGCCGGGATTGGGAATACACCTAAGGGTAGAAGAGATAAAATTATAAAAGCTTCAGAGAAGTTTAAAATAGGGAATTTTAATATACTCCCTTTTGAAATTGAACATGATGCATTTGAGCCTTTAGGCTTTATTATAGGGCATCCTAAATTAGGGAAGATATTGTTCGCTACAGATACTTATTATCTAAAATATAAATTTAAAAATATAGACCATATATTAATAGAATGCAACTATAGCGAGAAAATATTACATGATCTAGAGCCTCATAGGGCCAGAGTTTTAAAATCTCATATGAGCTTAGAGACACTAGTAACAGCTTTGAAGACATGGGATTTATCAAGAACAAAAGACATAATACTAATTCATATATCAGATAAAAATGGAGATTCAGAGGAATTTAAAAAAGAAATAGAATCCATTACTGGGATTAAAACAATTATAGCAGCCCCAGGAACAGAAATTTAAAAATAAAATAGCAACGGGAGGAAGTATGGATATTTTTACTTTAGATAACAAGGAAAGATTCATAAGTTTATTGAAAGACACAAAAAGAGAAGGTGTTGAGAATTTAATTAAGTGGTTAGAAGGTACAGATTTTTTCATAGCACCAGCATCAACTAGATTTCATAGCAATTATGAAGGAGGATTATGTCAACATAGTTTAAATGTATATAAAATATTTAAGAAAAAATGTGAAGACAATGAAATTGAACTAGATGAAAGCAACATAATAATCGCTTCCTTACTACATGATATTTGTAAAGCTAATTATTACGTAGTTAGTTCAAGAAATGTAAAAAGAGATGGGAAGTGGATTCAAGTTCCATATTATTCAGTTGATGATCAAAATCCATTAGGCCATGGAGAGAAAAGTTGTTTAATACTACAAACCTTTATAAAACTTACAAAAGAAGAATTGTATTGTATAAGGTGGCACATGGGAGGGTATGAACCAAAAGAAAATTTAAATACTATTAGTGCAGCTTGGAATTTATGCAAGCCAGCGGTACTACTTCACACAGCAGATTTAGAAGCAAGTTATTTAATCGAAGAACATAGGGAGGTTTAAAATGAATAAAGCAATACTTATTGGAAGGTTAACTAAAGATCCTGAACTAAATTATGCTGCTAGTAGTGGAACAGCAGTAACGAGATTTACTTTAGCAGTAAATAGACAATTTAAGAAAGATGAAGCAGATTTTATAAATTGTATAGCTTTTGGAAAAACAGGGGAAGTAATAGCACAGTACCTTACTAAAGGTAGACAGTTAGCTATTACAGGAAACATTAGGACCGGAAGCTATGATGCTAAAGATGGAACTAAAAGATATACAACTGATGTGATAGTTGAATCGTGTGAATTCATAGGAAATGGACAAGGTAACGATGCATCAAATAAAATTAACAATACCTTTGATAATAAAAACTTTGATGAAGATATGACACCAGTTGATGACGGAGATATGCCTTTTTAAAGAATGCAATTGTATAGTAATTTATTAGATTAAAGGAGAAAAATAAATATTGAGATATAAATTTTCGGATAAAGAGATAAAAGAAATATTAGATAAAATGGTAATTATAGTAGATACAAGAGAACAAGCAAATACCCATATAATACAATGGCTTCAAAAGAAAAAGAAGCCTTACAAAACTCAAAAATTAGACTATGGAGATTATAGTTGTTACTTGCCAGCGGGTAGCTTTAAAGGGCAACAGAGAGATGTTTATTTTACAAATGATATAGCAATAGAGAGAAAATTTTGCATCGATGAAATTGCAATGAATCTTAAGGATAATAAAACAAATATAAATGAGATTAAAAAAGAAATAATTGATTTATTAGGAAAAGAGTATTTAGAAAAAGTCCTTAAAACTGATTACAACAGACTCAAGTACGAATTTGCCAATATGAATAGATATGGCATTGAATTTTTTATATTTATGGAAGATAAAGATTTTGATGAAAACATAAGAAATAAAAATTACAGAGCCCAATATGAGCCAACAACATTATATGCAAGAATAAAAGGTTTGGAAAGGGAATTTAGTACCATCATAAGGCCAATAGATAAGTCTATGATTGGAAGCGAGATATACAATACTTTAAGATATTCTATTAGAAATGTACTTAAGCATAAGGGTTACATAGAAGAAATTCAGGAATAAATATGAATGAAATTATAGAGATAAAAAAAGAATATAATTACTATCTTAAACGTAATTCTAATGCAGAAATTTATTTTAAAAACGAAAGCATAGAAAGTTGTTTGAAACATTTAAAGCTTTTTAACGATATAGCTTTAAGGCTTAGTAAATTACAAACTATATATAAGGATATTACAGGTTTGGAAATGACAAAAGATGAAAGAATAAATGGATTTAAAAACTTTTAGGAGGTGATGTTATTTGGATATTGGAGATATAAATTTAAAAGAGTTAATAGAAAGAGAGACTGGTAATAAATTTAATAGGCAAGGATATATACCTTGCCCTTTTCATAATGAAAAGACACCTTCCTTAAGTGTTAAGTTTCATCCAAATATTAATAAATATAAATTTAAATGCTTTGGATGTGATGTGGGTGGAGATGCAATAGACTTTATATCAAATTTTAAAGGTATAGATTTTAATGCATCTAAAAAGTATTTAGGAATGGAAGTACATAAGAGCAAAAAAGAACAATTAGAGGACAAGGTTAAGTCTTTTATAGAGTGGGAATTTACTAAATACAGGGAAGAACAGGATTTGTTAGGAATATTTACTTTTGTAAATAAAGATAACGATCCAATTTATTTCAAAGCAAAATTTATGGACCATAAAGAGGGAAAAAAGAAACATGGTTATTATCATTTTGAAAATGAAAAGGTAAAGGCTAGTAGAGGATACGATGAAATTCCGTATAACCTTTATAACACTATAGAGGGAATAAAAAAAGATTATGCAATTGTAGTTGTAGAAGGCGAGAAAGATGCGAATACAATAAATTCACTGTTAAGAAATGAAAATTATGTTGCCACAAGCTTTAAAGGAATAACTAAAGAATTAAGTTATTTTACGGGAGCCAGAATTTACGTGTGTAGCGATACAGGGATAGCCGGAGAACAATATAAATGGAAAATTTACAATGAATTGTTTACGACATCTAGAGAATTTAAGTTTATTAATTTACCTGGACTAAAGTCATTGGGAAACAATAAAGATGTTACTGATTGGATAGAGTTTGGACATGATAAGAAGGATTTATTAAATGCCTTTAATAGAAGCTTGGATTTAAAAACAAGATATGAGTTGCAGCAAAATTTAAATGGTGTTTTTAAATGGATCTACAATAGAAAGGATGATGATTTTTTTAAGGAATATATAACAAATTTTAAAATAATTGAAGCTAAAAGAATGAAATTTATTGATGAAGATAAAGAAGGAATAAAATTGATTTTAAAGTCTAATACAGGAGAGACATTTGAGAAAACGGGATTTTCTACTGTATTCGATGATACCAAATCTTTTAAAAACTTTTTAGGGACCATGGATTTATCTTTTATAGGTGATATTAAAGCTTTGACTGAATTTAAAATATGGATAAATAAATATTTTGCTTTAGAAAATGAAGAAATTCATAACGGAGCTAAGTTTATAGAAAAAGATAAGAAATTATTTTTTGCAACAAGTAATGGAGCTATTTCAGATTCAGGTATAGATATAAGCATAAAGTGCAAAGGTAATATGGCAGAAAATCTAATAGATATTCAAGAAATAACTCAAGAAGAATTTAAATCTATAAGAAAACACTTATTTAAATTTGCTACTTCAGAAAAGACTATCAGCATAATAGGAACAGTAATAAACAACCTGGCAATATATCAAAATAAAGCAATAGGAAATAAACAGCATCATTTACTGATGATAGGAGAGAGTGGAAGTGGAAAAAGTACAATATTAGATAATGTAATAGCGCCTATACTAAATGCTAATAAAAATGATATAAAATCAATCGGATTAACAAGTCCTTTTGGAATAATAAAAAGTCTATCAGAAGGCAATTACCCATTGTTATTAGAAGAATTTAAACCATCAGCCCTGGATCGTTTTAAAATATCTAAATTAAGCGAAATATTAAGAAACTCTTATGATGGGACAAGTGTATCAAGAGGGAACAGAAGTCTTGAAACAACAGAATTTAAATTAGATAGACCTATTATAATGGCAGGTGAGGAAAGCTATGCTAATAATGAAAAGGCCCTTATAGAAAGAAGTTGTATAATTTATCTTTCTAAAAATGAAAGAACTTTAGAACATACTAAAGCTATGAAATGGCTTATGGATAATCAACAATTATTGAATAAATTGGGAAGAAGTCTGATAGATATAATATTAAATCTTACTATAGAAGAATATTCAGATATAAGGAAGTTGGGAGAAAGTAAAATAACTGAATTAATCAATAGACCTTTAAATACTGCGCTTAATATTTATTGTGGAATGCAAATTTTAAATAAACTTGCAATTAAATTAGAAACTAAGGAATTTAAGGGATTCGAAAAATTCTTAATAGAAAATATAAAAACAGAAGTTTTAGAAGATGGACAGGAAGTAAATTCAGTTGTGGAAACCATGCTTTTAACGTTTAATCAAATGCTAGAGGATTCTAGAGTATTAAATCCAGAATGTGTTTTTAAAGTTAAAAACAATGTTGTGTTAATAAAAACAAGTGAAATGATTAATTTGTTATATGAACATACAACTAGATTTGGAACAGATGTTATTCCTTTAAAACTGAAGGACTTTAAAAAACAAGCTAAAAAATCAGGTTATATTTTAAATGAAAGTATTCCAACTAAGATGAAACAGGTTAATGGAAATTGGAAAACTGTAAGAATGGATGAATATGATATAGAAAAATTAAGAGATTTAAAAATGTATGAGATAGTAGAACCAATTTTTGAAGTAGTAACAGAAACGGAGCAAAGATTCGAAGGAACTACAACAGAGTGTCCATTTTAAAGGAGTGTAAATAATGATAACTGAGAAAGATTTAAAAGAAATAAATGAAAACTTGGAAGGAATAAAGCAGGCAAGAAAATTAAATATAAAAGCTAAGTCAAAAGTTAACTTAGAAGATGGTTCAGAAGCCTTGATATACCATTTAGGACAAGCAAATAAGACTATAAGAATTGATATAAAGGAAATTAGTAATGAGTAGATATTCTAATACTAGTAAAGTAGCTAAATGTGGAGCAGTAGACAGTAAATATTTTAGAAATACAGATAAGTTTGAAAAAGATGTACAAGCTAAGATAGATAAAACAGAAGAATTTAAAAATAAGATAAGAGAGTTAATATTATTAGATCCTAACTTAATAGAGCTTAAAGAAGAGTTCGGGATTTGAAAATATTGATAAATAGATGGAGGAGTAAGATATGCAATATCATTTATGCTGTAATCAGCTTAAAGGATCATGGGAAGTGAGAAACTCAAAAGAGGAAGTAATATATAACGGAACATTAAAAGAAGCAAGTGATTGTATAAATGGATTAGTAAAAGAAAACATGGGGGTGAGGGTATAGTATGAAACATTTCTTAAGTTTTGGTGGAGGAGTAAACAGTGTAGCTTTATACCTTTATATGATAGAACAAGGGATAGAGTTTGAAGCCGTATTTAGTAATCATGGAGCTGATCACCCAGACACTTATAGATATATGGATTACTTTAATAAAGAGGTCATAAAGAGAGGGTGGAAACCAGTAACAATAGTTGAAGGTAATGTTAAAGAAAGAAATATGAATAAAGGATTAGATTTATTCCATTATTGTTTAGAGAAGAGTGTAGTACCTTCAAGAATGCTTAGATGGTGTACTGAAAAGTTTAAAATAATACCAACCAATTTGTATATTAATTCTAAATTAGAGGGTGGAGAAGATGAAAAGTGTTATATGCATTTAGGGATAGCATATGATGAAGCGAATAGAGCAAGACCACCACAAAATCCGCCTAAGTATTTAGCTAATAAAATATTTAAGTATTTATTTGTTGAAGATGGGATCACTAGAAAAGAAAATATTGAAATAATTGAAAGACATGGTTTTAAAGTTCCTAGGAAATCTGGTTGTTATTTCTGTCCTTATGCAAAAAAAGCTGAGTTTATAGAGTTATATAGAAATGATCCATGTTTATATGAGAAGGCTAGAGCTTTAGAGCATAAAGTAAATGAAAAAAGAGTATCAGATAATAAAAAGCCACTATATATAAGTTCAAAACCTATAGAGGTAATAGTTGGAGAAGGACAAATTGAAATGTTTTTTGATGATTATGGATTATTAGATCACATAGGAGAAAGAGAAAGGCCTTGTAATTGTGGGTTATAAGTTTTTTATATTTAGTAAATATGTTCTTTAAAAATTGAATAATACGGTATTTTTGAAAAATGTATAATTATGTTACAATATAAACTAACTAAGATAAAACTAATGTATGTATAATAATTTTTAATAGATTAAGTTGGAGGAGTATAAATTGAAAAATAAATCGAAATTTATAGTTAGTTTAATAGTTGGGATACTTTTACTTTCATTAGGGTATAATTTTTATCAACAAAATAAGATAAATAATTATAAGAAAGAATTAACCCAAACGGTAAGAGATAATATACAAAATTTTGCTGGTTATGGCGGAAATATAGATAATGAAACAGTTTATGCCGAACAATATGCAAGTATAATAGCCGCTCGAGAATCATATTTTGCGTTAAGTGACGAGAATGGAATCCCAAATGATGAATGGGCATATAGTTTGCCAAGATTGTTTATTGAAATAAATAGAGTTATGCTTAATGACAAAGAAAAATTTAAAGAAGTATTTCAAAATGAAAATGCTTCAGAATTAATGTTTAAAATATCAGATAATTTTGATGATAAAGAATCTATAAATAAAGTCTATAGTTTATTGACTAATTAACTGACTATATTAAAATATTAGGAATATAAAATTATTTAAAATGCCGTATTATTCAAAGAAATATGCGGCGTTTTTTTAGTATGCAATTAAAAAATATGAAAAATAGATGGAGGTAGGAAAATGAGTAAGTGGACTTATGAGTTAAATATAAATAGTGAGATATGGAGAGGTGGCGTTTGTGATAGTAGAGAAGAAGCTATAGAGGAAGCATCTAAAGAAGCCTTAATTGATGATATTAAGAAATTTAAAATAGGAATAATTGAAGATGTACCAAACTTTGGAGTAGATGTTGATAGGGTTATAGAAGACATACAAAATACTATGTATGAAGAAGTTGGAGAAGTAGCAGAGGATTATTTAGTTTATGCATCTACAGAAGAATTATTAGAATTAGAGAAGGATCTTAATGATGTGTTTTACAAGTGGCAAGAGAAGTATAACTATAAACCAACATTTTACACAATCATTAGTGAGGAAATAATAGAAATCGATTAGATAATTTAAATATAGGAGAATAGAAGCGATTTAAGTAACAGTAATATGCTTCTATTCTCATAAGAAAATCAATATCAATAAGGAGGCGAAAGATGGAATTCACAACAATAGAACAATTTAGAGAGCAACCTATAGAAGTACAAAAAATATTTTTAGATTGGTGGGAATGTGATTACGGAGATTTATATTATTATAATGAAGACCCACATGAATATAAAGATGTAGAGATAATAGATAATAACTTAGAATGCGATTTAAATGGAGATTTTGATTACTTTAAAAGTATAGGACCAATTCCGCTATTTACAGAAGGACAATTAAGAAAATTTATAGAGGATAAAACCAATGGTAAAGTAGAAAGTTATTATGCCTGGGATTACTATACTATAGCAATTAGAGATACAGGATGCGGAGGAGATGACCCACAATATGATACAGAGGAAACTAATTTACTCCAAGTCTATTGGAAAGTGGCTTGTATTATAGCTGAAGAGAAGGTTCAAGTAAGTGAGTATCAGTAAGGAGAAAACGATGAATAAATGTATGTATTGCAATAATCAAGTTTTTGTTAGAAATCAATATTATTGCACCAGGTACAAAAAGAAGATATATAACAATGGAACAAAGTTAATACCATTAGATTTATGCAGTTTAAAAAGCCAAAACTCTAATTTATATGAGTTCAAAACAAAGAGTAATGGTGGAATATTAGTAAGGATAGGTTAAATTAAATATGAAGACTATTAATAAAATATGTTGCAAATGCAATAGTGATAAAATAGATGCATTTTCAATAAAGAAAATTATTGCAAATAATAAGAAATATGAAAAAATCAATATAACTTATATATGCCAAGATTGTGGAAATATGGATTTAGAGATAATTACAATAATACATTAATAAATATTAAGGGGTTAGTTATGAACATTAGAAATTTATTAGAAATGCAGAAAGAATTGGATATAGCAATATTTAAGAAAAGTGATATAGATGTATACCCAACTAGAAAGATAGAGTTAGCTCTAAGAGTAGAGCTAGGGGAATTAGCACAGGAATTTAAAGAGTTTAAGTATTGGAAGAAAACCAAAGGAGAAGTTAATAGAGAAAAAATGTTAGAGGAATGGGCAGATGTTTTTCATTTTGCTTTAAGTCTAGAAAATGAAGAAGGAAATAGCTTTATAGATAGAGCAGAAGAAATAGCCCATAGACTTAATAGTGATTATACAGTTTACCACTTATTTCAGATGTGCTTTAAAGATCCTACAGTTCCAAGGATTATAGCATTAGGATTAAATTTAGGTTTCACATTTAAAGAAATGGAACAAGCATATAGATATAAAAATAAGATTAATTGGGATAGAGTTAATGGAGGATATTAATGAAAGTAAATATGGGAGACTATTTAATAGAAACAGATGAAAGGCAGTTTATAGTAAAAGTCAAGAAAATAGTAGAAGATAGTAAGTTAACCAAGAAAGAAAATCTAGGCAAAGAATACTGGCAACCAATAGCTTATTGTACAAGCTTTGAATCTGCTTTGAAATTCGTTCCACAGCAGGTTTTAAGAAGTAATCATGACATATTGGTTATTAAAGATAAATTAGAGCAAATAGAAAACTTTATAAAACAATTGTAAAAAATAAAAAAGGTTACAAGAGTTACAAGTTTTCAAAAAAAAGTAACCAAAAGTGTAACCACAAGAAATGACAGTATATCTAGCCTGAGACTATATATATATATAATAGTTACAAAGTTACATAAATATATATATATATATAAGAAAAAAATATATATATTATATATTCTCTATATATACATATAAATTTAAAAAAAGTGTAACTTTGTAACCAATGTTCCAAAGCTAGTAATATCAACGGTTTGAAGTGGTTACTATTAAAAAAATAAATGTAACATGAAGTGTAACATAATATAAAAAATTAGAAGGAGTAAAGTACCGTGAGAGTAGACTGGGACAAGGTTTGGAGAGATAGAATAAAAGAAATAGATAAGCAAATTAAAAAATGTATTTTTAATAAAAAATGGACAGAAAAAGCAAAATTAGAGTCAGAAAAGGCTAATTTATTAGAAAAAATCAATAAAAATTGACTAAAAAGCATAATAAAAAAATTAGAAATGAAACAAAAGAGGTGAATAATCTTGAGTTTATATAAAAAAACAGAGGCTATGTTATACAACTTTAATAAAACTAAAGCTGAAATTAGAAATATAGAATTAGATTTAGAACTTTTAAAAAGTCAATATGAAGGTGTTGGTGCAATAGTATATGAAGAAAGAACTGGATCTACTAATAAGTTTAATTCAAGTGTAGAGAATGAAGTCGTAATTAGAGAAAAGAGAATAAAAAAATTAGAAAATATGAAAAAGCTTAAAGAAGTTGAAATTATGAAGATAGAAAATTCATTAACTGATTTAACAAATAGAGAAAAGAATCTTATTCAAATGAGATACTTTAATAAAGAGAATAATAGAATGATAGCTGCTAAGTTAGATTTAACTGAAGAATATGTATCAGAATTGAAAAGAATTATAGTAAATAAGATATCAAATATATTATTCTTAAACTTTGTTTAAACTTTGTTTAAGACTGGTTTAAATATTAAGGTTTTAAACGTGTTATTATAGTATTATAGAAATTGTTAGTTAGGACATTTGTAGAAGCTAATTAGAGAAGATTTAGCCTATACAAGTGTCTTTTATTATGTGTATATATCAGAGGGGGTGTGTAGATGGCTAAAGAGCTCTTAAAGAATAAACAGGAAATAGTAACAAGAGAACAAATACAAATGATTACTATGCTTATAGAGGGCGAGAATATAACGGATATCGCTAAGACTATAGGTGTTACTAGAAATACTATTTATGCTTGGATGGGTAAGCCTACTGTCAAGGCAGAGCTGGACAGGCGTAAGCGAGGGATAATTAACCAGGGAAATGCTTACATTTTGAAAGATTTAACCACATTTATTTCAAATATAAAAGAATTAGCTAATGATAAAAGCGATAAAAGAGTATGTTTAGCTGCAAATCAATATCTAATAGATAGGATTTTAGGAAGAACTTCCCAAGTAATAGACACTGGAAACTCGGGAAATAGTGAGAATGATGGGCAAATTAATGAAGTTGAAGCAGTTGTTGAAAGGATAAAACTGAAATTAAAAGGCGGTAATAATGCTTGAAGACCTTGATATAACTAGCTTTAGTATATATATAATAATTTAATTTACGAACTTCGCTAAATTAAGTTTTAGCGAAAAAAATAAAAAGCAAAAGCGAAATTGTTATATAATTAAGTATTTAATTACTATTATGCATAAATAAATATGGGGGTAGGTTCTAAAATACAATATTTGGAATACTGTGGCTACCAGTTCCACACTTTTTCTAACAAATTTTAAAAACCAGGAGGTGGTGATAAAGTGGGATTGCCTTTAGAATTCGATAGTGATAATGAAAGAAATGAATTCTTACTTTATCACTATCTTAATAAGACTTTTCTAGAAGCTGGCTTAAATGATAAAGAGGCAGAGGAAAGAACAGATGAAATGTTTATAGAAAACTCTAGCAATTTATTTGGATTCCATGGATTAGCATGGCAATTAGGTAAATTTAATCTAGAGTTTTTTTGTTTGTATTTTTTACAAGACATCTATTATCCAAAAGATGATAATGCAGCAGCACCTCATGCAAAGGTTCATGAAGATTTATGGAAAGATATTCAGGAAGCTATTATAGGAGAAGGTCACAATCAATTAGGTAGAATATTGCCAAGAGGTACAGGTAAATCAGTTTTTGGAAATACCGGACCGGTTATATGGGTTCATGCTTATGGCCATATAAAATATACATTGATATGTTCTGATATAGGATCTACTGCTGAAAAGTTTATTGCAGATATTAAAAATCAATTTTTAGAAAATGAACTATTAAAGAATTCATTTGGAGTTTTATTAGATGATAGAGATAAGAGTTTTAAATGTAATACTTCAGAATTAGAATTAACTAATTTTTCTAAGATAGAAGCAATACCTTCAGCTTCACCTATGAGAGGTAGAAAGTATAGAAATAGAAGGCCTGAACTTATAATTCTAGATGATTATCAATCAGAATCAGATGTTAAAACTCATGAAGCTAGAGAAGGAAAGTGGAAGAGATTTAGTGAAGATGTTAAATTTGCTATTCAAAAGCCACTTTATAGAAAAGGAAAGCTAGTTAAAAAAGGTACTGTGATGATAGCACTAGGCACATTACAACATAAAGAATGTTTTTATAGTAGATTGATGAATCAGCCAACATGGAAATTTGAAAATGAAAAAGGTGTTCTTATAGATAATGTTGATAAGTTCTTTAATGAAGGACTTTGGTTGAATTTTAAAGAGATTCTATTTAATTCTAAAAAATATGGAAGTGCATCATTAGATTATGCTAAGGAGTTTTATTATCAACACCAAGATGAAATGCAATATCCTTTGTTATGGCAAGAGTTTTGGGATTGTCTTGATATGGCCATTCAATATTACGAAAATCCATCATCCTTTAAACAAGAAGTTCAAGGAGATGTAGACAGTATAGGAGAAAAATGGTTTAAAACTGTTGCTACTGAAAAAAGAGAAGAAATAGAAAGACATGATTTTATAAAAACTATGTTATTAGTGGATCCAGCAGCAACTAATAATAAAAAATCTGACTATAGTGCTTTTTTGGTAGGATCTAAAGCTGATAATAATTTAAAATATGCGAGAAAAGCTGAACTTGCAAGGATTAATGCAAGAACAGATTTTGATAAGTACGTGGACCATATGATTGAGTTGATAAAAGAATATATAGATATAACTCATGTTTATATAGAGAAGAACACATTTAATGGAGCAGATGCTAATTTATTAGAAAATAAAATCAAAGCTGACTTAACTTTAAGAGGCAGAGACATAGAAATAATAAATGAAGCTCAAAGAAAAAATAAGGATGATAAAATTTCTACTATTATTCCTTATATGAATAAAGGTCAAATTATATTTGCTGAAGAAGATGATGAATTTATAAGTCAAATTTTAGATTTTAGAGGGCAAAAATTCTCTATTCATGATGATGCGCCAGATATTGCATCTGAATTTAATAATCGGATTGATAATATAGAAATTGTTGAAGCAGTTGAAATACTAGATAGACGATCCTTTGGGTTGTAGGAGGTGAAATATTGAATTTAAATAAGTTGATAAATAAATTGTTTAAAAAAGAATTTGGATTAGATTTGCATAATTATGAACATTTAGAGTTAGTTAAAAAGGCTTATGGTAGTTATCATGTATTTAGAAATATTTATGAAAAGATGTATCGTTATTATAAGGGTGATACAGATGCTATCAGAAAATATCTTTTTGTTACAGATAGATCAAATTTAAAAGTAAATGTTAACTACATTAAGAAATTTATAAAAGAAGAAGTTGCTTATACATTAGGAAATGATATAACTTATGAATCAAGGACAGATGATACAAATATAGTAAAAGATATAGAATATTATACAGCTCATTGGGATGAACTTCATGATACTGATTTAATGAAATATTTATTAATATTTACGGAAGTCTATGAACTTTATTATATAGATAAGAAAGCAGATTTTTGTAGTAAAATTATAAAACCTAGTGATGGATATGCATATAAGGATAGCTCTTCAGGAAAGGTTTTATTCTTTATTCATACATTTAAAAATGATTTTGAACAACATAATAATATTGATGTTTATACGGAGAATTATATATATCATTTTAATGATAAATTTGAAGAAATAGCATCACCAAGTAAAAATTTATTTAAAGAAGTGCCTGTTAGTATTGGAATTTTAAGTTATGAAAAAGAAAGTGATAGTTTATATAAGGATATTAAGGGTCTTCAAGATGCTTTTGAGACAAATTTAAGTGATGTTGGTAATGAAATAAGTGATTTTAGGAATGCTTATTTAAAATTTATTGGATGTAAAATTGATAATGATGATGTTCCTAAAATGAAGAGATTGGGAGTGTTACAACTTCCAGGTAAAGGTGCTAGTGCAGATTGGTTAATCAAAAATATAAATGATACATTTATTCAGAATACTTTAGATAGATATCATGATACTATGTACGAAATAGCTTGTCATATAAACCATAATGAAAAATTGCAAAGTAATTTATCAGGTATAACTTTAAGATCTAGACTTATTGTTTTGGAAAACAAGTGTAATCTTCAAATTAAGGCACATAGGAATATTGTTAAAAATAGATTAAGATTTTTATTTATATATTTGGATTTGAAGAAAAATAAAATTTATGATTATAAAGATATTAAAGCTCTTTATACTCCAAATATTCCTTCAGATGATTTAGCAACTGCTCAAATGCTTAGTCAGGTGCCTGATGGGATAATTTCTAAAGATACTGCTAGAGGTAGATTTAGTTTCATTAATAATAAAGTAGTTGAAGCTGAAAAGGTAAAAAAAGAGCAAGAAGAAGAATTTGCAATAGATTTAAATAATCTAGGTGATTGATAATGATTGATGAAGAAGAATTTATTGAAAGTCTTTATGATGAAGCTAATGAACAGTTGAAAGAAATTTATAAGGAGCAGAAAAATATTAGAAATGAACTTTTAAAGGAAATAGCAATGGTTATGCTTACTTATACTATTATTGATGGAGTAATGAGTATAGGGAAGAGCGATAAGGATAAATATTATAAAAAGATGTCTGTTTTAATTTTAAATGGTCATAAGAATATTTGTAAGAATCAGATTAATGTAATTAATGATATTCTTAGTTCTACGGTTAATAAAACTTTTAATTTTTATAACTATAATGCCAATTTAAAAGATGTTAAGAAGATTGTGAAAGATAATTTTAAAGGTAAACATTTTTCGAAAAGAGTTTGGGAAAATGAGCAGGAAACAGCTAAATATCTTCATAAGCAAATTAATGCTTTTCTTAATGGAAAAGTAAATGTAAATCAAATAAAAAAAGAAGTAGAAAAAACTTATAATACTGGTGCTTATAATACAAAAAGACTTGTAGAAACAGAAGTAAATAGATCTTCTGCTAATGCATTTGATATATTCTGTAAAGAAACAGGGGTTAAAAAAGTAAGGTATAATGCAACTTTAGATAGTAGGTTATGTTCTGATTGTGGGCAATACCATGATAGAGTGTTTGATTTTAAAGGTAAGATAGAAATTCCAAAACATCCATTATGCAGATGTTTCTATACTATTGAAGATGATGAGAGTATTTTAGATAAAACTGATTATATGTCCAGTAGGTTCGTTCCACAATTTGGAGAAGAAAGAGAATTTAAACTGGGAAACTTATCGATAAATGAAAAAAGAGTATCTAATAGTAGATTTAACATGTGGACGGATATTGATGCAACAAAGAAAAATAAAGCAGTAAGATTATATGAAAAAAAACTTAAAAATATTAAAAGTGGATTACCTGCATGGTTTGAACTGCCAAGAGTGTCAATTATAAATTTCGAAAAAAATGGTTTACCTCAAAATGCTATTGGAGGTTATAAGCGAGAAGTTAATACAGTATTTATAAATAGTAAGTATGATACAGATTCTAAGATATCAAAATATTTAAAAAGCAAAGAAGGTTATTTTGCAAGCGTAGAATCAAACTCTCCACTTCTGCATGAATTAGGACATAAATATCATTATGATTTAGTGGAATTAATTGAAAATCAAAAAGGAGTGGGTTATAATAATGCTAAAGAAATGTTTGATAATGGAATTCAGAATTATATCTTAAGTAAATCTTCAATGCCTAATAGGTTTATTGAAAACCAATTAAGTGGATATGCAGCAGATAGTTATATTGGGATTAATAGGGTTAATGAAATTATTGCAGAATATTTCAGTGTTAAAGGAAATATCAAAACAGAATTAGTTCAATTTATAGAAGCGTATATAAAAGGAGTTGAAAAATCGTGATGATTGTGGACAAAAGACATGAAACAACGCGTAAATTAACAAAGATATTTGAACCATACATTATTATGGGGAATGCTGGTGATTATTTAGAGGCTACAATAAGAGAAGATGCGCCACAAAACGTAAAAGATGCTCATAAAGAATATATTAAAATAACAAATGAAATATTAAGAGATAAAGCAAATTCACCATTTGCTTAATTAGGCACTTACTTAGTTAAAAGTAGGTGCTTTTATTATGCTTAAAACTAAGGAGGAAAAGAGAAGTGAAAAAGTTATTTATATCTCAACCAATGAGGGGTCTTACAGATGAAGAAATTTTAAAAACAAGGGAAGAAATTCGTATTAAAGCAGAAAAAACTATAGGAGAACCAATAGAGTTAATAGATTCTTTCATATCGAAATATCCAGGAGAAGTTAACAAGTCAATTCCAGTATGGTATCTAGGAAAATCTATACAGCTTTTAAGTCAAGCTGATATTGCTTATTTTGGTGGAGATTGGAGAAATGCAAGAGGTTGTAAAATTGAACATGAAGTAGCTGTTCAATATGGAATTAATAGGATAGAAGATTAGAGGAGAAACATTAAATGAATGAAAAAGAATTTTTAGAATGGTGTAAACAGGAAGTATGTAACTATACTAATAAGCATTTGGATAAAACTGATAAGAAGGAAATTACAACAGATGATGTATTTATGGTGTGGAGCTGTAAAACTCTTCAAAACAATAAAGCTTTATTAAGTACTACTTTATTTGATGGAATGTATTACGAGTGTACTTACAATGGGGACAAGAAAGAAATGTATGTAGATGCTTATAAAAAGTGGGAAAACTACAAAGTTGAAAAATAATTAAGTCTTAGGAAACTAAGGCTTTTTATATTATTTATTAATACGTCTTGTGTGCATTTTGTGTGCAAGGGGTGTTATTACTAAGTTAAATAATTTTGTGTCACAAGGCTTATATGGGTTTGTGGGATAAGGAGGAGTATATGTTAAAGAAAGAATTATTAAAATTAATTGAAAAAGCGGGTGATGATGAAAATATAGATTCGTTACTAGAAAATAGTAATTTAGCTAAGTCACTACAAATTAGTGGACTTACCTTAGAGGCCTTTAAGGAAAAAATAAAAAGTGATAAAGATTTTAAAGCTTTTCTTGATAGTGAAAATGATAAATATCATAGCAAAGCTTTAAAAACTTGGAGGGAAAACAATTTAGAAAAGGAGCTTGAACCTTTTATTAAGGAAAAGTATCCGGATTTAATAACTGATCCAACTCAAAAGAAAATCTTAGAACTTGAGAAAAAATTAGCTGATGAACAAAAAGCTAATGCAAGAAAAGATTTATTAAATGAAGCTATGAAATATGCTAAAGATAAGAAATTGCCGGCAAGCATTATTGAAAAATGTTTAGGTGATGATTTTGATAAAACTAAAGAAGTTTTAGATTCTATCGCGGAGGATTGGTCAAAGAGTCTTGAAGCTATAGCTACAGAGAAGATGAAACAGTCTAGTTATATACCAGGTAATAATTCAGATGGAAAGCCAATGAGTATTGGTGCTGCAATAGCAGCTCAAATAAATAATACAAGTTCAGCTCCAAGTGATCCTTGGACTACTAAATAAAGGGAGGAATTTTTATGTATTTTAAAAAACAAACTTATGAAAATGATATGGAGATATTAGTTACTCAATCTAATCTTATAACTTTTACTTCTACAGTTAAATCAACAAGCATTAAGCCTAATGAAAATGGAAGAAAACTAGTTAAAGCAGGAACTTTAATAGATGCTGAAGGAACAGTTGTAACCCAAACTGGTGGAGAGGGTTCTGAAACACTAACTACTACACCAGCAGGTGTTTTATATAAAACAGTAGATGTTACAAATGGGGATATGCCATGTAGCTTAGTTGTTGAAGGGTATTTAAGAAAAGATAGAGTGCTTGATGGATTTTCAGAAAAAGCTATTGAAACTATAAAATCTACATTAGTAAAAATAACATTTAGATAATAAAGGGAGGATTAAATAATGCCAAGGTTAGAAGAAGTTTTCAGTACAAAAGAATTAATTAATTATTATAAAGATAGAAAGGTTGTTCCTATGTTAGGGGATTCACTTTTCCCAGAGAGAAAAATTCAAGATATTGAATTTGATATGATTTTAGGAAGAGGTGGCATACCAGTATCAGCTTCAGTGCATGCTTTAGATACACAAACTGAACTAGCATCTAGAGAAGCTATTAATAAAGGTGTTGCATCATTAGCTTTAATTAAAAGACAGATAAAAATTACAGAAAAAGAAATTATAAAAATAAATAATCCTAGAACTAATGCGGAATTAGAGTCAACCCTTTTAGAATTATATAAAGATGCTGATAAAATGGTTGAAGCTATAAAAGTTAGAGTTGAAGCGATGAGAATGGAACTTTTAAGTTCAGGTAAGATTAGGATTGAGGAAAATGGAGTCAAAGTAACTATGGATTATGGATTCCTTCCTGTAAACAAAAAAACTTTCAATTGGTCAGATACTGAGACATCTAAACCGCTTGATGATTTAGAAACTTTAGCAGCTGCTGTGGAGGGTTCTTCAGGATCAAGACCAGTTAGAGCTTTAACATCTAGAAAAATAGTTAATAAAATACGTTCAAATAAATCTGTTAGAGAAGCAGTTCATGGTATTAATTCAGCTAAAACTGTAACTTTAAGTCAATTAAATGATTTATTAGAAGAATTAGATTTACCTAGATTTGTGGTTAATGAAGGAAAATATAAAGTTGAAAAAGCAAAAGGGTTTGATACTAAGAGATATTTTCCTGAGAATGTAATATCAATGTTTGGTCCTGAAGTGTTAGGGGAAACAATTTATGGATTAACAGCCGAAGAAGTTAAATTAATAGGAGATTCAAAGATGGAAGAAGCTTTAATGATAGGTAATATATTTGCTGGAACATATTCTTCAATAGATCCAGTTGGTGAATTTACTAAAGCAGCTGCAACTGCATTACCATCTTGTCCTACTGCTGAAGAAATAGGAATTGCTACTATAACGCTTTAGTATATTGGGACAATATTACATAATTATAAATTAGAGAATGGAGGTAGTTATGTTTACTAATGAAGATAGAGCAGTAGCTAAAATAAGGGGTTATCTAAATGTTATAGATAACCCTAAATGGACAAAGGAATATATTTTAAAGAATTATGGAGTTGCAGTTGAATTATTGATTGAAAAAGCTACTGAATTTAAAAAAATGAACGGGGTAAAATCCATTAGTGAAGGGAATCAAAGTATGACTTTTACTGATGAAGGAAAGTGGACCATAACTGATGATATAAAAGAACTTTTACCTGATCCATTTATTAAACTTATGGGGTGATGTAATGGGTGTTTTGTTTAAGAATTCAGCTGTAACAATTTATAACAAGCATTATGATTTAACTAGCGATAGCTATAAATATCAAAGAAGAGTTATTAAAGATGTTAATTGGCAAGGAAAGACAACTGGTACTGTAAGCGATAAAGGTTTACTGCTTGCTGATAGTACACTTATTTTTATAGATAAGTTAGCTAACTATGTAGGCCCTAAAAGATTCGCTAATTTATCTGATATTGAAAGAATAAATTATTTTACATTAGCTCCAGGAGATAAAGTTGTAAAAGGTGAAATTGACTTTGAAATAACAGGTATTAAACCTTATAGAATAGCTGATTTGAAAAATGAATTTGATGATGTTATAGATATTAAATCTGTAAATCTATTAACTGATCATATAGAAGTAGAGGGGGTATAGTATGGATGCTAAAGTTATATTAAAGATTAATGATGCTAAAAAAATTCTACTTAAGAGGTATTTAAATAAAAATGGTAAAGCTCAAATTAAATTTACTCAAGAGGTAGCTAAACAATGTAATAATTATATTCCATACAGAACAGGTAGATTGAAGGATATGATGATTAAATTACAGGCTAATAAAATTATATATAATGCTCCTTATGCTAGAAAGCAGTATTATTCTAACAGCGGTAACGGTAAACAAGGAAGTTCATTAGGAGGTCTTAGAGGTAAGCTTTGGGATAGAAGAATGTTTGCTGACAGAGGGGATAAAATAGTCCAAGCAATAGCTGAATTTGTAGGAGGTAGAAGTAAGTGATAATAGATAGCTTGAGAAACTATATAAAAAAATGTCCATGTTTAGATACATTTAATAATGCTATTAAAGTTAATGTCAACTATCTAGAACCTTATGCAGACACCTATTCCATAGAAGAAGTTCCTATAGAACCTATTGTAAAGAAATACGTTAATGGAGATAGTATAAGACAATACGCTTTTATATTTACATCTAGAAAGCCTTATGGGGTTGATGTGTTACAGAATATAGATAATAGCGGATTTTATGAAAAGTTTGCTGATTGGATTGAGGATAATAATAATAACAATTATATATTTCCATTGCTAGATAATAAGTTAGAACCGTTAGAAGTTAAGGTGACTAGTACTGGGTATGCTTTTGCAGTAACAGAAGATACTGCTCAATTCCAGATACAATTAAAATTAAAATATTTTAAGAAAGGAAAATGATATAAATGGCTATACGAAAAAGAAAAATTCAAGCTAACTATTTAAAGGTAGGTGAAACTTTTGAACTTTTAGGCACTGGGTTTACAGAGCTTAATGAGAGTCCTAGTGCCCAGACTACATCTAAGAGGTATATAAATCAATCTAGTGCAAGTCAAAGTATTACTGGATATGAATGGAGTACAAGCTTTAATGCTGATCAAATAGCAAGTGAGAAAGCTATTGATCATATAAGAGATATAGGAGAAATGCAAAAGACAGGTGCTGATACAGAAACGGAATATTTAATAGTAGACTTAGATAAACCTGATACAACTTCAGGATTTAGAGCTAGAAAATTTGATGTGGCTATTTCAGTCGATAGTTTTGATGACAATGATGGAGAATTAGGCATAAGTGGAAGTTTTTTAGGAATTAGTGATCCGGTAGAAGGAACTTTTGATACTGCTGCAAAGACATTTAAAAAAGGTTTTACACCTAAAACACTATAGGAGGAATTTAAAGTGAAAATAAATGGCGTTGAATTAGAGGATTTAGATATTTATGATCTTGAAGTTGCTGAAAGATATGAAAAAGCTTTAGAAAATTTAACAGGGATTGAAGAAAAGGTTGCTAATAAAAAAAATAGTGAAAGTATTCGAATAATGTGCAATGCAGTTTTTAATATATTTAATACTATGTTTGGAGAAGGAACTGATAAAAAGGTTTTTGGTAAAAAGGTTAATTTATTGACTTGTATGTCAGCAATTGATGAATTAGTTGAGAAAACAAATGAGAAGAAGAAAGAAATAAATAAATTTACATCTAAATATTCTCCTAATAGAGCTCAAAAGCGAGTTCAAAAACATACTAAATAGTAATGAACTTATTAATTGATTTAGCTCCAATTACGGTAGATATAGATGGTATAGAGTATGGTATTAATTCAGATTTTCGCACATCTATTTTATTTGAACTTTTAATGCAAGATAATGAAATAAATGAAGAATATAAAATCATTAATGCTTTAGAATTATATTATCCTGTAGTTCCAACTAATATAAATGAGGCTGTAGAAAAGATCTTGTGGTTCTACAGATGTGGTAAAGATATTTCATATCAAAAGAGAAATGCTAAATGTAAAGGCGGTACTCAAATTTACAGTTTTGAACATGATGATGATTATATCTATAGTGCTTTTTTAGACCAATATGGCGTAGATTTGCAGGATATAGACTATTTACATTGGTGGAAATTCAAGGCTATGTTTAAGAGTCTTAAGGAAGATAATGAGATAGTTAAAATAATGGG
Source organism: Clostridium septicum (assembly GCF_003606265.1). Taxonomy (NCBI): domain Bacteria; kingdom Bacillati; phylum Bacillota; class Clostridia; order Eubacteriales; family Clostridiaceae; genus Clostridium; species Clostridium septicum. The sequence continues at coordinate 2,885,103 of NZ_CP023671.1, forward strand.
ATATAGGTCCATTGATTTATCTAAGATTAAAGCTAAAGAGGAAAAGATGCATTATAGGAAAATGAAAGAACTATATAAAATACCTAAAAATATAAGTGCAAGTGAAGAAGCAAAACTGAAAAACATAGAAGAAGCACTTTTAAGTGGAAAGGATTTAATGAACTTATTGTGACATTATAATTATATTGCTATAATTATGATTATAACAATATGGAGGTAATGACATGAAGAAAATATTAAGTATATTTCTGTTTTTAATTATATCTTTGGGTTTGGTTAGTTGTAAATCTGGAGAAGATTTAAAGGCTAAAACTGATAAGGAAGTTATTAATAATTCTGATATTGATAAGAAAGAGAATATTAATGAAAAAGTTACATATAATGTTGATTGGGAAAAATGTATACACGATACTAAAGCTGAATTTATTAATTCAGAACAATATAGTTATTTAAAAGATATTTATATTGAAGTATCTGGGGACAAGGTTACTTTTACAGCGGTTCTTGCTGATTCAACTGATAGTAAACTTGCTTTAGATTTAGCTGATAGTATTATAAGAAGATTCAATGCAAATGCACAATTACAAGATTCTTCAGTTAAAAGTTCAGGTAAGGATTATTTAGGTGGATTATATGATAATTATACTATATCTATAGGAATTGCTCCTTTGAGCGAAGTTAAGAATCAAAGTAAATGGTATATTTACGATGCTATAGAAAAAAAGGTTCATAGAGAACCAAAGTTACAAAAGTAGATTTGGCACTTACTTAGTAGGTGCTTTTTTTATGTATAAATGAGGTGATTAATATTGAAGATGTAAGGTGCTTCTGTTGTAATCAGTTATTAATAAAAGCAGATTACGTTAAGGGGGAAATAAAGTGTCCTCGATGTAAAAAAATAATTAAAATAGAAGTTAAAGAAAAAGACAGAGCTTAGAGCCACACCTTAGAGTAGTGAGCCAATGCCTGCTTTTTTTATTTTTATAAAGAAAGTAGGTGAGAGTAACATGGCTGATGGAAGAATAGTTATAGATACTGATTTAGATTCAAAGGGAATTGAAAATGGCCTATCAAAAATGAGTAGTATTGCTAAAACGGGATCAAAATCAATTATTGCATCAATAGGAGGAGCTGCTTCGGTAATTGCAGGGATAGGAATTGTAGCAACAAAAGTTGGAATGGACTTTGAAGCTGGAATGAGTAAAGTTCAAGCTATAAGTGGAGCTACAGCAGAGGATATGGTTCTTTTAGGGAATAAAGCTAAAGAGATGGGCTCAAAAACTAAATTTAGTGCAACTGAAAGTAGTGAAGCATTAAGCTATATGGCGATGGCTTAAAACATCGGGTCATCTAAAATTCGGCAAAATCGGTGAACGCTAAGTTTATAAATATCTAGCTATTTGGTACAATTAAACCCAAAACGGCGAGGTGGAATATGAGGAATAAGATTGTAAAATATATAAGTACCTTTAAATAAGGTGCTTTTTTCTTTGAGTAAATATGCCAACACCGAGGTAACTTAATAAATTACGAAAGGTTATTAAGCACCGTAACGCGTACCAGTTGAATAAATATAATACTGGCAAGAGTGTCGAACACTTAATAAAGTGAAAATGTACGCTGAACTAGCCTAGAAATGACTAGGTATCATGGAGGAAACTCCTAGATGTAGAGGATAAAAAGCCTTTACGGTAACAAATGGGATGGAAAACAAGTGATATGTTAGATGGCATAGAAGGAATAATGAATTTAGCCGCAGCTTCTGGTGAAGATTTGGCGCTTACAAGTGATATTGTTACAGATGCACTAACTGCTTTTGGAATGTCTGCTAAACAAGCAGGAGAGTTTAGTGATTTGTTAGCGGCTACAGCATCTAACTCGAATACTAATGTTAGTATGTTAGGTGAATCATTTAAATATGTAGCTCCTATTGCTGGAGCTTTAGGTATGTCAGCTAAAGATACAGCTTTTGCATTAGGTCTTATGGCAAATGCGGGAATAAAGTCTAGCCAAAGTGGAACTGCTCTTAGAGCTTCATTAACTAACCTAGCTAAACCTACTAAAAGTATGAATATAGAGATGAATAAACTAGGAATAAGCCTATTAGATGCCAACGGTAATGTTAAAGAAGGAAAGGCTTTATATGATGAATTAAGAGAAAAATTTAGTGGACTTACAGATGCCCAAAAAACTCAATCAGCAGCTACTATATTTGGAAAAGAAGCTATGTCAGGTATGCTTGCTGTAATAAATGCAAGTGAAGAAGATTATAATAAACTTTATGATAGCTTAAATGATTCTGCTGGTGCAGCAGAAAATATGGCTGATATTATGAATAATAATCTAAAAGGTCAAGTTACGCTTTTAAAATCAGCTTTAGAAGGACTAGGAATACAGTTATACGAAAGTATTAATAACCCTATGAAAGAAGTTGTAAAAACCACTAATAGTATGGTAGGACAACTTTCTAAAGCTTTTGAAAAAGGTGGCTTTGAGGGATTGGTTATAGAGTTAGGCAATGTATTTTCACAGATAGTAACTAATATTGCAAGTTCAGCACCTAAATTTATTGATTTGGCAGTTCAAACCGTACAGTCTTTTATAACTGGTATAAAAAATAATCTGCCTCAGATAGTAAAAGCAGCAATGGGAATAATACGAAGTTTAGTAGATGGAATATTAACTCTTTTACCTCAAATTTTAGAATTGGGATTAAATTTAATAATAGAACTTGGAAAAGGGATTGCAGAATCTATTCCTGAAATGTTACCGAATTTAATTCAAGTTATGATGGGTATTTGTGATATGATTATAGGCAATATAGGAATTATCATTGATGTTGGAATAGACATAATATTAGCTTTAGTTGAAGGTATTGTTCAAAATTTACCAACTTTAATACAAGAAATTCCAAGAATAATTAATAGTTTTGCAGATGCTCTATATAGTTGTCTACCTAGAATTTTAAAAGCTGGAATGGATATAATTATTATGTTAGTTAAGGGATTAATAACTAGTATTCCTATCATAATTCAAAATTTACCACAAATAATTATGGCTATCATAAATGTATTTACTTTAGTAAATTGGGCTAGTCTTGGTAAAAACTTAATAACAGGAATAGGTAACGGAATTAAGGCCATGGTACCTAATATAGGTGCAATTGCAAATTTTACAGCTGAAAGTGTAATAGGTGGTATAAAAGGTATATTCACATCAGGTGGAAGTATAGGTAGAAATTTAATTAGTTGGATTGCTAATGGGATACGTGGTTCTGTAGGAAGTTTACTTCAAGCGGCTAGAAATGTTGCTGTAAGTGCTCTTCAAGGAATTAAAAGCATACTAGGTTGGAACGAAGCCTCAAGTATAGGCGCTAATTTAATAAGAGGTATTTGGAATGGTATTTCAAATATGAGTGGTTGGATAATTAATTTGATTGGGGGATTTTCAGAGAATGTTATAAATTCTATCAAAGGATTCTTTGGAATACATTCTCCTTCAAGGATAATGAGAGATTTAATAGGTACTAACATAGTTAAAGGTATTGGAGTAGGTATTGATATCGAAACTCCTAATTTAAAAAAAGATATTGATTCAAACATGGTTGATTTAATACAAAGAATGCATGCTACAGTTGATTATGAAACTGCTAAAACTACAGCTACTGTAATAGCTAAAAATAATAGTTATGATAATAAAGATAATAATACTGCAGGTGCTACGATAGAAAATAAATCAATTATAGAAGTACCAGTTATTATAGAAGGTGAAAAAGTTGCAAAAGCTACAGCTCCTTATTCAGATAAGATAAGCGGACAAAGATTAAATTTAACAGAAAGGGGATTAATACTATAGTGTATGGGTTTACTATAAATGATAGACATAGTTATAATGATTTTGGATTACGTATAATGAATAGAGAAATTAACCCACCAAAAAAAAACAAGATTAAAGAAAGAGTGCCTTTTATGAATGGTAGCTATGACTTTAGTGATCTATATGGGGATCAAAATTATGAAGAAAGAATTATAGTTTATACATTAGATTTTAAATATAAAGATAAAATAGAATATTTTAATAAAAAAATAGAAATTTCAGATTGGTTAGTAAATAGTGAAAAGGAAAAATTATTTGATGATCTTATTCCTGGATATTATTTTTTAGCCGAGTGTGAAGGTGATTTAAAATTTAAAGAATATTCAGTTGGATGTGAGATAAATGTTAAATTCATAGCTTATCCATTTAAAATAGCTAATAACATAGAAGGAAGTGATATTTGGGATGAGTTTAATTTTGAATTAGATTATGCTCAAGATACTAAATATAATGTAGATGGGAGTAAGATTATTGATATATATAATCCTAGTGTCATAAAAATCACACCTACTATTCATTGTAGTGCTCCAATAAGTTTAATTAAAAATGGAATAACTTATAAATTTAATGTTGGTACTACTAAAGATTGGAGATTTGATTTAGATAAAGGAAAGAACAAATTGACTATTATAGGTAATGGGAATATAGAATTTATTTTTAGAAAAGAGGTTCTTTAATAATGTACGAAATTAAGTTAATAAATGAAAATGAAGAAACTATAATTAATTCAATATCTACAAGTGTTGAAGCACCTAGATTATCTAGTTTTAATATAAAACATGGTATAAATGTTATCGATACTTTAACATTTGATATATCGCCTAATAATCCAGGATATTTTAAGATTATAGCTTTAAAAACTTTAATAGAAGTATTAAATAAAAAATTAAATAAAGTAGAATTCAGAGGTAGAATTCTATTACCGACTGAAAAAATGAATAATAATGGTGTTTTAACAAAGTCTGTAGTATGTGAGAGTGAACTCGGGTATCTTATGGACTCTAGTACTACATACGGAGAATATCATAATATTTCTGTTAAAAATTTTTTAAAAGTAATAATAGATAATCATAATAATCAAGTATCTGAAGATAAAAAATTTGTACTAGGTAATGTGACTGTAAAAAATAATAATGATAGACTTTATAGATATTTAGGATATGTAAAAACTTTTCAGTCTATTAAAGATAAACTCATAGATAGACTTGGTGGTGAATTGCAAATAAGATATGAAAATGGTACAAGATATTTAGATTACTTAGAGTCTATTGGAGAATTTAAAGAGACTGAAATAAGAATATCTAAAAATTTAAAATCCATAGAGCAACAAAAAGATCCTACATCAATAATATCTAGACTAATACCTTTAGGAAGTAAACTTGAAAATAGCGAGGAACGATTAACCATTGAATCTGTAAATGGTGGTATTAAATATATTGATGATATTGATGCAATGAAAAAATTCGGAGTAATAGTAGGTGTGAAGTTGTGGGATGATGTTACTAGAGCATCTAATTTATTAAAGAATGGACAAGATTATCTAAAAAGAAACAATAAAATAAAGAAAAAATATAAAATAACTGCTTTAGATTTAAGTTTAATAGGATTGGATTTGAATAGTTTTGAAGTATACAATACTTATAATGTTATAAATCCACTAATGAATATAAATGAGGAATTAAGGGTTATAGAAAAAAATATTGATGGAAATAATCCTCAAAATTCTAGTCTTACAGTAGGTGATAAATTTGAAGATATAAAACAATATCAACTAGGAATTATTAAAGCTAATAAAAATATTGAAACCTTAAATGAGAATATTAATTCAACTATAGATGTTGTAAAGACTATTAGTACTGAATCAAAGAATACAGCTAAAGTATTGAATAAAACAAATGAGGTTTTAACTAATACTAATCAAACGGTTAAGGACTTAACAGATGCAATTATAGAAATAAATAATAGACTTAATGATAATGTTAAAGAAACTCAAAATTTAATTAACGCTACTAGCGATATTAAAGATAACTTTAATAATGTTAATAATAAGCTTGAGAAATTAAAGCGTAGAGCAATTATGGAGGTGTAGAATGGAAGATTATAAGTTAGTAGCAGCTAAAGTTCTTACAACGTCAGAACAAACATTATATTCAAGTTCATTAGGAGCTATTGTAAAGACTATACTACTATACAATTCAAAAGAAGAAGAATCCAAAGCTACACTAACATTTGATAGTGTAGCTTTTAAATTTAAGATAGCAGCAGGTGAAACTAAGATTTTAAATAGTCCAATTCTTACAAAGAATATTAAAGCTAGCGGAGAAGGTATTAATATTCACATAACAGGACTAGAGATAGGAGGAGCTTAACATGACAAATATAACTAACGAATTAAATAAAATTAAAAATGCTATATTTGGAAAAGATGTTAGACAATCAATTCATGATGCAATAAAGGAATGTTATAGAAATGCATCAGTAGAGCATGATAATGCAAATATGGAGGTATTAATAGCGAGAGGTGTCCATGAAACATTAAATGATAGAATAACTAATTGCGAAGATAAAATAACAAATAATATAAATACTGTAGAAACTAAAATGAATATTGGTGATAAAATTAAAGTTTCACAAATAGATAAAAATCAGGGGAAGATAGATCAAACTTATTTAACAGATGAATTACTTCAACAAATTTCAGGGAATGCTCCTATTAATAGCATACCTCCAGATAAAGGTGTCACTACAGAAAAGTTAGCAGATAAATCAGTAACTAAATCAAAAATTGCAGATGATGTACAATTATTTCCACATCAAATAGCTCCAGGTAAAATTGTATTTGATGGATTAACAGCTGTTAAATTACCTTCAAGTAATGCGATAGTAACAGTTAATAAACCTTCAAAGCTTGCAAATAGTGAATATAGTATAGATATAACATCTACAAGTAGTGAAGGATACGGATGGATAGCTCAGATTCCTAACAATATTACTTTAAATGAGGTTGAAACTAATACATATGGTAATAAGTTAACATTTATTATCCAGTATAGTTATAACGGAACTTCGAAACTTTCATTAAATGGTAGAGTCTATTATAAAGATGAAACAAGTGAAACATTTAATATTAATAATGTGTTTGAATCTGCAACAAATAAAGTTGCAGTAATTGAAGTAGAATTTAATAAGCCTATTAAATCTGGAACATATTTATATGTTTCACCAGAATTAAATAAAACATTTACTTATACAAAAAATATTTATTACTATGGAGGAGCAATAGATGATGTATATAGTAAATATTTACTAGATTTAAGAATTGATAAGACAAATAGGGATATAGATGTTATTAGTTCTAAAATAGAAGGAGTTACAGTTGAAACAAATCATTATCCATTTTCGGATAGATTTATAAGCGGAAGTAATGTTATTATTCAAACTAACAATAGTACATTTTCAAACAATTCAGCTGTTTTATTAGATGATAAAAATAGCCTTGGAGGAAATTGGTGGGTTAAATATCATGGTGAGGATAATAATGATATGCCTTATATGCAAATTAAAATTAGTAATAGTTTTATATCTGATATAGATAAAAAGATAAAATTAGAATCATATAAGGATGATGGGTATATTGAGTTTGACATAATAATAGATAGTAAGAAATCATTTAATGTTAATGCTCAAATTGTAGGAAGGTATCAAAATTCTTTGTGGACATATTTTAGAGATATTCCTATAACACATAAAGGTGGAAGGCAAGTATATAAAAGAAAATTATATTTTGAAAAATCATACTTAGGAGATAAATTAATAGATGACTATAATTTTTTTGCAATATACTTAGTATTTAAAAGTAGATTAACAAAAGAGGATGTATTTTATATAAGTGGTATAACTAATAAGTATGGTTCATCATTAAATCCAGACAAAATTAAATTGGAAAGAAAGAACTTTACAGATAAATGTGTACCATATTCTGCATTAGGTGACGAAGTAATAAAACTACTTAATTATGGAGCTAATGAAACAAAGGTTAGTAATGAAAAAATAGTCTTTGCAGGTGATTCAGTGACTTGGGGTAATGGCGGATTAAATGATGGGTATTTAGAAGTAATTGATGAAATAGTTAGGTTTAAATATTCAAATACAGTAACAATAGATCAAGTAACAGTAAATGGAGCTAATAAAATTATAAATTCACCTAAATTATTTAAAAGTAAAGCTTGTGAAATAATTGGAGTAGATAATTCAATTACATTCTTAATGAAATCAGATAAGGTAAAGATAGCTTATGCAATCAACAGAGAGAGCAAAGGAGCTGCAATATGTGAGGTACTAGTTGATAACAAAGTAATAGATACATTCAGCACATATAACCCAAGAAGAAAAGGAAGAAAGACATTAACATTTAATGCAGATGGAGCAACAAGAAAGTTCCAACTAAAAGAAGCTTTTACTTACAATCATGTTGTTACTCATAAAGGAGTATCATTAACAGGTGAATTAAACAGGGGTAGTTATGGTTCAAAGTTCCCTAAAGGCCATGACTATATGATTATAAGAGCATTAGATAATGACGAGGTAAAACATACTTTATTCTTTAAGGATGCGCCTGCAGCAGGAGAAATAAAAATAACATTTGATTATGGAGAAAGTATAACATATGCAAAAACTACAGTAGGAGAGTTAGGAACTTTATTAGATAGTGGACTAGAGAGTTATTATGGTGATGGTAATGTAGCTTTCGACCCTTCAAATGCAGTATCATTAAGTTCAGGATTAGACTTTAGAAAAGTAGATAAAGATTGTTTTAAAACTTATAATTTTGCTTCAAATAAGACAAGAGAAATTAAAATAAGAATTAAATCATTAGATCCTAGAGTTATACCAGGAGATACACCAACATTTGTATTTAACTTTGCTACAGATAGAAATTTTGAATACATGAACGCAGGTATTGGAGGGTTTCAATATAATATGTTCAATAAAGAAACAGGTATAATAAATTATAAAAAGCTAGCTGAATATGAACCAGATAAAATCGTAGCATTAATGGGAGCTAATGATGATTGGGGAAAAGCTGAATATCCTGTTTATCAACCAAGAATAGTACAAGCAGATTACTTAGAAAAAAATAGTTATTATTGGATAGCTAACCCTATTAAGAATGAAAGCAATTATAACATCAATGACAGGTGGACAGATATTAAAGCATTTGATAAGTACTCAATAACTTTAGCTGATAATGTAGTAATTGGTGATGTAAATAAACATGACATATTGATAATAAATAAATGGGGAAATGATGAAAGATACTGTCAAGTAAGGTTAATTGATAGCATTGATAAATCTAAAAAGAAAATAACTTTCTTAACGCCTATTGATACTGAGTTAGTGAACTTAGATACAAAAGTTCACATTAAGAGTATTAAGAAGTTAGGTGATGATATTGATTTGTTTATAAGTAAATTAAGAGCATATGACAATATAAATCCAGAAATATACTTAGCTTGTATGGGAGTTTCTAATATGAATCATAGACAACTATTAGGATATAGAGAATATATAAGATATATAGCTAAAAAGAATAACGTTAAATTTATAGATATGTTTACTCCAACTTCAGAGTATCAGTCTACAGTAGAAAGAACAATAACATATGAAATAAACTCAACAGGAGCAAATGATTATATAATCTTAAAGGAAACTGAAAACATAAATCCTATACTAAGAAATGTTACAGTTGAAGTTGATGGGATGAATATATTTGATGGTAAAAATGTAAGGTTAAGTGGAGGATACGGGTATTATTGGAATACAGATTTAACACATGGATATAAAACAACACCAACAAGGCTATTGCTTAAAGAGCCTATAGAAGCAGGAAAGAAAATAATTGTTAAGGGAACTACTGAAAGATATAGTGGTGATTATTGCCATATGGGAGCAGAAACAGGTAAATATTTATATGGAACAACAATTCTAAAGAACTTACTATAAAAATGTTTTTGTATTAATAAAAAAGAGAGGTGTATTATGAATGACGAATTAATAAATCATCAACTGAAGATACATGAGAAAAGGATAAATAATCATTCGGAGAGGTTAGATGAATTAGAACAGGGAAGAGCTGCAACAGATGTAAAGATAGATAATTTATGTGAGAAGCTCGGAGCACAAACAAAAAGTATCAATTGGTTAATAGGACTTATGGTAAGTAGTTTACTAGGGTTCTTTTTTTATGCAATTCAAAAAGGAATATTTAAATAAGAGGAGATAAGTGAAATGGATCTATTAAAATTTATACCAGAAAATTTAATTATATTAATTGTTGTTATTTATGTATTAGGAGTATTTCTTAAAAAATTAGAGGGAGTAAAAGACAAATATATAACACTAATTCTAATGTTTTTTGGAATTACATTTGCTATATTACTAAACATTGTCAATGGTCAATATAAAGTATTATTTGATGTTATAGTAAATGGAATACTTCAAGGTATATTATGTTGGGGAGTAGCTGTTGGAATAAATCAAACATCAAAACAAATTTCAAAAGAAAATTAAGTTTACATAGCAGGAGTAATCCTGCTTTTTATATTATAGAAATATTTTAAAAAAGGAAAGGTGATATTTATGTTAAAGATTGAAAGAATGATAAGCCCTTATAACCACTATGAAGGAAATGCAATAAAGTATATTGTAGTTCATGGAACAGGAGCTCCAGAAGGAACAGATTCAGCAAGAAATAATGCAATTTATTTTTATGGAGGAAATAGAAATGCTTCAGCACATTATTTTGTAGATGCAACAAGTATATACCAATCAGTTGAGGACTTTAATGGTTCCTGGTCCGTAGGAGATGGATATAATCAATATGGTATAAATAATCAAAATACATTAAATATAGAAATGTGCTGCAATAATTATACCTATGATGAAGGAACAATTGTAAATACATTAGAATTGGTTAAAGTTAAGCAAAAAGAATATGGAATCCCGAATTCTAATGTAGTAAGACATTTTGATGCTTCAAGAAAAGTTTGTCCAGAATATTTTTCATTAAACAATTGGGAAAAGTGGAGTAACTTTATAGAGAGATTAACAGGGGAAACAGTACAACAAAGCAAACCAGTTCAAAAGCCTTCATACAATCATGGTGAGGGAAAATATTTAAATTTACATTCACACATGGAAAAGTGGGCTATATATGCAACAAATGTTAGACCAGTTACAGGAAATCAAAAAGGATATTTAAAACCTAAAATGTTTGGAGGGCTTTCATATAAGATTATAGAAGATAGAGGAGATGTAAAGATAATAAATACAGGAGATTATGGAACAGTTCAAATATATGCACCTAATGATGCCGATAGTTCTATAACAGATAAACCTATATATAACAATATAGCAGGACCTAATCCTGCACCACCAGTAATAAATGTAAGCTATTTAAATTTACATGAACATAATTATTCATGGAGAGTTTATCCATTAAATGTTCCGCCAGTTGTAGGAAATGAATGTGGAGCATTAGCTCCAGCACAATATGGAGGATTATCTTATAAGATATTAGAAAAGAAAATTACAGATGTATATAAAATAAAAACAGAATCATTTGGAGTAGTTGCAATATATGCTCCAAGAGATAATGATAGCAGCATAACAGAAAAGCCAATATATTAATTTAAAGCCTAGTAGGTAGTAGAAATTTTACTTGCTAGGTTTTTATATAACGATAGAAGGAATATTTTAATTAATAGAAATAAGTAGATTGAATTAATAAAAGATAAAAATGTTGAAAAATAAAAATAAAACAGAGTATTTGTCGAAAATGTTTACAGATATAAAAGTATGAGTTTATTATTATCTTATAATAAAGCTTGTATAAAAATAATATACTAATTATTAGTAAATATTTCGTATGGAGGATACTGTGTTTAAATTAAGTGATATAGAAAATGAAATAAATGAAGAAGAGAATAGGAAAAAGGAAAGTCAATTACTAGAGATGGATAAAGTAATACAAATAACTATTAGAGATTGTGATGAAAAGCAACTTAATATATTAGGTAGTTCATTAGATGAATATTTGGTTACTGGTCCAGCAGGAAGTGGTAAGAGTATGATAGCAATGATTAAAGCTATGGAACTATATAATAATAATAATAAGTTTCGAATAATAATTTATACTAAAGCATTAAGTGAATTTATAATAGGAAAGCTTAAAAGAGTAGATATAAAGAATATAAAGGACTATATTTTATGTGGATATGAATTTCAAAAGGAAGATATTTCTGAAGATATAGATTATATAATAATTGATGAAGTTCAAGATTTTAACTTAAAAAATATTGAGTATTGCCGTAATATGGCTAAAAAGGGATGCTTTTTATTTGGGGATGATTTACAACAAATTTATCCTAAAAATACTGATGGAAAAAATATAATAAAAAATTTAATAGATTCGGATATTAAACTTTTTAAATTAGAAAAGACATATAGATTTCCTAAGAAGATTGCCTTTTTTTCTGAGTTAATAAAAGATAATCATGGAGATATTTCAAATCTATGTATTGAAGAAGGTGGAGATGAAAATACTCCTAGAATGATTGAATTTAAAAATAGAGATGCTGAAATGACATATATTGTAGATACAATAAAGAATGAAGGTTGGAAAGATGTTGGGATATTGGTAAGAAATAATGATATGGCTCAAATAGTTTATGATGAGTTAAGAAAAAAGGGTTGCATATGTGATTATAAAATAAAAGATGAAATGAAATTAGATTTTACAAATGATAATCCTAAAATATTAACATATCATAGTTCAAAAGGATTAGAATTTGAAAGGGTTTTTATTCCACAGTGTGATGTTGATGAAGATGATTCAACAAATTTAAATTTAAGGGAAGCTTTATATGTAGCTTGTACTAGAACTTCAAAAACGTTAATATTATCATATATAAAGAGTTTTAAATCACCATTTTTAAATGGTATAAATAGTAAGTATTATAAATTTGAAAGAAGGTAAGGAGAAATGTACATATACTATAAAATTAATAAAAATAATATATATGATATATTAAGTAGTTTAACTATAAACATAAATGATGATTTTGTTTACTCAGTACCACCTTCAATAAATGAAGATGAAGTTGTTATTAAAATAAAAATTACATATGATGAGAAATGTGGACTAATAAAAATAGACAAAGAGTGCTATAGATTTAATAAAATTTTAAATATAGAAAATAGAATTATAGTATTTTATTTTTTAAATGAAAGTATGAAAAATAAAATATTAAATAATTTAAAATATATAAAAGAAATAAAAGTTAATTATGAGTATATAGAAAATAATTTTAAAATTTATTATTGGAAAAATGGTGATACATTAAAAATAATCACTAGTAAAAATAATATAGAAATAGTTAAAGAAAAAAATCAAATGCTATTTAATAGAATTTTATCTATAAAGGGTATAATTTATGGTATGTTCACACATAAGCAAATAATAAATAAATATGTTTTAAATAATTGCTCAAAAGTTTATGAAGAATATAGCATAATTAATAACATTATAATTAATTTGAGAAATAAAAATGAATTAAATAGGAAGTTATATAATTCATTAATAGATACCAGAAATGTATTTAGGAAACAAATAGAAAATAATTTAAATAACTTTGATTACAAAAATATATTAATAACTGATATAGATTATAATTATATAAAATTTAATAATTGCTTGTTAAATTTATCTTTGAAAGATCTAGAATTGTTTGAAAGAATAATAAATTATATAGTTAATAAATTAAGTGGAATAGAAGATGAGAAAAAAAAGACATTGATGTTACTTAAATATTTAGATAAAAATAAGAATGATTTTGAGATTAAAGAAGATTATGAATTGTTGCATAAGAGAATAGTAAAAGAAGACTATAGTGTTAATGTAGATTCTATAAAGAATGATGTAATTAAAAATATATATGTGGTATTTATTAAATATGATAGTACAAAAGAATTTGTATTATTTACTAGGGAGAAAAATATAAGAAAAAGTTATATAGCCTATATGACATTAGGAGCAATAAAAGGATTGAAATATATGTCAGGAAATATAATAGCAGAAAATGTTTTGAATGATGGCATATTAAAGAATTCTATAAAAATAGTTGATGATGTAATTAATGGAGAAAATCAAAGATATTTATATAAGTTAAAACTTCATTATTATTTAAATAAATTATATTCTAAATTAGATAACATAAAAGTTAAATTTGATGATTTTGATATTATAACCAATAAAGAGATTGGATACATGTCAATTAATATAAAAAGAGAGAATGCTTTGTTAGAAGTATTTTATAAGGAAAGAAAAAAGAAATTAGCAAATAGTATAAAATATTATGATAATAGATGTTATAAATTGAAAAAAATAAAAATGGAGTGTCCAAATAATAATATTTATTTTAATTATAGATTTATTATAAATAATAAAACGAGAACATTAGACTTAAGATATGAATATATATTTAGTAATTTATTAGAATATATAAATAATAAAGAGGTGGAATAAATGTCAAACAAATTATCAGTTTGTCATAAAAGAGTAAAATATACAAGTTATGAATTGGTAAGAGAAGTAAAGAAAATAGTAGATAAATATAATAATGTTGAAGAGTGTGCTAAACATTATAAAGTAAGTGAAGAGTTAATAAAAAATATTTTAAAAAATTCTAGAATTCTTACATTTGAAATGTATAAAGTTATTAGCTTAATGCTAAATAAAAGTATTAAAGAACTTACTGAAATTGAAAATGTATCATTAATACCACAATTTAGAGGATTAAAAGAAGAGGAACAGGTTGAAGACTTAATAGAATTTGCTAATAATATTTTCGAAGAAATAATAATTAATTCAAAATTGAGAGGGTAGAATTATGACTGAAGATAGAAAAGAGAAAATTGAGAAAGTTGCAAAAAGTATTAAGAAAAAATTAAGAGAAGAGTATAAAGTAACTGATTTTAGTGATCCGTTTAAAGTGATAAGCTTATTGGATAATTATATAATTATTAGATTTAAAAATGATAAAGATATACAAGGATTTACTTTAAAAAAAGGTGATTTTAGATGTATTTATATAAATAGTTCAGATTTTCTTGGTAGACAAAACTATTCATGTTGGCACGAATTTTTTCATTGTATTGATGATGTAAATGAAGTAACAATAAGTAAAAAAGGAGATAATTCTCCAGGAGAACAAGAGGCTGAGTATTTTGCTAGTTGCATGCTATTAGATAAAGAAGAAGTTGATAGATACATTAGAGAAGTATGGGGAAGTGAAAAGTATTTAAATGAAGAAGCATTAATTAAAATTCAATATAGATTTAATGTTAGCTTTGGATCACTTAAAACTAGACTAGCTGAAATATATAAAAATAAAAAATATTTTAGTTATAATATAAATTCCGTTAAAAATAGAAAAAAATATGAAGATGAAGTACTTAGATTAGGGTTTGATTTGCAGCTTATATCACCAACTAATGATTTTTGTGTTCCGAGCTCATTTATTAATAATTTAAGAGAAAATATTATGAGTAATAGAATAAGCTTAGATAAGGGAAATAAAATAGTTGAGTTTTTAGATGAGAATGGAGCTGATATAAAATGGTAGTTTTAAGTGAAGATGAAAAGAACATACCTATATGCGATACTAATATTTTAATAAGTTTTGGATTAAGTGATTTTATTGGAGAATTCATAGATTTTAATAAAAAAATTTTTGTTGCAGATAATGTATTGTTGGAATTAGAAAGAAAATTTAATAGGAATACGGAATATAGTTATTTATTGCAAAATGTTAAAAATAATGAAAATATAAATGTTATAAATAAAGATGAATACTTTACAGAAGATAGAATATTAGTTATGAATGCTTCTTTAAATCAATATAAGTTAATAGAGGATTGTTTATTAACTGGAGATTTATGTCCTGATAGTGGTGAGTTTATTAGTGCAATTTATGCAGCTAATCTAGAGATAAGAAAGTTTATAACAAATGATTTAAAATTTATAAATAAATATAAAGATGAGTTTATTTTCAAAGGATTATCTTTTATAAATATGACACAAGTATTAGATAAAATAATAGGAAAAGAAAAAAGAAAAGGAGTGGTGTTAGATATAAATAGAAAGTCAAAAGAAATGGAAGATACATTAACTAAAGAAAAAGTATTAGAGAAATTTGAAAAGTGGAGTTTAAAATTATCATGTATATAGATAATTTTAATAAAAATATAGTACTTAAATATAATTTTATAATATGAAAAAGTAATCGAAGTTATATATTAAGAAAAGTTTAGTGAAAGGTATAATAGAATTGATAATAAATAATTATTAAAAATAAAATACTAATAATAGTTGTAATATTTTTTCCATACATAAAAATATGTTCATTTCTTTCTAATATAATTAAATATAGTAGATACCACCTAGAATAGTAATATAATAGGTGGTATTTTTAATGGTTAAATAATATTGACTTAACACTATTTTTTATACATAAAATGTAAAAGTATTAAAAAGAAACTTTTAAAAGTAGCAGAGAGTGTAAAATAGTCTGTGTAAACTTCAGAAAATGATATAATAAATTATCAATTATGGAGGGAACACAGACTATGTCATTTTCAAAGGAAGAATTAATAAAAATATTAGCAAAGGATCCAAATATTAAAACAGCTGAAGATATTCAAAATGTTTTAAAAGACTTATTTGGAGGAATGCTTCAGCAAATGCTAGAAGCCGAATTAGATAATCATCTTGGATATGAGAAACATGATTACCAAAATAAAAACACAACTAATAGCCGTAATGGCAAGAGCCGAAAAACTATGAAATCCAATCTTGGCTACTTCGACTTAGATGTTCCAAGAGATAGAGAAGGTTCTTTTGAGCCTGAAATAGTAAAAAAACATCAAACTGATGTTTCACATTTAGAAAGCTCAATAATTGGGATGTATGCTAAGGGAATGACTACAAGAGATATAGCATCACAAGTAAATGAAATATACGGAATGGACATATCACCAACATTAGTTTCTAATATAACAGATAAAGTAATTCCAATGATTAGAGAATGGCAAAGCCGTCCGTTGGAAACAGTATATCCTATAGTATTTATGGATGCTATTCACTTTAAAGTGAGAAAAGATAACACCGTTGTTTCGAAAGCAGCCTACGCTGCGATTGGAGTAAATATTGAAGGAAAAAAAGATGTTCTTGGTATATGGATAGGAGCATCAGAGTCATCAAAATATTGGTTGCTTGTTCTGAATGAGTTAAAAAATAGAGGCGTAAAAGATATACTAATTGCTTCAGTTGATGGGTTAGTAGGGTTTAACGAAGCCATTAGAGCTGTTTATCCGAACACTGAAATTCAAAGATGTATTATTCATCAAATAAGAAATTCAAGTAAATACTTATCTTATAAGGATTTAAAAGCTTTCAATGCAGATTTAAAACTAGTTTACACCGCTTCTACTGAGGAGGTCGCATTAGCGGAATTAGATAGATTAGAAGAAAAATGGGGAGAAAAATACTTAATAGCAGTAAGGTCTTGGAGAAATAACTGGAATGAGTTATCAACATTCTTTAAATATCCACCAGAGATTAGAAAAATAATATATACAACTAATGCAATGGAAAGTTATAATCGTCAACTGAGAAAAGTTACTAAAACTAAATCTATATTTCCGAATGATGAATCATTAATGAAGATTTTATACCTTGCTACCGTTGATATAACAAAGAAATGGACCCAATCAATACGAGGATGGGCTCAAATTTTAGCTCAACTATCAATCTTCTTCGAAGGTCGTTTAGACGACCAGTTGTTCTAAAAAATATTTAGTCTAACTCTTATTAAAGTGCAGATTATTATGTAAAATTTATCAATTAAAGAAAAATAAAGGTTGGATGTTGTATTAACCTTTCCAACCTTTAAAATAAAACTAAATTTTCTAAAGTTTACACAAAAATATTGACAGACTCAAGTAGCACAAAGAAACACAATCTATATTTATTTATATATATTTAATATTAATTAGCTATATATTAGCTAATACAAAGTATTTGCTTAAAAGAAAAAGTCTTAGATTTAAATTTCTAAGACTTAAATTTTATTATGCTCTTTTAATAATAATTCTAAAGCTTTATCTAATAGTTTAGACATTGGAATAGATGTTTCTTTAGAGAGCTCTTTCATTTTTTCTAATAGTTCTATATCAAATGTGCTTGAATATCTTTGTCTATTAACAAGACTATCTTTTTTATCAGCCATAATAACACCTCCTCTATATATTATAGCATTATTAATCAAACTTAATCAACTTTAATAAAAAAAGACTTGATTAAAGTTGATTAAGATGGTAATATTTAATTAAGGTTAATTAATATTGATTAATTCATAATATGAAAGGAGGAAATTACAAATGCAATTCTTAAAATTATCTACAGAATTAATAACAGATAATAATATCACATCAAATGAATTCAGAATATATTCTTATCTTTTAAGCCTTTATAATGTAGAAAAACAATGTAGTTATCCTTCTATAGATATTATTTCAGAAAGACTTAATATATCAATATCTACAGTTAAAAGAAGTATTAAGAGGCTTGCAGAGCTTGGATATATTTCAATAGAAAAGAGAAA
Organism: Clostridium septicum; assembly: GCF_003606265.1. NCBI lineage: Bacteria > Bacillati > Bacillota > Clostridia > Eubacteriales > Clostridiaceae > Clostridium > Clostridium septicum. The sequence continues at coordinate 2,903,702 of NZ_CP023671.1, forward strand.
AGGATTAGCAGGTAATTTCAATGTTTATAAAAAATTAAAACATCTTATAAATAATGTAGTAAAGACTAAAAAAGTTAATAAAATAGCTATAGATAGTAATGGAGAGAAGGCTATAGAAGGTCAAATATCAGTAGAAGAAGCGTTAGAAGATATAGAAGAAACTAAAGTAAGAACTAATATTATAGATAATAGTAGCAATGTAAGGCTAGCTAGAAGTGTTACTAATATAGATAATAGTAGTTTTGCTAAAAAAGTTTTATCCTTATCAGATAATGGATTGGTAAGAGCTGCTATAAAGGAATTTAAAAAGAAGAGGGGGAAAACTCCTACCTTTTTAATAAAGTTACTGGTAGACCAATATTATAAAGAAGGAATTGATTTATCTAAGCCATTACTAAACTTATTAAAAAGAGATTATATAATAATTTAAATAGGTGTTTACAAGTGAACATATGTTCTTTAAAATATAAGTATAAGTATTTTAAAGAAGGAGATATTATGTTAAAGCCACCTATTTGTAGGGTAGGAGGAAAATCAAAATTAAGGAAATCAATTATAGAACAAATACCAGAACATACTTGTTATATAGAAGTATTTTTTGGAGCAGGATGGGTTTACTTTGGGAAAGAGTCAAGTAAAGTTGAAGTTATAAATGATATAGATAAAGAATTAGTAAATTTATTTAGAACAATAAAGTATCATGCTCCAGAAGTAGAAAGGTTATTAGAATATGAATTTAGTGGACGAGATATATTTGAAGAATATAAAAATTGTACATTAGAATATATGACAGAGATTCATAGAGCTATAAAGTTTTTGTATGTAATTACACAAAGTTTTGCAGGAAAAGGGAATAATTATGGATATAGTACAACAACTAAGCCAGGACAACAAATATTTTATAAAGAAATATTATTAGAGTTAAGAGATAGACTTAAAAATACATATGTAGAGAATTTAAGTTTTGAAAAAATAATTGATAAGTATGATAGAAAACATAGTTTTTTCTTTTGTGATCCACCTTATATTAAAACTTGTGGATATGGTAATAAATTTGGAGAAGAGGAACATAGGATATTAGCTAACAAACTTAAAGAAATACAAGGGAAGTTTCTATTAACAATAAATGATCATCCTTTAGCTAGAGAACTATACAAAGAATTTAATATAAAAGAAGTTAAGGTAAATTATTCTATTGCTAGAGAAAATAGTGCAAGAGGGAAATATAATGAATTAATAATAACAAACTATTAATAAAAAAAATGAACTGATAATTAATACCAGTTCATTTTTTATATACAATATTATTTTAAGCCATAAATAATAAGTCTGTCGTCAAAAATTCGTCAAAAATAAAAAAGAACTTTAACGAATCTTGATAATTTGAAATTATAAAAATACTTATGAAAGCTGCGATTTAAAGGGATTTATTGAAGTTTAGAGAATTATAAAATATAATCTTTTATACAAACAAGGAATCCTAAAAATATGCCTCAGCCTTCTAAATAGAAAATAAATCAAAAATCTAGATGTTATTTATAAATAGCATCTAGATTTTTAACTTTTTTATGAATTTATATTAATATTTAAATTGTGGATAACTTAATAGGGATTTTAAAACTAAGTATGTTTATTTAAAGAATAAAGATAAAATAAAGTACTCTTGTTTAAGTTTCACTTCAGTCAAGTTTCAGATATGGCACATGAGTGAAAAAATCTACTGGGAAAAGTAGCCTTGACAATTTTTTTATAAGTATTGAAAATAAGTATATAATAATAAAGTAGGAGGTAAGAGTATGGACATATTTACTATTGGACATTCAAATTACACAGTAGAAAAACTAATAGATATGTTAAAGCATTATGATATAAATTGTGTTGTAGATATTAGAGGAACTCCATATTCTAAATATAATATCCAATTTGATAAGGAAAATATTAAATATACTTTAAATAAAGAAGGCTTTATTTATATTTATATGGCAAAGGAATTAGCAGCTAAAAGGGAAAATAAAATATCTTATAATAATGAAGGATATTCAGATTTTGAAAAAGTTGTATATGAAAATGAGTTTATTAATGGTATAAAAAGACTTAAAGATGGGTGTACAAAAGGATATAGAATAGCTTTGCTTGGAGCAATGCAAGATCCTATAAGATGTCATAGAAGTATTTTAGTTGGCAGAGCCTTGAGAAAAGAAGGATTTAATGTCAAACATATAATTGATGATTACTCTATAATATCTCAGGATAAAATAGAAAGTAATATTTTAGATAAATATTTTAATAATAGAGCTCAATTAACTATTGATTATTTACTTGGTAATGACTTGACAGAAGAGGAAATGATAAATGAGGGGTATAGACTAGCAAATAAAGAAATAGGGTATAGAATAGAGCATTTAAAAAGTTAACTTTAATTAAATTAACAAAAAGTACATACTTAATTTTTAGTGCTATGATATAATTATAACATTATTATAAATTTAAGATAAATGAACATAAAATATAAGCGAGGGTACATTATGAAAATGAAAAAATTATCATTATTAGTAGCTACATTAGCATTAACAGTAGGTTTAGCAGGATGTATGCCAGGAAGCAATGCTAAATTACCAGAGGGTGATGTAAAGGTTGCTAAGCAAGAAATTCAAGGTGTAGTAGATTTATTATTAAAATCAGCAGATTATGGAAAAGATGAAAGTACAGTAGCTTCAATATTATTACCACAAGATTCACAATACAACATAAATGTTGTTATGGAAAAATATAAAGATGGTAAATTAGTAGATACAAAGGAAATAACTAATTATACAACTGAAAAAATAGAAAAAAACTCCATAGTACATATGATATTAAATGTTGGAAAAGCAAGTGATGGGGAAAATAGCAGATCCATATATTCAATAGCTGAAGTAGATAAAGAAAAGACAAAGGATGAGAAGAATCCTGAATATAAATTAACTAAAATTAATGAACATTCTTTAGATTATGATGTAAAAAGCGAAGTAGCTCAAATAGGAAAAAATTTAGATGAAGAAGTAACTTTAGCAGGATATGTTAAATTTAAAGAAGATGATACTGAAAAACCTGCTATTAATTTAGATACATATAAAGATGAGGTTTCTAAATATAAAGAAGTCAGTATTGTAAAAATGAAAGTAACAAAGAAATAAGATGAAAATAGAGATTTGTAATTCAAATCTCTATTTTTATTTTAATATAAGAATTAAAATATATTATTGAAATAGAGGACTAAATAATATACAATTTTAAAATGAGGAAATATGATGTGAAAGCAAATACTGCTATTTATAGAGAACTAAAGCTTTCTCAGCATCTTTTTAAACAGATGGAGGAGTGAACAAACGTGAGATTAAGAAAAAAGCCATGGGCTAGACCAGAATTAGAAAGCTGTCCTTTTTTTATAATAAATCCAAGTGAAAATAGAGGAAAGTGGAAAGAAATATTTGGGAATAACAAACCTATATACTTAGAATTAGGTTGTGGGAAAGGAACATTTATAGCTGTTCATGGATCTGAAAATAAAGATATAAATTATATAGCAATAGATATAAAAGATGAGGTTTTAGTATTAGCTAAAAGAAATATAGAAAAGGCTTATAGCGAAAAAAATGAAGAATTAGATAATATAAAATTAATGGCTCAAGAAATATTAATAATAGATAAAATATTAGATAGTAAAGATGAGATAAGTAGAATATATATTAATTTCTGTAATCCGTGGCCAAAAGATAGACATAAGAAGAGAAGATTAACACATACTAGACAATTAGAGCATTATAAAACTTTCTTAAAGGATAATGGAGAAATTTATTTTAAAACTGATGATGATGAGTTATTCGATGAATCATTAGAATATTTTAAGGAATCCGGATTTAATATAGAATATATAACATATGATTTACATAATAGTGATTTTGAAGGTAATGTAGAAACAGAACATGAAAAGATGTTTACTGAAATGGGAATAAAAACTAAATTTTTAATTGCAAAGTTAGCTTAGTAAAAAGTAGGATATATGAATAAGTAATAAGCTTACCCATATATCCTATAACTTTAATTAAAAAGAACATGACTTAAAGGAATTATACATATTCCTAAAAATATAGAAAATATATATAACTTATCGTAGCCATATTTTCTAGCAGTAGGTATTAATTCTTCGAAAGAAATATATAACATTATTCCTGAAACTATAGCAAAAATTATTGCAAGTATTATTTCGTTTATAAAAGGTCTTAAGAATAATAATGCAAGTAATGCACCTATAGGTTCTGCAAGTCCTGAAACAAAAGTATATTTAAATGCTTTCAATTTACTACCAGTGGAATAATATATTGGCATTGCAATGGAAATACCTTCAGGTATATTATGAAGTGCTATAGCAAGGGCTATAGTAATTCCAAGAGTAGTATTCTCATATCCAGAAACAAAGGTTGCTACACCTTCAGGGAAATTATGTATCATTAAAGCAATCATTGAAACAAACCCAACTCTGTAAAGTTTATTTCCACGCTGACTAGCAATTAAACGAGGTTCTTCAGGAATAAACATATCTATAAGCATAGCTATAAATGCACCTATAACTAAAAATAATATTGTATAGCAAATTCCTTTTAAATTCCCTTGAGATTTTCTTAATGTTTCTTCAGCAGTAGAAAATAGATCTGTAAAAGAAACAGAAATCATAACTCCAGCGGAAAAGGCTAAGGAAAAGCATATAAGTTTTTTATTTTTTGATTTTGAAAAAAATACTATAAAAGCTCCTATAACAGTTGACATACCAGCAAGTGAAGATAAAATTAATGGCATTAAGCAGTGATTACTAAACATAATATTACTCCTTTAATAAATAAAATTAAGAGTAATGTAATTTTAAATATACTCTATAAGTAAATATATTATTAAGATTAAAATAGTATGCGAAAACTTAGATTTAAAATATATTTATAATATGAAAACATAAATCAATAAAATAATTATTTTATTAATGATAAGTATAGTACTTTAATATATTGTATATTATAAATTTAAGAAGTTTTTAATGAGGAGGATAGGGAAGATGAATTTCAAGTTGGAAGAAAAATTATCTATGCTTCCATTAATGTGGAGAATTACAAGATATAATTTATTTAGTGATAAAAATGTGAGATTTAGAGATGTAAAATATGGGAAAAATAAGAGACAGTATTATAGAGTATTTGAAGGAAATGATAATGAAAAACCACTAATATATTTTATACATGGAGGCGGATGGTGGCATGGAAGCCCTAAAATGTGTACATGCATAGGAAAATATTTTAATAAACTTGGATATACAGTAGTTTTGCCATCATATAGATTGGTACCTATATATAAATATCCAACTCAAATAGAAGATGTATTTACGGCCTTTTCTCATTATATAGAAGATAAAAATTTTAAAAGGGGAATAATAATTATGGGGTTTTCAGCAGGAGGAGAACTTGCGGCTAATTTGTTATTTAATAAAAAAATCCATGAGAAATATAATATAGATAATAAGATATTTAAAAAAATGGTTTCAATATCAGGAGTTTTAGATTTCAATAAATGTACATCTAGACATGCTAAAACATTAATAGAAAATTATTTAGGTAAAAATGAGAGTTTTAATGGAAAAAACCCAGTAGATTTAATTAGTTACAAGTCACATATTTCAGTTTTATGCATTCATGGAGATAGAGATCCGTTAATTAATACGGATAATTCTTTTAGTTTTGTAGATAAAATAAATAAATTACAAGGTTATGGAAAAGTTATTTTAATAAAGGGAAAACATCATTCAGATATGACAGGGTTATTATTAGGAAAAGGAGAGAAAGATTCTAATGTAGTATTAGAATTTATAAAGACAGATGAATAAATTAACAAACAGGAATTATTTATTAGATAATTTAAAAGTGCTACTAATGTTCTGTGTCGTATTTGGTCATGTTATTGAATACTATATAAATCAAAGTAATATATTAAAAGGAATTTATATATTTATTTATATATTTCATATGCCACTTTTTATTTTTATATCAGGATATTTTTCTAAGAATGTAGAAAAGATAAGTAAGGGAGCTATTAAAGGTTTACTTTTACCATATTTAATTTTTGATATGATATGGTATATGGTAGTATATATTGGAACTGGTGAATTTATGTTTTCGGTATTATATCCAGGGTGGACATTATGGTATTTATTAAGTTTATTTTTTTGGAGAATAAGTTTAAAATATCTAATAAAAATAAAGTATATACTTCCAATTAGTTTTATATGCGGACTTTTAATAGGAATGTTACCAAGTGGTTCCTCTGTTTTAGCAATTTCCCGAACAATAACATTTTTACCATTTTTCCTATTAGGATACTATACAAAGGAAAAAGACTTTATGGAAATCCAAAAAAGCAATAAGTTAATATCCGTTATTGTTATAATATTATTTGCATATGGAGCCTTCTATATATCAAAAAACAATTTAATAGATTATAGATTCTTATATAATTCTAGTACATATTATGAATCAGGTTTAACAGTCTTTCAAGGTATGTTTTTTAGAGTATTGTTATACATTGGAGCTATTATTTTTAGTATATGTACAATAAATTTAACACCAAAAGTAAAAGTTATATATTCATATATAGGAAAAGCAACTATGAATATATATGTATTTCATATATATTTAGTATTATTAGTATATTTCTTTATACCTAAATGGAATTTAGATTATATTAGAAATACTTTATTACTTTTAAGTCCTTTTTTAATAATATATATATTGGCAAAGAAGCCAGTTACTAAAGTTTATGATAGTATATTTTATCCAGTTAATAAAGGAATACATCACGGAAGAAAATCATTTAAAAAGTGTAAGGATTTTAAGTATAAGAGATTTTAGTGTAAACTAAGCTCTCTTTTTAATTTTTAGGACTTTATATTATATAGATTAATAGTAATTTAAAGTTAAGTTCCCTAAAGGAAAATAAAGTGGTTTAATGTAATTTATCTTTAAACAAAAATTAAAGAGGTGCTTTGGAAAAAATAATAATTTTATAGTAACTTAAGAAATTTTTGGTTAATATATTTACAATGGAGTAAAATTAGTATATACTTATGTATATACATTAAGGGGGCTTTTAAAATATGAGAACTTCAATAAAAGTAAAGGAGATGGTTATTGCAGCACTTTTAGTGGCATTAGCAATAATAATTCCTATACAATTTGGTTTTTTAAAGATTATAGTAGGACCATTTACAGCAACTGTGGCATCACATGTACCTATGTTTATAGCAATGTTGATTTCACCAATTACTGCAATAATTGTAGGAGTAGGTTCTGGTATTGGATTTTTATTATCAGGAATGCCTATGCATGTAGTACTTAGAGCATTTACACATATTATAGTAGGATTTGTTGGGGCAAAGATAATCCTAAAGAAAAGAAACTTTAAACAAGCTATAATAGTAACAGCTCCAATACATGGAATATTAGAAGGGTTAGCGGTAATTCCTTTTGGATTTAACATGTATCAAGTTATAATAGTTACAGTTATTGGAACAATGATACATCATTTTATAGATGGAAGTTTATCATTTGTGTTAGCTAATTCTTTAGCTAAAGTAAGAAAAAAAGATATATATACTACGTTTAATGATAAGATGTCAATAGATAATATTGTAGTATAAATAAAAAGCATTGAGTTTAAATAGCTCAATGCTTTTTATTTATTAGTTAAGATATTAACTTAATTGACATTAATTTATAATGATGACATAATTATAATGATTGAAATAAAGGGGTACAAGAGGTATAAATATGAAGATAAAAGAGCTATTGGAAGAAAATCCTGTTATAGCAGCTGTTAAAGATCTCAAAGCTTTAGAAGTGGCTTTAAACTCTGAATCAGAAGTTATATTTGTGTTATTTGGGGACTTACTTAATATAAAAGAAATAAGTGAAAAAATTGCAGAGAAAAATAAAATAGGTATAGTTCATGTAGATTTAATTGAAGGTATAAATAATAAAGAAGTGGCTATTAAATTTTTAAAGAAAGAGACAAGTTTTAAAGGTATTATAAGTACAAAATCACAAGTTGTTAAAGCAGCAAAAAATAATGGTTTTATAGCAATTCAAAGAGTATTTGTTTTTGATACTCTTTCATTAAATAATGCTAAAAAACATTTAATGGATGAATGTGATGCTATAGAAGTGTTGCCAGGCACAATTCCTAAAGTTATTAAAAAACTTGCAATGGAAGCTTCGAAACCTATTGTATCAGGTGGCCTTATAGATACAAAAAAAGAAATAATCACTGCATTAAATTCAGGGGCTACTTGTGTATCTACAACTAAAAAGGAAATTTGGAATATGTAAACTAAAGATAGTATATAAATTTATTTATATGACTAAAGGTTAATTTATTTTGGAGGATGGTAGAAATGAATATTGCTATTATTGCACATGATGAAAAAAAAGAAGAAATGATTGAGTTTGTTAAAAAATATAAAGATGTGTTTGTAAAACATAATATTTTTGCGACAGGCACAACAGGAGGTCTTATAGAAAAGCATATAGGATTAAATGTATGTAGATATTTATCAGGACCATTAGGAGGAGATCAACAAATAGGAGCTAAAATAGCAGTTGGAGAAATAGATATAGTTATATTTTTTAGAGATCCATTAACAGCGCAACCACATGAACCAGATGTGACAGCATTAATAAGATTATGTGATGTCCATAACACACCTGTAGCAACAAATTTTGGGGCTGCTGAAGTATTTTTAAAGGCTATAACTAGTAGATAGAGTGAGCTTTATTTATTATATTTAATTAAAAGGTTTTCAATAATATGTAATAGTTTAAATAATTTATATATTAAAAATAAATATTGATACTATTAAGGAGAGAATATTCAGTAAATATATAGACAAATTAATTGGCAAATGTTAGAATGTTGTTGTAACATATTTAGTGTGCTAAGAGGAATAAAATCAAGCAAAATTAAATTTATATTTTGCTTGATTTTTTGTTTTATAGAATAATGTATTAAAGGTAAGGTAAAGTATCATAAAGTGTTATATGTGAATAATATAGTACATAAGCTATTTTAAAAGGGAAAAAAATGAATTTTAATGGATTTAATAACTTTGAAGAATTTTTTAGAAATTTTGAATACAAAAATAATAATGGGTGTGAAAGTAATAATAATTTAGGTTGTAATGATATCAATGGTGGTTTTCAGGATTTAAATCCTGAGTTTTTTATAATAATAGGAGAACTTATAGGAAATGTTATGGCTGGAAGATTACCATTTAATGTACAAAATGCAGTTGGAAACTGGTTACAATTAGTAGGACAAGCTATATTAACATACAATTCACAACAACAATACTTTGAAAGTGGGCCAGGAAACTATTATAATTTATCAAATAAAAATACAAGTAATCCTAATTGTCCTAATAATAATAACACTGATACTAGTAATAATAGTAAAGAGATAGATAAATTAAAGGATAATATAGATAAATTAACAAAAGAAATTAAAGAGTTAAAAAAAGACATAGAAATAATGAAGAAAGAGTAAATATTATTTATTTAGTATAAGAAATATTCATTCTTTTTCTAATTAACAGAAAAATTTTAAAATTAACACGAATTATTTTGAGAATAATTTGACAAATTTACGCTTTAAGTATAAAATTATAGTAAATTTGGTAAGTTTATTTAGGGCAATAACCTATAAAGAGAGAATTTATGATAATTCAAATTCTTTAAGGAGGTCCTTTTTTTATATATAAAGGAGTGAACATAAAATGAAAGCAATTTTAACAGTAATAGGTAAAGATAGGGTGGGGATAGTAGCCGGAATTAGCAACGAATTATTAAATCAAAATATAAATATTTTAGATGTAAATCAAACTATAATGGAAGAATATTTTACTATGATAATGATGCTTGATTTAGGAAAAGCTAATGGAACTTTTGATGATGCTAAAAAAGCTTTACTTTCAAAAGGTGAAGAATTAGGTGTAGACGTTAAAATTCAAAGAGCTGAAATATTCAATTCAATGCATACACTATAATTCGGAGGTAAAATATGAACGTAAATAATATATTAGAAACTATAAAAATGATAGAAGAAGAAAAACTAGATATAAGAACTATTACAATGGGAATTTCTCTATTAGATTGTATAGATTCAGATGGTGATAAGGCAAGAGAAAAAATATATAATAAGATTGTAACTTCAGCAAAAAAATTAGTTAAGGTTGCAAATGAAATAGAAAATGAATTTGGTATTCCAATAGTAAATAAAAGAGTTTCAGTAACTCCAATTTCTATAATAGCAGGAGCTACAGATGAAGAAAATTATGTGAAATTTGCAGAGACTTTAGATAAAGCAGCACATACATTAGGAATTGATTTTATTGGAGGTTTTTCAGCCCTTGTTCAAAAAGGTTATACGAAGAGTGATAGAATTTTAATTAAGTCTATTCCTGAAGCATTAGAAAAAACAACGAAAGTTTGTTCATCTGTAAATGTAGGATCAACAAGATGTGGAATAAATATGGATGCAGTTAAAGAGATGGGTGAAATTATAAAAGAAACAGCAGATTTAACAAAGGATGCTAAGGGATTTGGTTGTGCAAAGCTTGTGGTATTCTGTAATGCAGTTGAAGATAATCCATTTATGGCAGGTGCATTCCATGGAGTTGGAGAAGCAGATAGAATTATAAATGTTGGAGTAAGTGGACCAGGAGTAGTACAAAGAGCTCTAGAAAAAGTTAAAGGAGAATCTTTCGATGTTGTTTCTGAAACAATAAAAAAGACAGCATTTAAAATTACAAGAATGGGTCAATTAGTAGCTAAAGAAGCCTCAAGTAGATTAGGAGTTCCATTTGGAATAGTAGATTTATCTTTAGCGCCTACACCAGCTGTTGGTGATTCAGTTGCTCATATATTGGAAGAAATGGGATTAGAGGTAGTGGGAACACATGGAACAACAGCAGCATTAGCACTTTTAAATGATGCTGTTAAAAAAGGTGGAGTTATGGCATGTAGCCATGTTGGTGGATTAAGTGGAGCATTTATACCAGTATCAGAAGATGCAGGTATGATAGATGCAGTTCTTAATGGATCATTAAATTTAGAAAAGCTAGAAGCTATGACGGCTATATGTTCAGTAGGACTAGATATGATAGCAGTACCTGGAAATACTCCAGCAGAATCAATATCTGCAATGATAGCAGATGAATCAGCAATAGGAATGATAAATAATAAAACAACAGCAGTTAGAATAATACCAGCTCCTGGATGTAATGTAGGAGATATGGTTGAGTTTGGAGGACTTTTAGGAACAGCACCAGTAATGCCAGTAAATAAATATTCCTCTTCACTATTTATAAAAAGAGGTGGAAGAATACCTGCTCCGATACATTCATTTAAAAACTAAATAAAAAATCTCTAGATTTTCTAGAGATTTTTTTATTTTGCGGCAGAGATATAGTTTTTAACATTTTCTAATACTTCATCTTCTCCAACATAAACAAGAATATCATCATTTTGAATTTTAAAATATGGTCCTGGAGATAAGAATAAATCACCATTTCTTTTAACTGCAATTATAGTAGCTTTTGTGTTATGCCAAAAATTAAGTTCTCCTATACTTTTATTAACAGCTATACTACCTTCTTCTACAATGCTTTCAAATGGAATTATAGAACCAACATTACGTAATTGAGTTGCAAATTCTATTATAGAATTAAGGTTTTTTATTAATTTTGAATCTAAATCTTTTCTTTGCTTAATAAGATCAAAAGTTTCATTATTAAGAGTTGTAAAATCAGATTTAGTTTTAAACTTATTTAAAAATTCTTTAGCATGACTTTTGTTATTTATTATTATTCCACTTTTTTCATTTACAGTAACTACATCCATATCTTTTAAAAGAGCAAGAGATCTTCTTATAGTTTCCGGAGAAACATTATATAAACTAACCAGCGTAGTTCTACCAGTTATTTTACTTCCTTCTACGAAATCATTATTTACGATTCTATGAGCAATATCTACAGCTATTTTTATATAATTTGGGGTTTTAGTTTGTTTTGACATTGTTAAATACACTCCTTTATATAAGAAAGTTTATCATCTTGTATAAGAAAAGTAAAATTTTTTTATTTTTTGGATAATTATATAAATAAATTATGTAGAATTCGATTATAATTTAAAAATTAACTATGTTGTATTAAAAATAAATGAAAATGTAAGTTATTTATTTTATTCTTAGGAAACCTTTTAAGAATGGGGCATGGACAAAAAAATTTACAGCTATAAAATGGCTTTGAGAACATTTTATTTTTATAAGAGGTTGCACAACTGACAACTTATATGATACTATAAGTATAACAGTTCCTGTAAATAACAGGGATTTATTTTTAGTAGAACTGACAACTTTTAAAATAAATAGATGTGTCAAGGAGGAGTTATGAGAAATACAAAAATAAGATTTTTTAATAAAAATAATATTATCTTTAAAAGTTTTATTATTTTTTCAACAATTATATTTGTTTGGGGAGCTTTATTTAAGAATAATTTTGAAAAAAATGTATCAGTAGTTTATTCAATGTTTATTGATAAATTTTCATGGGCATATTGTGGAATGATGTTAATATTTTTCTTAGTATGTTTATGGGCAGTTTTTAGTAGATTTAGTAAAGTTAAATTAGGAGATAATAATTCTAAACCAGAGTTTTCTAATATAAGTTGGTTTGCAATGTTGTTTAGTGCTGGAATGGGAATAGGATTAGTTTTCTGGGGAGTAGCAGAACCATTAACACATTACATTAACCCATTAGGTGTTGAAGGAGTCACAGAGGAAGCAAAAAAATTTGCTTTTTCAAAAGCTTTTCTTCATATAGGAGTATCTGCTTGGGCTTGTTATGCTGTATTAGCTTTAGCACTTGCTTATATACATTATAGAAGAAAGAAACCTTTATTAATTAGTAGTTTATTAATACCTTTAGTAGGAGAAGAGAAAGCAAAAGGAACTTTAGGGAAAATTGTTGATATATTTACTGTATTTGCAACAATGGCAGGGATAATTACTTCACTTGGAATGGGAACATTACAAGTAACAAGTGGTTTAAATTATTTATTGGGAGTACCAGAAACAAATATTGTAAAGATAGTAATAATAACAGTAATAACTTTATTGTTTTTAATATCAGCTTGTACAGGCGTTAAAAAAGGGATAAAAATATTATCTAATGCAAATATAGCTTTAGCATTTCTATTATTTACAATGGCAATTATAGTTGGACCTAAAGGCGAACTTTTAAAAAATATAAGTTTAGGTTTACAAGGTTATGGAGTTGATTTATTAACAACTAATAATAATATTTTTATAAGTGGACCTTGGTATGAAAAATGGACAATTTTTTATTGGGGATGGTGGATTGCTTGGGCACCTTCTGTTGCTATATTTATAGCTAGAGTTTCAAAAGGAAGAACTATTAGGGAATTCATACTTGGAGTTTTATTTATTCCAGCAGGATTTTGCATGGCTTGGATGGCTGTATTTGGTAATTTAGGAGTAAACGCACCAATTGAAATAGGTAATGTTGCAATACAAAAAGTGGAAACATCTATGTTTATGATATTCCAGCAATATCCGCTAGGTAATTTAATGTCATTAATTGCAATAGCTTTATTGATAACTTTCTTTGTAACAAGTGCAGACTCAGCCACTTATGTTTTAGGAATGATAACATGTAATGGAGATACTAAAGTTAAAAATATTAGGAAGATAATTTTAGGAGCAACATTATCATTATTAACAATTATACTTTTATTTGCAGGAGGATTAGAAATGATTCAAAATGCATCAATAATAGCAGCACTACCTTTTGGAATAATCATGTTAATATCCATATGTGGATTTATAAGAGAATTATATGTTTATGAGCCAAAGCTTGAATATACAAAATTAAATAGTAAAAGTTTTAGGGTAAAACCTTTAGAACGTTGAATTTAATTTTTCATTATCCTATAATTAAAACATTAATCTAGTTTTATGAGGTAGTAATAATGAATGAAAATTTAGAAATAGAAAAGAAAATACTTGAAGATAAAAGGAAAAAAATAGATCATGAGTTAGAAGAGAAAAGAAAAAATCAAAGCAATATAGGGGCAAAGCTTAAGGCATTAACTAAGGAAGCTAAAGGTTCATATAGCGAAGAGAAGGAAACTACAGAAAAAATATATGCGGTTTTAAAAAAAGATATAGAAAATTATGAGGAGGCTCTTAATACTCCGTATTTTGGACGTGTTGACTTTAGGGAATTAAGAGGAGAAGAGGAAAGTATATATATAGGAAAACAGGGGATTAGCTCAACATTAGATGGAGAAGAAGTTGTAGTTGATTGGAGGGCACCAGTTTCAGATCTTTACTATAGTGGAACAGGGGGGGATGCGTATTATAAAGCCCCTTCAGGAATAATAGAGGGAAATTTATCTTTAAAAAGAAAGTTTTTATTTAAGGATAACGAAATAAAAGAAATATTCGATGAAGGAATAAATGAAATAATAATAAATCAAGCAGAAGGAAGGGATTTAGTCGATGAATTTTTAAAAATAAACCTTGAAGAAAGTAGAGGTAAGAAATTAAAGGAAGTAGTGGCTACCATACAAAAAGAACAAAATGATATTATAAGGTGGCCTAAAAATCTTCCAATAATAGTTCAAGGATCAGCAGGATCAGGGAAGACAACAATAGCCCTTCATAGATTAGCTTATTTATTATATAGATATGCAGATACAATTGAAGGTAAAGATATATTAGTATTAGCACCTAATAAGTTGTTTTTGGATTATATATCAGAAATACTACCAAACCTTGGAGTAGATCAAGTAAAGCAAACTACTTTTCAAGAGTTAGTTTGTAAAAGACTTAAGCTAAAGGGAAAAATAAAAAATAAAGATGAAAAAATAAAAGAAATAATAGAAACTACAGATGAGAAAAGGTGTGAGTTAATTACAAAGTCATCTGAAATAAAAGGCACCTTGGATTTTAAAAGTGCAATAGATAGATATATATCTTTATTAGAAAGTGATTCTGTAGATATTCAAGATGTAGTAGTAAAAGGATACGTTATTTTTACTAGAAGGGAAATTATAAGGTTATATTTAAAAGATTTAAAAACTTTTCCTATAAATAAAAGAAAAGATGAAATAAAAAGGTATTTAGGATTAAAATTAAAAGAAAAAATAGAAAATCTTTGTATTCAAATTGATATTGAGTGGGAAGCTGAAATAAAAAGAATAAAAAAAGAAATGCCAGATTGTGAAGAAAGAAGAAGTAAACTTATAAAAGTTTATGGAGAAAGAGATGAAATTAAAAACTATATAAAATCAAATACAAAAAGCGAGATGAATGATTATTTTAAAGAGTGGAGAGGAATAACCTCAAAGGATATTTATTTAAATTTATTTAGAGATAAAGAGCTTTTTGAAATAGCAACACTAGGAAAAGTTCCTGATGAAGTATTTGAATTTATGAAAGAAGAGGTATTAGAACATGCTGAAAACGGAATTATTGATGAAGATGATTTAGCACCTCTTCTACATATTAATTTGCTTTTAGAAGGAGTTACTGAAAAGGAAAAATTTAAGCATATAGTTGTAGATGAAGCTCAAGATTATAATCCATTTCAAATATATTTAATTAATAAATTATCAAAAGGAAATTCATTAACTTTAGTGGGGGATTTAGCTCAAGGTATTTACTATTATAAAGGTGTTAAAACATGGGAAGACATAACTAATGGTGTTTTTAATGGAAAGGCAACTTATATTCAATTAACTCAAAGTTATAGATCAACAGTTGAAATAATTGAGTTTGCAAACGGAGCTTTAGAGGCGCAAAAACTTGGATTAAAGTCTGCAAAACCAGTACTTAGACATGGAAAAGAGCCAAGTATTATAAAATGCAATGAAAATTGTGAAATTGTAGATAATATAAATAGAATAATAAGTGAAATTAAAGATGAAGGAAAAAGTAGCATTGCTATCATAACTAAAAGTTTAGAAGAGGGTAAAGCATTAGAAAAAATGCTTAAAAAGAAAATTAAAGAAAAAATTTCATTAGTAAAGGGTACGGAAAAAAAATCACCTGGGGATATATCAATTATACCAGCTTATTTAACTAAAGGATTAGAGTTTGATGCTACAATAATATATGATCCAAGCAAAGGGAAGTACTCAAATAGACTTTTAGATCAAAGATTATTGTATGTTTCTTTAACTAGAGCTTTGCATAGTGAATATATCATAGAAATTAGTGAAAAAACAAATATGATAAAATAATAACAATCATTGAATAATAATTGTTAATTTAGAGGAAAATAGAGAAATATAGGAATAAATACTGTAAATAGCTTATTGTGATTTTGTTATAAATAAATTAATATGTTAAAATTATGAATTGGAAGTATGTATAATAAATATTAAGTTATATTAAAGTTGTATAAATTGCACTAAGCTTATTTGGGAGGTATTTTAGATGTCAGCAGAGTTGTTAAAAAACAATATATATTGGGTAGGGGTAAAAGATCCAAATTTAAAAATATTTGATATAATTATGGAAACTAAAAAAGGAACTACGTATAATTCGTATTTAATAAATGATGAAAAAATAGCAGTTGTAGATACTGTGAAAAATGGATATTATGATGAATTTAAAAAAAATTTAACTGAAGTTATAGGTGATAAAAAGGTAGATTACGTAATAGTTCACCATACTGAATTAGACCATAGTGGTTCTTTAATTAAATTAATAGAAGATTATCCAGAAATTAAAGTTGTAGCGTCAAAGGCTGCATTAAATTATCTTAAAAATATTTTAAATATAGAATTTAATGCAATAGAAGCTAAAGAAGATTTAGTATTGGGAAAAACTACACTTAAATTTATAATGGCTCCAAATCTTCATTGGCCAGACACAATGTTTACTTATATAGAAGATGAAAAGTTTATTTTTACATGTGATTTTACAGGATGTCATTATAGTCCTATTGCCAAAATGTGTGATAGCTTTGGTGATGATTATTTTGAAGAAATGAAGTATTATTTTGATTGTATAATGGGACCATTTAAAAGATTTGTAAATATGGGGTTAGATAAAATAAAAGATTTAGAAATAGAAATCATAGCTCCAAGTCATGGTCCAGTTCATATAAGCAACATAGATAAAATTTTAAATTTATATAGAGAATGGGCTAAAGAAGTTCCAGTAGATAATAAAAAAGTAGAAATATTTTATATATCAGCTTATGGAAATACAGAAGCAATGGCTAATTTTATGAAAGAAAAGTTAGAAGAAAAAGGATTCAAAGCAGATGTAACTGAAATAACATCAATTCCTTTAGAAGAATGTGCGGCTAAAATAGAAAGAGCAAAGGGATTTATGGTGGGATCTCCAACTATAAATCAAGATGCTGTTAAGCCTTCTTGGGATTTACTTTCAGTGGTTAGTCCAGTTGTAAATAGAGGAAAGGCAGCATTAGCATTTGGTTCATATGGATGGAGTGGAGAAGGCGTAAAAATGCTTACTTCAAGACTAAAAGAATTAAAGCTTAAGACAGTGGATCCAGGTTTATCATTCTGTTTTGTACCATCTAAAGAAGAATATAAAAAGGCGGAAGAAGCAGTAAATAGTTTTATAGAACTAATGTAGAAAGTTAAAATATAAAAACTTAAAATGGTTTAAAAGTTTCAAGAAATCTCTTTTAAGCCATTTTAAGTTTTTTTTTGCTTTAAAATTAGTATTAGTTTTTATATTTAGGATAAAATAAAAAAGTTAAATAAATTTATGTATTTATGTAACAAAAATGATATAATATAGTTTTGTAATAATTAATTATAGAATATAAAGGAGAAAATGATGAATTACATTATATTGATAATTGGGTTTGTTTTGTTAATTAAAGGAGCTGATATTTTTGTAGATGGTGCAGCTACAATAGCTAAGAAGTTAGGAATACCAGCAGTTATAGTTGGACTAACTATAGTTTCCTTAGGAACTAGTGCTCCAGAATTAGCAATTAGTCTAATTTCATCTATACAAGGAAATAATGGAATAACAATAGGTAATGTTTTAGGGTCTAATATTTTTAATACTTTAATGGTTCTTGGAGTAACGGCAATAATAATGCCTATATTAATAAAGAAAACAACAATAATAAAAGACTACATAATTAATGTTTTGATATCTATATTATTACTAATTTTAACCTTTGCTCCTACTTTATTTAGTGGAGAAGCTATAATAACAAGACTTGATGGAATTATATTTTTAATAGTATGTATAGCATATATAATTTATCTTATTATTTCAGCTAAAAGAACAAATAAAAATAATGAGGATAAAGAAGAAGGAAAAAATATAAATGTAATTTCATGCATATTAAAAGTAATTATTGGAGTAGCTGGAGTTATAATAGGTGGTAAATTAGTAGTAGATGCTGCTACTAATATAGCATACTCTTTTGGGATGAGCGAGAAATTAGTAGGATTAACTATAGTTGCAGTTGGAACATCACTTCCAGAATTAGTAACCTCTATGGTAGCAGCTATTAAAGGTGAAAATGATATAGCTATAGGAAATGTACTTGGTTCTAATATATTTAATATATTATTAATACTAGGTATGTCAGCTATAATTAATCCTATTCCAGTAGCAATTAATTTAAGTATAGATATGATATTTTTAATTATTATAAGTATTATATTAGGTATATTCATGTTTTATGGAAAAGATAAGGAAACTAAATTAAGCAAATTTGAAGGTATAATTTTAGTCACCATGTATATAGGTTATGTAATATACATAGTTATGAGAAATTAGTTTGGAAGTATATTTCAATATATCAATTCTTTATATAGAATTATTATTTAATAATTACAGATAATATTAGTATCAAATAAAAAGGAAGTGATACTAATGAGTAAAGAATGTTGCTGTGGACACAATAATAAAAATAATAAAAAGCATAATCATGAAGTAGATCATGTTTGTGGAGACCATTGTTGCGGAAAAGAAAAAAAGACTGCAACAAATAATCAATGGGGAAAATAAATTTAATAAAAAGAAGTTTCTTTTTATAGAAACTTCTTTTTAATTTAAAATTATCTTAAATAATAGTAAATAAATTAAATATTTAACAAAATATTCTTTATTTTTTAATATTAGATATTGATTAAATAATAAAAATAATAAAAATATAAAAATATCCAATACATAATTTGACAAAATGAAAAAAAAGAATTATTATAGAAATATAACATGTCACGGATGTTATATTAGGGGGAAAGATATCACTGCACACAATCTTCAGATCCCCCAAGAGGATTTATAGAATAAAAAAAGTTATATTAATTAATATAACTTTTTTTATTTTATAAAAGTTATTTGATAACTATTTTATTCTTAAGGTCATATTATATATTAGAATATTCCTTAAAGGAAGAATGGTAATATGAAATTAGTACAAATATTATTAATAATAGCTGTTGGCGTAATTATGGCTATCATTGATGTAATGCCATATTTAGAATCATATAAAAAAATAAATAAGCATGAAAAAAGATTACAGAATGATGATGAAAAGAATTAGTAGTAATTTATTAAGTTAGTACAGTTTAAGCTTAAAATTAATTGAGTAAAACTGTACTTTTTATATTTTGATTGCATTTACAAAAATATAAAAGAATATTATTAATATACATGATATAATTTACTTATATAAAATAAATAATTTGGAGGAATTAAATGGATAATATACGTGAATTCAAACCACAAAAAAGTTCAATTTATAAATTTTTAGGATGGCTATTTTTAGGCTATTTTATTGGGGGAATTATATTAGCTTTTAATAGTAAATTAATTTTTGACATAAGTTTAAATATATTTTATATAGTAGCAGTATTTATTTTAGTAAGTGTAGTGTATTCATTTATAACATTTAATAAGAATTATCTTAAAACGGCTATAGGCTTAGCAGTAATATATTTTATAGCAGTAATTTTCTTTAGCCCTTTAATTAGTTATAAGAGCCATAGGAATTTATTAGGAAATGTAGAAGAAGTAGATTTTACAAGTCAAATACAACACATAGATTTAAAGCAATTACCTACTATTGATAAAGAGCTTGCTTATAAATTAGCAGATAAAAAATTAGGTGAAATACCTAGTTTAGGTAGTCAAGTTACAATAGGTAATTTAGATTTACAAAATGTTCATGGGCAACTATATTATGTGGCACCATTAGAACATTCATCATTATTTAAATGGTTTACTAATAGAGAAGGAACTCCTGGATACATAAAGGTTAGCGCAACAAATCAAAGTGATGTGCAATTAATTACTGAACATGATGGAAAGACTTTAAAAATAAAATATCTAGAATCATCATATCTTTTTAGTGATTTAAATAGAGCTGCATATTTAAGAGATATAAAGGTTGGACATACTGATTATACTTTTGAGCTAGATGATAATGAAAGACCTTATTGGGTTGTAACTAGATATGATAATGCCATTGGAATGACAGAAGCAAAGGCAATAGGAACCTTAATTATAGATGCACAAACAGGTGAATCACAAATATATGATATAGAAAATACACCAAAATGGGTAGATAGAATTCAACCAAATAGATATATTAAAAAATATATAGATAAATGGGGTGAATTGGTACATGGAGTATTAAACTTTAGTGATAAAGATAAACTAAAAAGTACAGAGGGAATGAATTTAATATTTAATAATGATATTTGTTATTATTACACTGGTATAACTTCAGTTGGTAACGATGAAGGATTAGTAGGATTTACTTTAACAAATACAAGAACTGGAAAGACTACAATGTATAAAACAGCAGGAGCAACTGAAACAGCAAGTATGCAATCAGCAGAGGGAAAAGTTCAGCAATTTGGATATAAAGCTACATTTCCATATTTAATAAATATACAAAATGAACCTACTTATTTTACAACACTTAAAGATTCAAATGGTTTAGTTAAGCAATATGCCATGATTAATGTTAAAAATTATAATATAGTAGGAGTTGGCGATTCACTTCAAGCTACATTAAATAAATATTTAGAAGGCTTAACAAATACTAATATATCTTTAGAAGGTGCTAGTAGTGAAGAAGTTTTGGAGGGAGAAATAGAAAGAATAGGATTAGTAGTAAAAGATGGTACAAGTATTTACGATATAAAGTTAAAAGGAAATGATAATATTTTCTCGGTTTCAACTGAAACATCAAGAGAAGTAGCATTAAGTTCAATTGGAGATAAAGTTATAGTTAAGTTTATAAAGGTTGGAGAAGGTAAGTTTGTTTTAACAAATTCATTTGAAAATTTAAACTTAAAATCTTAATAATTTTAATATGAAAATAGGAAGGTTACTAATTAAACCTTCCTATTTTTTTCAGGAAATATATATTGCAGTAGTTCTAGGTATATTATCGTATATCCATTTTGCATTTTCCTTAGCTAATCTAACACATCCATCAGATATGGCAACCCCTAGTCGTCCATCTCTTATGCTTCCATCTAAATTATAAATTATAGAATGAAAGAGATAATTTCCATTTATTTGAGTGTAGTACCAGCATTTATAACCATGATTTACTCCAAAATAAAGGCCTTTTATTCCTACTACAAAATTCCCTTTGATTGTAGGTGTAGAGGGTTTTCCTATACTACATAAGTAACTCTTTACAAGTTTCCAATTATTTTTTGAACCTTCAAAGATATTTGTTTTAAAATTTTTAGTATCAACCCAAATAAAATAGTAAGTGCTACTACTGAAATTATTATTATTAATAAATCTAGTTGCCGTTTCTATGTAATTTGGATCTTCCTTAAAAGTTCTTATTATAGAATTGGTTTTATAAGAAATATTTCTGTAGATTTTTCTTAAAGGGGTTTTTAAAATATATTTCATAGTAACTCCTATAAACATTTTATATAATATTATAGTATTTAAGAATTTATAAAATGTTTATTAAATTTAAAAAAATGGCTGATATAATTTATATCAGCCATTTAAAATTAAATTGGTAATATGTTAGATGGAGGAGAGCATTTATTATTTTCACACAGATAGTAAGTAATAGTTTCATTTTTAAAATCATAGTTTTTTAAATAAGGAATAAGTTCTTCAAGTTTTTCACTATTTTCATTAGTTTTTAAAACCACAGTAAGGTTTGGAATAAAGTTATTTGATAATGAGTTTTTTAATTCTTTAACATCATTAAGGTCTTTAGCTACACAAATTAATTCTTTAGAATCATATAGTTCTAAAAGTAATGCTGTTAAATAAAAGGTATAAGCCATAGGCATTTCTTTAACAGTTAAATAAAAGGCATTAAGCTGGTTATTTGCTAGTTCTATAAAGGTTTTATCACCTGTAATTTTAGATAGTTTTACTAAAATATATGAAGCTACAGAATTTCCAGAAGGAAGAGCGCCATCATAAATTTCTTTTGGATTAGCAATTAGATTTTCTGAGTCTTTTCCATAAAGAAAGAATCCAAAGTTTTCATTATCCCAAAATAAGTTTACCATATCTTTAGTAAATTTAAGGGCATCTTCTAAATAACATATATTAAGGGTTGCTTCGTATAATTCAATTAATGCAAAAATAAGATAAGCATAATCATCTAGATAACCATTGTATTTTGATTCGCCATCTCTATACCTAGCTAATAATCTACCATCTTTGTCAGTTAATTTAGATTTTATAAAAGTTAAATTTTTATTGGCAGCATTTAAATAGTTTTCATCATTTAAAACCTTATAACTTTTAGCTAAAGCAGCTATTGTTAGAGCATTCCATGATGTTAATACTTTATCGTCTTTATTTAGAGTATTTCTTTTATTTCTATAATCAAACACTTTTTTTCTAAGGATATCTATTTTTTTGTCTTCTTTGTTATAATTATAGTTATCTAAAAGATTTAATATGTTTTTACCTTCGAAATTACCTTCTTCTGTAGCATTAAAATATTCACAGAAATAACTACCATCTTCTTCACCTAAAAGCTCTATTATTTCTTTATAAGTAAAAGTGTAGAATTTTCCTTCTTCTCCATCAGTGTCTGCATCTAATGCTGAATAAAAACCACCATCTTTATTAGTCATATCACGTAGTATGAAATCTAAAGTATTAATAGCGACCTTTTTGTAAAGTGGATTTTTAGTAATCATATAAGTATCCAAATAAATCATAATAAGCAATGCATTATCATAAAGCATTTTTTCAAAATGAGGAATTAGCCATTTATTATCAGTTGAATATCGAGAAAACCCATACCCTATATGATCATATAATCCACCTCTGAACATTGATATTAATGTTTTTTCAACCATTTCTGTAGGATTAACCATATTTTCTATAATACCAAAATTTAAAAGAAACATTAATTTATGAGGTGTAGGGAATTTTGGAGCAGGACCAAAGCCACCATATTTAGGTTCAAATAATTGGCTAGAAAGTAAAAATCCATCTTTAAGAGCTTTTTTAGATAAACCCTCATTGTTATTTGTAGGGTCAAAGTCATTTTGTAATGAGTTTATGATTTTATCACTAGAAGAAATTATTTCATCTTTAGATGTACTCCATTTGTTAGATATAGTTTGAAGAAGGCTAATAAACCCTATAGCGCCGTATTTATTTTCTTTTGGGAAATAAGTTCCAGCAAAAAAAGGTTTTTGATCTGGAGTCATAAAAATTGTTAATGGCCAACCACCGCTACCAGTTAACCTTTGACATACCGTCATATATATACTATCTATATCAGGACGTTCTTCTCTATCAACTTTTATTGAAATAAAGCTTTTGTTAAGTATTGAAGCTACTTCATCATCCTCAAAACTTTCATGAGCCATTACATGACACCAATGACATGTACTATAACCTATACTAAGAAATATCGGTTTATTTTCTTCTTTAGCTTTTTTAAAGGCTTCATCACACCAACTATACCAATTAACTGGATTATTAGCATGTTGAAGTAAATAAGGTGATTTTTCATTTGTTAAATAATTATAATTCTTATTACTCAAATTAATACCTCCAAATAAATAATATATAATTAGTTTGTATTATATATTAACTCTTATACTAACATAAAGAAATTTTAGTATATATAATTTTATGATAAATAGAATAAAAAAATCTAGTCAAAGCTCATAAATTTAGAGCTTTAACTAGATTTTTTATATTACCCTCATTATGGCAAGTAAAATTAATAATGCACCGGATAACCAAGAGAGATCAATATCAACTTTTTCAATGAATTTTCTTCCAATATATACACCTGTTAATATAGCCATCATGCCAAGTATTAAGCAGAAGATTATAGCTTGAAGATAATTAACACTAATTAAACTACTACCAAATCCTACGGCTAAACTATCAAGAGAAAGTGCGAAAGCCAGATAAAAAGCTTCTTTAGAAGTAAGTATTTTTGACTTATCAAAGTCAGCTTTAGTTTCATCTGCATAAACTTGAAGTACAAAATTAAAATCAAACATTTTGAATGTTAATGGTTTTAAAGCATTTGATTTATTTTTTATATAGTTTTTAAATATGGATTCAAATAATCTATAGACACCAAGGCCAAATAAAATAAGAAAGCTAATACTGATAGCAACTGTACTAGGAATATAGTCTTTTATTAAAGAACCCAGTAAAAGAGAAACCCCAAGCATTGCAGAACAGACAATATCAATAATTAGAGCTGATAAAATTGGGATTTTAATTTTATCTGTTCCATATGCTATGCTAGCTACAAAAGAGTCTATAGATACTGATAGGACTAATAAAAGTGTTTCTAACATAAATTTATCCTCAGAAAATTGTTATAATAATAATATAATATGAGAATTTAATTTTTTTAGTTACAAATTATGACTTGAAATGATTATTGAGTAACGAAAGGATTAACATGAACCATACAATGTTTTATTTTTCTATTTTCTTCTATTAAATTGTGTACTTTAATAGCTATATCATGACCTTCTTCAACTGTAAGGAAAGAATCAACGGAAATTTCAACATCAACGTAAATCTTGGTAGAATGAAGTCGAGTTTTAACACTATCTATTTTTCTAACATCATCGATGGAATTTATTTTAGATATTATTTCAGTAATAGTATCATCCTTTGCTGATTCATCAACTAGTTGAGAAATGCTTTGTTTTGCTATTTCATAAGAAACTTTTAAAATTAATATACATATTATTAGAGATGCTAAAGGATCTAATATAGGAAATCCAATTCGTGCTCCAATAATACCTATTAAAGCTCCTAATGATGATAAGGAGTCAGACCTATGATGCCATGCATCTGCTTTTAATGAAGCGCTGTCAATTAATTTAGCATATTTCATAGTATAAAAATACATCCATTCTTTAGCTAATATTGATAATAATGCAGCAAATATTGCCAGCATGCTAGGTATAGTGAATGTTTTATTTAGTATGTCACTGGCACCAGACATACCAATTCCAAGGGCAACTAAAAATAACATTATTGATAGAAGTAAAGAAACTAAACTTTCTATACGTTCATGACCGTAAGGATGTTCCTTATCAGCAGGTTTGTTTGAAAGTTTTAAGCCTATTATAACCCCAATGGTGCTAATTACGTCGGAGAAGGAGTGAATTCCATCTGCCACCATAGCGTTACTTTTAGAAAAAAATCCAATTAATATTTTTATTATAGATAGAAGTATATTTCCAATTATTGTAGTTTTACTCACTTTGATACCTATATTTAATCTGTTATTCATAAATTTGAGTGCCTCCTTTTTTTATTATCAATTGATTTTTAGTTAATAAATAGAATTAGTGAAAATTATATTATCATAATACTTAGAATATAAAGTATTTGTGATAAAAAAGATGAGTAACTTTAATTATCAATTGATAATGATAACTATATATATTGTAATTGTTTTACAAAAATTAATAAATTATGTTATAATACATAAAGTTGTGAAAAGTAAAATAAATTGTAAAGTATAGGGTGAGATAATGAGTAATATTAAGAAGACTCTAAAATATATTGTTACTATTTTAGGAATTTTGTTTTTAGGATCTTTAGGGTTACATGGATATAATATGGGAAGATTGATGTACACGGATTTAGATGTACTAAAGATCCCTTATATAGACAAATATTATGTTGCAATAGGTGAAAAAGATGATGCAACAGATGTTTTTAAAAAATACATGGCAGATAATAATTGGCAGTTTATTGAGAATATATCAGAAATTTTAATTTTTAGGAAAGGAAATATTCAGAAAGAAGTGCATTTAGATAATTTAAAAGAAATAAAAAAGAATAAACATAAATAATAAATGGACAATTATGCATATAAAGTTATATAAATATATTATCAAATAAAATGATAATATATTTTTTTATATATAAAAATATTTGAAAATGCAAAAGAATAAAGTATAATTACAATGATAATAAAAGAGGAGAGTACTTATGGAAAAAAATAGTGTAAATATAAAAGAAGATGAAAGAGAAGTAATGACTTTTTTAGACGAAGAAGGGAACAAAGTAGAGTTTGAAGGAGTTGCTAGAATATATATAAAGGAAAAAGAATATTTATTATTAGCATCATTAGAAGACTCAAATTCAGAAGATGTGTATGTATTTAGAGTTGATGAAAAAGATGGTAAACAAGAATTAAATCTTGTAGAAGATGATAAGGAATTTTTGGCAGTAAAAAAAGAATATAAAAAATTGTTATATTAAATTAAGGAGGAATGGAAATGAATATTACTGAAATATTAAATATTCTAGATGAAAATAATTTATCAGAAATAGAAGAACTAAGAAGCGAGGAAGATTTATTACTAGTTAAATTTTATTTTGATTTTGACGAAGATGTTTTAAATGCTGCAAAAGCTTATGCTAATGAAGAAAGTGATTACGAATTTGAAAGTATAGAATGGATAAAGGAATATTTTATTCCGTATTTATATGATTTTGCTAATGATGAAGTACTTTCAATAATAGAAGAAATAGTGGATGAGTTAGATGTTTCAGGAGAAATAATGGCATTCCAAATGGATTCAAATAATTCGAATTATGTCCAATTTATGGCGTTGTTTACAAATGGATTAGATGATATTACAATAGAAGAAGTGGTAAAGGATTTCATTTAGCAGATATAGAAGGATATATATAAAATTTATATTGAACTACTATAAAAATGTGGTATAATAAAATCATAATAATCCTGAGATGTGCGTAAAGCTTATAATATTCAACCTACATTATATGTACGGGATTTGCAACACCTTATGATGATGTCGGACTTCAGAAATTCACTTTTTAGTGGCAGGAGATAACAGAATCTAAGTGAGTGAAACCCACCTGCGAGCTGCAGGTATGAATATTTAAGTGAACGGCATGTTGGGAACAATATATGCATTCAACACCTCTTTAAAGGGGTGTTTTTTGCTGTTCAAATATTTTAAAGAATATAAATGTTTTAATTAAAAAATTTATAAAAACAAAGTGGAGATAAAACTCCAAAAGAGAGATAAATACTCTTTTTAGGCTGCCTTTTTATAGGCCTTTCTAAAAAGAGTATTTTTTATGTGATTTTCATATATAGTTTTTTGTGAATCTACTATTAATTTATCTAAATTTTGAGAAACATAAATAATTATAGGATTGGTTGGGGATAAATATTTTAGAAGAAAGTTTAACAAAAGTTTTCTGTAAGTTATTTTGTTATTATATGAAATTTTAAACATATCATCACCTCTATTAATTTACAAATTTTATGTGTTTATATCATTATTATACCAAATATGATAAAAATGTAAATACAAAGCATAAGACAAATAGTTACATAAAAGTAAAAAAAATACTAGTTATTTATAGTAAAAAATGTAGAAAAAAGATAATTAATTTCTGGGAATGCCACAAAGACTTTAGAATAAAGGAAAATAGATAATTTATGGTATATGTCGAATTTTTTATAGAGTTGATATTAAATTAATTTGAATGTAAAATGTAATAAAGGTACAATTACATACAAAAGGAAAGGAAGTAAATGATATGGATTACAATGATATGAAAATAGATGATATAATAAAGAGAATAAATGAGCTTTATAAAAAGAGTAAAGAAGAAGGTTTAAATGAAGAGGAAAAAGAAGAACAACAAAAATTAAGAAGAGTATATATTGATAGAGTTAAAAGTAATTTTAAAGTTCAGTTAGAAGGGATTGAACCTAAAAATCCAACGAGTAGAAAAAGTTAAAAGGGTGATGAGTAGTGGCAGTTTCAGTTGAGAAGTTAATAAATGATTTTGATTTAGAGGTTTTAGTAGAAGGTCAACCGGATACAATGATATCTGTAAGTGATATTAATAGACCAGGTTTACAATTAGCTGGTTTTTATAACTATTTTGCTTCAGAAAGAATTCAAGTGATTGGTAAAGCAGAATGGAGTTTTTTAGATGACATGGCAGTAGAGCTTAGAAGAAAAAGGGTAGAAAAATATTTTAGCTTTAACATAAAGTGTCTAATAATAACAAGAGACCTTGAACCACACAAGGAATTACTTAGAGCAGCGAAAAAAAATAAGATATGGTTACTTAGAAGTAATTTGGTAACAACTAAATTTATGAGTAAACTTACTATATATTTAGCAGATAAACTAGCACCAGAAACTAGATTACATGGAGTTTTGGTTGACGTATATGGAATAGGGATACTTATTACAGGTGAAAGTGGTATAGGCAAAAGTGAAACTGCATTAGAACTTATTAAAAGAGGTCATAGATTAGTAACAGATGATGCAGTAGATATAAAAGAAATAGATGGGGAGCTTATAGGTACATCCCCTAGAATAACAATAGGAATGTTAGAAGTTAGAGGAATAGGGATAATAGATATTTCTGCTTTATATGGTGTAAGTTCTGTTCTTCAACAAAAAGATATAAAGCTAGTTATGCATTTTGAACATTGGAAAGATGATGGAGACTATGATAGACTTGGTTTAAATAATGAGCATCAAGATATATTAGGAGTTAAGGTTAGAAGGTTAAGAATACCTGTTAGACCTGGGAGAAATATAGCTGTTATTATAGAGGCAGCTGCAGTAAATTATAGATATTATCGTATGTCTGATGTTACTCCAGTAGATATTATTGAAAGTAGAATGGATAAAGTTTTAGAATAAAAAATATATTTAGATTAGAATAGGAGGATTTAAAAATGAGTGAAAAGCTAAAAAGTAAAAGTGCTTGGTTAAAGTACAATAATAAAGATAAAGAAGAAATTTTTCATTTTTGTAATGGATATATAGACTATATGTCTGTATGTAAAACAGAAAGAGAATGTGTTCTTACAGCTATAGATATGGTTCAAGCTATGGGTTATAGAGATCTAGAAGAAATAATAGAAAATGGAGAAGATTTAAAAGCTGGTGATAAGGTTTTTATAAATAATAAAGACAAAATGTTAGCATTATTTCTTATTGGAAAAGAGCCTATTGAAAAGGGAATGAGAATTTTAGGAGCACATGTTGATTCTCCAAGATTAGATTTAAAACAAAATCCATTATATGAGGATGGAGAACTTGCTATGATGGATACTCATTATTATGGTGGTGTTAAAAAATATCAGTGGGTTACACTTCCACTTGCAATACATGGAGTAGTAGTTAAAAAAGATGGAACTAAAATAGATGTTGTTATAGGTGAAGACGATAAAGATCCAGTAATAGGAGTTTCAGATCTTCTTATACATCTTGCAGGAGATCAACTTCAAAAGAAGGGGTCTAATGTTATAGAAGGTGAAGATTTAAATATATTAGTAGGTAATATGCCATTAGAGGGTGAAAAAAAAGATGCTGTTAAAGCAAATATTTTAAAGCTTCTTAAAGAAAAATATGATTTTGAAGAAGAAGACTTTCTATCAGCCGAACTAGAAGTAGTACCAGCAGGGAAAGCTAGAGAATTTGGTTTAGACAGAAGTATGGTTATGGCATATGGTCAAGATGATAGAATTTGTGCTTATACTTCATTAATGGCTTTATTAGAAGTTGATGATGTAGATTATACATCAGTAGTTTTATTAGTTGATAAAGAAGAAGTTGGAAGCAATGGAGCTACTGGTATGCATTCAAAATTCTTTGAAAATGTTGTTGCAGAAGTAATGGATAGAACTGGAGATTATTCAGAACTTAAGCTTAGAAGAGCACTTGCAAATTCAAAAATGCTTTCAGCAGATGTAACAGCTGCATATGATCCTAATTATCCTTCAGTTTTAGAAAAGAAAAATTCTTCTTATTTCGGAAGGGGATTAGTATTTAGTAAATACACAGGAGCAAGAGGTAAAAGTGGATGTAATGATGCAAATGCAGAATTTATGGCATGGCTTAGAAATGTTATGGATAGTAACAACGTATCATTCCAAACAGCAGAACTTGGAAAAGTTGATCAAGGTGGTGGCGGAACTATAGCTTATATATTAGCTGAGTATAATATGGAAGTTATAGATTGTGGAGTTGCTCTACAAAATATGCACGCTCCTTGGGAAGTATCAAGTAAAGTAGATATATTTGAAACTAAAAATGGATATAAAGCTTTTTTAGAAGCTAAATAGAAAAATAAAAATCTCCTAATTTTCACAGATGGTATTTAATGAGAGTATTATATTATATAACCATAAGAAAAAGGGGGATTTTTTATTATGAAAAATTTCGACTGGTCAAGATTTAAAAACTATGGGTTATGGGTATCTATAATATCTTTAATACCACTAATATTAAATGCTTTTGGAGTTAAGGTTGTAGCACCTGAATATCAAACTGCTACTAATGCTATTTTATCTATTTTAGTTGCTTTAGGTATAGTTAATAATCCAACAACTTGTAATAAATGGTTTAAAGATGATGGTGTTATAAAAGAACCAGAACCAAAAGCTATAGATGGAAATAAAGAAGAAAAAATTCGAAAATAAATTTTATTAAATAAAAAAATGAGGAGTAAAATCCTCATTTCTTTATTTTAACCAATTCATGTATTTATCAACATCAATATCATCAGGGAAAGGAATTTCTCCAACAGTTCCATGGCTACAGTCATTTGGTATACCATGACAGTCAGAGCCGCAAGAAACTAATAAATTTAATTCTTCTGCAAGATGTAAAAATTCTTTAGTTTTTTTAGATTTATTTCTAAAATATATTGCTTCTAAGCCATCAAAACCTAATTTAAGTAATTCCTTTATAGGTGTATGTTTTACTAATACAGGGTGAGCTAAAAACACTAAAGCATTATATTTTTTTAATAGTTTAATCCCTTCTTCTGTAGTGATTTTTGCAGATGGAACATATGCAGGGCAGTTATCACCTAAAATATTTTTAAATATATATTCATGATCATGAGGATAGCCAGCTTCTATTATTGCTTTGGCAATATGGGGCCTTGCAATTGTGTCTTTTCCGTTTTTTAAGACATTATTAATATCTATTTCTATATTATTATATTTTTTTAATCTCTCTACTATTTCATAAGCTCTTTTTATCCTTTTTTCTTTTAAAGATTCTAGAAAGCCTTTAAGTTCTGGATTTTTATAATCGTCACCTTTAAAAAATCCTAAAACATGTATAGACTCATGATTAAATTCAGTAGATAATTCTATTCCAGGAATAAAGTTAATATTAAGTTTTTTAGCTTCTAAAAGGGCATCATTTATACCAGAGAGTGTATCGTGATCAGTTAATGCCAAATATTCGACTCCATTTTCTTTGGCTAATTTAACAACATCTCTAGGTGAATATCTTCCATCTGAAGATGTTGAATGGGTATGTAGGTCATATTTTATCATTAGAAAATCTCCCTTCAACATTATATTTATTTTGTTAATTATATATATGAACTTTAAATTTTAATTTGTTATGATATAATTTATTCAATAAATTTATTTTAACATAATATTGTAAGTATTTAAAATCATTATATATTAAGGAGGAAACCTATGTTATTAATGCTTGATAATTATGACTCCTTTGTATTTAACCTTGTAAGGTACATAGAAGAATTAGGAGAAGAAGTAATAATTTATAGAAACAACAAAATAACAATTGAAGAAATAGAGAAATTAAAAGTTAATGGAATTATAATATCACCTGGACCTAAATCCCCTAAAGAAGCAGGAAGAAGCTTAGAAATAATAGATTATTTTAAAGGTAAAATTCCTATACTTGGAATATGTCTTGGGCATCAATGTATAGGTGATTATTTTGGAGGAGATATAATAAAAGGAAAAGAACCTGTTCATGGGAAAATGAGCATGGTGACACACAGTAATAGTGGGATTTTTAAAGGGATTAAAAATCCACTTAGAGTTACACGATATCATTCGTTAATATTAGATAAAAATACTTTACCTAATGAGTTAGAAGTAAGCTGTGAAACAGATGATGGGATAATTATGGGAGTAAATCATAAAAATTATCCTATATTTGGAGTACAGTTCCATCCTGAAGCTGAAATGACAGAGGAAGGACATAATCTTTTAAATAATTTTTTAAATATTACAAGAGAGTTTAAAGGGGAGAGTTTTTAATTGGATTTAAATATACGTGAAATAGTAACATCATTAAATCCTTTAGAGGTTTATAATATATTTAAAGATAAGAAAAATAGTATACTATTAGATTCATCAAAAGATGATAGACTTTTATCAAAATTTTCATTTATAGGAATTAATGAATTTTTAAAATTTGAATCAAAAGGAAATAAAGCTTTTATAAATGATAAGGAGATTACAGGGAATCCTTTTAATATACTAGAAAGTCTAATAAGTAAGTATAGAATAGTTGAGGATAAGTATGATGAAATACCTTTTTTATCGGGTTGTATAGGATATATTTCTTATGATACATGTAGAATACTAGAAGATTTACCTAATACATCAAAGGAAGATTTTATAATTCCTGATATGAGGTTTTCCTTTTATGATAATTTAATAATTTTTGATTTAATAAATAATAAGAAGTATATAACATCTTTAGGAGTAGTTAAAAATAGTGAAAAATCCTTAGATGAAATAGAATGTAAAATAAAATTAGGAGTTAGATTAAACGAAGAGGATATAGAGGGAAAAAATAAGAATTTTAACTCTAATTTTACAAAGAAAGAATATAAAAATGCTATATCAAAACTTAAGGATTATATAATTAGTGGAGATGTATATATTGCTAATATGACACAAAGGTTTTTTTGTGATTGTAACGATGATGCCTTTAAAATTTATAAGAGGTTAAGAAGTATAAATAAGGCTCCGTTTTCTGCATTTATGAATTATGATGATTTTCAAGTTATTAGTTCATCTCCAGAAAGATTTATTCAAGTTAAAGATAGAAAGGTTCATACTAGGCCTATAAAAGGTACTAGACCTAGGGGAAATACTAAAGAAGAAGATTATAAAAATAGTCAAGAATTATTAAATAGTGAAAAAGATAAAGCAGAACTTTTAATGGTTGTAGATTTAGAGAGAAATGATTTAAGCAAAGTTTGTAAAAATCATTCAGTAAAAGTTACTGAATTGTTTAAATTAGAAGAATATGCAACAGTATTTCATTTAGTTTCAACAGTAGAAGGTGAATTAAAGGAAGAAGTATCAGCAGTTGAATGCATTAGAGAATGCTTCCCTGGGGGATCAATAACAGGGACACCTAAAATAAGAGCTATGGAAATAATTGAAGAGCTAGAAGGGGTAAAAAGAAATCTTTATACAGGCTCTATTGGCTATTTTGATTTAAGAGGAAATTCAGATTTTAATATAGTAATAAGGACTATTGTTAAAAAAGAAAACAAAGCTTATTTTGGTGTTGGCGGAGGAATAACTTATGATTCTATAGAAGAAGATGAGTATAATGAAACTTTAGATAAGGCTAAAGCGTTAATGAGGGTATTATAATGAGAAATATTATATATAATGATGAGAAAATTATTTTAGATGAAGGAATTTTCTTTGGAAGAGGTGTATTTGAAACAATTTTAATTAAGGAAAAACCAATATTTTTAAAGGAACATATATGTAGGTTAAATAGAGGAATAGAGCTATTAGAGTTAGGAGATAAGATTAAAGAAGATTTTTTAGATAAAGAAATAGAGAAATTACATTTAAGAAATAAAGTATTGAAGGTTTTAGTTTCTCCTAAAAATATAATTTTAACAGAAAGGGATATACCTTATTCAAAGGAAGATTATAAAAATGGTTTTAAATTAAAGATTTCAAAGGTTATTAGAAATTCAACTTCTCCTTTAGTTTATATAAAGTCTATAAGTTATATGGATAATTTATTAGAAAATAAAAAAGCTAAAAAAGAAGGATATAATGAGGTTATATTTTTAAACGAAAAAGGATATTTAACTGAAGGAAGTACATCAAATATATTTCTTGTTAAAGATAATAAATTATATACACCTAAAATAGAATCTGGACTTTTAAATGGAATTATAAGAGAATATATTTTAAAAAATACTAATTGTGAAGAAGTGAAGTTAACATTAAATGATTTAATAAATTCAGATGAGGTATTTATAACTAATAGCTTATTAGGTATAATGAAAGTTATTAGTATTGAAGATAAAATATTTAGAGAACATAAATTTACTGATAGCATAAATAGAAAATATCTAGTGGATATAGAAAAACTAGGAGGGGCATAATGATAGATAAAGAGAAAATTAAAACTGGGGTAAAGTTAATACTAGAGGCAATTGGAGAAGATGTAAACAGAGAAGGGTTAATAGAAACACCTGATAGAATAGCAAGAATGTATGAAGAAATTTTTTCAGGTATTGGACAAACGGCAGAAGATGCATTATCAAAGACATTTAAAGTAGAAAATAATGATTTGGTTATAGAAAAAGATATAACTTTCTTTTCTATGTGTGAACACCATTTAGTACCTTTTTATGGGAAGGCTCATATAGCATATATACCAAATGAAAGAGTTGCAGGATTGTCTAAATTAGCAAGATGTGTTGAGGTTTATGCTAAAAAGCCACAACTTCAAGAAAAGTTAACGTCAGAAGTGGCAGATGCTTTAATGGAGTATTTAGGAGCAGAAGGTGTAATGGTAGTTATAGAAGCTGAGCATATGTGTATGACTATGAGAGGAGTTAGAAAGCCTGGAACTAAGACTGTAACTACAACTTATAGAGGCAGATTTAAAGAAGATTATGAATTAAGAAAAGAGGTTCTTTCTTTAATAAAATAGAGGTGAAAGCTTTTTTGAATAGATTAAATGATATATTAAATAGTGTTGAATATAAAGAATACATAAAGAAAATAGAGTTTTATGAAAAAGATAGAGAGTTTTGTAGGCATGATTTTAATCATTTTACTGATTTAGCAAGAATTGCTTATATAAGAGTTTTAGAAAATAGGTTACCTTATGATAAAGAAATAGTTTATACTATTGCATTTTTACATGATATAGGTAG
Organism: Clostridium septicum; assembly: GCF_003606265.1. Classification (NCBI taxonomy): domain Bacteria; kingdom Bacillati; phylum Bacillota; class Clostridia; order Eubacteriales; family Clostridiaceae; genus Clostridium; species Clostridium septicum. The sequence goes on from NZ_CP023671.1 coordinate 2,939,309, forward strand.
AGTTTTAGAATATGAAAAAAATATACCACACCATAAAGGAAGCGTAATAATAGCTAGAGAATTGCTTTTAAAAAGTAACTTTTCTAGTTTAGAAATTAAGCTTATTTTAGATTGTATTGAAAATCATAGAGAGGGTGGCGAACTTGACCTTGCAAAAATAATTTATGAAAGTGACAAGCTATCTAGAAATTGTTTTTCTTGCAAAGCAATTAACAAATGTTACTGGGATGAAGAGAAAAAGAATAAATTTATAAGGTACTAGAATCTGTTAAGTTGATATGAAAAAATAGCTTGATTTTTCATAGAATTGCTCGCTCTTTGAAAATTATATAAGTTTGAATATTTTATTGTATGGAAAATAAACCAGCAATAAAATTGATTTTTGCAGGTTAAATAAAGGTATTAAATTTAATTAAGATGCTGAAAACCAAGAGTTTTTAGCAAAGCTATCGCTGGCGAAGCCGGCAACTTCTGCTGGAGTACAGTTATTTAATGATCCATGTGGTCTAATAAAGTTATAGTGAAAGATAAATAAATATATAAGGTTATTAGCTTTTTGAAAAGAGTTGAATCCTTTCTTGGTTTTATACCAGGCTTTAAATGTTTTATTAAATGATTCAATTAAATTATTATTTGTATCACTAGACATTGGAGCTACAGGAATATGAGTTGTATTGGGCAATAGCGTAGCCACGGCTTCATTATATGAAGGTAATCTATCAGTTATAAAATTAGCTGGTTCACCAAATTTTTTAGCTTCATTTACCAATGTGTATGCTGAATCAGAACTTCTAGATTTAGTTAAATGAAATGCTAAAATAAATCTAGTTTCTGAATCAATAGCTAACCAAAGGTAGTATCTTTCACCATTAATAAATACTACTGTTTCATCAGCGTGCCAATCGTCAGATTGTAAGTTTAAACTAGCTTTAAATTTATCAGCCTTTTGTTTAAAGAAAGGTGCAAATTTATTAGTCCAACTTGCTATAGTAACATGGGATACCTTAATACCAGCGTTAATCATCAAGAATTGAGAAATGGCTCTTGTTGATGAATTATTTAAAAAATATAGTGTTAATGCAGTTAGTATTACATGTAGCGGAAAACGCATTCCTTTCATTGAAAGGGAACCACTAACTAATTCACTAGAAGCTGTATCAATATTGGTGGTGTGATGTTTTACTATTATGTGATTACACTTCTTGTTATTGCACTTATAGCGATTGTAATGTTTATATGCATGATGTAAGTAAGTTCCCTTACCGCATCTAGGACATTTAGGATTATTTAGTTTAGGACGTCCGTCACCGTCGCCTAGGACGAATTGGCGCTTACACTGCTTACATTGATACTTTTGTTTAGCCTGCTTATTCATACCAAACTTATATAGTTTATCAGAATTATAGCGTGGGCATTTTATATTAGTTTTGCTCATTGTTCTTCTCTCCTTTTCGAAGGGGGTATTATTTAGTCTTGCAAACCTATTGTATTTCCTTGGGTTGAGAAGAGCAATGTTCATATAACTTAACAGATCGAGGTACTAAGATAGGGGGATTTTATGAAAATAGGAAATAAGGAATTTAATATAAAAGACAGAACGTTTATTATGGGAATATTAAATGTAACACCAGATTCGTTTTCCGATGGTGGACAATTTAATGATGTTCAATCCGCTGTAAAAAGAGCAAAGGAAATGGTTGCAGAAGGTGTTGATATTATAGATATTGGTGGAGAATCAACTAGGCCAGGAGCTGGATATGTATCAGAAGAAGAGGAGATAAAGAGGGTAGTTCCAATAATAAAAGCCATAAAAGAAGAATTAGATGTAATTATATCTATAGATACTTATAAAAGTAAGACAGCAGAAGAAGCAATAAAAGCTGGAGCAGATATAATAAATGATGTTTGGGGCTTTAAAAGAGATAGAAATATAGCTAAGGTTGCAGCTAAATATAAAGTTCAATGTATTTTAATGCATAATAGAGAAGAGAAAAAATATGAAAATTTAATGGATGATATGATTTTAGATTTAGAAGAAAGTATAAATATTGCATTAGAAGCAGGGGTAGCTAAAGAAGATATAATATTAGATCCAGGAATAGGCTTTGCCAAGACTTATGAAGAGAATTTAATTGTTATGAATAACTTAGAGAAAATAGTAAGTATGGGATATCCAGTTCTTCTTGCAACATCTAGAAAATCAATGATAGGATTAACTTTAGATCTTCCAGCAAATGATAGAGTAGAAGGAACACTTTCAACTACTGTAATAGGTATAATGAAAGGGTGTAACTTTGTTAGAGTACATGATATTAAAGAGAATAAGAGAGTAGCTATAATGACAGACAAAATATTAAAAGCGAGATAGAAGGTAAAGGTTTATGGATAAATTATATTTAGAAAATATAGAGATATTTGCTAATCATGGAGTATTTCAGGAAGAAAAAAATCTAGGTCAAAAATTTATAATAAGTTTAGAACTTAAGCTAGATACAAGAGAAGCAGCTATAACAGGAGATTTAACTAAATCAGTACATTATGGAGAGTTATGTCATAAGATTGAAGAGGAATTTCAAAAGGAAAGCTATGATTTAATAGAAACAGTAGCAGAAAAGGTAGCAGAGTTTATATTATTTAATTATAAGCTTGTAAAAGAAGTTAAGGTTACACTTAAAAAGCCGTGGGCTCCAATAAATAGACATTTAGATTATGCAGCTATAGAAATAGTTAGAGGTTGGCATAAAGCTTATATTGCTCTAGGAAGTAATATAGGTGGAAAAGAACATAACATAAAAGAGGCTATTAATAGAATAAAAGAAAATAAAAATATAACTGTGTCAAAAGTTTCTAATTTAATAGAAACAGAACCATGGGGATTTGAAGATCAAGACACATTTATAAATGGTGTTATAGAAGTAGAAACTATACTTTCACCAAAGGAACTTATAAAAACTCTTTTATCAATAGAAAATGATATGAAAAGAGAGAGAATTTTAAGATGGGGACCTAGAATAATAGACTTAGATATAATATTTTATGATGATTTAATTTCTAATGATGAAGAAGTTATAATTCCTCATCCTAGAATGGAAGAAAGAGAATTTGTATTAGAACCATTAAATGAAATTGCACCTAATATGTTACATCCAATTCTAAATAAAAGAGTATTTCAATTATTAAGAGATATAAAAAAAGCCAATTTAAAGTAAATAAAAAGATGGATAGAGACAGTAGATAGTTTTGTGTAAAAACAAAACTATCTACTGTTTTTTTGTATTAACAGTTGGAAGTTTTGGAATAATATACTATATAAATTAGGAGGAATTATTATGACAAGAAAAATTGATACCAACTTTGATTACAACGAGGAAATTAAAAGATGTAAAACAATCGATGATGTGATGGGTAAAAACGGATTAATACAAAGATTAGTTAAAGATGTTCTTGAAAATATATTAGAAGGTGAAATGGAAGAACATCTAGGAAGAAATAAATATGAACGTGTAGAAGTAGTTGATCAAACTAAGAAGAACTACAGGAATGGTTATAGTCGCAAAAATTTAAGAAGTTCCTTCGGTGACGTCGACCTAGACGTACCCCGTGATAGAAATGCTGAATTTGAGCCACAAATTATAAAAAAATATGAAACTGTGTGTACTGAGTTAGATAAAAAGATTATATCTTTATATGCTAAAGGTATGTCAACATCTGATATTCAGGCTGAAATTGAAGACTTATATGGAATAACTATATCACCATCGATGGTATCTAAAATAACTGATAAAGTGCTTGCTAGCGCCGCCGAATGGCAAAATAGAGCATTAGATAAAATATATCCAATAGTTTATTTAGATGCTATGTACTTTAAAGTTAGAAGTAATGGAAAGATAGTTAACAAGGCTGTCTATATATGCTTAGGATACACTATGGAAGGATATAAAGATATTTTAGGTATATGGGTTGATGAAGCTGAAGGTGCTAAATTCTGGTTAGGAATTTGCAATGATTTAAAAAATAGAGGTGTAAAAGAAATTTTAATTGCTTGTATGGATGGATTAAAAGGGCTTCCACAAGCTATAAAAACAGTATTTCCATCAGTAAATATTCAAACATGTATTGTTCATCAAATAAGAAATTCAATAAAATACATAGCTTCAAAAGATAAAAAAGCATTTATGAAAGATTTGAAGGAGGTTTATAAGGCTACAACAGAGGAACTTGCGTTAGCACAGCTAGATAATTTAAAGGAGAGATGGGGAGATAAATATGGAATAGTAATAGATTCCTGGTATAATAATTGGAGTAACCTTTCAACATTTTTCGACTTCTCTCCAACTATAAGAAAGATGATTTATACTACAAATATCTTAGAAGGTTTTAATCGTCAAATACGTAAATTCACTAAAGTTAGAGTCATATTCCCAACTGATGAATCTTTAAATAAGTGTGTTTACTTAGCAACGATGGAGATACTAGAAAAATGGACTCAGCCTATACATAATTGGGGTGCTACGTTAGCAGAGCTATCAATAATATTTGAAGATCAATTAAAAGATGAATTAGCTTAAAAGCTTGTACTTTTTATAAATTATATGCATACTATTAGATTTTTTTGAAATACTAAAAAAGGTAATAAGAAACATTATTAGTATTTCTTAAATATAAAAAAATATTACTGGAAATGAAAATTTCCAGTAATATTAAAATAATAAAAATGATAATTACACAGAATTATCTATTCTCTCGATGGATATTGAAATTAATATCCATCTTTTTATTATTTAAAATTAACCTTCAAAACCACGAGAAATTTTTTCAATATAGTCACAGAACTTATAAAGATTATAATAGTCAGGTATTCCATCCATACTTATATAATCAGGTTCGTATATTCCATCCCATGGATTTATAGAAATTTGTTTATCATTAAAGGCATTAATTACATATTTTGCATCATCAAATTCTATAATTAATTTATATCTAGGATTAATTCCAGCGTCTATATTAGTATTATAGCTTTCTTTTTTTAGGCATTCTATAAATTCAAGAACTATACTATGTTCTTCAGGGTTAACATCATAATATTTATAAATATTTAAATCAAAAATTTTAAGGGTATAGTGTTCTTTTTTTGTAAGTTTTGAATAGATTTCTTCAGTATAAAAATAAGGTGTTGGTTTATTTTTAGAATTTATGTATTCAGGACCAGTAAGACCACATCCAGATAAAATACAAATGAATAATAAAGTAATGATTAATTTAAAGTATTTCTTCACTTTGCTCCTCCAACTATATCAATTTTCTTTATAAACTTATTCTAAAATAATAAAATTTAGAACATTTTTAACTTTTAAGGAATAGTATATAATTATAAATAATTTTCCTTGGAGGATATCTTGAAGGTTGGAATTGATATTAATAATAGGAAAATATTGCTTACTGTAGTAGAGAAAATGAAGGAAAGAGGACATTGGGTAGTTGACTTGTCAAATGAGGAAAGAGGAAACAAAGGGCAAATAGTTTTTAGAAAAACTTTATTAGCTAACGTAACAAAAGTTGATTTTTACATGGGTATTGAATTTGTAGATAATATTTCTAAATATGAATTATTTTATGATGAAAATTTTTTGTCAGAAGTATGCTGTAATGAATTAAAAAAGGTTATTACTAGGTTAAATAAAGAATTGAATTGTATAGGGGGAAGTAATTTATATTTAGTGAAAAATACTAATTCACCAGCTGTGTATATGAAAATTCCTATGGAAGATAGAGATATTATAGAAGATTATTGCTTAGATGAAATTATTGAAATATTATTAAAAATGCAATAACTCTAACAGTTTTCTGTTGGAGTTTTTATTTTGTAATTCTTTGTAATAAATCAAATAGTATTGTAGTAATAATAAATGATTAGTAATTTTAGGAGAAGAAAGTATGCATATTATAGCAACAGTAGGTCCTAGATCAGAGGAAAAATGGGTGTTAAAAGAATTTATTAATAAAGGAGTAGACATATTGAGGTTAAATTGTTCTCATTTTAATAAAGAGGAATTTTCAAATGTAGTTAGCTATTCAAGGGAAATAAAAAAGGATATACATATAATGACTGACTTATGTGGAGAAAAAATAAGAGTATCACCAAAATTAAAAGATATTTATAAAATATATAATGGAGAAACTATATATTTTTGTGGAGAAGATTTTTATACTAATATAAATATTGAAAATTTAAAGGACATGAAATTAATTCCATTAACAATTCCAGCGGAATTATTATTAAATAGATGTATAAATAATATATCTATGAAAGATAATACTATGAATTTTGAGATTTTAGAAAAAAAACAAGGAATAATAAAAGCAAAGGTTATAAGAGGAGGAATAGTTAGAAGTGGAAAGGGGTGTAATATTCCAGATTTAAAAAGAGATATACCTTTTTTAAGTGAAAAAGATAAAAATGATATTAGATGGAGTATAGAAAAAGATATAGATATTATTTGTCAATCATATGTGGAAAGTAAGGAGGATATCGAATTTTTAAAAGAATATATAAATATAGAATTTAGTGATTATAAAAAGCCAGAGATTTGGGCTAAGGTTGAAACTCCAAAAGGAATTAAAAATTTAAAGGAAATAATAAAAGTTACTGATAATGTTGTAATAGGTAGAGGTGATTTAGTTCCGGAGGCAGGTCTTTTAGAGGCTGTTAAATTAGAAGATAAGGCAATAGAATATATAGTTAAAAATAATAAAAATATAATAATGGCGACTAATCTACTAAATAGTATGAAAAATGGAAGTAGAGCAAGTTTACCAGAAGTTGAAAGTATATATAATTTCATAAAAAAAGGAGTAAGAGGTTTTTTATTAGCAGGAGAAACATCTATAGGAAAGGCTCCAATAAAAACTATAGACTTTTTAAATAAAGCTATAATTTATTATAAAGCCGAAAATACTTTATAGCTATTGTAAAGAGTTAACTCCTTATTTCGAAAATATAAATAAAATATTAAGAGGTAAGGGGAATAAGTATGTATACAGTATTGCATATTGAACAAAGTGAATTTTTCTTAAAGATAGTTGAAAGTGAGGTTTTAGAAAAGGGATATGAATATATCTCTACAGAAAACTTTAATGAAGCAAATTCAATATTAAGAGAAAATCATATAGATTTAATAATAACATCTTTATATGCAAAGGGTGGTAAAATCGAGGAGTTTGTTAAAGATGTAAATTCAAAATATAATATTCCTATATTTGTTGTTACTAGCAATGATATTGATGAACATAGTAGAAAAATTATTAATTTAGGTATTAGTGAATATATATTAAAAAAAGATATGAAAGAAGAAATAAGAAAACACCTAGATAATATTTTTAGGGAAGATGAGTATATGGAGTGTTTAAAAGAAGTTAGTATTGCTGTTTTAGAAGATAATAAACTTGAAAGAATAATAGAAAAAAAATTACTAGAGGATTATGGAATAAAAAATGTTGATTATTATATGTCAGGTGAATTGCTTTTAAATAGTAATAAAAAATATGATATATATTTAATTGATATAATACTTAAAAATGAATTTGGAAAAGATATTATAAGGAAAATAAGAAGAAATAATATAGATGCATCTATAATAGCAGTTACAGGATTAGATAATGAAAAAACTTTAGCCAATTTACTTAATACTGGAGCTAATGACTTTATAACAAAACCAGTAAACGAAGATATGTTTATTGCAAAGTTAAAATCGAATGTAAGAGTTTATAATTTGGAAAAGAAGTTAAAGGAATTAAAAAAAACTAATAAAAATTAACAAAATATTTACAAAATCCCCTTTATACAATAAAATGTTAACATAAGGGGGAGTTTTTATGTGTAATTTAAATGATAAAGTAATAGAAATAAAAGATTTAAAAATGAGTTATGGAAATAAAGAAGTATTAAAGGGTATAAACTTAGAAATACGAAAAGGTAATATAATTGGATACATAGGACCAAATGGAGCAGGTAAAAGTACAACTGTAAAGATAATACTAGGGTTAGTTAAAGGATTTACTGGAGAAGTTAAAGTTTTTGGACAAGATATATCAAATGGAGATGAAAGTTACAAAAAGAAAATAGGATATGTACCAGAAGTACCAGAAATTTATGATAGTTTAACAGGTAAAGAGTATCTTACTTTTATAGGACAACTTTATGGATTTAATTATTATGATGTAAATAGAAAAGCTAAAAAATTAATGCGTGTTTTAGGAATAGAGGAAGTTTATAATAAAAGAATATCATCATATTCTAAAGGAATGAAACAAAAATTAATAATAATATCAAGCTTATTGCATAATCCAGATATATTATTTTTAGATGAACCATTAAGTGGATTAGATGCTAATAGTGTAATGATTATTAAGGAAATATTAGCAGAACTTTCAAGGAAAGGAAAGACAATATTTTATTCCTCTCATATAATGGAAGTAGTTGAAAAAATAAGCGATAGAATTGTTCTTATAAATAATGGAAATATAGTAGCAGATGGTGCTTTTGATGAACTTCAAAATAGTTGTAAAGAAGGAACTCTTGAAGAAATATTTAATGAGTTAACAGGCTTTAATGATCATAAAGAATTAGCAGAAAATTTTATATCCATAGTTGAAGAGGTGTAGTATGAAGGAGTTTAAGATTTTTAAATTATTAGACAAATTCAAGGGGATATATATAAAATCAGGTGTAGACTATGATTTAATGAAGCTTATATTAAGTGTCAAGTTAACTATGGATAAAAGAAGAACTTCTACAGTATTTAATGGAAAGCGTAAAGAAACTGAGGATTCTAATAATTTTATTTATGCATTAGTTGTATATGCTTTTTATGGGTTTTTCATGATGTTCTTGGTAGTATTTAAAACGAATATTATGTATCAAATGAGTTTATATTTTTCAATGTTTATGTTTATGATATTAACTATATTTATTTCAGATTACTCATCTGTAATTTTAGATGTAAGAGATAAAAACATAATAGGAACTAAAGGAGTAAACCTAGAAACTATTAATGCAGCTAAGATGACTCATGTTATTATTTATTTAGTATATTTAACATTAGCAATGGCAGGATTCTCATTAGTAGCCTCATTAAGATATGGAATATTTTTCTTTTTAGTTTTTTTAATAGATATAATATTAATCGATTTGTTAATGATTATGATAACTGCCTTGGCATATTTTTTAGTGCTTAAATTTTTTGATGGAGAAAAGCTTAAAGATATTATAAATATTGTTCAAATAATTTTAAGTATATTTATGATTTCTATATCTCAAATTATTCCTAGAATGTTTAATATTGTAGATTTAACAGTTTCATATATTCCTAAGATAAAGCATTTTCTTATACCTCCAATGTGGTTTGCAGCTCCTTTAGAAATGATAGTTAATAATAACATAAACGTTAATTTTATTATTATGACTATACTTGCTATATTAGTTCCTATTATTATAATAGGAGTTTATTTAAAACTAATACCATCTTTTGAACAATATTTACAAAAGTTAAATAATAATACTTGTAATAGAAAAAAATCAAAAGAAGGTTTAAATAAAAAAATAGGTAAATTAATTTGTAGAAATAGAGAAGAGAGAATATTTTATAATTTTACAAATGATCTAATAACTTCAGAAAGAGAATATAAACTTAAAGTATATCCAAATGTGGCAATGGGACTAGTATTTCCTCTTATATTTATGTTTATAGGAAAATCAAATAAAGAAAGTTTTGGAGAATGGATAGCAAGGCTTCCTGAGAGCAAAAGCTTTTTATGTATATATATTGTGGTTATAATCATACCAACAGTTATAATGATGATGAAGTTTTCAGAAAAGTATAAAGGAGCATGGATTTATCAAGTTACGCCAATTCAGGATTTAGCTGCTGTATTTAAAGGAACAATAAAAGCATTATATGTTAAGCTTATAATGCCAGTTATATTAATATTAAGTGCATTATATATATTTTTATATTCCTTTGGAGTTATAAAACATTTAATAGTAGTTTTTCTAGTATCTATATTAGTTGTAATTATGAGTTTTAGTATAGGAGATAAAGCATTACCATTTACAACAATGTTTAAAGCTGGTGAAAGTGGCGGAGGGGATATTGCTTCAACTATATTAGTTATGTTTTTAATGGGAATTATTGTAGGAGTACATTATTTAGCTACATTAATACCAGGAGGTGTATATATTTATAGCATAATTATTTTAGCTATAGACATACTTCTTTGGAGAAAGGTATTTAAAATACCAAGAGAAACTTTAATTAGTTAGTGTTTATTAATAATTTTGTATGCTTTTTGTAACAGTATTGACACAATAGAAGTGTATTATATAAATATGTTGATGATGCAAAAAAGATTCATCATTAATCAATAATTATCCCCTTTAATAAAAAATAACACCTAGAACAAAAGGTGTTATTTTTTTATATTTATTATTTGTTAGAGAAACTATTACAATTAGTTTCTGTATAAATTTTTGCGCCATAGCCGGCAACGTTAATAGAACTTAAATCACATAATTTATTACAATTATGAACGCAGTTTTCAACTTGGCAAACTATACAGTTACAAGGTCCTTCTTCATTAGTTGCATTTGTTAAATCACTATAATGACTTTTATCTAAAAAAGATCCACAACAAGTATCTTCTTTATGATCAACAGCTTTTCCTCCTACGTCAATACGATCTGAAAAACAAATACCAGATTTATTATAAGAACAATTATTTACATCGCAATTAATTTTTTGCATAACACACACTCCTTATTAAATATATTTTTAATTAAAATATCTATCAAGAAGACCTTTAAATGCTCTTCCATGTCTAGCCTCATCTTTGCACATTTCATGAACACTATCATGAATAGCATCTAAATTATTTTGTTTTGCAAGTGTAGCAAGTTTTTTCTTACCATCGCAAGCACCATATTCTGCTTCAACTCTTGCTTTAAGATTAGCTTTAGTATCAGCAGCAACAACTTCACCTAACATTTCAGCAAATCTTGAAGCATGTTCTGCTTCTTCTAAAGCTATTCTTTTATAGGCCTCTCCAACTTCTGGATAACCTTCTCTATCAGCTTGACGAGACATAGCAAGGTACATACCAACTTCAGTACATTCACCAATAAAGTTAGCTCTTAAACCATCAATTACTTCAGGATTTATACCTTCAGCAATACCTATCCTATGTTCATCAGCCCAATTTAAATCATCAGACATTTCAATAAATTTATCAGCTCCAACTTTACAAACTGGGCAAATTTCAGGTGGAGTATTGCCTTCATGAATATATCCACAAACAGTACAAACAAATTTTTTCATTTATAATACCTCCTACTAGTTAAATTCTAGATATAAATTAAAATATCTATTTAAAGTATCCCCTAAAATTATGAAAATATTTCAAGGCGAAATTATTATAAAAAATAAATTATTAACAAGAGTAAAAAATCTTGAAAAATAATAATAAAATATATATAATTCTATTAAAGCTAATAAAAATATAATAATTTTTTGGGAATTTAATATTTATTATTAAGTCAAGTGAGAAGTAACCACTTTGAAAAATCTTCAATGTGGTTATTATTTTTTTGGGGGGAATTATGAACAAAATAAAAGGATTTTTTAATGATAAAAAGTTTTTTAAAACTTTATTTATACTGGCATTACCCATTATAATGCAAAATATTTTAACATCTTCCTTAAATATGGCAGATACATTAATGATAGGTTCAATAGGAGATTCACAAGTAGCTGCTGTTGGTATTGGAAATCAATTTTCATTTTTATTTAATTTAATAGTTATTGGAACAACTGGTGGTTGTAGTATATTTATTTCACAGTATTGGGGTAAAAAGGACAAAAAGAATATTAAAAAGGTAGTAGGTATTGGTGGCGTAACTGTAATTATGGTAGCAATAATTTCTATGATTTTAGCATTATTTGTTCCAGAGTTAATAGTAGTAATATTTACAAAAGATCATGAGGTTATAAGGGAAGCTTCTTCATATTTAGCAATTGTAAGTTTAAGTTATATTGTAACAGCCATTACATTTACAATAGCAACATCTTTAAGATGTATGGAGGATGCCAAAACTCCTATGATTATAAGTGCAGTAGCAGTAGGTGTGAATATAGTTTTAAATTATATATTTATATTTGGAAAGCTAGGATTTCCAGCCATGGGAGTAAAAGGTGCGGCAATTGCAACTGTTATAGCAAGAATTATAGAATGCATATTGTTAATGATTAAGGGGCATAAGCATAAAGTTTTACATGGAGATTTTAAAGAATACTTTCAATTTAACACAGAATTTGTATTTTTAATATATAAGTCAGTAATTCCTGTAGTTCTTAATGAAGCGTGTTGGGGACTTGGAACTTTTTTTTATTCAATAGCCTATGGAAAGCTTGGAACAGAATCTATGGCATCTGTTCAAATAACAAATAACATACAAAATTTATTTTTTGTAGTATGTTTCAGTATGGCAAGTTCTTCATTAGTAATGATAGGGAATCAAATAGGTGCAGGAGAAGAAGAAATAGCAAAGAGATATGGAAGAAAGTTTACTATATTAGCATTTGCTATGGGTGTCATATTAGGAATAATAGTATTTTTATTGGCATCACCTATATTAAAATTATTTAATGTGTCAGATATAGTTAAAGAGTATTCAATCATAATATTAAAAATATATAGTATATGTTATCCTATTAGAGTTGTAAATTTAATACTTATAGTAGGAGTATTTAGAGGTGGAGGAGACGCAGGCTTTGCACTTAAAGCAGAAGCTTTAACAATGTGGTTTATAGGAGTACCAATGGCATTTATAGGAGCTTTAATTTTAAAATTTCCAATATATTTAGTAATTTTAATGGTAACAGCTGAAGAAGTGGCAAAATTTATAGTTTCTATTTTTAGATTTAAAAGCTATAAATGGATTCATAATGTAATAGAAGAAGAGTCTATAAGTTAATAAAAGAAAGGAAGACTATTGAACTATAGCCTTCCTTTCTTTTATTTCATATTAATTAGGATAATAGGAATATCCTTATTAATATTATTATCATATTAATAATAAATATATACATATTATTAAAAAATAAAAATAAAGATATATTTAAATAATAAGTATTAAAGATTAATTTTATTACAAGTACATTTTTCATTGTTTAAATTATAGTTTTGTTGGATACCATAATAATTAAACTACATAAAGGCTGTGATTATTATAAATGAATTATTATTAGATATAAAGATATACTTACTTTTTATTATAGTTTTTTATATATTATTAAAGGTTAAAAAATATATAGATATATGTAAATGTTATAAAAATAATAGAAGTTATAAAGAGGATTCATTAATTAAAAAGGGGAAAGAAGGTGAAGTTAAAGTTCTAAACATATTAGATAAATTTTTATTAGGAGGAAGATTGTTTCACAATGTATATATACCAATAGGAAATGGAAAAAAACAGAAATAGATTTAATATTAGTTAATTATTATGGAATATTTGTTATAGAAAGTAAAAATTGGACTGGAAGGTTATAGGATTAGAAAATGATGAGAAATGGATACAAGAGATTGATGGAAATACATATTATAGAGTAAATCCTTGTACTCAAAATGATGCTCATATAAAATATTTAAGACGATATTTAGGCGTGGATAGACCTATTTATTATTCTATTGTTGTTTTTGGGGAAGAGTCAATATTAGTGAATAAGGATAAATATGGTGGATATAATTCTGTTATGAATTTAGGTGAACTAGAAGATGAGATGGTCTTATTAACAAATAGTGAATTGTTATTTTCTGACTATTAACTATGGATTTCTAGGATAAATTTTTAAGATTATAATAGATATCTAATTTATTTTTTTATAAACTTGTATAATTCTAATAGAAGTAAAGTCTTGGGAAATTGTATTGGCTGGCCAAATTCTATTTACAGAAGCCAGTCTTTTTAATTTCCTTTAATTTTTGTTGTATATAGCAAATAAGTGGAGTAAGAATTTAATTAGTAGTAAAGCGTATATTAATTAAAGGTTAAATATATTTAGATTTAATTACGGAATTTTTAAGGATTAATTTAAAATAAAGCAATATAAATTAGTGTAATATAATATAGGGAATAGTTAGTTTTATTAATTAGTACATCTCTAGCAGTAGCTATAATTATTAATACTATATAGTTTTCTTAATAAAGGAAATTTAGTATAGAAATATTTAATAGGATCTTATGGACGTATATTTAAAGATAGGCATAAATACATAGATGCAAAACAGTTAGTAACTAATTAGTATATTAAAAAAAGTAGCTAAAGAATAATCTATATTTGGACGAGTATCTACATAACAAAAAAGAATTTCTTTTAGCTTTAAAAAGAAATAATCATATAGTTGATACAACTGGAGATGGGTTAATGATGTTATGACACTAAGAAAATCAGCACTATTATACGTTTATTAATTTGATTATATTTTTATTATGTATTAATGTTAGAAGGGGATTTAGCTATTCCTATAATAATATAGCGATTAACTATATAGTAATGATAGTAGTAATTTTAAAATTAGTAGAGATTATTATAAGTATTATAATAAAAACTATACTTAAATTTAAAGCTAAAATAGAGAAGATATGTGAGGATAGCAATGAAAAAAATAATTAATAATCTAGCAGTAAGGATTATTCAAATTTTAGTAATGGCAATTATATTAGTTGTTGTAACAAAAGAACTATACAGAATATTTATTGATATGAATATTCAACTGTTTTATAAGTATTCAGATAAATTAACTGTTGTAAATATTTTTATAATAGTTTTATTAGGAATAATATCATACATACCTTTATCATTTTATGATTTAGTAATAAGAAAAAAAGTTGGAATAGCCTTAGATACTAAAAAGGTTTATAAGTATTCATGGATTGCTAGTTCAGTAGCGAATATTGTAGGGTTTGGTGGAAGTGCGGCAATAGTATTAAAGCGATATTTTTATAAAGATTATGTGGATGATGAGAAAAAACTTATAAAGGAAACTTCAAAAGTTGTTGGGTTAAATTTAAGTGGTTTTTCGCTTTTATGTCTTATTTATAGCATATATTTATTTACTATAGAAAGAAATATATCTTACATTGATTATATAGCAATTATAATTGCAATGTATTTACCAATTATAATTATAACTATAACATATAAATATATAAAAAATGGAGATAGATATAGCTATAGAACAACACTTAAAATTATATCTATATCCATATTAGAATGGATAACTACTATTAGTCTAATAATTGGTCTTATTTATATACTAAATATAAATGTAAGTATATTTGATTTTTTACCCATATATGTAGTAGGAATAGTTGCAGCAATAATTAGTATGGCACCAAGTGGGTTGGGAACTTTTGATTTAGTTTTAATAGTAGGACTTGATAAATTTAATGTGCCTAAAGAGCAAGTTTTATTACTAATAATTTTATATAGAATAAGCTACTATATTATACCTTTATTAATAGGAGTAATATTATATTTAAGTGATTTATTAAGTAAATTAGTAAAAAATGAAAATATGGAATAGTTGAAATTATTATATTTTATTATTATTTAAATTACAGTAACTATTGTGCAATCTCTTAAGCCTCTATAGATATTTGGACAATTACAATATATACTAAATATAGTAAGTAATTGGAGGTAACTATGAGAGGACAACATTACACAGACGAACAAAAGGAACAAATATTGCAAGAGGTTAAAGAGGTAGGAAATGTTTCTTTAGTAGGAAGAAAACATGGAATATCAACTAGTACAATTTTCACTTGGATAAGTAAGTCAAAAAATAGAAATCAGATAAAAACTAAACCAGGTAGAAAAACTTCAGTTGAGGGAAAAAGTAATGAAGAAGAAATAAATGAAGTGACCCAAGAAAATGATAAGTTGAAGAAAATTTTAGGGGAAAAAGACTTAGAAATATCTATTCTTAAAGATCTATTAAAAAAAGCAAACCCTCAATTGAAGATAAAATAAAAATTGCTAATAAATATATAAATTTAGGCTACTGTATATCTCTAGTTTTAAGAATAGTTAAGCTTAGCAGGTCTACTTATTATTATAATCTGAATTATAAAGTTAAAGATGAAGATAAAGTAAAAGCCGTAGGGCGTAAGCCAGTTGGATATTCATTAACTATAGATAGTATTGATTAGATTTTAAAATAAAATTTATTCAGGTAGCACTTTTTAAGGGGGGTTAAGCAAAATAAAAATCCCGAAACCATCTATTTTAAATAGGTTACGAGATTTTTAAAAACTATTTGGTGCCGGCAGAGGGAATCGAACCCTCACGGTAAAACCGCATGATTTTGAGTCATGTGCGTCTGCCAGTTCCGCCATGCCGACTTACTGCTTACATTTAGATATGATATCATAATATAATAAAAATTTCAAGTTTTATTTTTTTATTCCTAAAAAGATAAAATTTTTACAAGAAAATCTTGTTAGTATGGACAAGTTCTGATATTATTAAAGAGGATTAATTTAACCCAGTGGGTTTAATTTTGACCCAGTTATGTGTAGTCTACATATTGAACATATAGTTAGTAGGACGAGACTGCAACTATTTAATAATTAGGGAGGAATCAATGATATGATGTATTCAAGAGAAGTTGAAGAAATGTGTGTTGTTGCTAAGGGACCTAATCATGGTCCAGCACCGATTCCTGTAGAAGGAAGATGGGTACAATCTAAAGAAGTTAAAGATATTTCAGGTTTAACTCATGGTGTGGGTTGGTGTGCGCCACAACAAGGAGCTTGTAAGTTAACTTTAAATGTTAAAGATGGAATAATAGAAGAGGCATTAGTTGAAACAATAGGATGTTCAGGAATGACTCATTCAGCTGCTATGGCTTCAGAAATATTACCAGGAAAAACTATATTAGAAGCATTAAACACAGACTTAGTTTGTGATGCTATAAACACAGCTATGAGAGAATTATTCTTACAAATAGTTTATGGAAGAACTCAAACTGCTTTCTCAGAAGGTGGATTACCAATAGGAGCTGGACTTGAAGACTTAGGAAAAGGATTAAGATCTCAAGTTGGTACTATGTACGGAACAGTTGCTAAGGGACCAAGATACTTAGAAATGGCAGAAGGTTATGTAACTGAAACAGCTTTAGATGCTGATGGAGAAATCATCGGTTACAAATTTGTTCACTTAGGAAAGATGATGGAAATGATTGCTAAGGGAATGGATGCTAATGAAGCTTTAGTTAAAGCTACAGGACAATACGGAAGATTTGATGACGCTGTTACAGTTATAGATCCAAGACACAAATAATATTGTAAGGAGGAATAGAAACATGGCATTATTTGAAAGTTATGAAAGAAGAATTAACCAAATTACTCCAGTATTAAAGAAATACGGAATGGAAAAAATAGAAGATGCTAAGGCTGTATGTGACGAAAAGGGAATCAACGTTTATGATATCGTTAAGTCAACTCAACCAATCGCATTCGAAAACGCTATGTGGGCTTACACTTTAGGTGCTGCTATAGCTATAAAGAAGGGCTGTGTAAAGGCTGCTGATGCTGCTGAAGCTCTAGGAGAAGGACTACAAGCATTCTGTATCCCAGGATCAGTTGCTGATGATAGAAAAGTTGGTTTAGGACACGGAAACTTAGGAGCTATGCTTTTAAGAGAAGAAACTAAATGCTTCGCATTCTTAGCAGGACACGAAAGCTTCGCTGCTGCTGAAGGTGCTATAAAGATAGCTGAAAAAGCTAACAAAGTAAGAAAAGAACCTTTAAGAGTTATATTAAACGGTCTTGGAAAAGATGCTGCTTATATAATTTCAAGAATTAACGGATTTACTTATGTTCAAACTAAGTTTGATTACATGACTGGTAAATTAGAAATAGTTAAAGAAAAAGCATACTCAAACGGACCAAGAGCTGCAGTTAAGTGCTACGGTTCAGATGACGTTAGAGAAGGTGTTGCTATAATGCATCACGAAGGAGTTGACGTATCAATTACTGGTAACTCAACTAACCCTACAAGATTCCAACATCCAGTTGCTGGAACATATAAGAAGGAATGCGTAGAACAAGGTAAGAAGTACTTCTCAGTTGCATCAGGTGGTGGTACTGGAAGAACTCTTCATCCAGATAACATGGCAGCAGGTCCTGCTTCATACGGTATGACTGATACTATGGGAAGAATGCACTCAGATGCACAATTCGCAGGATCATCATCAGTTCCAGCTCACGTTGAAATGATGGGTCTTATCGGAATGGGTAATAACCCAATGGTTGGAGCTACAGTTGCAGTTTCAGTTGCTATAGAAGAAGCAATGAGCAAGTAATATAATTTTTATTTATAGTACACATAATATTTAAATTATGTGTACTATTTTTTTTTTTTTTTATTAATTATTTATAATATTTAAAAAAGTATTGACATTTTTGAAAGTAAAGAATAGTATAATATTGTAAAAGTAAATAGGCCTCGGTAGGTGAGGTTACTACAAGGATACGGGTCGCTGCCGTAAAAGGATGGAAACATCTTTCACTGGTTAGCAGGTTTTGCCGAACAAAGAAGGTTTAACTTAATGCGATTACATTGCCTTGCAGAGCTAAAACTCGAACGAGAAAGTATAAGTAATAAGTGTATTATACCTTTGTCAAGTTTGAGTTTGACAGGGTTTTTTTTATTTTTAATATTATTTATTAAATTTAGGAGGTGAAAAAGAATGGAATCTGGAAATAGCAGCACGGGTAATAATAAGAAGTTTAAATCTGAAGATAGTGATGATTTAGAGTATAGGAGATCAATCTTTTTCACATCGAATAAACATTTCTATTTTCATGTCTAAATTATTTTTATTACCAAAGTTACTATAATTCCAATTTTAAATTTCTTATGTTTTTAGTTAAAAAAGATAATTTTTTAGCTTTATTTACTGTTGTCTTTTTTTAAGAATTTAAAAATATTTAGTAATGGAGGTCTAGAAATGTTAAAAGAAAAAATATTAACAAATAATTTAATTAAATATGGAAAGATGAGTAATAAAACTCTATATGATATTTTAAATACAAATATAGAAGGAATTTCAAATGAAGAAGTAAAAAATAGAATTAATAAATATGGATATAATGAAGTTATTCACCAAAAGAGAAAGCTTTGGTATGCAGAACTTTTAAAATCTTTTATAAATCCTTTTAACTTAGTATTGATAACATTAGCTATAGTTTCAATTTTTACTGATGTTATTATAGCAACTAAAGATGAAAGAAGCTTTAAAGCAGTTATAGTTATAATAACAATGGTAACTATAAGTGCGATTTTAAAGTTTTTTCAAGAACGTAAATCAGAGGAAGCCACTAGTAAACTAAAGGCTATGGTAAAAACAACAGTAGCAGTTAAAAGAAAGAATAAAGAAGTAAAAGAAATAGATATGATTAATATTGTTCCTGGAGATATAGTTTATCTTTCAGCAGGGGATATGATTCCAGCCGATATGAGAATTATTTCATGTAAAGATCTTTTTGTTAGTCAATCAAGTTTAACAGGTGAATCAGAACCAGTAGAAAAGTTTACAATTTTAAGGGAAAGAGATAGGGGAATAGCTTTATCTGATTTAGATAATATTTTATTGTTAGGAACCAATATAATTAGTGGAAGTGCTATAGGTATTGTTTTAGCTACAGGTAATAATACGTACTTTGGAAGTATAGCAAATGAAATAGTAAACAAGGAAGAGAGTACAAGTTTTGAAAAAGGTGTAACAAAGGTGAGTATGCTCCTTATAAAATTTATGATGATAATGGTACCTATAGTTTTTGTAATTAATGGCTTAACTAAAGGTAATTGGTTACAAGCTTTCTTATTTGCAATTTCAATAGCAGTAGGTCTTACACCTGAAATGCTTCCTATGATTGTTACTACTAATTTAGCAAAAGGTGCAGTTACAATGGCAAAAAAGAAAACTGTAGTTAAAAAATTAGATGCAATTCAAAATTTTGGTGCTATGGATATTTTATGTACTGATAAAACTGGTACTTTGACTTTAGATAAAATAGTAGTTGAAAGGCATTTAAATGTAAATGGAGAAGAAGATTTAAGAGTATTAAGGTATGCATATTTAAATAGCTATTATCAAACAGGATTAAGAAATTTAATGGATGTAGCAATCCTAGAATTTGGAAAGAAATTAGGCTGTGATAATAATGAAAAGAAATTTGAAAAGGTAGATGAAATTCCATTTGATTTTTCAAGAAGAAGAATGTCAGTTGTATTAAAGGCTATAAGAGGAAAAAGACAGTTAGTTACAAAGGGAGCAGTAGAAGAAATACTTGGAATTTGCTCTTATGTAGAAGTTAATGGAGAGGTATTAAAGCTTACAGAAAAAATAAAAGAAAATACATTAGCTATGGTAAATAAATTAAATTCAGAAGGCATGAGGGTTATAGCTGTGGCACAAAAAAATGATATACCAGATGAAAAAAATTTTGGAATAAAAGATGAAATTAATATGGTTTTAATGGGATATATAGCGTTTTTAGATCCACCAAAGAAATCTGCAAAGAAAGCTATTGAAGCATTAAAAAATAGTGGTGTAGATGTAAAAATACTGACTGGAGATAATGAATCTGTAACTAAAAAAGTATGTCATGAAGTTGGAATTAATGTTTCAGATATATTACTTGGTGGTCATATAGATTCTATGAATGATAGTGAATTAGCTTTAGCAGTGGAAGAAATTAATGTTTTTGCTAAATTATCACCATTACAAAAGTCAAGGATTATAAAAGTACTTCAAAAGAATGGACATGTTGTTGGATTTATGGGTGATGGAATTAATGATTCGGCAGCTCTAAAGCAAGCAGATGTTGGAATTTCTGTAGATAATGCTGTTGATATAGCAAAAGAAGCTGCAGATATTATTTTACTTGAAAAAAGTTTAATGGTTTTAGAAGATGGAGTTATAGAAGGAAGAAGAGTTTTTGGAAATATAATAAAATATATAAAGATGACAGCAAGTTCTAATTTTGGAAATGTATTTTCTGTATTAATAGCAAGTGCTTTTTTGCCATTTATGCCAATGCTTCCAATACAACTTTTAATTCAAAATTTACTATATGATTTTTCACAGTTGTCTATTCCTTGGGATTCAATGGATTGTGAATATTTATCAACTCCAAAGAAATGGGAGGCAAGGGATATTGGAAGATTTATGATTTTTATAGGACCTATAAGCTCAATATTTGATATTTTAACATTTTTAGTTATGTGGTTTGTATTTAAAGCTAATTCAGTTGAGATGCAAAGTTTATTTCAAACCGGATGGTTTATTATGGGGCTATTGTCTCAAACTTTAATAGTTCATATGATAAGAACTGAAAAAGTTCCATTTATTCAAAGTAGAGCTAATAGGCCTGTAATTTTATTGACAGTATTAATTATAGCAATAGGTTTAATAATGCCTTTTACTAATATTGGTAACTTATTAGGCTTTACATCATTACCATTAATGTATTTTCCAATTTTGTTAATATTATTATTAAGTTATTGTGTATTACTTCAAGCAATTAAGGGGAAATATATAAGAGAATTCAAGAAGTGGTTATAGAATAAAAAAATAAGACTTCTAAAGACGAGGTCTTATTTTTTTATACGTATTATTTGTAATTATTATAATGGAAAATATGCATATGTAAATGTTATCACATAATTTAATTAAAAAAAACAAAAAAATATTCGTATAATTACTTGGCAATTATCGAAAAATGATGTATTATAGTTCATGGATTCATAAAAATATACGAAAGAAGGGACGGTTTTATGGAAAATACGAAAAAAAATAATTATTTAGATAATTATTTTCATTTAACCAAAAGTGGAACAAATGTAAAAAGAGAAATGATAGCAGGTATAACTACCTTCATGACTATGGCTTATATATTAATAGTTAACCCATCAATTTTATCTGCAGCAGAAATGGATAAAGGGGCTGTATTTACAGCAACTGCAGTTTCAGCAGTAGTTTCTACATTAATAATGGGACTATATGCTAAGCTTCCATTTGCTCAAGCACCTGGAATGGGATTAAATGCCTTTTTTGCATTTACTGTAGTTTTAGGAATGGGTTATTCTTTTCAATTTGCTTTAACAGCAGTATTTTTAGAAGGATTAATATTTATAGTATTAACTATATTTAATGTTCGTGAGGCAGTAGTTGATTCTATACCTAATAATATTAAAAAGGCAATTTCAGTAGGTATAGGATTATTTATAGCATTAATAGGTCTTGAAGGAGCCGGTGTAGTTGTTAAAGGAGAAGGAACTTTAGTTGCTCTTGGAGATATAACTAAAGGTAGTGCTTTACTTGCAATTA
This sequence comes from Clostridium septicum, assembly GCF_003606265.1. Lineage (NCBI taxonomy): Bacteria > Bacillati > Bacillota > Clostridia > Eubacteriales > Clostridiaceae > Clostridium > Clostridium septicum. The sequence goes on from NZ_CP023671.1 coordinate 2,961,764, forward strand.
TAGGTATAGTGATAACAGGGATATTAATAGCTAGAAATGTAAAGGGAGCTTTATTTTTAGGAATGATTATTACTGCAATAATAGGAATTCCTATGGGAATAACACCTATTCCAACAGATATATTAAGTGCTCCACCATCATTAAGTCCAATTTTTATGAAATTTGAATGGCATAATATTTTTTCTTTAGATATGTTAGTTGTACTATTTACTTTATTATTTATGGACATGTTTGATACTATAGGAACTTTAGTTGGAGTTGCAACAAAAGCAAAGATGTTAGATGAAAATGGTAAAGTTCCTAATATTAAAAAAGCTTTATTTGCAGATGCTATTGGTACTACACTTGGCGCATGTCTTGGTACAAGTACTGTAAGTACATTTGTTGAAAGTGCTTCAGGAGTTGCAGAAGGTGGAAGAACTGGATTAACAGCCGTATCTACAGCCGTAATGTTTGCTTTAGCATTATTCTTTGCACCATTATTCGGAGTTATAACTCCAGCTGTAACATGTTCAGCTTTAGTATTAGTGGGACTATTTATGTTAGAACCAATTCTTGAAATAGATTTAACTGACTGGACAGAAGCAATACCAGCTTTCTTAACTATAATAATGATGCCTTTAGCATATAGCATATCAGATGGAATTGTTTTTGGTGTTATATCATATATAATAATTAAGTTGTTTACTGGTAAGGTAAAGGATATAAGTATTACTACAGTAATTGTAGGGATAATATTTATATTAAAGTTTATAATTTAATAACTTAAAAACATGAGCATATTTTTTTATTTCATTTCAATTAGATAGAGCGATAGTATTAAAAATTGCTATTATTTAAATTGATAAAATAAAAAATATGCTTTTAATTTTGTTATGAGCTTAATTTAAGTTTATAAAAACACTCAGAAATAATAGTTGAGAATATAATAAGATTTTTGAGGGGAATATATTAATATTGTATAAAAAAATACAATGAACAGCATGTTTAACAATAAATTTATAGGCAAAATTTTAATATAATAATAAAAGAAAAATCTGAATTTTTTTAATGTTGTCGAACTATGAATAGATTGGTAAAATAGTTAATATATATTTATTATATTATAATTTTAGAAAGTTGAAATTTTAGGAGGAGTAGATATGACAGACAACTCTAAAAACATTAGATGGTATAACCTTGCGTTAATGGCCTTTGTATCTGTTTGGGGTTTTGGTAATGTTGTTAATAACTATGCAAACCAAGGACTAACAGTAGTTGTATCATGGGTGTTAATAATTGCGTTATACTTTGTGCCTTATGCTTTAATGGTTGGTGAATTAGGATCAACATTTAAAGATGCAAAAGGTGGAGTTAGTACATGGATTAGAGAAACTATGGGACCTACAGTAGCATACTTTGCTGGATGGACTTATTGGGTAGTACATATTCCATATTTAGCTCAAAAACCACAATCTGTTCTAATAGCGTTAGGATGGACGGTTAAACAAGATGGAAGTTTAATAAAGAATATGCCTACATTACAGGCACAGGCAATAACTTTAGTTGTATTCTTAATTTTTTTATGGATAGCATCTAGAGGAGTTACATCATTAAAGAGAATAGGAACTATTGCAGGAACATCAATTTTTATAATGTCATTATTATATATTTTATTAATGGTAGCAGCACCTGCAATAAGAGGCGTAGAACCAGCTACAACTAATATTACATTTAAAACAATTATGCCAGAATTTAATTTTGCATATTTTACTACATTATCTATGTTAGTTTTTGCTGTTGGTGGTTGCGAAAAGATATCTCCATATGTAAATAATATGAAGAATTCAAGTAAAGAATTCCCAAGAGGAATGATTATATTAGCTGTTATGGTTGCAGTATCAGCTATTTTAGGATCAGTAGCAATGGGAATGATGTTTGATTCTCATAATATTCCAAGGGATCTTATGATGAATGGACAATACTATGCATTCCAAAAACTTGGAGAGTATTATGGTGTTGGTAAATTATTATTAGTAATTTATGCTTTAGCTAATATGCTAGCACAAATTTCAGCATTAGTATTTTCAATAGATGCACCATTAAAGGTTTTACTTTCAGATTCAGATTCAAAATATATACCGAAGGCTTTAACTAAGACAAATAAACATGGTGCTCCAATAAATGGATATTATATGACAGCTATATTAGTTGGAGTGTTAATTATAATTCCAGCACTTGGAATTGGTGATATGAATACATTATTTGATTGGTTATTAAAATTAAATTCAGTAGTAATGCCACTTAGATATCTATGGGTATTCTTAGCCTTTATAATGCTTAAAAAAGCAAAGGATAAATTCCAATCTGATTATAAGTTTGTTAAGAACGATAAGTTTGCTTTAATAACAGGTATTTGGTGCTTTATCTTTACTGCTTTTGCGTGTATTATGGGGATGTTCCCAAATGGAGTTGAAACTTATTCAAAGCAATGGTGGTTCCAAATAGTGCTTAATGTACTTACACCATTTGTATTATTAGGTTTAGGATTGATATTACCTAAGATAGCTTCAAAAACTAATAAGACAGTTTAATTTTAAGTTGCTAACATTTGTTAGCAACTTTTTTAATGTACAGGAAAGTATAACTTTTATTATTATGATAATAATAAATAATGAAACAAAATAATTAATAAATAATATTTAGCTTTAAGAGTTAAATAAAACTACTTTATAAAATAAATTATATCACTTGTTGAAAAATTCAAATTATTGTTGTATAATAAGGACAAGCAAAATAAAAGATAAGTTGAGGTAGTAATTTATGAATAGTGGATTTAAAACTTTATTATACATATTAGGTGTGTTTTTAGTTATTACATTAATATTAAATTTAGCAATTACAATATTACCATGGGCTTTATTATTTGGAGGAATACTATATATTTTCTTTAAAATTAAAGGTTGGTTTATTAAGAGAAAATTTCAAAAAAATTCAAGTGAGTATTATAATAGAGAAACATCATATAGTCATGTAAAAGTTGATACTGTAAATACAGATGATGTAGTAGGGGATATAATTGACGTTGACTATGAAGATGTAAATAAGAAATAGACTGAAAAAGCCCAGCTTATGCTGGGTTTTTATGTTAGTATTATTAAATTAAATATTATTTATAGGAGAAGATAAAATGAATTTTAGAAAATTAAAAATATTTTATGAAACAGCTACATGTTTAAATATGACAAAGGTTGCTAAAAATATGTATATAAGTCAACCATCTATAAGCCAGAGCATAAATGAGTTAGAAATCGAACTTGAAGTAAAGTTATTTGATAGAATAGGAAAAAAGATTTACTTAACACATGAGGGGGAAGTTTTTCTAAATTATACTAGAAGAATTTTAAATTTATATGATGAAGGTACAAAGACTTTAAAAGATTTTAATAGTAATATAAAAGGGAAAATAACTATAGGGGCAAGTACAACCATAGGAATTTACATATTACCAGAAATTATAAAGGAGTTTTCTAGTGAGTTTAAAGACATAGAAATTTCTCTGATTATAGAAAATACAGAACATATAGAAAAATTAATTTTAGAGAATAAAATTGATTTTGCATATATTGAAGGAAGTATAGAATCAGATGAAATAAGTGCTGAAAAAATATGGGAAGATGAACTTGTATTTATTTGTGGTAAAAATCATAAGTTTAAGGGAAGAAAAGTAGTATTAGGAAAAGAGTTAGCAGATGAAAAATTCATAATGAGAGAAAAGGGAAGCGGAACAAGAGAAAATGTAGAAAACTTTCTTAAAAATAAAAGAGTACCTTGCAAAATATTTTTAGAGTTAGGTAATACAGAAGCTATTAAGAGGACTGTAGAGGCTAATTTAGGAATAGGAGGTATTTCTCTTATAACAATTCAAGAAAAGCTTAAAACAGGTGATTTAAATGCTTTTAGATTAAAAGAAGGAGTTATAAAAAGAGATTTACTTTTTATAATGCATAAGGATAAGTTTATATCTAATAATATGAAGAAGTTTATCGAATTTGCAGGGGAAAGTAATATATAAGCAAAAACCTATTATTATAATAATACAATAGTATTTCACCTTTTAAGAATTTCAATTTATAATCATATTTGTGCAATAAGTATGATGTAGAGGTGAAAAGATGATAGAAAAAATTAAGAGAATAATTCCAGGATTAATTATATGTTTAGTTGTAGGAATAGTTGCAGAAATACTTGGAAGTCATTTTACGACTATTGGTGCGGCTAGTTTCGCAATATTTATAGGTATAGTATTAGGAAATACTATTTTTCATAATAAAAAATATGATAGTGGTACTAAGTTTGCAGAAAAGGATCTTTTGAATTATTCTATTGTGCTTATGGGAGCAAATTTAAACTTAGCTGAAATCCTACAATTAGGATTTGGAGGTTTAATTTTTATAGTAATACAAATGACTCTAACTATGACGGTTACATATTGGATAGGAAGAAAATTAAAATTTAACAGAAAATATTGCTTATTAATGTCTTCAGGAAATTCAGTTTGTGGTTCGTCTGCTATTGGAGCTACAGCGCCTGTTATAAATGCTAATGATTCAGATAAAGTAATATCTATAACTATAGTAAATGTAATAGGTACTATTTTAATGATTATACTTCCATTAATAACAGCAGTTCTATATAATAATTCAACTCTTGAAACGTCAGCAATGATGGGAGGAATACTACAATCAGTAGGACAGGTTATAGGATCAGCTAAATTTGTAAGTGATGATGTAGTTAAGTTGGCAACAGTATTTAAAATAATAAGAATTATATTAATTGTAGCTGTAGTTTTAATATATGAAAGAATAGAATTTCCAGAGGATAAAGAAATACATAAAAATAAAGAAGTTAGTAAAGTTAAAAAGAAAGGTAAAATTAATATACCTTGGTTTATAACAGGATTTTTCTTAGTTTGTATTCTTAATACATTAGGAGTAGTTCCAGAATTTATTTCAAAATCTTTTAAATGGATAAGTGGTAATTTTGAGATAATAGCGCTAGCAGGTATTGGTATGAGAGTTAAGGTTAAAGATTTAGTAAAAGAAGGACCGAGAGCTATGCTATATGGGTTACTTGTTGGAGGATGCCAAATTATTTTTGCAATAACTTTAATAAAGTTTCTTTTTAAATAAAATGAAGCTTAAAAAAAATAACTTGCATAAAACAGATGAGTTTAATGAAAAATTCATCTGTTTTTTATTATTTATATTAGATATTATAAGGGATTAAGAAATTTATATTATAATTAATAATGAAAGAAGTTTATATAAAAAATTCAAAAAACAAAGAAAATTATGGGTTTTAAATTGATAATAAATGTAAGCTAAGTTATAATTATATTAATATTTTTAATATTGCAAATATAATTAATTTTAAAGGGGGCAAATTAATGAGTAAAATTAAAATGATTACTCCATTAGTAGAAATGGATGGAGATGAAATGACTAGAGTTCTATGGGATATGATAAAAGAGGAGCTTTTAAATCCTTTTATAGATTTAAAAACGGAATACTATGATTTGGGGCTAGAATATAGGAATAAAACTAATGACAAAGTTACAATTGATGCTGCAAATGCAATTAGAAAATATGGAGTAGGTGTAAAATGTGCTACAATAACTCCTAATTCAGAAAGAGTAAAAGAATATAATCTAAAAGAAATGTGGAAAAGTCCAAATGGAACAATAAGAGCAATTTTAGACGGAACTGTTTTTAGAACTCCAATTATTATAGATTCAATAAAACCTTATGTGAGAACATGGAAAAAACCTATTACTATAGCTAGACATGCTTACGGAGATATATATAAAGATGTAGAAATGAGGATAGAAGGAAAAGGAAAGGTTGAATTAGTATTAACTAGGGAAAATGGGCAAGAAGAAAGAAATTTAATTCATGATTTCAAGAAAAATGGAGTTGTTCTTGGTATGCACAATATAAATGATTCTATAGAAAGTTTTGCAAGAAGTTGTTTTAATTTCGCATTAGATTCTAAGCAGGATTTATGGTTTGCAGCAAAAGATACTATTTCTAAAAAATATGATCATACTTTTAAAGATATTTTTGAGGAGATTTATAATAATGAATATAAATTAGCTTTTGAAGAATGTGGAATAGAGTATTTTTATACATTAATAGATGATGCTATTGCTAGAGTTATAAAATCAGAAGGTGGTTTTATATGGGCTTGTAAAAACTATGATGGTGATGTAATGAGTGATATGATAGCAACAGCTTTTGGATCTTTAGCTATGATGACTTCAGTACTAGTTTCAAAGGATGGAATTTATGAATATGAGGCAGCTCACGGAACAGTCCAAAGACATTATTATAAACATATTAAGGGTGAAGAAACTTCTACGAATTCTATAGCAACTATATTTGCATGGTCAGGAGCACTAAGAAAAAGAGGAGAGTTAGATGAATTAGATGAGTTGGTAAACTTTGCAAATAAGTTAGAGGAAGCGTCATTAAAGACAATAAATAATGGTATTATGACTAAGGATTTAGATCTTTTATCTGAAATAGAAAATAAGAAAATTGTAAATTCTTATGAATTTATTAAAGCAATAAAAAGTAAATTAGAAGCTTTAATTTAAAAATTTTCCTTTATAATATTAGAATAAAAACTTTCTATAAGCAAAAAATATATTTGTGTATAGGAGGTGTTTTTATATGGCACATAAGAACAATAAAAATTCAAAAGCTAACAAAAAATCAAATCAAAAAACTAAAGCAGAATTAAGGAAAATGCAATCAGAAACCGCTGATGAAGTAGGATATTCAAAGGAATCAAGAAAGCTAGGTAAAAATAAACCAAGAAGTGAAGATAATTAGATAGTAATATAAAAAACAAATGGATTTATCCTAATCCATTTGTTTTTTTATTTTTTAAATCTGAATTAAATGTTAATTTTAAACCTTGATCTAAATAAATAACAGGAAGATGAAATCCATTTTCTCTTAAATCAGTTATATTCAAATTAAGATCAACGTTTTTAAATGGAAAGTCTCTTAGTAGTGGTGAATTAATATCAACCTCTTTTATAGTAGGTTTAATTTTTAATATATTCCCACATGTTTCTACTAGTTCTCTCCAAGATATCTGATTAGGGCTCGTTACATTATAAGCTCTGTTTAAGTTATCATTATAAAGTGCACATTCACAAATTTTCACTAAATCATCTATATGGATAAATTGAATTTTAACATCATTATTTGGAATGTAAATAATCTCATTATTCATAATTTTATCAAAAAAATAATTTTCTCTATAAAGGTTATTACCTTTACCATAAATATAGCTAGTTCTAAAAATTATAGCTTTAACACTATTGTTGTTAATTAAGTCATTTATATATTCTTCTGCATTTAGTTTATTTAAACCATATTCTCCTAAAATAGAATTTTCACCTTTTGGAGAATTTTCAAAGGTGATTTCTTTAGATGGAATATAAACTGCTGCTGAAGAGAAAAATATATATTTTTTTAATGATTTAGAATCTAAGCAATTAAAAAGAATTTCAATATCATCCTTATTATAAGCAGATATATCAAAAACAATATCATAGTGTTTATTTTTTAAAACCTTACGTAGGTCTTCTTCTGATCTTCTATTACATATTATATGGGTTCTATAACCCATATAATTTAGAGTTATATTTTCAGATGTTAGTAGATCTACTTCATGCCCTTTATTTATAAGATGCTTAACAAGAGCGTCACATACAAATAATGTATCACCTAAAACTAAAATATTGAACATTTTTTCCTCCTGATGTTTTATTTTAAATTTAATCTATAATATAAATTATAGACATAACACCATTAAGAATATACATTTTAGTTTTAGGTAATTTAATTTATTATTAAAAAAGTTAAAAGGCCCAGTTTCCATTTGCAAATATTTCAAATGAATCTTTATCTTCTGTAATACCTGTAATTTCTAAATCATTTGTACCAATCATGAAATCAACGTGTATTATAGAAGTGTTAACTCCATGATTTTCAAATTCTTCTTTAGACATATCAGTTCCTTTTTCTATACAAATAGGATATGCTTTTCCAAATGCCAAATGACAAGCTGCATTTTCATCAAATAAAGTGTTATAGAAAATTATATTAGAGTTTGAAATAGGAGAATCATAAGGAACTAAAGCTACCTCACCTAAATATTTTGATCCTTCGTCACTATCTAATAACTCTTTTAATACTTCATAGCCTTCCTTTGCAGAAAAGTCAATAACTTTACCATCTTTAAATGTAAGAGAAAATTCATCTATTAAGTTTCCACTATAACTTAGAGGTTTAGAAGAAAATACTGTTCCATTTACACCATCTTTTTTAGGTAAAGTAAAGACTTCTTCAGTTGGCATATTTGCATTAAATTCTATGCCATTAGAACAGTATTCAGAACCACCAAGCCAAATATGACCTTCTGGTAATTCTATAGTTAAATTAGTACCTTTATTATTCTTAAAATGAAGCTTTTTAAATTTCTTTTCATTTAAGTAAGTTAATTTTTCTCTAAGATTTTTATTATGTTCCTCCCAAGCTTTAATAGGATTTTCAGTATCTAATCTAACAACTTTAAAAATTACTTCCCAAAGTTTTTCAACCGCTTTTTCTTTTGAAAGATTTGGGAATATTTTTATTGCCCAAGCCTCTGTTGGAATAGATACTACAGTCCAACGAATTTTATTAGCCATAGAGTATTCATAGTATTCAGATAAAGCCAATTGTCTAGATTTTTGCATAGCTGAGATTTTCTCTACAGGAATGCCTTTATATGCATCAGGATCAGATGCTGATATTGAAATAACACATGCACCATTTCTTGCATAGTAATTATAAGACTCTCCAAGCCACTCAGGAGTATTAGAAAGAGTTTCTATAGAGGAATTTTCAAGCTTAATTCTTTGTAATTTCTGGTCGTTGTAGTGAACTACTACCTCTTTAGCTCCTACATTATAAGCAGCTTTTGCTATTTCTCTTGCAAAATTATCACACTCAATTGGAGAATTTATTATAACAGTTTGGTTTTCTTGAGTATTTACTCCTTTTTTTACAGCTAATTCAGCATATTTTTTTAACATTTTTTCCATTTCCATATTGAAGCACCTCACAATATTTATAATATAACTTATATTTTCCCACAATTTTAAAAAGCAGTCTAGTAATTTAATAACTATATTGCCCCTTGTATATACTTTAATTTATTAATATAATAGAAATACTTGAATTTAGAAGTTTAAAGACACAAGATGAGGTGATTATATGTTTAATTTATTAAATACATTAGTTGAGAAAAATAGAGTTTATGGAGCAGAAGGAAAACTTGCATCATATATACCAGCGTTATTAAAAGCTAATCCTAATGATTTAGGTGTGTGTGTTGTAGATTTACATGGGAATGAGTACTCTGCTGGAGAGTGTGATACTAAATTTACAATCCAAAGTATTTCTAAAGTAGTAACATTAATATTAGCATTAAGAGATAACGGAAGAAAAAACGTTTTTAAGAAAGTTAATGTAGAACCAACTGGAATGGGATTTAATTCTATTGTGAATTTAGAAGTTACTCAAAGTGATAGACCTTATAATCCAATGATAAATGCAGGTGCTATAGTTACAACATCTTTAATAGGTGGGGAAACTGAAGAAGAGAAGCTTAATAAGATAATAGATTTTTTAAAAAGAGCAACTAATAATGATGACATTACAGTAAACGAAGAAGTTTATATATCAGAAAAGGAAACTGGTGATAGAAATAGGTCCCTTGCATATTTTATGAAAAGTAATGGAATATTAACAGGCAATGTTGAGGAAATTTTAGATCTTTATTTTAAACAATGTTCAATAGAAATAACAGCAAGAGATTTAGCTAGATTTGGTGCAGTTTTAGCTAATGAGGGGGTAACTCCATGGGGGGATGAAAGGCTAATGTCTAGGGAAGTATGTAGAATAGTTAAAACTATAATGGTTACATGTGGAATGTATGATGCATCAGGTGAATTTGCAGTTCATGTTGGAATACCAGCTAAATCAGGCGTTGGCGGAGGTACTTTAGCTACGGTACCTAGAAGATATGGAATAGGTATATTTGGACCGTCTTTAGATTCAAAAGGAAATAGTATAGCTGGTCTGAAAGTTATAAAAGACTTATCAGATGAATTAGACCTAAGCATTTTTTAGTATATGTATTATGAATTAATTATAAGTAATTTGGGGAAGTTTATAAATAATAATTAAAATTTACAATCTAATATAATGACATAATGATTTTATAGTTAAAAAATAGTATAATTTATAGTAAATAAAACTCTAAGGATTTTTAATCCTTAATGTGGAGGAGAAAATGGAAAGATTACTTATTTTAGATTCGAACTCTCTTTTAAATAGAGCGTTTTATGCAATACCTACTCTTACAACAAGTGATGGAACACATACTAACGCAGTATATGGTTTTACAAACATGTTGTTTAAGATGAAAGAAGAAATTAAACCAGATTATATTGTTGCAGCTTTTGATAAAAAAGGACCAACATTTAGGCATAAAGAATTTGATGAATATAAAGCTGGTAGAAAAAAAATGCCACCAGAGCTTGCTGAGCAATTTCCTTTAATAAAAGAATTATTAAGTCTTTTAGCTATAAATATTTATGAAATAGATGGATTTGAAGCTGATGATATAATAGGGTCTTTGGCAAAGTATGCAGAGAAGAATGGTATTGAAGTTTTTATAGTTACAGGAGATAGAGATGCACTTCAATTAGCTTCAGACAATATTAATATTGTTATAACTAAAAAAGGTGTTACTGAAACAGCTATATATAATGAAGAAACTTTTATAAATGAGTTTGGGGTTACACCAACACAATTTATAGATGTAAAGGGTCTTATGGGAGATAAGTCGGATAATATACCAGGAGTTCCTGGAGTAGGAGAGAAGACGGCTTATAAATTAATTCAAACCTATGGTTCTGTAGAAGAGGTTCTTAAGAATATAGATAGTATTAGTGGTAAAAAATTAAAGGAAAATTTAGAGGGCTTTAGTGAGCAAGCTATATTTAGTAAAAAATTAGCAACTATAATGACTGAGGTTCCAATAGATTTCGATTTAGATGATATAAAAAGCAAAGAAGCTTATGATGTAGATAAGCTAAAAAAACTTCTACTAAGGCTTCAAATGAAGTCTATTATTAATAAATTACCAAGTAGTGAAGAAAATGAAAAGGAAGTAGAAGTTAATATTACAGAAATAAATACATTAGAAGAGTTTAAAAACTCTTTAGAATTATTAAATGATAAAAATTTTATTACTTATGAAGTAATAAATTCTTCTAAGTATTCAGAAATTAAGTTAAACTTATTAAATATATATGATGAAAAAAATACATTTGTTATAAATATAGCCGCTATTAATAATGAGAACTCAGAAGAAACTATAAAGCTATTAAAATCTTTTATGGAAGATGAAAAGAAAATAAAAGTAATTCATGATTCTAAAGCATTAATTACTATATTAAATAAGAATAATATAGAGATAAAATCATTTGAATTTGATACTGCAATTGCAGCTTACTTAATAGATTCTTCTAAAGGAAAATATGATGTTATAACTTTAATAAATGATTATTTAGGAGAAGATATTAAAGGTGAAGGGAATATTTTAAATGGAAAATTAGTAATTAAACTTAAAGAAATCTATCATATATTAAATGACAAAATAGAAGTAGATGGAATGAGTGAGCTTTATTATAAAGTTGAGCATCCATTAATTTATGTTCTGTCTTCAATGGAGTCTTTGGGGTTTAATGTAAATAAATCAAAGTTAGATGAGTTGGCGGGGATTTTTAAAGAGGAGATTACAAGAACTGAGAAAGAAATTTTTCAGTTAGCAGAAGAAGAATTTAATATAAATTCTCCAAAACAACTTGGTAAAATATTATTTGAGAAATTAGATTTACCAGTTATTAAAAAGACTAAAACAGGATATTCAACTAATGCTGAAGTTCTGGAAAAACTTCAAGATAAGCATAGTATAATTCCTAAGATTACTTACTATAGACAAATAACTAAATTAAATTCAACCTATGTTGAAGGATTAAAGAACGTAATTGATGAAGATGGTCATATTCATTCGAATTTTAATCAAACTGTTACTACTACAGGTAGACTATCAAGTACAGAACCTAACTTACAGAACATACCTATAAAACAAGAAATGGGTAGAGAAATAAGGAAAGTATTTATACCAATGGAATGTAAAGATATATTGCTTTCTTGTGATTACTCACAAATAGAGCTTAGAGTTCTTGCACATATGGCTGGTGATGAAGACATGATTGATGCATTTAAACATCATAGCGATATACATACAAAGACAGCTTCAGAAGTTTTTAAGGTACCCGTAGAAGAAGTTACATCTTTAATGAGAAGTAGTGCAAAAGCAGTAAACTTTGGTATTGTTTATGGAATAAGTGATTTTAGTCTTTCACAAGATTTAAAAATAACTAAAAAGGAAGCAGCAGAATATATGGAGATATATTTTGATAGGTATCCTAAAATTAAAGGCTATTTAGAAGGTACAAAGGAAGAGGCTAAGAAAAATGGCTTTGTATTAACAATTTTAAATAGAAGGAGGTTTATACCAGAAATTAAATCTTCAAATAAAATTGTTAAAGCTTTAGGTGAAAGATTAGCGATGAATGCACCTATACAAGGAAGTGCCGCAGATATTATAAAATTAGCAATGGTTAATGTTTATAATAAATTAGAAGAAAAAAATTTAAAAAGTAAAATGATACTACAAGTTCATGATGAACTTATATTAAATGTTAAAGAAAATGAACTTGAGGAAGTTAAATCTATTGTAAAAGAAGAAATGGAAAATGTGTTAGAAATGTCAGTACCATTAGAGGTTGACATTAATATAGGTAAAACATGGTATGAGGCTAAATAAGGGGGCTTAATTTTGATGATTAAGGTAGGGTTAACAGGAGGAATTGGATCAGGAAAGAGTACAGTTTCCAAAATGTTAATAGAAAAGGGATTTCCAATAATTGATGCAGATGTTATATCTCAAGATGTTCTTAAAAAATATCCAGAGATATTAGAAAAGGTTAAAATTGAATTTGGATCTGGCTTTTTTGATTGGAGAGGAGAATTTAGAAGAAGGGAATTTGGTAACCATATTTTTAGATTTCCAAAGCAAAGAAAAAAGTATGAAGAAATAATTATTCCATATATAAAAAAAGAAATATTAGAAGCATTAAATGAGCATGAGAAAAAGGGAAGTAAAATTGTAATACTTGATGCACCTACTCTAATTGAAAATAATCTTCAAAATAACATGGATTTTGTTATTTTAGTTTGGGTAGATGGTAATACTCAAATACAAAGAATAAAAAATAGAGATAAATTAGGTAGGGAAGAAGCAATTAATAGAATAAACGCTCAAATGTCTTTAGAAAAGAAAAAAGAATTTGCTAGTATAATATTAGATAATAATGGAGATCTATTAAATACTAAAAATCAAGTTGAAGGATTAGTAGAATTTTTCAAAGAAATTTGTTAGTTGGGAGAAAGTATATGAAGTTTAAGCGTATTATAATATTCCTTCTTACAATAGTTATAATATATATTGCGGTAATTTTTTCAATGAAGCAGTATATATTTCCTTATAAATATACTGAATATGTAGATAAATATAGCAAGGAATATGATTTAGATCCATTATTAGTAATGGCTGTTATAAAAGCTGAAAGCGATTTTGATGAGAAAGCTGTATCTAATAGAGGTGCCAAAGGGTTAATGCAGGTAATGGATAATACTGGAGAATGGGCATGTAAGGAAATTGGTATAAATTATTTTATGCCAAGTATGCTTATGGATCCTGAATTTAATATAAGAATTGGCTGTTGGTATTTAAATAATTTAAGAAATGAATTTGGAGACTTAGATTTAATTATAGCAGCTTATAATGGTGGAAGTGGGAATGTAAATAAATGGTTAAATGATGATGAGTATTCAAAAGACGGTGAGACATTAACATATATACCATTTAAAGAAACAAAGAAATATGTTGATAAAGTAAAGATTAACTATAGTGTTTATAAGTACTTATATAAGAAATAAATTAACTGTATTAGCTATAAGCTTGCATAATAGGCATTACAAAAAATATTTAAATAGACATTTCATAAATTTTAATTTATGAAATGTCTATTATTTTATAATAATTTATCTATATTTTTTTATATAATATCTATTAGTTAAAAACTGCAGTAACCCATTCGTTAGTTTGATACTTTTCCTTTAGATTAAAACCATAACTTTCAATAGCCTGTCTTACTTCATCAAAACTCCATTCAACTAGTCCTGAAACTAGTATATTACCGTTAACAGCTAAATGTTCTTTTATAAAGTCCATGAACAGTTTAGTTTCTTCTCCACCTATATTTATATAAATCCATTGGAATTTATCATTTATTTTAATTTCTCCTGATAAAACATCTCCAATAAGAATATTTACATTATAAAGACCGTTAAGAGATGCATTTAATTCTACTTCATCTGTAACATCTCGTATATCAAGTGCAGTTACTGATGAAGCCCCTATAATAGAAGAGGCTATAGATAATATTCCAGAACCTGTACCTATATCTAAAATATTTTTATCTTGTAAGTCAAGTTTTGTAAGAATTAGGTTTAAAAGATCTTTTGTTGTTTCATGCATTCCTGTTCCAAATGCACCTTGAGATATAAAATTAATTTTATTTTTATTATTTATATTTTCATCTGGAGATGCTAAAACCCATTCATCATTAATTTCAATTATAGGAAAATCATAATTTGTATAATCATAGTTTACTTCTTCAATACTTTCAAGTTTAGTTTCTAATAAAGATGTTACTAGATTTTTAAATTCTTCAAAATCTTTTTCATTCTCATCAAAAGCCACTTTAAGTTTGATAGGTTCATCAGTTTTTTCTAAGTAACCATATCCATAGTTATCTTTTGTTATTTCTAGGGGAGCATCATAAAAAACGTTAAAAATATCATTAATTTGTAAAAGTTCAATTTTTGAATCTAAATCACTATTAAGTATAGTATAAGTTAGAATCTTCATAGCATTACCTCTTCTCTAAATTTTAATTAAAGTATAAATTATGTAAAGTTTAAAGTCAACACAATATTTGTAATAAAATGGTTAAATATGTTTAGTTTTCTTGGTAGCATATTTTTTCTTATTACTAATATTAGAGGACTTTCTTTTATTATTTTTAGTATTAGAAACATTTTTCTTTTTGGCTACAGAAAAACCAAAACTTCCTATTGAATTTTGCGGTAATTTAAAATATTCACCATGACAGTAAGAAATTAAATCACCTTTTTCAAAGTGAATCTTTCCTTTTTCATCAATAAGGGAATCGTTTATATGAGAAGCTAAAACTTCTGCAATAAACATATCATGAGTTCCTAACTTAATGATTTGAATTACTTTACATTCGATTGTAATAGGGCATTCATCTATATAAGCAACGTTAACATTAGTTCCTTCTTTCATAGTAAATCCCATTTCTTTTATTTTATCAATTTTTTTACCAGGTTTAACACCACAAAAATCAACAGCTTTTACCATTTTAGCAGAAGGTATGTTAACTATAAATTCCATTGTATCTTTTATATATTCATAAGATAATCTTTCAGGTCTTATAGATATAGAAAGCATTGGGGGTTTTGTACATACAGTTCCAGTCCAACCTACAGTAAATACATTATCTTTACCTTCTAAACTTCTAGAAGTTATTAATACTACAGGTACAGGGTTTAGTACTACGCTACCTTTAAAATCAATTTTTTTCATAAATTAACTCCTTATCTTATATAATTACTTTAGAATTATATCATATTTAAAATTTTTTTGTTAGGAATAATATATAATTGCAGTTAAAAAAAGTGCCTTAAGGCACTTTTTTAATATCGTCTTCTTCTATAACGTCTTTTTCTCATACTGATAATTCTAATAATAACTAAAACTAATATTATTATTATAGCTATTATTAAAATAAATGCTAAATAGAAAGGTAAATTAGATTTTAATAATTCTCCAGCAGAAACATCAACAGTTCCTTTTACTTCTTCGGTATGAGAAAGAGTAGAGAATGTTAAAGAGACTTCTTTACCTCCTGTTAATTTCCATGCATTTTTATCTTCACTTAAAAATTCGATTTTAGAATTTTTATCATTAAAATCATTTTTGTAGTACATAACATCTTGAGTTAATTTTACAGGAGCAGTTATAGTTTTCTTTGGACCGAAGAATCTAAATACTTTATATTCTAAATCAACAGTTGAAACTTCATCTCCAGCTTTTTTGTAAATTTGTTTTTCAGCGCCATAACCATAATCTGCTATTTTTTCTGTATCTTTAAATACAGATGTTCCATCAGCACCGTATTCTGCACCTAAAACAACAGTAATTAATTTTCTACCATCTCTTTCATAGAATCCTACAAAACAGTGTCCAGCTTGAGTTTCTGTACCAGTCTTACCACCTATATTTCCGTTTTTACCTAAATTTTTATTTCTACTTTCTAAGATAAATGTAGAGCCGGTAATATCTATTCTAGCAGGTGGATTTTGAACATCCATAGTATTTCTTACCCATTCGTTTTTAAATGCTTCTTTAGCAATTATAGCTAAGTCATATGGTGTAGCATAATTATAATCAGTAGGACTTTCTTCTATTCCATTTGGGTTGATAAAGTGTGAATTCTTTAAACCTAACTTTGCAACTCTATCATTCATTAGTTTAGCAAAGTTTTCTACACTTCCAGCAACTGATTCTGCTATCATGTAGGCAGCATCATTGGCAGAGAATATAAGAAGAGATTCCATTGCATCTTCACCTGTTAGAGTATCCCCTATATTCATTCTCTTATAGTTTACATTAAGAGCAGCATCAGGTTGTTTTGAAGCAGCTTCTGTAAAAGGAATTTTATCTTCTTTTGTCTTATTTTCAGCAAATAATAAAGCTGTTAATAATTTAGTAGTACTGGCTAATGAATGTTTTTCATCAGCGTTTTTTGAATAAATTATTTCGTTAGTATCCATATCCATTACTATAGCAGCTTCACCAGTTACCTCTGGGTTAGAAATGTTTGTTTCTTCTGCCTTAACTCTACCAGCTAAAGGTGCCAATAAAGATATGGAAAGAGCTAGTGCTAATGATCTAAATACGTTTTTTCTTTTCAAAATAAATCTCCCCATCTCTATTAATATTTAAACTTTTCACTTGTATAAGTATAACACTTACGTTACATAATAACAACAATATACTATTAAAATATGGGTTAAATTACTATCATATTAATTATAGTAGTTGGACAAAATATATACTGTTAAGGAGGTGTTCAAAATTAATAGGTACAAAAAAAAATTTGGAATTATAGGCATTTTTTTTATTATTTTTACCATTACTATTTTTAATTATATCCCTGTTTATACAATTCATTCAGAAAATCAAAAGAAAGTAGTGTATTTGACCTTTGATGATGGGCCAACGCCTAATGTAACTAAAGAAATTTTAAATATTCTAAATAGAAATAGTATAAAGGGAAGCTTTTTTATTGTAGGCAGTAATGCTAGAGAAAATAAGGAAATATTAAAAAGATTACATGAAGATGATATGTGTATAATGCCACATGCAGATTTACATGAATATGATGAGATATTTAAAAGTGTAGATGATTATTTTAAAGATTTAAATAATTGCCAGAAAACTATTTCTTCTATTATAGGTAAGGAGAATTTTAAATTTATAAGAATACCTGGTGGATCAGATAATTCTAATGGCAGTCCAGAAGTAATACAGGAAGTAAAAAATAAAATAAAAAGTGAAAATAGATACTATATAGATTGGACAGTTGATTCAGGAGATACTGAAGAACAAAGTGTTTCAGTAAATTTTATCTCTTCTAGAATAAGAGAGTATGGGGGATTGTATCCGGTAGAAGTAGTATTGATGCATGATATTGGTGGAAAAGAAACTACAATAGCATCTCTTCAGTACGTTATAGATTTTTATAAAGAAAGAGGATATGAATTTAATAGTTTAGATAATATAGAGGATAGCCAAGTGGAGTATCTAAAGAAAATAAAAGTTATAAATAAATAAGCTATTAACATAAAGTTATAACTGAAATAATAAATTATTAATATATAGTTAGTAATTAAGAAGGTATATAAAAAGATATAGGATTATACTAAATTAACTATATATCCTATATCTTATAATTTTATTTAGAGTCAAGCCTATTTATCATTACCTCTTTAGCTTTCAATTCTAATGAATCATCAAGAGGTTCAAGATTAATTTCACCATACTTATTTTCTAAAGCTAATTTTAAAAATTTATCTGCAAGTTCTGGATTTTTGGAAAGTAATGATCCGTGAAAATAAGTACAGAAAGTATTTTTATAGATACATCCTTCTAAACCATCTTCACCATTATTTCCATATCCATGTTTACATTTACCAAGTGGTTTCAAATTGTTAATATATGTTTTACCAGAATGGTTTTCAAAACCAACATAAGTTTCATTAAAATCTTCATTATATATAACAGTATTTCCAATAAAACGAGTATCTCCACTTTCAGTATATATATCTAATATGCCTAAACCATTTATTTTTTCACCATTTGGGGCTCTATAATAATTTCCAAGTAATTGATAGCCGCCACAAATAGCAAGAGTAACTTTACCAGATTCTACGAATTTTTTTATAGAATCTTTTTTATTTGTATTAAGATCTTCAGATACTATTGATTGTTCGTAATCTTGACCTCCACCGAAAAATAGAAAATCTATATTTTCATGGTCAAAGTCATCATTTAATGAAGTATTTATAATATTAACCTTTATTCCTCTAGCTTCAGCTCTATGTTTAAGAATCAGTATGTTTCCAACATCTCCATAAACATTAAGCAAATCTGGATAAAGATGACAAATGTTTAATTCCATACTCCTAATCTCCTTTACCAAAGTTTATCAATGTAACCTTTTGAATGTAGGTACTTTCTAAAATTTATCATTGCAGTATAAGTTGCTAGTACATAAATTTTATTATTGCTACCTGTTTTAATTTTTTCTGTTAGATTTTCAAAAGTTTCTTCTAATATAAATTTATTAGGATCTAGACCGGCTATTTTAAGTCTAACGGCCATATCATAACAACGCATACCTGATATAAAGACTTCATCTATATTTAATGTATGAAGTTTTTCAAAATCAACATCCCATATCCAAGAGACATCTCTACCATCAGCATAATTATCATTTAATAAAAATGCTGTACTAAATGAATCTTTATTTAAACATATAGTATCTAATGCTTGATTATAACCAGCTGGGTTTTTAACTAATATTATTTTTATATCTTTACCATCTATATTCAATATTTCTTGTCTACCAAAACTTGAACTTTGATTTTCTAAGGATTTTTTTATAGTGTCATCATCAATTCCAAGTTCTTTCGTAATAGCATAAGCACATAGTGCATTGTAGATGTTATAAACACCAGATTGACTTACAGTAATAGGTAAGTTATTAAATTTTATAGTTGAACTTTCAGCTGTTAAATCTATAATTTCATTTACAGCATACTTAATTTCAGATCTTTTATATCCACAGCCTGTACAGTAAAAATCACCTAAGTGATTATATGTAATATGATTATACTCATAAGGAGATTTGCAAAATTTACAGAATTTCGCGTCTGCATTAACATCTATTTCTTTATTTTCACTAATTGCTGCATTAAAGCCATAGAAAACAGTTTTATTTTTTATATCTAGTTTTCCAAGTAATGATTCATCTCCATTTAAAATAAGAGTTGAATTTGGAACAAGTTTAACGCCATCTAGTATCTTAGTAAGCGTAGTATAAACTTCACCATATCTATCAAGCTGATCTCTAAATAGGTTAGTAACAGTAATTATTTCTGGAGTTATATATTCTGTTATATATTTAAGATTTGCTTCATCCACTTCTATAATAGCGTAGCTATCTGTAGTTTTATTGAAAAACTTATAGTTATCTATGAATGTAGTAACAATACCAGGAAATAAATTTGCTCCTGTATTATTAGTTATTACTTTATAACCACTTTCTTTTACAATATTATAAATCATGCTAGTTGTAGTTGTTTTACCATTTGTACCAGTAACTAGAATGACTTTATATCCTTTAGAAACTTTAGAT
This sequence comes from Clostridium septicum, assembly GCF_003606265.1. Taxonomy (NCBI): domain Bacteria; kingdom Bacillati; phylum Bacillota; class Clostridia; order Eubacteriales; family Clostridiaceae; genus Clostridium; species Clostridium septicum. Next base: position 2,982,072 of record NZ_CP023671.1, read on the forward strand.
AATATATTCTTATCTAATTTTAGAGCTACTTTACCAGGAAATGTAGTTCCTCCTTTTAGTATTGTTTTTGTTAGAAAAATTGTAATTTTTGAAGCTATAATGCTTAATACTGACTTAATACTAATTGTCTTCACCACCTTATAATACTTATCAAATATTATTTACAAAAATATTTAGATTTAATCATTTAGTTAAATTATATTTAAACTATCAATAGTATATCATAAACTTTCTTTGTTACCAATTAATATATAGCAAGTTTTATTATATAAATTGACATAATAAAATATATATATAATAATATATAAAATAAAAACTTTTAATGGGGTGCATTTATATGGAGAATTTTATCTTTAGGGATAAAGAAGGATTAGATATAAATTATTATAAGTGGAGTCCTGATGTGGATGAAGTCAAAGGAATTATACAAATAGCTCATGGTATGACAGAAACAGCATTAAGATATGATTATTTTGCTAAAAAGTTAACTAAAGAAGGATATATAGTTTATGCACATGATCATAGGGGGCATGGAGATACTGCTAAATCTAAAGAAAATTTAGGATATGTTGCTGATGATGAAGGCTTTTATTGGATGGTAAATGATATTAAAGAATTAAATGATATTATAAAAAAAGAAAATCCAAATAAAAAGGTTGTGTTATTTGGACATAGTATGGGATCTTTTTTAAGTCAAAGATATTTTCAACTATATGGAGATAAAATAGATGGATTAATACTTTCAGGCAGTAATGGAAGACCTAAGAATATAACTAAGTTAGGTATATTAGTTGCAAAATTAGAAATGACTATTAAAGGAAGGAAAGCTAAAAGCAGATTGATGGATAAGCTATCTTTTGGAGACTTTAATAATAATTTTAAGCCAAATAGATCTAATTATGATTGGTTATGTTCAGTTGAGGAAGAAGTAGATAAATATATACAAGATGAAAAGTGTGGTTTTATATGTTCAACCTCGTTTTATTATGATTTAATTAGAGGTTTATGGGATATACATAAAGAGGAAAATTTAAATGGAGTCCCTAAGAATAAGCCAGTATATATTTTTTCAGGAGATAAAGATCCAGTTGGGTATTTTGGAGTTGGAGTAAAAAATCTTTATGAAACTTTAAAAAGAAATGGTGTAAGTGATATAGAATATAAATTATATGAAAATGGAAGACATGAAATGTTAAACGAGAAAAATAAAGATGAAGTTATATTAGATATTATAGATTGGATAAAATGCAAGATTATATAAGGTAAATTTTAAAACAGAAATTACTTTCCACTTAGGGTAATTTCTGTTTTATTTTACATAATATAATAAAATATCATTAATTTATAAAGTTACATTCACTTATTATAAAAAATAATGTAAAATATGTAATGAGGTGAAGAAATTGGAGGACAATAATTTCGCTAATGAGATATTTTGCAATGATAAAGTTTTTTATGTAGAGAATAAATTTTTTTGTAAAAATTTAATTAGATTTATGATTATGAATTTAGCAATTATGATTCTTTTTACTAAAAAGAATATTATGGGATTTATGATATTAGAATTGATATCTTTAGTGTTTAGTATGGTGGCTCTAATGTTTGTTATACATAGTGGATACTTTAGCAAAAAAAAGTTGTATAAGGTTTTGGAAATACACTTAGGTTTAATCTGTTTTATATATATAATTAGATTATTTCCAAGTACTTATTTAGGTGGAATGAATTATCCTCCTAATAGCATGCAAGTTATATGGGATAATAATTTCAATTTTATATTATTGTATTACTTAATTTCAAAATATAGAAAGGAAAGTTCAAACTCTGTATATTTTGAATATGCATTTTGGATTATAGCTAAAATAGCTTGTAATATAATAAATAATAATTTATTAGGAAATTTGTTTATAGATACTACTTACTTAGCTTTAGAATTAATGTTATTAGTAGCTGCTATGTTTAATATGAAGAAAGAAAAAATAATTAATAATAATAAAGTAAATGTTTTTATGATTAATTTACTACTGTCTTTGACAGTAACTATAGTAGCAATATTTTTAAAAGATGCATATATTGTAGATTTAAGTGTAGCAAAATTTATTATATATGAAGCATGTATGTTGTCATTAATGTTTAATTTAGTAGAGAGTACTTATAATTTTATATTTAGAAATACTTATGAGGAAAATAGAAAACTTGAGTTGGTTAACAATAGAATAAAAGTTAGAAATATCGAAATGGAGCGTTCTCAAGAGTTAATGATTGAAAGAGAAAGAATGTATAGAAACTTTTTAGAAGTTATTCCTAAGCCTATAGTTGAGATTAGCATGCATAATGAAAGGATTCTTTATTGTAATAAAAGCTTTTTACATTTAATCAATGAGAAAAATATAAGAAATATTATAAATAAAAAAGTAGATTCTATAATTGATCATAATATATATTTTAATGATATTTTACATTTAGATGAGAATAAAGGATATTTAGGTTCTACAAAAGGAAAAGAAGTTAAAAATCTAGAAATAAGATTGCTTAAAGTAAGTGAAGAAAATGAGAGAATTATGATAAGTTTGGAGGATATTACTGAGAATATAGAGATGGAAAGAATGAAAAAGGAAGTGGAGGAAAATAAATTAAAAGATATATTAAAGAAGAATTTTTTATCTCATATATCTCATGATCTTAAAACTCCTATTAATGTCATTTATTCAGCAACTCAAATAGCCGATATATTAGTGAACAACAATGATGTAAATAACCTTAAAAAGTATAATGAAATAAGTAGTAAAAACTGTGTAACATTAATACAACTTACTAATAATCTAATAGATATTAGTAAAATAAATATAGAATGTTTACATCCTAAATTAGAAGTAAGAAATATTGTAGAGGATATTGAAGAAAAAGTTATTTCATTAGCTGAGTATATTAAAGGTAAAAAAATAAACTTAATTTTTGACACATCAGAAGAAGAGATTTATGTAAATAGCGATAGAGAATTTATGGAGAGAATAATTTTAAATCTTATTTTAAATTCAGTTAAGTTTACAAGACCTGATGGATATATATTTATAGATATAAAAGCTGATTATGAAAAGGTGTATATAGAAGTTAGGGATACTGGAAAGGGAATGAGTAAAGAATTTGTAAATCAAGCTTTTGACAAATATTCGATGGAAAATATAAATACAAGAATGGAAGATGGATCAGGAGTTGGATTATTTGTGGTTTATAATTTAGTAAAAAAACAAAATGGTAGTATAAAAATAGAAAGTGAAATAGGAAAGGGTAGTATATTTACTATTGAATTTTCAAGGGTAAAAGTAAATGGATTTTAATAGTTTAGGTGAGAAAGATATTATAATAGAAAAGAGCTTATTAGCTAGATTTTTTTATACATGTATAGTACTTTTAATAGTTTTCTTTAATGATTTATATAGGTTTAATTTTGCTATAAAGGTTTTGTGTATAGTAATATCAATACTTATGTTTTTAATGTCTAATGTAAAACGAAGTAGAAAAGATTTAGGTTTTATAAAATATATAGGAATTGGCTTTATTTATATAGGAATATTAATTATGGGACAGTTAGTATGCCTAACATATTTCAATGATAGTATTCTTTTTTATTTAATTAGTTTGGTGTTAAATACTTTTAAAAGTATTTTATTAATAATTGCCCTTATATTAAATGAAAAAGAGGTATCATTAGTAAAAAGTAATATTATATTTTTTCTTACTATTATTTTTTTATTTATAATTTTAAAATATCCTTTAATTAATATAGATTTTTTTTACAATAATATTGGCATTATATTAATTAATTTTTTTATGTTTATAGTTAATGGATTATTCATTAAAAAATCTAACAATATAAAGTGTAGTAGAGAAAAAAGGTTATTTTTAATTTGGATAATTATAATAATTATTAATAATATTCTTGAATTTTCTAAGGGAAATAACTCTGTAATATTAAGTTATATTATCTCTATAATTAGTGTTAACTCCTTTATAATAATGTATAAACTAGTTGAAAGAAATTTATTAAGCAATGCTTATAAACAAGCATTTTTAGGGTTAAGAGATTTACAAAAAAGTAATACAGAGTTAAACGATAGTTTAATGAGGAGAGAAAGGTTATTAAAGGATACTAAAAAGCAAATAGCTAAAAGTGAAAAAAGATACGAAGAGATGATAGAATCAATTTCAGAAGGAATACTTATTTTTAATAATGAACATTTAAGTTATATAAATAATGATGGATTAGATTGTATTTTTTGTAAACTAAGTGGTGAATTTATAAATGAAGATATTAATTATATTTTAGAAGTATTAGTAGAACAAAAATTTACAAGAAATGAAATAGATAAAGGATTTATAAAAGTAGTTAAAATAAATGATAAAAGTAATAATGAAAGAGTTTTAGAAATAACATTAATTAATATGGATTGCTCAAATAAGATTCTTTTAATTAAAGATATTACTCATTTGGATGAGCATAGAGTTTTTATGAAGAACATCAGAAAATATATTTCAACTGAGAAAGTAAAAGATGAATTCTATTCTAATATATCACATGAACTTAGAACACCAATAAATGTTATTTCATCAGCATTACAATTAAATAAAGTTAATATAAGTAATGGGGAGTTAGAAAAATTACAAAGAAATAATAAAGTTGTTAAACAAAATTGCTTGAGACTTATACGTACCATAAATAATTTTATAGATACTAATAAGCTTACTGAAGGATATTTAGAATCCAATAAAAAAGTTTATAATATAGTTAATATAATAGAAAATGTTGTACTTGCTAGCAATAAATATATGCTTTTAAAGAAGAATATACTTATTTTTGATTCAGAGGAAGAAGATATATATGTTTATTGCGATAGAAATCAAATTGAGAGAATTATGTTGAATATTTTATCTAATTCTTTAAAGCATGGAGAAATAGAAGGAAAAATACAAGTTAATATAAGGTGTTTAGAAGATAATGTTGAAATTATAGTAGAGAATGATGCTAAAGCAATTCCAGAAGATAAAAGAAGAGTTATTTTTGATAAATTTACTAAAATAGATAATTCTTTAGCTAGGCCTTCAGAAGGAAGTGGATTAGGATTATTTTTAACTAAGAAACTTGTGGAATTAAATAACGGAAAAATATATTTAGAAACAAAGGGTGACATTGGAAATATGTTTATAATAACATTTCCTTACTCTGAAAATGAAAATGAAGTATATTCAAATACAATCTATGAAATAAATGAGTTAGATGAAAAAGTAGACATAGAGTTTTCAGATATATACTTCTAGTTTCATAATTTTATTAAATAATGCATATATAATAAAGAAATATTATTTTGAGGTGCATTATGAGAGGAAAGGAAAAAAAGATTAAGGATAATAGAAAAAAAGTTAAAAAAATTAATAAAAGAAAATCAAATCATAATATTAATATATTTAAGGTTAACGGAGAGTTTAAGGTTATTCCTTTACTAATGAATATATTAATACCTGTATTAGGTGGAGTAATAATTGGATATTTGAACAAAAATACAATGAATACATATGAAATGTTGAAAAAACCTATATTCACACCACCTAATAATGTATTTCCAATTGTTTGGACCATATTATATTTACTAATGGGAGTTGCGGCTTATAGAGTTTATATGAGAAATAAACAAGGAGCTGATGATAAAGGAGCTTATTTCTTTTATTTAGTTCAGCTTATGTTTAATTTTATGTGGAGTTTTATTTTCTTTACATTTAGATTATATGGAATAGCGTTTATATGGCTTGTAGTCTTATTTATATTAGTACTTATAACTTTTATAAAATTTATAAGAGTTGATAAAATAGCAGCAATATTATTAATTCCTTACATGATATGGCTTATGTTTGCTGGGATTTTAAACTTTTTTATTTGGATGTTTAATGAAATGTAATTAATTATATAAGTATAATGAAATAGGTCCTATTATGCTTAAAAGGCTTATTTTACTTAGAAGAGAAGATATACTTACTTAATAAAATGAGTAAGCATATCTTTTTTGTTATTTTTATTGTTATACGTACTTAATATACTTGTAAAGAATTATAATAATATCATTAGAGAGAATAATCCAGAGATAGTTGAGAAGTATGAATGATATTTAAAGCAGAAAAGAGTACATATAGAGTTGTTTAAGCAGGATATTCCATTAGACTATAATTGAAGGTTATAATTAAAAAAGATTAATGATTTGAATTTAAATGATAAATCAGCTAGAATAATAGAGCTAGAAAAATTTAAGTAAAGAGTACTTATTAGAAAAGTGGGAGATTAGAATGAAGAAGGTAATAATTGCGGAAAAGCCATCTGTTGCTAAAAATATTGCTGATGCATTGAAAATAAAAAAAAGAAAAGATGGGTATTTTGATGGAGATGAATACTTAATTACATGGGCATTTGGTCATCTTTTACAATTATTTGATGCGAAAGATTATGACGAAAATATGATTGGATGGAGAATGGAAAAATTCCCATTTATACCTAGTGATTTTAAATACAAAATCAAATGTGATAGTTATAATAGAAATATTATAGATAAAGGAGCAGAAAAGCAAATAAATATTATTAAAGGTTTAATAGATAGAGACGATGTTGATGGAATAATATCAGCCACAGATTTCGATAGAGAAGGGCAGGTTATTTCAGATGAGTTATTTATTCATTTCAATGTACAGAAGCCTATATATAGAATATTACTAAATGAGTGGACTGAAGATGAAGTTAAAAAAGGAATAAAAAATTTAAAACTTAATTCAGAAATGAAACCACTACAAGATGCAGGTATTGGAAGACAGCTAGCAGACTGGGTAATTGGAATTAACTTAACTTCAGTTGCAACTTTACGATATGGAGGAACTGGAAAAGATAGAAAATTAATTAATATAGGAAGAGTACTTTTACCTACATTAAAAATAATTTATGATAGAGATAAAGAAATAGAAAATTTCAAAGCTAGTTCTTATTATAAGTTATCCACTACTTATAAAGCAAAGGATAATACTGAGTTTGAGGCACTTTATTATGAAGATTCTAGTGAGAAGTTTGAGAAAAAAGAATATTTAGATGAACTTAGTAGAATATTAGTTGATAAAAGTGGTATTGTTGTTGATAAAGAAATAGAGAAGAAAAGAGAATACCCCCAACCACTATTTAATTTATCTAACTTGCAAGGATATATAACAAGCAAATATAAGGGATGGACCTCAGATAAGGTGTTAAAAGTTGCTCAAAGTCTTTATGAAAAGAAGTTTATTACATATCCTAGAACAGCTAGTGTTGTACTAGAAGAAAGTTTAGAAGAAAAAGCAAAGAAAGTCTTAGAAAACTTAAAAAAAGGATTACCCTATGAGGATGAAATTAAGTTTATAAAATCAAAAAGAGTTTTTGATAATTCTAAAGTAGAAAGCCATAGTGCTATTACTCCAACATATGTGATACCAAAGGGGTTAAGCACAGATGAACAAAATGTATATAATGCTATTAAGAATAGATTTATTATGCAATTTATGCCTGTAGCTGAATTTGAAGAGACTAAAATAACTATAAAAGTAAATGATGAAAAAGTTCCAGGAGAATTTATTGCAAAAGGTAAAGTCGAAATTATTAAAGGTTGGAGAGTTGTTGAAAAAATAGATACCAAAGATACAATTTTACCATTAGTGCAGAAAGATGAAAATCTTGATGTTACAGAAAATAAGGTTAATAAAGTAACAAAGAAACCCCCTAAGCATCATACAGAAAAAACGCTTTTAAGGGTTATGGAGACTTGTGGAAAAAGTTTCAAAAGTGATAAAGATGAAAATTCAGATGATGAAACTAACACAGATGAAATGATGAATGCAATATTAAGTGGGTTTAGTATAGGAACTCCTGCAACTAGAGCTGAAACTATTAAGAAACTTAAAGATATTGGATATATTAAAACAAAAGGTAAGAGTTTAATTACAACTGACCTTGGTAGAACTATAGTTGAAATATTTCCTGCAAAAGAACTTTTAGATTTAGAGTACACAGGAAGATTAGAAAAGACATTATCAGATATAGAAAAAGGTAAACATAAAAAAGAAGATTTTTTGAATCTTATATATAATTTTACTACACAATCAGTAGATAAGATAAAAAATGATGATTCACTTTTACATAAATTTAAAGTTGAATTACCAGAGGGAAAAGAAGTTATTGGTAAATGTCCTATATGTGGGAATGCTGTAGTAGAAAGTGAAAAAAGCTTTGGATGTACTAATTGGAAAAATGGATGTAGATATACAATCTGGAAGGATGATAAATATATAGCTTCATTTGGAAAAGTAGTATCTAAAGAAATGGTAAAGATATTACTTAAAAATGGTAAAGTAGGATTTAGAAATCTTAAAAGTAAAAAGGGAAATACTTTCAGTGCATATTTTAAATATGAAAGAAATGAAGAGACAGGTTATTTTAACTGGAATATGGAGTTTATAGATTAAAGAAAAGCTTTGGCAATGAAAATATTGCTAAAGCTTTTTATACTTAACTAATAAATAATAAAGAGCTGTTTATTCTAAAATAAACAGCTCTTTATTAAGATAAAAAAAGTGTAATTAATTTAAAACAAATTGGGGCTAAAAATACAGTCATTATTCCAGCAATACCTATAGAAAGTGAACTCATAGCTCCTTGTGTTTCACCAAGTTCTAATGCTTTTGTTGTACCAACAGCATGAGAGGCAGTTCCTATTGCAATTCCTATTGCTAATTCATTTTTAATTTTAAAAAGTTTGCAAAGAGTTGGTCCAGCAACAGCACCTATGATACCAGATAATATTATAGCAAGAACAGTCACGGGAACTAGTCCACCTAATTGATTTGTTATTTCTATACCAATTGGTGTAGTAACAGATTTTGCTAATAATGATTTAGTAAGTACATTTTCTATTCCAAAAGAAATACATAAAGCAATTACTGAAAAAATACCTACTAAACAACCTACAAAAATTCCGATTATAATTGGAACAAAATTTTCTTTCAATAAATGGAATTGCTTATATAGAGGTACAGCTAAAACTACTGTAGCAGGTCCAAGAAACATGTTAATAAACTGACCACCATTATTGTAAGAATTAAAGTCTATATTAAATATAACTAGAACAGCTATAATTATAGCAATAGCTATTAATAAAGGATTAAATATAGGCATTTTTGTTTTTTTATAAATAAGTAATCCTATTTCAAATGATAATAATGATAATACTATACCAAATAGTATGTTGCTTGTTAAAATATTCATTAGTTTTTTTCACTTCCATTCTTTTTTATATTCAATTTGTTACTAACGAATTGAACAACTAATCCTGTAACTACAATTACTATTGTTGTAGCAATTATACAAACTAGAACTATTTGTATAAGACTAGATTTTATACTATCAAAAGAAGTTAATAGTCCAACACCTGCAGGAATAAAGAAAAATGCTAAATGATCAAGAAAAAAATTAGAAACAGTTTCTACATTTTCAACTTTTATTACTTTAGTGCATAAAAGTAAAAGCAATAAAAGCATCCCTATTATATTTCCAGGTACTGGTAAATTAAGACCTTTTGAAATTAATTCTCCTAATAAGTAAATTCCAAGAATTATAATTGATTGTCTAAATAATTTCATATAAACCCTCCTTAGTAAAGTCCCACTATTTAATTTAGCACTATTTTATTTATTAGTAAATGGCAGTAAATGCTTATTGAAACATGTTAACCTTTTCCTGTATAATTTAATTTGTAATTTTTTTTTAGGAGCACTAAAATGGGAAAAACAGTAAGAAAATATTATTTTGATAACCTAAAAGGTTTCTTAATAATATGTGTAATTATAGGAAATTCTTTAGAACTTGCAAATCCTACTTCTGTAAATGTACATACATTTATTTTATTATTATATATATTTCATATGCCAATGTTTGCTTTTGTATCAGGATATTTTTCTAAGATAAGTAAAAGATCTACTAAGGAGAGAGTTATAGATACAACTAAGTTATATTTGTCTGCACAAATTTTTTATACTTTTTTTAACTTTTTAATATTAAAAAAAAGTAGTGTTAGATTAGAACTATTAATGCCACAGTGGACATTATGGTATTTATTATCTATGATATTTTGGTATATAATATCTGATTATATATTAGATTATAAAAAGTGGCTAATGGGATCAGTTTGTTTATCTTTAATAATAGGATTAGATGGTAGTATAGGAACTATAGCAAGTGTTTCAAGAACAGTATTTTTTCTTCCGTTTTTTATAATAGGGAGAACTTTTAAAGAAGATTACATTGAAAAATTAAAAAAACATAAAAGTAAGTTTGTAATATTAACTATAGTTGTTCTAATATCATTAATTAAATTAAGTGATGAAACACCAATAGAATTGCTATTTGAATATACAAATTATACTTGGTATTTTGAAAAACCATGGTTTCCTATGTTTATAAGAGTATTTCATTATATATCTTCAATTATAATAGGTGGATTTATATTGACTGTTATTCCAATTAAAATTACTAACATAACAATACTAGGTGAAAATTCATTGATAATGTATATATCACATTCAGGAATAGTTCAGTTGTTATTAGATTTTGATATAATTAAGTATAATTCTCTATTTTCTATTGTAATATCTACAATAATAGTGATTTTAACAGTTATAATATTTACTTTAATTATAGTAAATGTAAGATTAATAAAAAGAAAAGTATCATGAAAATAGAAAAGAGCTATGTAAATAAGAAATAAATTTTATACGGATTATAGAAGATATTATTTTTTATTTAATATCTTCTTCTTTTTTTGTAATAAAAAATTTAAAATTTTAACAAATTAATACATAAATTCATATTATAAAACATAATAGAAATTTTACTTCAAAAAAGTGATTGGAGGAATTTGTGAAAAGTAAATTAATTAAACTAGCAACTGTAACTGCACTAGTTGGCTTAATTGGAATGAGTATTTTTGGATGTAATAAGAAAGACAAAGCAGATACAACTACAAAAGTTAAATTAAATGAAGTAGTAAGATCTGTTTTTTATGCACCTATGTATGTTGCAATAAATGAAGGTTTTTTTGAAGATGAAAGGTTAGAAATTGATTTAACAACAGGTCAAGGGGCAGATACAACACATTCTTATACACAATATATTTAGAGAATGAACATTATTTAGTATAATTATATCTAAATAAAGGGGATTTTTTTTAAAATTAATAATATTTTTTGGATATATGTTATAATTTACTTGGTTAATAAAAAATATGGGGAGTACTTAAATAATGGCATCTGTAACACAAAGAATAAAGCAGGTTAAACAACCTAGAGGAGGGTATATAAAACCAAAAGAATTCAGCATTATTGATTTAGATGATGGGATTGAGCTAGATAGCAATGAGAATATTCATAGTTCAATTGTTGGCTTAACTGTAGATTATATGACTAGACATATAATAGGGACGCCAAAAGAGAATGCATTTAAAATTTCATTATTAGGAGCTTCTATAATTAATGATGTAAATAATGCTTATAATTTATTAAATGATATTTCGAGAATAGATGATAAATCAATATCAAATGCATGTAAATTAGCTGGCTATGATGTTTGTTATAGGGCAGGAGAACAATTTTATAAACCTGTTAAGGATATAAATCCAGATATAAATACTATTTCTAATATAAAAGTTATGGTTAATAGAAGTATAAACTTTACAAATAAATATGGGCCAATAACTAAAGATTGATTTACTTTTGAAGGAGGATATAGTAAATTTGTAACAGTTGGGGATGGAGATTTTTTAACAGAAGATACTTTATGGGATTTTAAAGTATCTAATAAAGGACCAACTAGTGCACATACTCTTCAATTATTAATCTACTATTTATTAGGCATTCACTCAATACATGAAGAGTTTAAGTCAATTAAAAAATTAGGAATATTCAATCCAAGATTAAATAAAATATATCTATTGGAAATAAGTGAAATTCCAAGTGATATTATAGAACAAGTATTAACTGAAGTTATTGGATATTAAATTGTTTAGAAAACATATAAATATAGAATAGAACAATAGCTATTAAATAATCATAATAGATATTGTTCTATTCAAATCACAGCCTTAACTTAAATTTAATTTGTTTTGTTTGGGAGTTATAAGTAAAGTATTCAACTAAATTTTTTATCATGCTTCTTTTAACTTCAATATCATCTATAAAATCAATAGTCTTTTTAAACAAGTTTAAGTTTTCTATCAATGCTTTTTTATTTTCTTTTTCATCTTCAACAACAAATGATTTTATACTTAAATCATTTATATTTTTTTCTATAGTTTCATTTTCTGTTTTTAAGTTTTTAATCTCATTTTGAATAGTGTTTAATATGTCCATATCATCTAATAATGCTAATTTTTTTATAAGGCCTGAAATAATCTTATTATTTTCATTTAATGTTTTATTTAGCATTGTTTTTTTTCGTTCTATGCTTGAAGCATTTTCAATAGTAGAATTATTTTTATAGTTTTCTATAGTTTTTACATCAAGATTTTTTAATAAATCAATAATAAAACTTTCAGCTTTATCTGCATTTAGCATTTTACATATACATCTATTAGAAGCTCTATTTTTTAATTCACATCTATAGTATCTTTCATATTTTCCATTTGGATTATTTCTGCTCCAAGAACACATAGAAGAGTTACAATGTGTACATCTTAATAATCCTGATAATAAAAATTTACTTCCAGTTCCAGTTCGATTGTTAGGCTTTTTCCTAATATCATCTAATATATTTTGACATTGTATCCATTGAGTTGATGGTATAACGCCTATATGGGCTCCTGTTGATATTATCCATTCATTTATAGGATTATCCTTCTTACCATTTTTACGTTTGTTATAAGCCATAATACCGCAATTAGAATTGGGATTACCTTCAATAGTAGCACCTAAATTTTTAAAATAATCTAAAGCTTTTTTATCAGCAGTACAATAAACAGGATTAGTTAATATTTGAAGGACAGTATTTCTACTAAAGTCACCACCATTTTTTCCTTTTATTCCATTGCTACAAAGATATCTAGCAATAGGACTACAGCTTTTTTTCTTAATATATAGATTAAATATAAGTTTAACTATATTCATTTCATTATCAACTACTTGAAGTTTGTACATTTTCTTTTTATGGCCATTACTTTCATAATTAACAGAAGTAGATTTAAAACCAAGAGGGCAAGTACCACCAAGCCATCTACCCGTTTTAGATAACTCTAGCATATTATCTCTTATTCTTTCAGCGATAGTTTCCCTTTCCATTTGAGCAAATGTAGCAGAAATATTAATCATGGCTCTACCCATAACTGAAGTGGTATCAAATTGTTCTGTTATTGATATAAAGTTTACGTTATTTTCCTCTAAAATTTTAAGAGTAGAAGTGAAATCAGCTACATTTCTAGAAATTCTATCAAGCTTATAGCAAATAAGATAGTTAAATCTTTTTTTCTTTATGTCTCTAATTAATTTTTGAAATTCTGGTCTATTAGTATTTCCACCACTAAAACCTTCATCTTGATAAACTGAAAATTCAATATAAATATCTAATTGAAGATTAGAAAAATATTTTTTACATAGATCTATTTGATTATTAATAGATTCACCTTTTTCTGATAATCTTGATTTTCTTACATATATTGCTGCTCTAATTTTAATCACCTCTTTTGTATATACTATGAATCACTTTAATATATTATTTTGAAATAATAAATTGATTTAGAATAAAGAATAAGGGTTCGTAACGAACACCTTAATTGATTCGGAGTACACCAAAATAAGGTTCAAAATAAATAATATAATTATCAAGTTCTAAATGAGTACCATATTTAGCTTTCATTGTTTCTATACACTCTTATAAAAATTCCTCAGTTATATCAAGATATCTAGCTAATTCAAACATACTTGTAATACAACTATTAAAGGCATCTAGTAAGCTAAAAACACTAATTAATTTATTATGTCCCCATCGTCGTGCTAATTTTTCTTGTTTTAAAGAATTAGTAGATTTTTTTATTATATTACTATAATTTTTGAAGTGATGACCTAATTCTTCAGCTAAAATACATTTCTTTTCTGTATTTGTATGAATATTGCTATCAATAATAATGATATTATCACAATAATAGCCTTTTCCTTACCCCTTTAAAGAAAATTCAACTATATCAATGTCATTCTCTAATGCTTCAGTTAAAAGTTCTTCATAAGTCATATTTATTTCCTTATATAGTTAATATAGGATAACAATAACATAAAACTATGTTTTTTGAAAACATACGTTCTAAAATTATCTTATTAATGAAAAGCAAAAGATATAATTATGTATAAAAAAGTACCGACTAAGATTAAATATTCTTAGTTGGTACCATGTATTATAGTATATTAAAATAATTAATATACTATAATTTTCATATAGATCTTTTAATATATAGTATATCTTTTAGATTTAGAATTATATATTGTGTTACAAACAACATTTCCAGATTTGTATTTTATTGTACATTGCAGTACTGTAATTGTATTAATATTCTCTATTGAAGGAATAGGTGTTGAAAATGTAGAGGAAACACTCTTTTTATAAGTTATTTTACTATTATTTAAAGTAATTGTTTGATTAGAATTAGAAAGATGAATATCAAGAGTAATAGCGATTATATTATAATCAGAGTTATTATTGAAATAACATTCTAAATAGGTACTATCATATTTTTTTAACATTTTATAATTAAATTGTAAGTCATTTATTTTTATATCACTTTCTTGCATATCTTTTAAATACATTGGAGATATTTTAAGGATATTTTCGCCTATTTTTATTATTGCAGTATCATAGACTATATCAATGCATTTATTATTTGTAAACTTTTCTATATATCCTATAACATCACATTCAATAGAAGTATCAGTATAGGTACCCCTATATATTAATTTTTTTATATCTTTTGCAGATTCAGTCAAAATAGACCATTGTTTTAATTTTGAAATTTTTTCTTTGTTACTTTTAAATTTTATAATTTCATCAAATTCATTTATATCAATCATTTATTTAACTCCTCAATATTTAGGTTATAAGTATAATTATTTTTTAAATAAGATTGAATAGAATCAATAGTACTAAATGATAAATTTTTCTTATCTATAACTAGATTATATTGCTCCGAATATTCAGATTTTCTTATTTTAAAAGTTTTAGTGACAATTTTATTATCTTTAGTTTTATATTTAAAAGTGTTTTTTAGTAAAAGTTTATAAAGATACTTATTGATTAACTTATCATCCTTTAAAACTAGAAATAAAGAATTATCTTTTATTCTAGAAAAGTCTAAGTCTTCATAATCATAGATACCATTAGAGAAAAAACATTGCATATTTCTATAATAATAATCTTCTAATCGCTCTTGTGATAAAAACCCAATTATATGAACCTTATCATTTTTAATTTTCAATATTCCACTATTTAATTCTTCTATACGTTCTTGCAATAACATAAAATCCTCCTATATTAAATTTAGAAATTCATTTTCATCTATAATTTCCAAATCTTGTCCTAACTTTATTAAATCTTCAGCTTTTTTTAGTTTAGAGCTTTTTTCACCATCTGAAAATCTAGTATAATCTTGAATTCCAATAACTAGATAGTTAGTTTTTTTAGTAACAGTATTGCAAAAAAATGCACCCTTATTAACTGCACATTGAGCAGCATCTTTTCTTGACATAGAAGTTAGTGCTCCTGTAAAAGAAATTCCTTTATTATATAAAACATGATTAGTATCGAAATTTTCATTTTCAGGAAGTATATCCTTAGGTTTTATATATTGTCTTATCGAATAAGAAGAATGTTTAACTTCACAAGGAGTATATGAATTAGGATATACTAAACCAGGTTTGATTTTTAAAGTTTCATGTAAATCATCAAACTCATTAATTGAATTTACTAATAATATTCTTTCAAAGATTTTGGCTGTAGCTATAGCATCCTCACAAGCTTTATGATGTATAAATTGAATATTTAACATATTCGCTAGTGTATCTAATTTATAATTAATTAGACTTGGCCATGTCTTCTTAGAAAGAATTCTAGTACATGAATATTTAAAAGAAGGATATTCTAAATTATATTTATCTAGCGTATGGCGTAATACACTTATATCAAAAGATGCATTATGAGCTATAATAATATTATTTTCTAATATTTCTTTAATTTTAGGCCAAAGTTCAGGAAACGTTGGCTTATCTTTAACCATATCTTCAGTTATTCCATGTATATAAATATTAAAATTATCAAACTTTTCTTCAGGATTAATAAGATAATCCCATGAATTAATTATTTTTCCGCTAATAACTTCTACAATACCTAAAGCACATGAACTAGTTCTCTTGGAATTAGCAGTTTCAAAGTCAATTACAAAATATCTCATAAAAACATTTCTCCTTTTAAACAAAATATTAACGACACTTTTTACATGGTGTATATCCTAGATTTAATGCATCATCTTTAGACATTGGTGTTGCACCATTCATTTTGCTACAGTTAGGATTTGAATGATATTTCTTTCCTTTACCTGATGAAGCTATGTATACAGTTTGTCCTACGCCTTGATTAGTTTGTGGTACTGCTGTTGATGTTTGTGTTTGAGCAGCGCCAGATTGTTCTTCATAAGCTCTTTGATTTTCAGCCTCTTCAGCAGCTGCTTTTTCTTGAGCAATTCTTTGTTTTTCGGCTTCTTCAGCGGCAGCCTTCTCCTCAGCAACTTTTTTCTTTTCGGCCTCTTCAGCAGCAATTTTTTCTTTTTCTGCTTTTTCTTTTTCTGCTTTTTCTTGAGCAACTTTTTTCTTTTCAGCCTCTTCTTTATGAACTCTTTCTTTTTCAGTTGTTTCCTTATCGATTTTCTCTTGTTTATTTTTTGTTTCTTGAGCTACTAAATTATTTTGAGTAGCAGTATTAGAATGTGGTATAAATAAAATCATTGCATAAAGAGCAAATATTATAGAAAGAGCAACTCTAGGTTTTTTATTATATTTTTTTGAAGTCCATAATAAAACTATACCTACTGGTGGAAGAAATATTAACATTAACCAAATAAACCATGATTTCTTATGAAAAGGAATCTTAGGTTTATTATCATTGTTATTATTAGAAAAATTAATTTCATCAGTTTTTGAATTAGTTGAAGAATTTTTCTTATTTCCACTAACATCGACATAACTTAAACCAGTTCCAGGAATACTTAAAGTAGTTTGTTTTTTTTCATCAGCTCTCTTAGTAAATCGAATACCTTTGGTACCTACACTCCATCCTATACCTGATTTTGATACATTAACCCTAAAAGGGCCAAAACTTTTAGATTTTCTAAATCCCATAAATTATACCTCCTAAATAAAAAAATATATATAAATTACACAATATGAATATATATTATATTATGTAAAATAGTTACATATAAAAACAAAAAATAATAGTGTTCGTGAAGAACACCTTATTTTTTCTTCTTTTTTTTAGCTAAAACAAAATTAATGAAGTTCTCAATATCTTCAAGATCATCTTCAGTAAATTTTTCTCCTTTGAAGTGAGCAGCAATAGTATTAATACCACTTTCTTCAACAAGTTTATTTATTTTATCTTCTGTTGTAATTTCTTCGTAATTTCTTATATTTGTTTTTCCAAGGAGATAATCGACTGAAACCTCGAAAAAATCTGCTATTTTTTGAAGGGTAGGTGTTTCGGGAATTTGTTTTCCATTCTCGTACTTAGATACAGAAGTTTGACCTAAATATAATATAGTTGCTAATTCAGATTGAGTTAAATTTTTTTTAGTTCTTTCTTCTTTAAGTCTATCTGCAAAAGTTGTCATAAATCCACCTCCTATATAAATATTATAACGAATATGATTTTAAATCTATAAATATGACCAAAAGGAATAAAAATACATAAGAACTATTAATAATATGATTTGAAATAATAATAAATGAGGTTAAAATGAAAAAATTAAATTAAAAGAAATAAGGAAGGAATATAAATTAAATAAGTGTAAAGTGAATAATTTAAATTATATATAAAGTCTAGTTAAATGAAAGGAAGTATTTTATATGAAATATTTATTAGAAAGGGTTGAAGAAGTTTTTAAAGGAACAGAATTAAGAGTTACAAAAAGTAAGCTAAATGAAAATGGTAATTTAAAGGTTTGGATTGAAAATATTAAAAGTGAAGAAATATTTTGGCTATATTTTAGAGAAGAAAATGGAGAGATAGTTAGCTGTTAAGAATAGTAACATTAAAAATCCTTAGAAATATACTGTAATATAAATAAGTTTTAGGAGTGAGAATATGGCTTGTATTAAAGAGTTTAAAAGTGATAAATGTGATTTAACAGCTATATGCTTGAATTATCCAGATACAGAAGAGGAGTTCCAAACACTAAGTAATGTTTTTTACAAGTCCATGATAGAAGGGCTAGAAAGGCAATTTGGCACTAATTGGGGAACAGAAGTTATGAAAAAGGTTAAATCTAAAAATTAAACATATAAGAAAAGAACAGAGCTTGGGTGCTCTGCTAAAGGTGAGTATGATAATTATTTAATACTAGTATCCATTTATTATCTCATTTAGACATGAGACAATAAATGGATACTAGATAAATTATAATATTACATAACTGTATTAATGTTAAAGAATGAAAGGAAGTATAAAAATAGCTAAAAAAGTTACTAAGGCAGCATAAAATATTTATTGTAAAGCAAGACTTACAGCAGCTAAGTTTAATTCAAGTTTTGCAAGTAGACAAAGTGCAAGTTAGGTATTAGGTGTTAGTAAAGACTCATTAACACAATATGAACTTGAGCTTTGTAAGGTTGTTCCAGTGGACAAGGTGGTTATTATGGCGGATGTGTATAATGCTCCAGAGATTTTAAATAATTATTGCTGTAATGAATGTCCTATAGGAAGAAAAATAATTCAACCTATAGAGCAAGAAAATATTTATAATCTTTATAGATTTGCAGTTTTAACATCTAATGATCTTGCAAAAAGTAAGGGATTCAAACAACTTTATTAAAAATAGTTGAGGATGAAATTATAGATGAAAGTGAATATGATGATTTAGATAGGATAGTAGGATTTTTTACTAGATTAGAAAAAAGAGATGCTGAACTTAGAGTATTAGCAGAAAAATATTGGATAAAATATGAAGCAGTTATAAATGAGATTCCAATATTAAAGTTAAAGAAAAAAGATAGCCTATATAGAAAGTTAAAGAAAATGGCTAATATAGGGGTTCTTAAACATAGAACTATAAGAAATAATGGTACATTTTCTTACTTTGCAGTAGGAGAAAAATATAAGTTTTTAATTAGTGAAAATACTATCGGAAATAAATCCGTAACAAATAATTGATCTATTATATATCTATCTATTTTATAATAACACCACTTGGGGAAATACAAATAAAGTAGCATTATGGATAAGAGAGCGAACAGATGGTAGATATGGTCAAGAGATTGAGTTATTTACAGATTTAAAGTGCAATTGATATAACGTTTATAGAGCCAATGAAGTAAACTCTGATTTAAGATTAAAACATAATATAACATATTTAAATGATGAAATTATGTTAACATCCACAGATATGTATAACTTTATTAAAGATGAGTTAAAGCCTACAACCTTTTATATCAATCCACAAAAAGGAAGCAATATACAAGGGAGAGCAAAGATAGGATTTATAGCACACGATATACAAAATACAAAAATAGGACAATATTTAATAGGATATGATCCTGATGGATATCTTTGTTATGACGTAGGAAGTAGAATAGGAGTAGTTGAGAATGCATTGAAAGTTGCAATTAATAAGATAGAAGCTTTAGAAAGGGAAATAGAAAATCTAAAAGACAAGGGAGTTGTTTAACTTAAAGATAAAAAAATACTAGGTGGAAGTAGGATATAGCAGTATGTGTTAATAATAATCCACCTAGTATTTAGTTAACTACTATAAAAAGATAATAAGTTATGGACAAGATATATGTCAATTAGAACTTACAATTGTAGGTTCCTTTTATTTTATATAAAAGTAGGTGTGAAATGGAAAATGAGTTAATAAAAATTATAATAATCCAAGGAACATGGGCTTTACTATTTGTATGGCTTCTTATAGATACTAGAAGAGAAAGTAAAACAAGAGAGGAAAGGATTTAAGGGATAATTAACAAGAATCAAGACGTTATTTCAGAGTTAGCAGAAAAATTTGATGTAGTAGAAAATATGAAGGAAGATGTTACAGAAATAAAGATTAAATTAGATAAGGTGGAATAATACATGAATAAATTCGTAAATAAGGTAACGAGTCTCGTAGAAGTAAAAAAATTAGAGCGTTATTAGTTATAACAGTATTTTGTATTTTAAGTGCTAGAGAGGTTGTAAGTACAGAACAATTTACAACTGTTGAGATAATGATTGTATCATTTTATTTTGGACAATCAACTGTAAAAGGAACAGTAAAGTCAGCTAAAAAAGATCAAGAGTAAATTACTATAAAAAGTTAAAAATTTAGTTTACAGAGCAGGAGTAATCCTGCTTTTTATATTGTAGAAATTAACAAGAAAAATAGTAATTAAGAACAATAATAATATTAAGTTAATATAATAAATTAAAAGGAAAGGTGATGTAAAATGAAAATAGCTGTAAGAGGTGGACATAACTTTTTAGCAAAAGGAGCAAGTGTTCTAATAGATGAAACTGTAGAGGATAGGAAAGTAAAAGATTTTGTTATTGAAGGACTGAGAGGTTTAGGACACGAGGTATTAGATGTAACGCCACCAGATATGGATAGTGATAGTGACTTAGTTTATGGAGTTAGCAAGGCAAATGATTGGAATGCTGACATATTTATTTCTATTCATTTTAATAAAGCTTACGATAGTTATAATGGTAAAATAGGTACCGAAACATGGGTATATAGTAAAAATGATAATTATAATGATGAGGAATATGCCCAAAAAATAGTTAATTCTATAGGGAACTTAGGATTTAAAAATAGGGGAGTAAAAGAAAAGAAAGACTTGTATGAGTTAAAAGCAACTAAAATGCCTAGCATTATAGTAGAAGTATGTTTTGTAGAAGCTACAGAAGATGTTGCTTTATATAGAAAATTAGGCCAAAATAAAATAGCGGAAGCTATAGTATTAGGTATTACTGGTAAAAATATTGAACAACCAGTACAATTAGCTATTGGTATGAGAGTAGCATTAGATGAACCAAATCACATTACCATAGATAGTAATAAGTTAAAAGTTAGAGGTTGGGCTTTAAATCATACAAAACTAGAAATATTGATAGATAATGTTAGTTATGGAACAGTAGAAACAGGTCAAAAGAGGGAAGATGTTTATAAAGCATATCCGCAGTATAATAACCATTTCTCAGGATATGAAAAAACATTAGAATTTACGGAGTTAGAAAAAGGTCAGCATAAATGTACAGTAAGAGCTACAGATAATAATAAAATTATAGAAGTTACAAAAACTTTTACAGCATCTAAAAGTATATCGAATGATAATAAAGTTTTAAAAAAAGATAATGAAATACTAAGAAAAGAAAACAAAGAATTAAAAGAAAAGATGTCAAAGATTAAAAATATAGTAGAGTAGTAAAAAAGCTAGTAAACACTGCACCACTTACTAGCTTTTCTAATATAATTAAAATAATTATATTAGTATTATTAACCAAATTTATATTTTTATTCATATTACAAGTTAAATATTATAGAAATTAATTTTTAATGTTATTTGCATAATAAATTTATGAACAGAAAAATCCTAGTAAATAAATAGTTTACTAGGATTTTAAATAATACAAAGGGTAAATTATTTATATGGTTGAAAAAGAAAATAAATTAATATATTCCGTAAAAGAACGTAAGATACAGTAATAGTATATCATCTATTAAACGACTTTATACATAAAAAAGGGGCTGTCGCATAGCGGGTAAAAAAATCCGCTAGCGATAGCTCCTTTTCTATATTTTTATAAAATTTATTACACATTTTATAATATAAATAAACTCTATTTAAAAATAGACACACTTTAATAAAGCTAATAAAAAAGACTTGAAAAATTTAACTATGAAGCTTCTTTTAGCTCAAATAAATGCTTACCAGTTCGGTTAGATTGTATTTTGTTATGTAATTTATTAACATTATGAGCCATAGCAATTAGGATGCTTTCTGCTAAAACATTCTTTTGACCACGACACATAAATCTTCTGAAATTCATATCATGTTTTACTTGTGCAAAAGAGCCTTCTGCTTGAATACTTCTATTTATTCTAAGTAAGATGCCTTCATCAGTAATAATTCTTTCTAAATCTTCTTTTCTTTGACGATTAAACTTTTTTGAAGTTTCAAATTTCTTAGTTCTTTCCCCCAATGGAATTTTAGAATTATTTCCTTTAATACATTTACTCTTAAAGCTACAATTACTACAGTCCTCACATGAATAAATTGTTTTTTCACTTTCATATCCTGTTTTAGATTTCTTGAACTTTATACCATTGAATTTTAGAGTCTTACCATTCTGGCAAATAAATAAATCATTCTCAGCGTCATAATCCATATTTTCTATTCTGCCAATATCATTCTTATACTTTCTTGTTTTTGATATTTCATAATTAGAAGGTTTAATAAATGCTATTTGATTATTATCCTCAATAAATGAGTAATTCTCTTCACTTTCATAGCCAGCATCAGCAACTATTTTTGAATATTTAAAATTTAGATGCCATTCCATACTTTTTAAAAAGGGTATTAATGTAGTAATATCTGTTGGCTGTGGTCCCACAGTAAGCCACGAAATATATTCTGCATCAACACCGTGTTGTACATTATAAGCAGGTTTAAGTTGACCATTTTTTATAGCATTTTCTTTCATTCTCATAAAAGTAGCGTCATTATCTGTTTTTGAATAACTATTTCTTTCTCCGCAGGTGTATACTTTTTGGTTATATTCTTTGAATTTTGAAAGATACTCTTCAAGCTTCTCTATAGATTTTTGAAGTGGTGATTTTCTTTTACCACATCCGTGAACGAATTCAATAGTTTCAATTTTCTTTAATTCATAAAGCCTTTTCTTTAGCTTTTTTACGTGCCTCATTTGAACTTTATTTTTATAAATCAATTTAATACCATAAAGTTCTTCGCATTCTTTTACAAGGTCGGCTATTTTTGTTAATAATTTAGCCATGTTTTTTGTCACAGCTTTTTTCCAAACGAATGTATATTTATTTGCATAAGCTTCTATTTTAGTACCATCAATAAATATTAATCTGCCTGATATTTCTCCAATCTCATAAAGAAAATTAGACATTTCAGCCAATATCTTTTCAGCACATGGAGCAAAATGTAAACTTCTAAATCTTGCAAATGTTGAGTGATCCGGAGCGGATGCCCCTTCGAGTAAAAACATAAAATTTATATCTTTAAGACATGCTGTTTCTATATCTCGTGAAGAATAGAAACCATTCATATATCCATAAAGCACAATCTTTAACATGTTCGTTGGCGATACTTGATTTTCTCTTATTTTAGAATAAGTAGAATATAGGTCAGTTAAATCCATCTCCTCTACAAACTGACTTAGTAATCTCACCGAATCATTTTCTGGAATTATGCAATCTATATCAAAAGGAAGTTTTAATTGATAAAACTTTCGATTTACAGTATAATTTTGTTGTAAAATATTTTTTAGTTGCATAAAAAACATTTTATCATAAATCCTAAACTATTGAGTTTGGGATTTATTTTTTTTGCATCAAAAAGGAGCTGTGCACTATTATTTAGTGCGACAGCCCCTTTAAAAGATATTTTGTAAATATGCATTATAACAATGACTTATTTGAGAGTTTAACTAATGAGAAAATAAAAAATATTTACAGTTAGTAGTATTAACTAAATTTATATTTTTATTCATATTATAGAAATTTAGTTTAAATTAAGAAGTTAATATTTTATTGAATTTAAATTATATTTTTATTTAAGATATTAAAATACTTTTAATAGATTTAGCAATACTATTGAGAATATAACACAATCATTATAAAATTAAATAGAGTTTATAATTAAGAATCTGTTAAGTTGATATGAAAAAATAGCTTGA
Source organism: Clostridium septicum (assembly GCF_003606265.1). Lineage (NCBI taxonomy): Bacteria > Bacillati > Bacillota > Clostridia > Eubacteriales > Clostridiaceae > Clostridium > Clostridium septicum. Next base: position 3,006,334 of record NZ_CP023671.1, read on the forward strand.
TTTTTCATAGAATTACTTGCTCTTTGAAAATTATATAAGTTTGAATGTTTTATTGTATGGCAAATAAGCCTACAATAGCATTGATTTTTTGCAGGTTAATCAAAGGTATTAAATTTAATTAAGATGCTGAAAACCAAGAGTTTTTAGCAAAGATATCGCTGGCGAAGCCGGCAACTTCTGCTGGAGTACAGTTATTTAATGATCCATGTGGTCTAATAAAGTTATAGTGAAAGATAAATATATAAGGTTATTAGCTTTCTGAAAAGAGTTGAATCCTTTCTTGCTTTTATACCAGGCTTTAAATGTTTTATTAAATGATTCAATTAAATTATTATTTGTATCACTAGACATTGGAGCTACAGGAATATGAGTTGTATTGGGCAATAGCGTAGCCACGGCTTCATTATATGAAGGTAATCTATCAGTTATAAAATTAGCTGGTTCACCAAATTTTTTAGCTTCATTTACCAATGTGTATGCTGAATCAGAACTTCTAGATTTAGTTAAATGAAATGCTAAAATAAATCTAGTTTCTGAATCAATAGCTAACCAAAGGTAGTATCTTTCACCATTAATAAATATTACTGTTTCATCAGCGTGCCAATCGTCAGATTGTAAGTTTAAACTAGCTTTAAATTTATCAGCTTTCTGTTTAAAGAAAGGTGCAAATTTATTAGTCCAACTTGCTATAGTAACATGGGATACCTTAATACCAGCGTTAATCATCAAGAATTGAGAAATGGCTCTTGTTGATGAATTATTTAAAAAATATAGTGTTAATGCAGTTAGTATTACATGTAGCGGAAAACGCATTCCTTTCATTGAAAGGGAACCACTAACTAATTCACTAGAAGCTGTATCAATATTGGTGGTGTGATGTTTTACTATTATGTGATTACACTTCTTGTTATTGCACTTATAGCGATTGTAATGTTTATATGCATGATGTAAGTAAGTTCCCTTACCGCATCTAGGACATTTAGGATTATTTAGTTTAGGACGTCCGTCACCGTCGACTAGGACGAATTGACGCTTACACTGCTTACATTGATACTTTTGTTTAGCCTGCTTATTCATACCAAACTTATATATTTTATCAGAATTACAGCGTGGGCATTTTATATTAGTTTTGCTCATTGTTCTTCTCTCCTTTTCGAAGGGGGTATTATTTAGTTTTGCAAACCTATTGTATTTCCTTGGGTTGAGAAGAGCAATGTTCATATAACTTAACAGATCGATAATTAATTATTGGAGGTATGTATGAATAAGAAATTAGATGCCTTATATTTTAAAGAAAATGAGTTAGAAGACATGAGTTTAGAAGCAAAAAATATTGAGAGGAGCTTAATTAAATATAAAACATTCATTTTAAAAAATAATATATTAATCTTCAAAGAAAAATTAAATATAAAAAAATAAAAATATTACATAATTAAAATTCAGAATAAATAGAATAGTTAAAAAGCAGAATATTTTTATTCTGCTTTTTATAATTATTATTAATAAAATATATTAGAATTTTACTCTTCTTTTATTTTTTTTATTTTATTGAGCACTTGTTACTTCAGATTTAACAGTATTTATATCATTTTGATTAGCTGGTTGTGCAGGTTTATAATATCCTTTTTCTTTTGCTGTTTGATATACTTTACATTGGCGAATTTCATCTTCATTTCTCATTTGCTGTATAGTTTGACGTAATTCTTGATTATCGGTTTGAGCTATTATGCTAGCATATCCTGTTAAGCTACTATTAATCATACTTAGGTAATCGTTCATTATATCTTTTTCTTTCATTTTTAAATCCTCCTATTTTAAGAATGTAATTAACTTATCTTTACTAGTTCTTGCTGCATTAGCATCTTGTTGAAGCATATTACATATTGCAGGATCTGTACATTGTTTTGCAAAATCATCTAATTTATTTGCAATTGTACCATGAGCTCCTATTAGATGTCTTAAATTTTGCAATTCTAATTGTGTTAAATTTGACATTTTAATCACTCCTTATAGTGTATTTCGATATTATTATGTTTATTGTTAATAAATAATATGCATAGATAATAAAAAGTCTAAATTAACAATTTATTAAAATAAATTATTTTATTGTTAATATGAATAACTAAAACTATTTGAGGAAAATATAAAATAGAAAATTTAAAAATTATGGAGGTAATTGTATGTTTAAACATGAAAAACAATTATTAAGAGATGTAATGGTTGAAAAACCAAATCCTCAATATGCAGTTTTAATGCAAGAGCAACTTGGTGGAGGAAATGGGGAATTAAAAGCAGCAATGCAATATATGGCACAAAGTTTTAGAATAAAGGATAAAGAAATAAAAGACTTATTTTTAGATATTGCAGCGGAAGAGCTAAGTCATATGGAAATGGTTGCACAAACAATAAATTTATTAAATGGTCATGATGTAGACAATTGTAAAGTTACTAGTGGAGAGATTCAAACACATGTACAATGTGGATTATCTCCAGTATTAATAAATTCATCAGGTGCTCCATGGACAGCAGATTATGTAACTGTTACAGGAGATTTAGTAGCAGATTTGCTTTCTAACATAGCATCAGAACAAAGAGCAAAAGTAGTATATGAATACTTATATAGACAAATTGATGATAAATATGTAAAAGAAACTATAGATTTCTTACTAAACAGAGAAGAGGCACATAATGCTTTATTTAGAGAAGCATTAAATAAAGTACAAAATACAGGTTCAAATAAGGATTTTGGAGTTACAGAAGATTCAAAACTTTATTTTGATTTATCATCACCAGGTGTAGATCATAAAAATCCTAATCCAACCCCTCCGTCATTTGAAAATCCTTCAAGATAAATTTAGGGTTTAAGCAAAAAACCTAGCAAGCATAATATTTAATAGCTTACTAGGTTTTTAATAGTTTTTTTAATAATAATAAGAGTAATAAAGAGACATATTTTATTAAAAATTTAATAAAATATTATATATAGTAGTATTACCTAAAAGTTTATTTTTATTCAATTTAGAATATTTACTATAGTTTATAGAAACTGTAGTAAATTAAGAAAGTTTTTTATAAGTTTTAGAAATTACATAATAAATATTTATTACTAGTTTAACATTATTGAAGTATTAGTGATATTATTATAAAATCTAAGTTAAATAATATATTTTTAGTGTTATATTATAGATAAAAATTTTATTATATTTTGATAAAATTTTAGATAGTTATATATTTTTATATGCAAATAATATTATTATGTAGTTATTATAAAAAGGAATGGTAAACTATGAATCAAAATGTAGAGAAAAAATTAGAAAAACTTGTATCTAATTTTAATAAATTACCATATTTATTTATAGGTCCAGGATTATCTATGAGATATTCTGATGTCCCTTTAGAAAGTAGTTTATTGAAAAATATATGGTTACGTATAAATAATTATGATGAGGATGGTTATGAAAAATACATTAAAGAAGTTGAAAATAATGTTAAGAACTTAAATAACAATCAAAATCAATATTATTTAAATCAGAAATTAGCAACTAGAATTCAGCAGAATTTTAACGATAATTTTTATAACAATAATAATTTTAAGGAAGTAGTGTTTACAAAAGATGAATTACATGAAATTTTAGATAATGGTTATGATCCATTTAAATTTTATATGGCAGAGCAAATTAAAAACTTTCATATTCTTAGTTATAAAAATGAATGTAAAGAAATATCGTACATAAAAAGAAATAATAATAAAATAGCAGGAATAATTACTACTAATTATGATAATATACTTGAACAATTGTTTAAAGATTTTAATGTAATAAGTGGACAAGATGATATTTTAATATCAAATGTAAATAATATATTTAATATTTTTAAAATATATGGAAGTGTTGAATATCCAAATTCAATAGTAATAACAGAAAATGATTATGATAATTTTAAGAGCCAATTTAAATACCTATCAGCAAAATTTCTTAATATATTTATAGAACATCCAATAATATTTATAGGATATGAATTTGAAGATTTAAATATAAAATGTATTCTTAAAGAGATTTTTAAGTTTTTAGATATAAATAAAATAGAAAAAGTTAAAAATAATTTTATATTTATAAAAATTGATTCAAAAGAAAAAAGTAAAATTGAGAATAAGAAATTTAAATTTGAAGATAAAGAAATTACTTTAAAACAGATTATAATAAATGATTTTTATTTATTTTTACAATCATTATCTAATATTAAAAGACCAGGTTCTGTAAAGCTAATTAAAGAAATGCAAAATATGATTAATAATTTTATTACTACAACAGATAATGATAATAATGTTATTATAGGTAATATTATTAAAACTGATATAACAAAAGAAAAATTAGGAATGTTTTTTGGTAAACTAGATATTGTTTCTAATGTAGGATTTAATTATTACAGTATTACAGATATTATTGAAGATATTATATTAGATAATAAACCAAGGTTAATAAATAAGAAGTTAATTACAAGAACTTTTAAAAATATAAGGAGTTCTGCTGGGAAAACATATTTACCAGTATATAAATATATAAATAAACTAAATATTAATGTCGAAGATTTACCAGAAGATTGGAAATTTATTAAATCAATGGATGATATTATACTTACTAGTAATGAAATAATTTATACTAAAGAACGAAAAACATATAAGTGTATTAAAGATATTGAGCGAGATTATGGTGAACACATACCAAAACAATTATCCTACATAATTTATAGTGTAACTAAGGGGAATATAGAAGTAGAGGACCTAAGAGCATATTTAAAAGAAAGAATTATAGATGATGAATTTATGAAATACTATAGTACTCAAATAAAAAAATTAGCAGCAATGTATGATTATATGAAATATTCTTCTAGAATTTAATAAAAATAGATGTCATAACAGGAAGTTTTGATGTCTATTTTTATTTGTGTAAAAGAATAGGTTGATGATAAGACTATGCAACAAGTATTAAGTAAAAATGCTGATATAGGATTTTGTGGACCAGAACAAGTTATTTACATTAATAATCAAGGAAGAGAAGATTATCCAGTTTTATTTGCTCAGTTAACTCAAAGGGATGGTTCATTTTTAGTTGGAAGAAAAGATGAACCTAATTTTGATTGGGAAAAACTAAAAAATGTTAAGATGATTGGGGGAAGACCTGGTGGAATGCCACAAATGGCATTTGAGTATGTACTAAGAAAAAATAGATTGGATCCTAAAACTGATGTTAATTTAGTTACTAATTTAGATTTTACGGCAACTGCAGGAGCATTTAAAGCAGGAACTGGTGATTATGTAACTTTATTTGAACCTACTGCATCTATGCTTGAAAAAGAAGGTAGTGGTAAGATAGTTGCTTCAATTGGTGAGTCAGCAGGAGATTTACCGTATACTTGTTTTTTTTCTACTAAATCATATATGGATGAAAATCCAGAAATAATTGAAAAATTTACAAAGGCTATCTATAAAGGACAACAATGGGTAAAAACACATAGTGATGAAGAGGTAGCTAAATCTATTATTTCTTTCTTTCCAGGAACAGATAAAGATATAATAGTAAATGTTGTTAAAAACTACAGAAAGATAGATGCTTTAGCTAGTGAACCAAAGATTGAAGAAGAAGATCTTAATAGGTTAATGGATATAATCGAAAGTTATGACAAAACGCTTTTACCATCAAGACCTGACTTTGAAAAAATAGTTAATAATAAATTTGCTGAAGAAGCTATTAAAGATAATTAGCAACAGTAACTTTTAGCTCTAAATACTTGTATATTTAGAGCTAAATTAAAAAGCTCCTTTCTAAAATACATAAATAGAAAGGTGGTGTATATATTGGATTTAATAAAAGTATCAAATATTAAATTAACTTATCAGTCTTTAAAAGGTGAAACAGAAGCTATTAAAGGTGTAGATTTTTCAGTGCCAAAAGGTGAATTTGTAAGTATTATAGGTCCTTCTGGATGTGGAAAATCAACATTATTAAATATTATAAGTGGACTTTTAAAGCCATCAGGTGGAGAAGTTATTTATAATGATAAAGATGTTAAAAATAGATTAGATAAAATGGGATATATGTTCCAAAAAGATTATTTATTTGAATGGTTAACCGTTTGGGATAATGTATTACTTGGATTGAAAATAAAAAAAATATTAACTAAAGAAAGTATTGATAGAGTAGATAAATTACTTGAAAATTATGATTTGACAAAATTTAAAAATCATAAACCAAACGAATTATCAGGAGGGATGAGACAAAGAGTTGCATTAATAAGAACTTTAGCTTTAAGCCCAGAAGTATTATTGTTAGACGAGCCTTTTTCAGCATTAGATTATCAAACTAGGTTAAAGGTATGTGATGAAGTAACTGATATAATAAAAAGAGAAGAAAAAACAGCAATTATGGTAACTCATGACTTAGGTGAAGCTATAGCAACTTCAGATAGAATAATTATGTTAACTAAAAGACCTTCTAAAGTAAAAATAGATGTAAAAATTGAATTTGCAAATAAAGAGGCAACTCCATTCCAAAGAAGAAAAGAACCAGAATTTAATGAGTATTTTAATTTGTTATGGAAGGGGTTGGATAAGTATAATGAGTAAGGAACATGAAAAATATTTAAAGAATGTAAAAAGGGATAAGATAAAGCTTGCTGTAGTTAGAATGGCTATACTAGTTATATTTATAGTACTTTGGGAGGTTGCTGCAAATTTAAAATGGATAGATCCATTCTTAACTTCAAGTCCTAGTAGAATAGTTAGGTCATTTATATCCTTTGTTAATGATGGAATATTACCTAGGCATATTTGGGTTACATGTTATGAAACTATTTTAGGTTTTACATTAGGTACAGTATTAGGAGCAATTATTGCGGTTGTTTTATGGGCGTGTCCTTTCACTTCTAAGGTTTTAGATCCATATTTAGTAGTATTAAATGCTTTACCAAAGGTTGCATTAGCACCGATAGTTATATTTTGGGTAGGAAATGGAACTACAGCTATTATAGTTATTGCGTTGCTTATATCAATTGTAACTACTATAATTAGTGTTTTAACTGGATTTAATGAAGTTGATAAAGGGAAACTTACTCTTATGAAAACATTAGGTGCAACTAAGATACAGACATTAAGAAGATTAATTTTTCCATCAAACCTTCCAGTTCTAATTTCAGCTTTGAAAATAAATGTTGGACTATCTTGGGTTGGTGTAATAATGGGGGAATTTTTAGTTGCAAGAGAAGGGCTTGGATTTTTAATTGTTTATGGAGGACAAATTTCCCAATTAGATATGGTTATGATGAGTATAGTAATACTTTCAGTAATAGCATTTTTAATGTATAAAATTGTTGCTGTAATAGAAAATAAATTAATAAGTAAAAATTAAAAATGCAATTAACATCCCTAGTTTTTTTACTAGGGATGTTAATTTTGTTGTAAAATAATAAGATATTTGGTACAATAAAAATTATGTAGAATAATAAAAATAGTATAAAGAGGGGAAAGTATGAAAACGTTTGTCGAAAAGGTTAATTTATTTTATAGAAAAGCATATGATAAATTTCCTCATATAGAGCCAATTTTAGTTATATCATTATCTATGCTTTTAGTACTTGGTATTATATTATCTATTAAAGGTATAAGCACAGATGATAATACTACATTTACGAATAATGTAGCAGAGGATTTATTCTATAAAGCTGAATATGATAAGGCTGTAGAAGAATATAAGAATTTGCAAAAGGAAGAAGACTGGCCTATTTGGAATGTTAAAATAGCAGAAATATATTCAATTAAAGGTGAATATGAAAGATCCAACACTTTATTAAAAGAGTCTATAGTTAAAAGAGACAGAATAATAAAGGAGAAAGGTATAGAAAAATATAAAGAAAAAGATGTAGAGCTAATAAACGAAGTTGTATTCACTTTTTTAATGAACAATGAGAAAGAAGAAGCTCTTGGTTTAGGTGAAAGTCATTTACATGATTATTTAAATAATAAGCAAATGATCAAAACTATGGTTGCGGTTTACATAGCAAATAATAAAGTGGATAAAGCAGAAAAATTAATAAATGATTATTTAATTAATAATACAACAGCTTTTGATTATGCGCTGGCATCAGAAATGTATATGTCTATGGGGAAAGTAACAAAAGGTATTGACATATTAAAAAAAGCTTGGGATTTAGATAAAAACGAATTAGAAATATATAATGCTATGTCTCAAATTCAAGAAATAGATAAGAAGAATTTATTGGATAAATTAAATTTATTATCTAAAGAGAATTTAAATGAAGACTTTTATAAAGTATTTATGGCAGAAATATATTCTACTGATAAAGATAGTATAATTAAGGCAGAGAAAATATTAGACGATCTAAATGATAAAGAAAACATTAATGTACGATTATTAGAAATTGAAATTTATAATAAAGCTAATAGAGATAAAGAGGCTGAGGAAATTATAAAAGAAATAGTTAATCAAGATAAAGATTCTTACTTAGCAAAAAATCTTTTAGCTTGGGATGCTCTTTGGAAGAAAGATTATGATAGTGCTCTAGATTTTGCTAAAAAATGTATTGTCAAAAATTCAAATTGTGCACGAGCTTATGGTGTATTAGTTCCACAAATACTTGTAGAAAAGGGTGATACTAAAATAGCGGAACCATTTTTCAGAACGGCTATAAAAAAGGAACCTTTTAATTACAATATGATAAATAAGCTAGGAGAATATTATGGAAGAAAAGCTATAGATATAGAAAAGGCAAAAAAAGTTTATAACTTAGTTATGAATATTGGCAGAGACGATAGTGAAGCATTTTATAATTTATCCAAGCTATATATGATTGATAAAAAGCCTAAAGAGGCCATTAAAAATGCTAAAGAAGCAATAAAGAATAATGAAGATGTTAGTAAGTATTATAGATTATTAGGTGCTTTATATTTAGAGCAAGGGTTATATGAAGATGGTATAGAAGAAACAAGAACAGCTTATTTAATTAATGAAAATGATATTTTAGCATTAAATAATGCAGCATGCTATTATTTTGCTATTACGGGAGAGATTGAAAGAGGTATGGAAAATATGAAGGAAGCCTATGATAGTTTGTCTAAGATATCAGATTTAGATGTAAAAAAAGCATTAACAGAAAATTATAATAAAGCTAAATCAATATATGATAATTATCAAAATGGAAAAGAATCATATATAAGAATTGCAGATTTTACATTATTCTATTAAAAAGTGCCATATGGCACTTTTTATGTTATTATAAGAAATATATGTATTTTGGGAGTGATAATAATGAAAAAATTTAAAAGAATAATTATATTAGTAATTACACTTTTGGTAATAGGTGGAATATCTGCTTTTATATATTTTGAAAAGGGAAAAAGAAGTATTCAAGTTGTAGAGTGGGACAATGTATATAATGAAAAAAATATAGCATATAATTTTAGTGAAGTGGACAACCCTAAAATAAAAGAACTAGATAATATTTATAAAATAAAAGAATCTACGAAGAATGAAGATACACCTTTAAAAAAAGTATTAAAAGTTGTTGAACTTGTTAATAGTGTTGTTTCTTTTGATGATGTTCCAAATTCTAAAGGAATAAATGCTTATGATATTTTAAAAGAAAAGAAAGATGCTAAAAAAGTATCTGCAAGAGATATGGCTATAATAACCAGAGATTTTATATCATGTTTAGATTTAGATGTTAGAGTTGGGGAATTTAGGAATCCTAAAGGCAATATTAATAAACAAAAGAATTACTATGTGGTAGAATATTGGAGTAAAGTAGATAATAAATGGATAATGATAGATTTTAAAGATCATGGATATTTTGAAAATCAAGGATTTCTTTGTAGTGCAACAGAGTTGTTAGAAGATGATACAAAAATATTAAAATACAATGGAAATAGTACTAAAAAGGATTATATGGATAACCTAAATAAATCTTTAGGTAGCTATACAGTAGCTATAGATAATTCTGTTGATATGAAAAAAAGCAATAGTTATGTTACATATATAAAAGATAAAGAAAATATTACATTAGATTTTAAGGGTGGATACATACTTCCAACTATATACACAGAAGAATTAGAATTAATAAATAAAAATCCAATAGATAATGTTATTGGAAAAGACCAAAAAGCCTATATAATTTTAATGAAAAAGCAAGAAGCTGAAGGTAATAACAAAGATAAAGAAGAGAAGTCTAAATCTTTAATAATTGGTGGGTTTAGAAATGGCTCTATAATAGATAGCTACTATATAAAAGAAAATAGTGGTGAATATAAGGAAGTAAAGAGATACTCAGATGTAGTATTGAAGCCAGGTGAAAACATAATAGAATTGTCATTAGATGGGAAAAATGTTGCGTCAAAAATAGTTATAGAATGTAATGAATAGACATAGTTGGTGTTTAACTGTATAATATAATTTGTTTTGAAATACATTATTTTTAGAAGGAGAGGTATTTAAAGTATGGGATTAGATTTAATTTATATACTTAAGGCTATATTCATAGCTATAATAGAAGGGTTAACTGAGTTTGTACCAGTATCTTCAACTGGACATATGATTTTATTTGGTAGTCTAATAGGTTTCAATTCAGGAAATCATGTAGAGTTTGCAAAGATGTTTGAAGTTGTAATACAATTAGGAGCAATTTTAGCAGTTGTAGTTTTATACTGGGGAAAACTATGGTATTCAATAGTTGAGTTCTTTACTTATATTTTTACCTTAGGTAAAAAAGGTGAAAAAGGATTTAGATTTGGTATTAATGTAATAATAGCATCAATACCAGCAGGGGTAGTAGGATTACTTTTACATGATAAAATAAAAGCATTATTTAAACCTTCAGCAGTTGTAGTAGCATTTATAGTAGGTGGTGTATTATTATTAGTTATTGAAAATAGATTTAGAAATAAAGTTTCTAAAAAAGGAAATATTTCAACAACAGATGTTTTTGATCTGACACCAATGCAATCATTAAAGGTTGGATTATTCCAAGTTTTATCTATGTGGCCAGGAATGTCAAGAAGTGCTTCTACAATAATGGGAGGATGGATTGCAGGATTATCAACACCAGTAGCTGCTGAATTCTCATTCTTTTTAGCAATACCAGCTATGGTAGGTTCAACAGGACTTGATTTATTAAAATTTGACTTTTCAATTATGAATAAAACGTATATCATAGCTTTAATAGTAGGATTTGTAGTAGCATTTATAGTTTCATTAGTTGTTATGGAAATGTTTGTAAGTTACTTAAAAAAGAAACCAATGAGAGTATTTGCTATATATAGAATTATAGCAGGTATAGTATTATTAATATTGTCTGTATTGGGAATCGTATCATTAGTTGTATAAGAAAAAGGGATTTGTTAAAACAGATCCCTTTTTAATTACAAGAAAATAAATATTCTAAAGATTAAAAACATTTTTAATATACAAAAATTTTTGCTTTTAACTTTTTATTCTTTATGCTATTATATTAATAGAAAATAGCATTTATCTTAAATAAATTTGCAGAAAATTATAAATATAGTATTGATTCGAAAAATAATAAGCGTATTTGGGTGAGGGGGATTTTTAAATGGCACAACAAGTCAAAAAAATAGCTTTATTAACAGGTGGTGGAGACTGTCCTGGACTAAATGCAGTTATTAGAGCAGTAACTAGAACAGCAATATTAAATTATGGAATAGAAGTAATAGGATACAAGTTTGGATATAGAGGATTATATAATAATGATTACGTACCTCTAACCCTTGATAGTGTATCAGGTATACTTCATAGAGGTGGAACTATACTTTATAGCTCCAATAAGGACAACCTTTTTGATTATCAAATAGAAGAAGATGGAATTATAGTAAAGAAAGATGTATCAGATGTTGCAGTAGAAAATCTGAAAAAAGAAGGCGTTGATGTATTAGTAGTAATTGGAGGAGATGGTACATTAACTTCAGCAAGGGATTTTGCAAGAAAAGGTATTAATGTAATAGGTGTTCCAAAAACAATAGATAATGATTTAGCATCAACAGATGTTACTTTTGGATTTAATACAGCTATTGATGTAGCTACGGAAGCACTTGATAGGCTTCATACAACGGCAGAATCACATCATAGAATAATGATCTGTGAAGTTATGGGAAGAGGGGCAGGATGGATAGCGTTAGAGTCAGGTATAGCTGGTTCAGCAGATGTAATTCTTTTACCAGAGTTACCATATGATATAAATAAGATAGTTGAAAAAATAGAAGAGAGAGAATCACAAGGAAAGAGATTTAGTATAATAGTAGTTGCAGAAGGCGCTAAACCTAAAAATGGAGATGTAGTAGTGTCCAAAATAGTTAAAGATAGTCCAGATCCAATAAGGTTAGGTGGTATAGGTAATAAATTAGCTGATGATTTAGAGAAACTAGTTCCAGATAAAGAGGTTAGATGTACTGTTTTGGGACATATTCAAAGAGGTGGAAATACTTCAACTTTTGATAGAATTTTATCAACAAGATATGGGGTTGCAGCAGTTGAGTTAATTAATCAAGGCAAATTTGGTGAAATGGTTTGTTTAAAAGGCAATAAGATATCAAGTGATAGTTTAGAAAATGTTATTGGTCAAAAATCCAAATTAGTAAATCCAGAAGGGGAATTAGTTCAAATTGCAAAAAAAATAGGCATTTCTTTTGCAGATTAATAAATTTTAAAGTAGAACCAAAATATTTTGGTTCTACTTTATTTTATAAAAATATATAACCTAAGGGAAAAAGTTTTTCGTTAAATACTTCAAAATTTTCTGAAAATATGATATACTTTAGATAGGCAGATTATATAAAAGAAAGCTGGAGGGTATTATGAAGGAGATAAAAAAATACTTAGAATCAAGAATAGGAACATATGGATTTTTCTTTGAAGATTTGAAAAGTGGTTTTATTTATGGTTACAATGAAAACGTTCAAATGATAGCAGCTGGATGTATGAAGCTTCCGATAGCGGTTTCTTTAATAAGTGCAGTGGAGCAAGGTAAAGTAGATTTTATGGATAAAATAAAAATAGACGGCAAGGATAAAGTATATGGCACAGGAATTATTCATGAATTTAATGAAAGAGAATATACTGTATTTGAACTATTAGTAGCTATGCTTATACAAAGTGATAATACAGCGGCTAATAAAATTATAGACATTGTAGGAATGGAGCAAATAAATAAAGATATTCAAAAAATGGGATTAAAGAATACTTTCTTAAATAGAAAAACTACAGATGAGAGAAAGCCTAAAAATGAAGTTGAAAATATTACTACAGCAAGTGATTTGTCAAAAATATGGAAACATTTATATGAAGGAACATTTTTAAATGCAGACAATAGTCAAATGCTTGTAGATATATTAAGAAGACAGCAAATAAAAAATAAATCAGCCCTTTATATTCCAGATGATTTAAAGTATGAAATTTCAAGTAAGACTGGAGATAAAAGTGGAGTGGAAAATGATACTGCACTAATTCAATTATCTAAAGGAAATTTTGTTTTTACAATACTCTCAATGAGCATACCAAATAGTGTTTATGGAACAGTAACTCTAGCAAAATGTGGTAAAATGATGTGGGATAATGTTATGAATAATTGGCATTAATAACCAAGATGTGATAACTCCTAGGTTTCTAGGGGTTATTATTTTGTTATTAATTAATTGGTCAAAAATTATATTTAAGATCACATGGTAGAATAGATTTATATTCTTATGGAAAGTGTGGGGAGTATATATATTTATATAAATGGAATAGTGATAAAATTGTAGATAGAAAAGCGAAAGAGATAACCACTAAAGATAGAAAGGCACATAAGGATATTTTGGAGTAACAGGAGATGATATTATGGATTTAGATAAATTTAAAGATATAGTAATAGTAAATGATTTAAGTTTTATGTATATTAGTAAAGGGTTATACATACTTAATTGAAGGATTGATTCTTGGTGTAGCATCAATATCATATAAATAATATTCACGAACTTTCGGTAATGTATTATGTCCTCCTGCAACAATGAATAACCCATTTTTAGTACTATTTCCTAAAAATGTACTTTGTATTAACTTTATAATCTTCTTTTATGTTAGTTTTATTATATTCTTTTATATTATCTCTATCATAAGCTATCATAAATAGAGATATAGTGATAACTAATAATATGTCAAAGCACTTTTTTTATTAATGATCCTCTTTATTAAATTTTACTTAATGGCAATGATCTACGATTCTTTACTAATCTAAGCTTTCCAATATACAGACTATACCATACAATTATCGGCTTTACTTGGTTTTTAAAATATTTGTAAATTTTACTTTTTATATATTTAATTATATAATAATATTTGAAAAAAGTAAAAATAAATGATTTTTGTATTAAAGTACTTATTGCAATTAAGATATTTATTAATGTTGTTAATAATATCTTATATGTTTATCAATTTTACTTTTATTTAATTTTTTATTCTTATTTTATAATCTGTATAATAAAAAAATATGATGTACAAAAGGGATAAAAGAAAAATGGAAAAATGTACTAAATTTATTTTACTAACAACTATAGTAAGTTTGATATGTACTGTAATTAATATAGTATTAAAATTTATTTAGAGTTTAAAAAGAAATTGTAGTATTGATATAATAAAAATTTTAATTATAAAAAACATAGAATAAGTTTAAAATCTTACTATGTGGCATAAAAAATTTATAGGAGGTTATTTAATGTCAATAGCGAAAACTATATTAAATATTGAGTAAAGAAGTTTAGAAAGTAGGATTTACTAAAATCAAAGAACAAATACAATTTTATGAAAATAAATTGCAAAATGTATATATAAGTAATTTAAACATTATTATATACTTTATAATTATGAAATGGAGGGGTATCAATGAAGAAAATAATATGTATCTTAATTTGTGGAATTATAACTTTAAGTCTTGTAGGATGTAGTTTTACGGAAGGGTTTAAAGAAGGATATAACACAAGCAAAGAAGTAAATACAAAAGAATAGTTAGAGAAGTAGTTTATATAAATTAAAGATGGAATTTGTGGTTTTTAAGAATAAATTTAGTAAAAATAATAAAAGTGAAGTATCCGTTTAATTGAGTCTGTCAATATTTTTGTGTAAACTTTAGAAAATTTAGTTTTATTTTAAAGGTTGGAAAGGTTAATACAACATCCAACCTTTATTTTTCTTTAATTGATAAATTTTACATAATAATCTGCACTTTAATAAGAGTTAGACTAAATATTTTTTAGAACAACTGGTCGTCTAAACGACCTTCGAAGAAGATTGATAGTTGAGCTAAAATTTGAGCCCATCCTCGTATTGATTGGGTCCATTTCTTTGTTATATCAACGGTAGCAAGGTATAAAATCTTCATTAATGATTCATCATTCGGAAATATAGATTTAGTTTTAGTAACTTTTCTCAGTTGACGATTATAACTTTCCATTGCATTAGTTGTATATATTATTTTTCTAATCTCTGGTGGATATTTAAAGAATGTTGATAACTCATTCCAGTTATTTCTCCAAGACCTTACTGCTATTAAGTATTTTTCTCCCCATTTTTCTTCTAATCTATCTAATTCCGCTAATGCGACCTCCTCAGTAGAAGCGGTGTAAACTAGTTTTAAATCTGCATTGAAAGCTTTTAAATCCTTATAAGATAAGTATTTACTTGAATTTCTTATTTGATGAATAATACATCTTTGAATTTCAGTGTTCGGATAAACAGCTCTAATGGCTTCGTTAAACCCTACTAACCCATCAACTGAAGCAATTAGTATATCTTTTACGCCTCTATTTTTTAACTCATTCAGAACAAGCAACCAATATTTTGATGACTCTGATGCTCCTATCCATATACCAAGAACATCTTTTTTTCCTTCAATATTTACTCCAATCGCAGCGTAGGCTGCTTTCGAAACAACGGTGTTATCTTTTCTCACTTTAAAGTGAATAGCATCCATAAATACTATAGGATATACTGTTTCCAACGGACGGCTTTGCCATTCTCTAATCATTGGAATTACTTTATCTGTTATATTAGAAACTAATGTTGGTGATATGTCCATTCCGTATATTTCATTTACTTGTGATGCTATATCTCTTGTAGTCATTCCCTTAGCATACATCCCAATTATTGAGCTTTCTAAATGTGAAACATCAGTTTGATGTTTTTTTACTATTTCAGGCTCAAAAGAACCTTCTCTATCTCTTGGAACATCTAAGTCGAAGTAGCCAAGATTGGATTTCATAGTTTTTCGGCTCTTGCCATTACGGCTATTAGTTGTGTTTTTATTTTGGTAATCATGTTTCTCATATCCAAGATGATTATCTAATTCGGCTTCTAGCATTTGCTGAAGCATTCCTCCAAATAAGTCTTTTAAAACATTTTGAATATCTTCAGCTGTTTTAATATTTGGATCCTTTGCTAATATTTTTATTAATTCTTCCTTTGAAAATGACATAGTCTGTGTTCCCTCCATAATTGATAATTTATTATATCATTTTCTGAAGTTTACACAGACTATTTTACACTCTCGTTTAATTAGGATAACGTCACTTTTATTATAAAAATATAATTATGCTTTATAATTTATAATAATATTTTTTACTTGTTCAACACATTCAGGTTTTATTAATTCTAACATTCTAGGAATGAAAGTAATTAAATACTCTTTGTTAAATGTACCATCATTTTGTTTTTTAAAACTTTCAGTTAATAATTCTTTAGATTTATCTTGATTTTTTTCTTCTACATTTAGCATAATAAAGTTTGAAAATTTTTCTTGGCCCTCATTCATAAGAAAAACTCCTTTGGATTTATATATTATTCTAAATTATAATATTACTATTTATAAATAACAATGGTAATAAAATGTTATTATAAGTGTTTCGAAACATTATATTAGCAAGCAGAAAGTAAGTCTATTAAAATATATAAAGTACTTATAAAAAAATTATATTTGTAAAATATAATGGCATTGTATATGTATTAAAAATATTTTTAAATACAGAAATTTACTATATATAATTTGTGGAAATAATTTCAATTGACAATTTTGAAGATAAGTGTTATTCTAACAAAAATAGAGTAACCTTTAAGTTAATCCGAGAGATTAAAAAGGAAGTTATATTAATCCATAAAACAAGGACTAATTATGTCTTCCTTTAAATAGGAAGACTTTTTTTATTCTTTAGGAAATTATATTGATATCTAAATTTAGGATAACTTAATCATGATTTTAAAACTAAGTATGTTGGCCTAAATAATAAAAAATAAATACTGGTACCTTAGTTTTCTCCTTAGACAAAGTTTGGAGAGGGGACATACGTGAAAAAATCGAAGGCTCCAAAAGCGCCTTAGCAAATTTTTATAAAAAGAATTAATAGAACTTCAACCTTTAAATTTAACACAGAGATGTTAATAAGGAGTGATATGTAATGAAAAACAAACATTTAATTGACCCAAGTGATTTTAATTTAGAAGAATTAGATGAAATATTCAAATTAGCACATCAAATTATTTCAAATCCTAAAAAATTTTCCAATATTTGTGATGGAAAGATATTAGCAACACTTTTTTATGAACCAAGCACTAGAACAAGATTTAGTTTTGAAGCAGCTATGATGAGATTAGGAGGAAAAATATTAGGGTTTTCAGAACCTAATTCAAGTTCAGCTTCAAAAGGTGAAACTTTAGCAGATACTATTAAAGTAGTTTCAATATATTCAGATATAATTGCTATGAGACACCCAAAGGAAGGATCAGCAAAAGTAGCTAGCATGTATTCATCAGTTCCAGTAATTAATGCTGGAGATGGTGGACATCAACATCCAACTCAAACATTAACAGATCTTTTAACTATAGAGTCATTAAAAAATGGTTTAGAAAATCATACAATAGGTATTTGTGGTGACTTGAAAAATGGAAGAACTGTACATTCTTTAATAAAAGCTATGTCAAGATACAATGGTAATAGATTTATATTAATATCTCCAAAAGAACTTGTAATACCAGAATATATAAGAGAAGAAATATTAAAAAATAATAATATAGAGTTTAGAGAAGTAGAAAGACTTGAAGATGTTATATCAGAACTTGATATATTATATATGACAAGAATTCAAAAAGAAAGATTCTTTAATGAAGATGAGTATATAAGATTAAAAGACAGTTATATATTAGATAATTGTAAGATGAATTTAGCTAAAAAGGATATGATAGTATTACATCCACTACCAAGAGTAAATGAAGTATCAATGAAAGTAGATAAAGATGAAAGAGCAGCATACTTTAAGCAAGCAGAGTATGGAATGTATGTAAGAATGGCGTTAATTGCTAAACTTTTGGAGGTGGCATAATGTTTCAAATAACTAGCATAAAAAATGGATTAGTTATAGATCATATAAAAGCTGGAAAGGGTATAAAAATTTTTAATTATTTAAACTTAGAAAATGAGAAAAATCAAGTGACTCTAATAATAAATGCAGATAGCAAAATATTAGGGAAAAAAGACATAATAAAAATTGAAAATATAAGAGAAATAAATTATACAGTTTTAAGTATATTATCTCCAAGTATTACAATAAACGAAGTTAGAAATGGTGAAATAAATAAAAAGTTTAAGCCGAAATTACCAACAAGGGTATTAAATATTTTAAAGTGCAATAATCCAAGATGTATAACAGTAGATGAAAAATATGTAAATCATTCTTTTAAACTAGTTAATTTAAAAGAATGTACTTATAGATGTGAATATTGTGATAATATAACAAAATTATTATAGGATAATGTACGAGGTGCTTAATATGAATTTATTAATTAAAAATGCAAATGTAATAGATGCAATGCAAAATTTTTATGGTGATATTTATATAGAAGAAGGAAAAATAAAAGAAATAGGAAAAGAGTTAAAAATAGATAATGTGGATAAAATAGATGCAAAAGGATTAACTTTAATGCCAGCATTTATAGATACACATGCTCATTTTAGAGAGCCTGGACTTACTTATAAAGAAGATATAAAAACAGGTTCAAAGGCTGCATTAAGGGGTGGATATACGGGGGTTTGTCTAATGGCTAATACATCTCCAATATGCTCAAGTAAAGAGGTATTAGATACAGTTAGAAATCGTTCTAAAGAAATAAGTCTTATAGACATTCACCAATGTGTATCAGTAACTAAGAATTTTGATGGAAGAACTGTAGAACATTTAGATGAGCTTAAAGGTGATAAAGAAATAAAAGCTATATCAGATGATGGTGTAGGAGTTATGGATTCATTTATAATGTATGAAGCTATGAAAAAAGCAAAAGAAAATAATTGGATTATAATGTCACATGCAGAAGATCATAAATTTTCAAAAACAGATATGAGAATAGCAGAAAATATGATGACCTTAAGGGACATAGCATTAGCTAAAGAGAGTAAAGCAAGACTTCATATGGCTCATGTAAGTACTAAAGAAGCAATTAATTATATAAAAGAAGCTAAAGATGATGGAGTAAATTTAACTTGTGAGGTTACACCTCATCATATAGCATTAACTACTAAAATAAATAATTATAGAGTGAATCCACCTATAAGAGAACAAGAAGATGTAGATGCTATTTTAAAAGCTATAAAACTTGGTGTTGTGGATTGTATAGGTACTGATCATGCCCCTCATACAGAAGAAGATAAGAAAAAGGGTTCACCAGGAATGGTAGGGCTTGAAACAGCATTTTCAATATGTTATACAATCTTAGTTCGTAATAATATTATAGGTATAAATAAATTAAGTGAAATAATGTCTAAAAATCCAGCAAAAATATTAGGTATGAATAAAGGAATAATTAGTATAGGGTTAGATGGAGATTTAGTATTAGTAAATTTAAATAAAAAAGTAAAAATAAATTCTAATGAGTTTCATTCTAAGGGTAGAAATACACCCTTTGATGGAATGGAGTTTTATGGAGAAGTTGAAATGACTATAAAAGGCGGAAGAATATTATATAAGAAATAGGAGATTATTTATGAGAAGTAATATAATGGATAAATTATTTAATAGAGTTAATGAAAGGGGAGTTGTATGTGTAGGATTAGACACATCAATTGATTATATACCGAAATATTTATTTGAGGAAAAAGATGAAGCTCAGGCAATATTTGAGTTTAATAAGCAAATTATAGATTCTACTTTAGATGTAGTATCATGCTATAAAGTCCAAATAGCTTATTACGAGGCATTAGGAATAAAGGGAATGATAGCATATAGAGATACATTAAAATATTTAAGAGAAAAAGATGCTATTATAATTGCTGATATTAAAAGAGGGGATATAGCAGCTACTGCAACTCAATATGCAAAGGCTCATTTTCAGGGAGACTTTGAAGCAGATTTTATAACATTAAGCCCATATATGGGAATGGATAGTATAGAACCATATATACCATATTTAGAAAAGGGGACAAAAGGAATTTTTTCATTAGTTAGAACATCAAATAAAGGTGCTGAAGATATAGAAAATATTGATACAGTAGATGGAAGAAAAGTTTATGCTGTGGTGGGAGATAAGCTTAAAGAGCTTGGCGAAAATATTACTGGAGAGTGTGGGTATTCCGCAATTGGTGGAGTTATAGGATGCACTCATGTCGAAGAAGGAAAAGAAATAAGAAAAAGATTTAAAAACATGTTTTTCTTAATACCAGGATATGGAGCTCAAGGTGGTAAAGCTGAAGATGTGGCGTTATATTTAAATAATGGTAATGGAGGAGTAGTTAATTCATCAAGAGCTATACTTTTAGCATATAAGAAACAAGAGGGAAGAGAAAAAGAATTTGCTATTTGTGCAAGGGAAGAAGCTATAAGAATGAGAGATGAAATAAAAAATGCTGTAAAATTACTATAAAAGGAGAGGACTTATATATGAATTATACTAAAGCAAGAGTAATTTCAAATAAGGAAATAGTAAATGGAATCTATAAAATGGTTGTTGAGGATAAAAATAAAACTAAGCCAGGTCAATTTTATATGTTAAAAATTGAAGGGAAAACTTTATTACCAAGACCTATAAGTATATGTGAAAAGGATTCTGAAACTATAACCTTTCTTTATGCTGTAGTGGGAGCTGGAACAAAAGAGTTTGCTAACCTTAAAGAAGAAGATACTATAAGCTTAACAGGTCCACTTGGAAATGGGTTTAATATAGAAGAAGATTTAGGGAAAGTAGCATTAGTTTCAGGAGGAATTGGAATAGCGCCAATGCTAGAACTTGCAAAAAGATTAAGAGAAAAAAACACTAATATAGTAATGGATTTATACGCTGGATTTAGAGATGATATTTATTTAATAAATGATTTGAAAGAGTTTGTGAATAACACATATATTAGTACTAATACAGGTAATTATGGGCATAGAGGATTTATTACTGAACTACTTAAGGTAGAAAATTATGATACAGTGCTTTGCTGTGGACCAGAAGTTATGATGAAAAAAGTAGTTGAAATGTGTAAGGAAAATGGTGTGAAGGTATATGTTTCAATGGAAAAGCATATGGCTTGTGGTGTAGGAGCATGTTTAGTATGTACATGTAAAACAAAAGATGGACATAAAAGAACATGTAAGGATGGTCCAGTATTTGATGGTAGCTATGTAGAATTATAATATCACCAAGGAGGTTAATATGTTAAAAGTAAATATAAATGGTATAGATTTTAAAAATCCAGTAATTGCAGCATCAGGAACATTTGGTTTTGGAGGAGAATATAATAACTTCTATAATGTAGGAATTCTTGGTGGTATATCATCAAAAGGATTGACACTTAATCCTAAAGAAGGGAATGAAGGAATAAGAGTTTATGAAACACCATCAGGAATGATGAATTCTGTAGGTCTTCAAAATCCAGGTATAGACAGATTTATAAAAGAAGAGCTGCCAATGATGAAGAGATTAGGAACTAATATAATAGCTAATGTTGGCGGTGGATGTATGGAAGACTATGAAGAAGCAATATGTAAGTTAAGAGGACAAGATATAGATATGATAGAACTCAATATATCATGTCCTAATGTAAAATCAGGAGGAATGGCTTTTGGAATAAAATCAGATGTGGCTTTTGATGTAGTTTCTAAAATAAAGAAGATAGCCGATAAACCTATTATGGTTAAACTTTCTCCAAATGCTGAAAATATCGTAGATATGGCAGTAAAATGTCAAGAAGCAGGTGCTGATTCAATATCATTAATAAACACCTTAAAAGGATTAGCTATAAATCCATATAAAAGAGAGCCTATATTTAATAACATTTATGCAGGGGTTTCAGGACCAGCTGTAAAACCAATAGCATTAAGAATGGTACATGAAGTGGCTAAAGCTGTAGAAATACCAGTAATAGGTCTTGGAGGAATTAGTAGCGGTATTGATGCTATAGAATTTATAATGGCAGGAGCTTCAGCAATACAAATAGGCACAGTAAATTTTATAAATCCTATGGCTGGAAAAGAGATAATAGAAGAAATAGAAAATTTCTGTATATCACAAGGTATAAAGGATATAAATGAAATAGTAGGTTGCATTAAATAAACTTAATGCAATTTTCGACTAGCGCATTAGCAATAAGCAAACTTGTTTAAAGTAAAATTAGGGGGCTAAAGGTTTTATTTTTATAAAATCTTTAGAAAAGAGGTAGATTAATGTATCTACCTCTTTTCTATTATTTTTTTAGAAATACTCCAGCTATTATATTAGCTATATCTTTAATTATATCTAATCGATTAATTAGATCTTCTTTTACAACAAGTGCTTCGGCTGTAGTTTCTATAGCTACATCACTTATGTCTTTTACATTATCAGTTATGTCACTTAAATTTTTAAAGGTATTATCCAAATTACTTTTATTATCTACTAGAGTTTTATTAAGGTTGTCCAATAATGCTAAAACTTTTCTTAATGTTATAATTAAGTAAATAATAGCAATAACTATCGAAATTGTTATAATACCTAAAAGGAGAGTATTAGGATTAATTTCTATAATCATATATATACCTCACTTATGTAACTAAATAGTTTTTTCAGAATCATTAGCTTCTTCATTAGATACAGGTGTAGTGATATCTTTGATTACACATTGTTCATCTAATGAGTCCTCAGTAGACTTCTTCTCTTTAAGATATTTAGAAATTTTTTCTTTAGTTTCATTAGTCTTAGAAATAAAATTTTCTTTAGTTTGAGAAGTTTTATTTTTTAGTGTTTCTCTAGTTTCTTTACCAGATTTAGGGGCTAGAAGTATTCCACTAGCAAGACCTGCTAAAATACCAGCAGTTGCTCCAATAGCTATATTTTTAGTAGTTTTAGCTTTTTGTTTTTTTTGTTTTTCTCTTTTCTTTTCTTCTATCAGTTTTGATAAATTCATTTAATTACCTCCAATTTGTACAATATAATGAAATTATACGGTTAATTATGCTTTTTTACAATATGATTAATGGATATTTATAAATTTATAACACAAATAAAAAACTTTATATTAATCTTTAAATAATGTACAATATAAATAAATAAAAATACCATATTCTATATTAGGAGGGATGACGGTGAAAATTAAGAAAACTACAATTGCTTTTTTGTTATTATCAGTAATTTTATTATTTGCAATTGTTGTTTCAGTCTATTTTATATTGGGAAGTACTTCACGGGAAATAAAAGTAACTAAAGAATTTATTGAAGTTCTTCAAAGTGAAAATGCTATTGATAATAGTGTAAATGCTAATAAAATGGAGTATAAGCCTCTAAAAACAGAGTTAAATAATAATTCTAATATTAAATACACAGTAGCTACAGGAAATTATGGAGTAGATTTGGATAAGGATTATAATGTTATAGGATTTTCAAAAAAAGAAATAAAACAAGTAAATTCTAGATCAATAGCTATAAAAGAAGAGATGGCAATAACTTTAGCAGAGAAATATATAAAGTCTATTTCTAATGAAGAAGTAAAATTGAAAGAAATTAGAAAACCAGATGACGATATGGTTCAATTTTATACAGTTGTATTTTATAAATTTAAAGATGGATATCCATATTACGATTATGAAATAGTTGCAAAAATAAATAAAATAACAGGAGAATTAGACGGATATTCTAATAGTTTTTTAAATGATATTAAACACACTTCTGATATAAATATAAAATATGATAAAGCTAATGAAATAGCTAATGAATATTTTTCTAAGCTGAATATTAAGGTAAATATAAAGCAAGAGCCTTTACTAGCGTATGTAAAAACAAAAGATGATAATAGAAGCGAATTAGCTTATATATTTACAGTAGAAATAAATAGCAAAGAGATCTTAGGTAAAAAAAATAAACTTTTTATTAGTGCTAATTCTGGAGAAGTAATTAGTATAGGTAATGATGAAGTAGAAAAGAAAGAAGTTAGATAAAAAAGAGCTTTGATTAATCAAAGCTCTTTTTTGTTATTTCCATTCTTCAACTTCATCTCCTAATTCAGGAATAGATGAAGATTTAAATATTGGATCTTTTCCTTCTTTTCTTTGTTTATTATAGTCAGCTAATGCTTTAAATGCTATTTTACCAAGAAGTAGTATAGCTATTAGATTTATTATAGCCATAAGTCCCATAAATACATCAGCTAAATTCCAAACTATATCCATACTAACTAATGAACCAAAGAATACCATTAAACCAACAGATAATCTATAAACTAAAACATATATTTTTTTATCTGTTATAAATGAAATATTTGCTTCACCGTAATAGTAATTTCCAACTATTGAACTGAAGGCAAATAGTAATATACAAATTGATACAAATATTCCTCCAAAAGGACCTAATTGTGAAGTAAGTGCCATTTGAGTAAGTTGGATACCTTTTACAGAACCATCAAGTGGTACACCAGATAGAAGAATAATAAATGCTGTACAGCTACAAATTATAATTGTATCAGTAAATACTCCTAATGTTTGAATTAAACCTTGTTTAACTGGATGTGATACAGTTGCAGTAGCGGCAGCATTAGGCGCAGATCCCATACCAGCTTCATTAGAGAATAATCCTCTTTTAACACCTTGTAATAAAACAGGATTTCCTTTTTTAATAATTTGTAATAAAGCAGCACCAAGACTACCACCAACTGCTTGGTTTATACCAAATGCATTATCGAAAATCATTTTTAAAACTCCAGGTAGTTCAGAGAAGTTTATTACTACTATAAATAAAGCAACAGCTATATATGCAACAGCCATTATTGGAACAAGAATACTAGAAACATTTGCGATTCTGTTAACTCCACCAAATATTATAATAACTGTTAATAAAGTAAGTATTATACCTAGAACTGATCTATTAAATCCAAAAGACTCATTTAATGCAAGAGTTATAGTGTTTGCTTGTACAGAGTTAAATACAAGTCCAAATGTTATAGTTATAAGTATTGCAAATAATACACCCATCCATCTCTTTTTAAGTCCTTTTTCCATATAATAAGCAGGACCACCTCTAAATGAGTTACCATCTTTTACTTTATAAATTTGAGCTAAAGTAGATTCAATAAAACTAGATGAAGCTCCAATTAATGCAATAAGCCACATCCAAAATATTGCTCCAGGACCACCTATTGCAAGTGCAGTAGCTATACCAGCTAAATTACCCGTACCAACTCTTGAAGCAGTACTAATACAAAAGGCCTGGAATGATGAAACAGAGTGTTCGTGTTCTTTTGAACTTCCTTCACCTAAAAGTTTAAACATTTCTTTAATATTTGTAAATTGAACAAATTTTGTTTTAAAAGTAAAATATATTCCACTAACGATTAACATGGCAATTAAGATATAAGTCCATAGGAAATCATTAATATTTAAAATTAATTTATTTATCAATTCCATTCTTTCTCCCCCTTAAAATTTATCTAAATATTACTTATTAAATAACTTATTTACTATAGATATTTTATAATAGTATTTGAAAATATGCAAGAAAAAAAATCATTTAATTCATAAAAATATTTTTTTATGGTAAAAATCCCTATATATTAGTGTATTATAAGGGAATGATGAAGTGATAACTGACAACTTATTCAAAAAAATAGGTGATATATTAATACTTTTTTTATAATAATTCTTATGGAAATAAAAAAAGAGCTAGAATTTTCTAGCTCTTTTTGTTTAAAACATTAAATTACATAAAGTTCTTAATGACATTAATGGATTAGTATTAACGACATTAGTATTTCTTTGGTTATTTCCATTGTTATTATTATTGTTGTTGTTGTTGTTGTTACTGTCGTTATTGGAATTATTATTGTTACTATCGTTATTACTGTCACTATTAGAATTATTACTATTACTATTATTGTTATTTCCGTTAGTATTAGAATTATTATTGTTACTATTATTGTTATTATTAGGTTTTTCTTGAGGAGTTTGTACTTCTGCTTTTGTATCATCTTTTTCAGTTGGTAATATATATTGATAGTCTGCTGTTCCTGAATAAGGTCTCTCTTTTCTTATAAATACTCTATTCTCAATTAATCCTTTTGGTGTATTTTCAGTAGCTAATTTATTATTGTTTCTATTTACTTTGGCTGTAACATGAACATCACATACACCAGTAGGTTCTGTACCTTCTATAAATAATTCATTATGGACTCTAGAACCCCTTTGGTCTCTTGTGCAAAGATCAGTAGGTTTTTTACCAGAATCTTTACAAACAGACACACTTATAATTCCATCAGGTCTTGATGAAATTTCTTTAGGCTCTAATCCTTCATGTATAGGTGCCATAACTTTACCCCATAATGATGCGGCAGATGAACTATAGCTAGCACCACCCATAGGTCTATGGTTATCATATCCTATCCAAACAGCTCCTGAATAGTAAGGAGTAAGACCCTCAAATAAAAAGTCTGTTACATGTTCAGTAGTACCAGTTTTACCTATTACAGGTATATCACTAAATTTTGCGTTAGCTCCATCGAAAGTAAGAGGTCCTTTTAATAACTCTTGCATAATATAGGCAGCTTGAGGGGAAAATACTTGAGTCTGTTTTGGTTCAGATTCTAATATAACTTTTCCCGTAGCATCAACAACTTTGGTGTATAGTCGAGGTTCAGTATATATACCATTATTACCAAATGTACCAAATGCAGATGATAAAATGTAAGAATTACCACCCTCGTTAGAATCATTAGATTCACCTAAAGCTAAAGTTGATAAAGTGGTATTTTCATCATAAACTAAACCAAGTTTTTTTGCATAAGCTAAACCAGTTTTTGTTCCAATTGTATGTTCTACTATAACAGTAGGTACATTTTTAGATAATGCAAGTGATTCACGTGGAGTAATTAAACCATCAAATTTAAAGTTCCAGTTATTTGGACTGTATCCACCATATTGATCACCAATTGAAGATGGCAATGGAGCATCATCTATAACTGTTGCAGCTGTAAATTGCTTAGTATCGATAGCAGGACCATAAACAGTTAAAGGCTTAGTTGTAGATCCAATGGATCGTAATATATCGTAAGCTCTATTAGTTGATCTTGCAGGCTGCTTACCTCTACCACCTACTAATGCTTTAACTTCACCGGTTCTATAGTCTGTTATTACTGCAGAGGCTTGAAGTAAAGGAACATTATTTTCATCAAAATCCTCAGGGTTTGCGTATTGATCAATAGAAAGATTTTCTCTTTGATCTAATATTGCTTGAGTAGAATCTTGAATTTTTCTGTCCATAGTAGTATATATTTTTAAACCACCATTAACCATAAGTTTTGAAATTTCTTCATCAGTATACTTATACTTTTCCTTTAAATCACGTTTAACTTGATCTACAGCTGGGTAAGCAAACCATTCATAATTTAATGAATAATCAGCTTCAGATTGAGAGAAAGCAAATTTATTGTTATCTACAAATGCATATGCATCATCGTATTCTTCTGTAGTTATATATTTTAAATCCCTCATTTTCATAAGAACAGCTTTTGTTCTATTAAGATATCTGTCAGGATTTTCTTTATTTTCAGGGTTATATGGACTATAAGATGTTGGAGCTTGTGTAAGGCCAGCAATAAATGCACATTCAGGAAGTGTTAAATCTTTTGCTGGTTTTTCAAAGTAATAACGAGAAGCAGCTTCTACACCATAAACTAATCCTCCTAAAGGAATAGTATTAAGGTATGCTTCTAAAATTTGATCTTTAGAAAGTTTTGATTCAAGCTTTAAAGAAAGATAAATTTCTTTAACTTTTCTTTCTATAGTAGTTTCGTTAGTTAAAACAGTATTTTTAATAAGTTGCTGAGTAAGAGTTGAAGCACCGTGAAGGCCACCTCTACCAGTAACTATATAGACTACATCTCTATAAAGAGCGCCTAATATTCTTTTAATATCAATACCTTTATGTTCATAAAATCGCTCATCTTCTATTGCAACATAAGCATTTCTTAGATTTTCTGGCATATTTTCAAACTTAATAATATATCGTTCTTCTTCAGTTGGAAGATTATCGATATATTCTCCATTATTATCGTAAAGCATTGAAGGTTGACTTAAATTTAATATTGAATTGACGTCAAGTGGCGGAGCACTTTTTATAATTGCAAAAATATAGCCTAATCCTATAACAGAAAATAATAGAAGGACTATTAGCATTCCTAAAAAAATCCTTTTAAAAATTTTTTTATATTTAGATTGGCTTTTTTTGCTATTATTTTTTTTGTTTGTTTTATTTTTAGCTTGGCTTATATCATGTTTAGAATCGTTTTTGTTAGCCATCGGTTCCTCCCTCATAAATCTATATTTAGTAAATTAAAATAAATATTATAGAATATTATAGCATATTTATATAAAGAGTAAAATAATAACTCTAAAAGGTGAATATGAACTATTATACAAAAAAATCAAAAAAACATATTGAAATAAGGCATAAAAAGTTTATAGTGGTTATTATTGCCATATTTTTTCTTTTTAATTCTTTACTATATTTTTTCGGTAAAAGCATTCTACCAGCTGTAATAAAAATAGCAGAAATGGAGATGAAAAGGGAAGCCACAGATATAATTAATGAAACAGCCCTTGATATTTATTCCAAAGAATTTAATTATGATGAAGCTATGATAATAGAGAAGGATAAAGAAGAGAATATTACAATGGTAAGGGCGGATACTGTAAAGCTAAATGCTCTTTCTTCTAGATTAATTTTGGAGAGTAATAGGAGATTAGAAAATTTAGAAACGCTAGGAGTAGAAATTCCAATTGGATATATGACTAATAATTCAGTAATTCATAACTTAGGACCGAAGATAAATATAAAGATGGAGCAGGTAGGAAATATAACAAGTAGTTATGAATCTGTATTTGAAAGTGCTGGTATAAACCAAACAAGACATAAAATATATTTAAATGTAAAATTAAATATGAGAGTAATAATACCTTTAAATAGCCAGGAGATAGAAATTATATCTCAAATACCTATAGCAGAAACTATAATAGTTGGTAAAATACCTAATACAGCAATTGAATTTAATAAACCTTAAGAAGTAAAGTATAATAAAAAGCAGCTAATAAAGTATTAGTTGCTTTTTATTAATAAAATTATGTGAATTTCAAGTTAGCTTTCCCAGTTAAACACATAAGGAACATTTCTATAAAAACTTTCATAATCTAATCCATAACCAACTACAAATAAATCTTCTATTTCAAAACAGCAGTAGTCTGGTGTAAGATTTACTTTTCTTCTTGAAGGTTTATCTAATAATACGCAAGTTTTAACTGAGTTTGCACCACGGCTTTTAACATAATTTATAACAAAATCCATAGTATATCCTGTATCCATTATATCATCAACTATTAATACGTCCCAACCTTCTATATTATCAGGGATATCGTTAACAACTTTAACCTCACCAGTACTATGTTCACCATGACCATAGCTAGAAGTTGTCATAAAACCAACTTTAGCTTTACAATCTAATGCTCTAAACAAATCAGCACCAAATACAAAGCTTCCTCTAAGTAGAGGTAGAACATAAAGTTTCTTATTTTTATATTCTTCAGTTATAATTTTTCCAAGTTCAGATATTCTAGTTTTTATTTGTTCTTCTGTAAAAAGTATGTTACGTTTTTTATTTTCCATATCCATGATTGACCCTCCAAAATCTAGTATTTTAAAGCATAATGCCGTATTTACAATATTTAATTAATAGTATAAAATTATATGAAAGTTGTCAAGTATATATAGTAGACCAAAATAAAGAAAATGAGGTATGTAATAAATGATATATGGAAATATAGAGGGCGTTAAAAAGTGCTTTTTAGATGAACTTGAAAATCTTTATAGAGTTAGAGTTCTTAAAGATGAAGTTTTTAGTATTGAAATTTTAGAAACGATAACACGTGTATCTACTATTTTAGAAAGAGAAATAAGTGTTGGAGTAGATAGAAGAGGAAAAGTGGTTTCAGTTGCTATTGGAGATTCAACTTCAGTTGAAATAGCGATGATTGATATAAAGGAAAAAAGATTATCAGGAGTAAGAATTATACATACACACCCAAATGGAATATGTAATTTCTCAGCTCTAGATTTAACAGCATTATTAAAGTTAAAATTAGATGCTATAGTTGCAATTGGTATTTATAGCGGAAAAGTAATAGATTGTTCTTTAGGTATGCTAACAATAACTGACGATATGTTAGATTATGAGGAAAAGGATAATCTTTCAGTTAATGAAATTCTTTCAATAAATATTTTGGATAAAATTCAATATATAGAAAGCTTAATAAAAGAAAAAGATGTAGTAGAAGAGGATGAAGAGAAGGCTATATTAGTAGGCTCTGATACTAAAGAAAGTTTAGAAGAATTAAAAGAACTTACAAAAGCTTGTGATATACCTGTTTTAGATATGATTTTTCAAAGCAGAAGTAAAATAGATCCAGCTTTTTATATAGGAAAAGGAAAGGTTTTAGAAATAGCGCATTTAAGGCAAACTGAACGAGCAAACCTTATTATTTTTGATGATGAGCTTTCAGGTTCACAAGTTAGAAATTTAGAAGCTGCTCTAGGAGCTAAAGTTATTGATAGAACAACATTAATATTAGAGATATTTGCAAGAAGAGCGAGAAGTAAGGAAGCTAAAATTCAAGTAGAATTGGCGCAACTTAAATATAGATTAGGTAGATTACAAGGGCTTGGAACAGTGCTTTCAAGAACTGGTGGAGGCATTGGAACCAGGGGGCCAGGAGAGAAAAAGCTTGAAACAGATAGAAGGCATATAAGAGAAACTATATATGATTTAAACGCAGAGCTTAAGAAGATAAAAAAAATAAGAGAAACTCAAAGAGAAAAGAGGAATAAGGAGAGTATTCCTAAAGTGTCATTAGTAGGGTACACTAATGCAGGTAAATCTACTTTAAGAAATAAACTTTGTGAAATAGCAGCTCAAAAGGAATCAAAAGAAAAGGAAAAGGTCTTTGAAGCGGATATGTTATTTGCAACATTAGATATTACAACTAGAGCTATTTTACTATCTAATAAGGGAGTAGTAACTCTTACAGATACAGTTGGGTTTGTAAGAAAACTACCACATGATTTAGTAGAAGCTTTTAAGTCCACTCTTGAAGAGGTTATATATTCAGATTTACTTTGTCATGTAGTGGATGTTTCTTCTAATTATGCTTTAGAACAAATAAAAGCTGTAGAAGATGTATTATCAGAGCTTGGAGCTAAGGATAAAGATACCATTTTAGTTTTAAATAAAATAGATAAAGCAACAGATGAACAACTAGATGTTATAAAAGATGCTGTAAAAGAATATAAAACAATAGAAATATCAGCTAAGGAAGGATTAAATTTAGAAGAGCTTTTAAAACTTATAGAAGAAAAACTTCCTTATAAAATGAAAAAATGTGAATATTTAATTCCGTATAGTAGAAGTGATATAAATTCATATCTTCATAGAAATGGAAGAGTTTTTGAGGAAGATTACAGAGATGAAGGAACTTATATGGTTGTTGAGGTAGATGATGAAACTTTTAATAAATCAAGTGAATTTATAATAAATGAAATAAAATAAAAATATAATATAAAAAGTACTTTATGGGGTTGATTAAGTGGGGAAAAAGCATAGAGATCCTGATTCAACACAAGGTGATGAGAATATTGTTGTAGAACAAAATATTCAATCCGTTGAAGGTGAGAATATAGCTCAAGGTTTTAATAATAATTCTGAAAAAAATGCTAACACCACATCAGAAAGTACTGCAGGACAAGGGACATCTAATGCTAATAACACTACAACAGGAAGTACTACAGGAAAGAGCACATCAAATGATAGCACGACTCCTCAAGGAAAGACTTTAAATGAAAGGTTTAATAATATGTCTACATTAGTAGATAGGGTAAATGCCTTTCAAAATAATATAGCTTCTTTAAATGTTGGCGGAGATGATGAAAGGATATTTTATGATAGAAAAATAAGGCCGTTGTTAGATGAAATGTTTTTTTTATCACAATCAGCTCAATCAATGGCTATAGCATCACAAAATATGCAATCTATAGCATTTGCTAAAAAGAAGCAAATTAAGCTACCCGTAGATTTAAGTTATGAAATAGTTAAAGAGATATATTGTATGTTTGAAATTTTAAAAAAGAGAAATTCTATATATAGAAGAATAATAGAAGACGATTTGGAAAGGTGTAATATGCCTTTTGATAATTGTTATGAATCAAGTTTTTTAGATTTAGATGAAGAGTGTTTTAAAGATATGAAGAACTATTATAATAATTTTTACTGCGATGAAGATTAGACTTCAACGCAGTTTTTTTATATAATGATTGTTATAGTACAATTTAAAGGGGAGTAGGATTAAAATGGCAAAAGCAATAATTGATTATCAAAAAGCATTTAAGGAAATTACTAATGTGTTAACTAAAAATGAAAATATATTATCTATATTTGTATTTGGAAGTATGGTTTCAGGAGATTTATGGGAAGAGTCAGATATAGATTTATTTGTTTTAT
The DNA here is from genome assembly GCF_003606265.1 of Clostridium septicum. NCBI lineage: Bacteria > Bacillati > Bacillota > Clostridia > Eubacteriales > Clostridiaceae > Clostridium > Clostridium septicum. Next base: position 3,039,406 of record NZ_CP023671.1, read on the forward strand.
GTAAAGATGAGTTTGATAAAGTTAGAGATGTATATTTAGAGTCGTTATCAATTCCTATTCATATTAAATTTTTAAGTAAAGAATCATTTATTAATATATATAATGAATCTAGCCAGAAAAGAGTGTTAAAAGATACACTATTGTCTTCAAAGTTAATATACTCAAAAGATAAAGATATAGACGTTATATATACTGATATAAAGTATTTAACATTTAAGGACAAGGAAATATGGAATTTAGTGTATCTAGGTAAATTACTTAAGGATATTGGAATTTGTAAGAAATATTTACATACTGGAGGGTTATATACTTGCTATGAAATATTGATAAGAGTTTTCGATAGTTATTCAAAATTATATTTAAACATGAATGGGCTTGTTGTAAGTAAAGATTCATTAACTATGGCTTGTAATTTAAATGATTCATTTAATGAAAAGGTAAAAGATGTACTATTTAAAGAGTTTGATATAAATCATATAAATGAGGCTTTAAAATATATAGAAACATATGTAGATTTAAATTTAAAAGTAGCAGCAAAAGTCTTAATTGAATTTCTAGAAAATGAAAATAGAGCTTTAAGTTCATATGAAATAAAAAATTCTACAATATTTAAAAATTTTGATATAAAGATAGAAAACATATTAAAAAAATTATATAAAAATAATATGGTTTCAAAAGATGTTAGAGATTTTAAAGATCCTTTTGAAAATTTATTAACAGAAGAAAATGTGTATTCATATAAAGAATTTTAAAATTAGTAAAGAGGTAAGAAATGGGGATTGATTTTAATGTTTTATTTGAAGAGGAGATACCAAAATATATTCAAATATCAAATCATATAAAAAAACTTATAGATAATAAGGAAATACAAGATGGAGAAAAGTTACCAACTATAAGAAAGCTATCTCTAGAGTTAGGGGTTAACAATGTAACAATAGTAAATGCATATAAAAAGTTAAAAAATGACGGATATGCATATCAAAAGGTTGGATCAGGGACATATGCAAAAAGAAAAGATATACTTCCCATTTTTAATAGAGAATATAATAGGTGTTTTAAGAAGTTAAATGAAAAGGAATTAAATAATATTATAGATTTTTCAGGAGAAACCTCTACAGAGGTATATTTTCCAATTAATAAATTTAAAGATGTTATGAATAGAGTTTTAGATAGGGATGGAGCAAATGCGCTAATAATGAAGGAACCACTGGGCTATGAAGAATTAAGAAAAACAATTAATAATTCTTTTTGGAATAATTCTTTAAATTTAGATAATATATTAGTTGTTTCAGGAGCTCAACAAGGTATAGATATAGCCTCAAAAGCAATTCTTAATATAAATGATAATGTTATAGTAGAAAAACCAACTTATGGAGGGGCTTTATCAGTATTTAAGTGGAGAAGAGCCAATATATTTGAAGTTAATCTTGATAAAGATGGCATAAATGTAAAAGAGTTTGAAGAAATCCTAAAGAAAAATAAAATTAGATGTTTTTATACAATGAGTTATTTTCATAACCCAACTGGTATAAGCTGTAGCAGAGAAAAGAAAATAAAGTTATTAGAACTTGCAGAAAAATATGACTTTTATATTATAGAAGATGATTATTTATCAGAACTAATATATGAAGATGGACATGTTCATGAGCCTTTAAAAAAATTAGATAAAAATGATAGGGTTGTTTATATAAAAAGTTTCTCTAAGATATTTTTACCAGGAATAAGACTTGGATATATAATAACACCGGAGTGCTTTAGAGAAAGTATTCAGAACTCTAAAATAAGTACAGATATAGCAACATCTAGTTTAATGCAAAGAGCATTAGAGTTATATATAAAAGATGGATTTTGGAAAGGTCATATTAATTTTCAAAAAGAAGAGTATAAAAAGAAGTACTTATTAATGAAAAAATTAATAGAAGAAAATTTAAGTGATAAAGTAAAATTTATAGATCCAAAAGGTGGATTAAATTTTTATTTAGAGCTTAAGGATAAAAAATATACATCTAAGGGATTATTTTATTTATTGAAAGAAAAAGGTATTTATATAACTCCTGGAGTAATATTTTTTAGATATCCAAGTGATGGGGCTTATACATTTAGAATAGGGTTTTCACAAGTAGATGAAGAAAAAATAATAAAAGGTATAAAAATTATTAGGGAGGAATTAAAGTAATGTCTTATATAACAATAAGAGACTTTGGAGAAGATAGATTTATAGAAAAAAAATCAGAGTTTATAGGATATGCTAAAAGGTGTGAAACAGAAGAAGAAGCTAAGGCATTTGTTTCAGAAATAAAGAATATGCATAAGCAAGCAAGACATAATTGTTGGGCCTATATTATTGGTGAAAATATGGGTACTCAAAGATATAGTGACGATGGAGAACCACAAGGAACAGCAGGAATTCCTATATTAGAAGTTATGAAGAAAAGTGATATTACAGATTGTGCTGTAGTTGTAACAAGATATTTCGGAGGAGTATTATTAGGGGCTGGTGGTCTTACTAGAGCATATACTAAAGGTGCAGCAATTGCTTTAAAAGCAGGTGGTGTTGTTGAAAAAGTGTTAGGTGTTAAATTAAGTAGTACTATGGATTATGATATGCTGGGAAAAATACAATATATTTGTGGCCAAAATAACTGGTATATTGAAGATGTGGAATATTCAGACAAAGTTAAAGTTAATATATTAGCTGAATTAACTAGTGTTAATGAAATGGAAAGTAAATTTGTAGAGGTTACAAATGGAAAGATAGAAAATGTTAAATCAGATGAAGAAATTTATTTTAAAGAAGAAAATAGACTATTTAAATGTATATAATAAAGGAAAAAATGATACATAATAGCTATAATTGTAAAGTTTAAGTAATTGTGTTATAATTTTTGCTAGACATAGTCTATAAATATAAAATTTTAAATTAAATGTTGGGAGGAATAGTAAATGTCAGGACATTCAAAATGGCATAATATCCAAAATAAAAAAGGAAAAGCAGACGCAAAAAGAGGTAAAATTTTTACTAAAATAGGTAAAGAATTAGTAATTGCAGTTAAAAATGGAGGGCCTATACCTGACAATAACCCAAAGCTAAGAGATGTAATAGCTAAAGCAAAGGCAGCAAATATGCCTAATGATACAATACAAAGATCTATAAAGAAGGCTTCTGGGGAACTTGCAAGTGTGAACTACGAAAAAATAGTATATGAAGGTTATGGTCCATCAGGAGTTGCTGTTATTGTAGAAACATTAACAGATAACAAAAATAGATCAGCAGGAAATGTAAGAAGTGCATTTACAAAAGGTGGCGGAAATATGGGAGCTGCAGGTTGTGTAGGATTCATGTTCCAAGAAAAAGGCGAAATAGTTATAGAAAGAGAAGATCAAGATGAAGATGAATTAATGATGATGGCATTAGATGCAGGAGCAGAAGACTTTGCTGCAGAAGATGAAGTATTTATTATAACAACATCACCTGAAGATTTTAGTTCAGTAAGAGAAGCTTTAGAATCAGAAGGTATAGAATTCTTAGAAGCAGAAGTTAAGATGATACCAGATACTTATACAGAGATTGGTGAAGACGATGCTAAAAAGTTCCAAAAGATGTTAAATCTTTTAGATGATGATGATGATGTTCAAGAAGTTTGGCATAATGCTGAATCAGAATTCTTAGATTAGTATAAATGTACTGTGAATATTTAATAATTTAAGAGTTTTTATATAGGATAAAAATTAATATAAATGTGAAACAGAATTATTATATATTGATTTCTGTATATCATATAAGAGGAGGGACTATTTTCATAGTCCCTTTTATTTTAAAGATTAATAATATCTTTTTGCGACCATTCTTGTAAACCCGTAATCAATAATTACAGGTCGTCCATTAATTACTCCCCAACTACTTTTTTTAAATAAATCAGCCCATAATAAATTGTATTTTTGGTGAATATACTGCAATTTTGTTGAGTTAACAAGATCTTTATTACAGCTAGCATTAAAATATTTTAGTACCCATGAAAAGGTATTTACTGTATTGGCTTTTTCCATTATTATAAAATAAAAATTATCTGAAGCATATATAACTTTTGCAAATAACTCGGAATAATCAGAAGATGATATTATATACTCGGCTCTATTTTGAGCAGTTCCGGCTTTATTTCTTGCTACTTTAATGACATAACCATTTCTTAAGTCAAATACTTGTCGGCTAGAACCTGAACCAATATATCTATAATTTCCTCTTCTTATATTTAAAATAATTTGATTGACTTCGCTAACAACCATTTAAAACACCTGCTTTTAATAAGATAATTAAAGCTGTTAATTAAACTCCACATTATTATATATTATTCTTTAAGTAACCTATTGGTTCATGGTTAAAATTATTTTTAATACTAAAATTAAATTGGACTTCTTTTTTATAATTAGTTATTTAAAACGTAATATATGAAAAAATTAAGAAATTTATAATATATAAAATATGTAAAAAATATTTAAATTATGTTAATTTAAAATTTACATAATAATAATAATAGTTTAATAAAGCTTAAAAGTTATAAATAAAAATTATATGTTTATATAAATATATTGGTAAAGTTTGATGAAAATATAAGAAAATACGAATTATATTAAATTAAAATAAGAAAATAAATGTTAAATTCTAATTAAAAATCTTATAATATAGTAGAATTTTATATATAATATTCGGATTAAAGATGAAAAAAAGATAGTCTTATGCTATATTGAATATGAATTATATAACATAAGGGGGATAATTTTGATGATCCGAAAAAATAAGAAAATTATGAGCTTATTAATTGCTTTATCCGTTTTCTTTACATCTATAGGAGTACCAATTAAAAGTACATTAGCTTTTGAAAATGGTATAGATGTAATATCTGCTGCAACGGAAAATACTAAAACAATTATAAATGAGGGGTTTAAAGGCGATAAGAATGAAACTAGCTTAGTTTCAAAAGGTTGGATTATTACTAGAAATGGAGAGACAGCAACAAATTTAGCAGGTTATGATACTTCAGGAAACTATGGGGAAGCATCTCCAGCATTAGGATTAGGAAGAAAAAAAGGTAGTAAAATTGAAACTTTAGAAACACCAGAATTTACTTTAACGACTTTAGGAAAGCTAAGTTTTTGGTATAAAGGACAAACTGGTAATGGTCCTTATACATCAACTTTAAAACTAGAAATATTAAGGAATGGTTTTTGGGAAGAAATAGCTGGACCTGACATAGCTAGTTCAGGGAGTTTTGAAACTGAAATTCCAGAAGATACAACTAAAGTTAAATTTAGCTTTAATAAGACTTCAGGAAATTTAGCAATAGATGATATTAAAATAACAAGTGATAAAAATACTTTTCCTCCAGTAGACGGATTGGTGGATATATCAGAAGCTAGAGGTTCAGAAAAAGGAACAGAATTAGTTATAAGAGGTGTTGTATCATTTAATGATAGAAATAAAACTCTTCATATACAAGACAAAACAGGTGGAATATCTATTTCAAATCATAATACATCAATAGATTTTAATAATATTAAAAAAGGACAAATGGTAGAGGTTAAAGGTATTGTAGGTGATTTTAATAAATTAGTACAAGTCACACCTAATGAAGACGTTAAGATTTTAGATGAAAATATTACAGTGAAGGCTGAAAAAGTAAGTATTAAACAGTTGTTGAAAGGTAATCATGATTCTAAATATGTGTCAATAACTAATGCTGTTATAGATACTACAGAAAAAACTTTAACTCAAGGAAAAGATGTTTTATCTATTTACTATTTACCAAGTGATATAAATGTAGAGACTGGAGATATTGTTAATGTAGAAGGAACTATGGGAAGATTTAAAGATAATATACAAATATATGGATCTTCAAGTACTTTTACTAAAGTTGAATCATCAGATTTAGAAGCTCCAGTCATAAATCATAAAGCTATAAAGAAAGCTCCAAAGGATGCTGATTTAGAAATAGTTACAGATGTTACAGATAATAAAAATGTTGAGAATGTAGTAGTATCCTATAGAACTAAAGGAACAGAGCCATTTAAAACATTAGATATGGGAAAAATAGGTGAAAATAAATATTCAGTTAATATATCTAAAGAGGAATTAAATATAAATGGATTAGAATATAGAATTTCAGCTACTGATGGAATTAATAATAGAGAAACACAAGTTTATTCGGTAGAAATTACTGATGAAGATATGATAGGACCAGAAATTTTTGATGTTTTACCAGCTGAAAATTCAAGTATAGGAAATGAATTAAGACCTATAATAAAAGCCTCATTAAGGGATAGAACAGCTGTTAATGTAGAAACTATTAAAATATTTTTTGATGGAAAAGAAGTTACTAATAAAGCAAGAATAACTGAAAATTTAGTAGAATATAATCCAAATGAAGATTTAAAAGATGGAGTTCATACAGTAAAAATAGAAGTTAAGGATACGTTGGATAATTTATCTTCTAAGGAATGGACTTTTAGAAAGGGTGAATTAAATCATTTCTTTGGACAACTACATTCGCATACTAATATTTCAGATGGAACTGGAACTTTAAATGATGCATATAATTGGGCTAGAACAAATGGAGCTGATTATTTAGGAGTTACAGACCATTCAAATTGGTTTGATAATGATACAAAGGCATCACTTGCAGATGGATCAGCAAGTTCCGTATGGACAGAAGCTAATAAAACAGCTGATAAGCATGATAAAAATAAAGATTTTACAGCTCTTTATGGCTATGAAATGACTTGGTCAGGTTCAACTGGTGGCTGGGGACATATAAATACTTTTAATACACCTGGGTTTGAAACTAGAACTAATAAGTCAATGGATTTAAAGACTTATTATGAAAGACTACAAACTCAACCACAATCAGTATCACAGCTAAATCACCCAGGGAAAACCTTTGGGGACTTCAGTGATTTTGGATTCTACAGGGAAAAGACAGATGAAGTTGTAAATTTAATAGAAGTTGGAAATGGAGAAGGACCAATAAGAGGTTCAGGTTACTTTCCTAGTTATGAATATTATACAAGAGCTTTAGACAAAGGGTGGCATGTAGCCCCTACTAATAATCAAGATAATCATAAGGGAAAATGGTTTACTTCAAATAATGCTAGAACAGTAGTTATCTCTGAAGAAAACTCAAGAGAATCTTTATATGATTCAATGAGAAGTAAGCAAGTTTATGCATCAGAAGATTCTAATATGACTATTGACTATACAGCTAATGGTGCATTAATGGGTAGTTCATTAGGTGGAGTAGATAAGCTTAACTTTAAAATTAATATAGCAGATGATGATGCTATAAGTAAAGTTTCAATTATAGCAAATGGAGGAGTAGAGGTTACTTCAAAAGAGTTTAATAGTAATAATGTTAATTGGGATTTTGAGTTAAATCCAGAATATACGTATTATTATGTAAAAGTAGTTCAAGCTGATAAAGACATAGCAGTTACAGCACCTATATGGGTTGGAGATAATATAAACTTTGGAATGATAGAAACTACTGTTGACAATGAATTAACAACACCAAATGAATCAGTAAATATTTCAGCTGGAGTTTATAATAATGGAGACAGGGCGTTAGAAAATATAAAAATAGAATTTTTTGAAAATGAGATAAATTCTGATAATAAAATTGGAGAAGAAATTATTGATAGAATAGAATCAACTAAAACAGAAACTGTTGAATTATCATGGGTACCAAAAAAATCAGGAGAGTTTACAATATATACTAAAGCTACAGTTTCTATAGAAGGAAAAGAAAGAGTATTTACTAAGAGTATTAAGATAAATGTAGTAAATGAAGAAGATATTTCTAGAGTAGTAATAGATGGGGCTCATTATAATCAATATGTTACAGGAGATTATGCAGGAAAATATTCAGCACTTAAAAATATATTACAAGAAAGAGGTGCTATAACTAATATTAATAAGAATCCTATAACAGATGAAACATTAAAAAATATTAATTTATTAATACTTACAGATCCTCAAAGTAGAGATAAGTCAGAGTATGATTTACTTGCAAGCAAATTTGAAAATAGTGAAATAGATTCTATTAAAAGATATGTTGACAATGGTGGTAATATAATAGTTACAACTAAGGCTGATTATGGTGATGGAACTGGCCAGTATAGCAATGGTATTCAAATGAATTCTGTATTAGAAAAAATAGGAACAGAGTTAAGAGTAAATGATGATCAAGTTGTTGATGATATTAAAAATGGTGGACAGCCATATAGGTTATATTTAAATCAATATGATTCACCAAAATATAATTTAGTAAATTGAATTGAAAATGGAAAATCAGAATATAGCTTTTATAGTGGAGCATCAATAATTCTTGCAGAAGGGGCAACAGGTAAAAATGTTGACTTTTTAGTTAAAGGTCATGAAACAACAACAGCTAACGATGCAGATAATCAAGAAGATAATGTTAAAGTTGAAATGGGAAATGTATCTGTTGTAGGAGCTGAGGAACTAAAGAGTGGAGCTAAAGTAATAGTTTCAGGAAATACCTTTTTCTCTGATTTTGAAATAGATGGTAAGAATTCTGAAAGCCATTCAAATATTAATGTAACTAAAAATGTTTTAGATTGGATGTTACCAAAGAAAGAAGCTAAAACAGTAAAGATTGCAGAAGTTAGAAAAGATGATAATAATGATGGAATTCCAGATTTACAAGGTGAAGAGTTTACTGTAGAAGGAACTGTTACTTCTCAATCTGAAGCAGTAACACCTAAAAATGCATTCTTTGAAGTAGTATATATTGAAGATGAAACTGGTGGATTATGTGTATTTGGAGTTTCTAACACTGAATTGAAAGTAGGTCAAAAGGTTAGAGTTACAGGACAAGTTGAACATTATCAAGGTGAATTTGAAATTTCCATTAAGGATGAAGATAATCAATTAGAAATAATTGATGAAAATATTTCAGAAATAAAACCAACTAAACTTACAACTAAAGAAAGTATGTTATCAATTAATGGTGGTAAACTTGTAGAGGTTGAAGGTAAAGTCGTTAAAATGGATGGTTCTAATCTTTATGTTGATGATGGAAGTGGTATTTCAAGATCATATGTTGAAGGATATATTTGGGATGGAATGAATGAAGAATCAAAAGGAAAGTGGGATCCAGAAATAAAAGTTGGAGATACTATATCAGTAATTGGATTAGTATCAATAGACCCAGAAGGTGAGAGATTAAGAGTGAGAAATACTTCTGAAATAAAACTTTTGAAAAATGAAGAAATACCTGGAGGCGGTGAAGATTCAGGTGGAGATCAAGAAGGTGATTCAGGAAGTGATAATGGATCAGGAAATGGTAACAATTCAGGGAATGATTCAAATTTAGGTTCAACAGATAAAAATAAAACAGAAGGTAAGTTACCACAAACAGGTGGGGTAAATAGTACGGTAGTTATGGTTTTATCAATAATAGTACTTGTAGGTGGAGTAATATTAGTATTTAAAAAGAAAAAAGATAAATAATTATCAAGGGCCATTTTAGAGGGATTTACTCCTTCTAAAATAGCCTTTTAGTTTACAAAAGATAAAGAATATAATTAAGGAGTGATACCTTTGATAAATATAAAAGACTATAGGCAAGATATTATATCAATTTTAATTACTGTAATATTAAGTGTAGTAATTATTTTTGCATCCAGTAGTATATTTAATAACGGATTTTTAAATGATAAATTAAATAAAGGTGTTGAATATTATAAAGCAGAAGTAAAGGAAGTTTTAGAAGAAAAACTTCAAGTAGATAAGTACATAGAAGATATAGAATTGGGATATCAAAATGTAACTTTAAAAATATTAGATGGTCCCTATAAGGGAAATGAATATAATATAACTAATAATGTCAGCAGGTTATATAATTTTAAGGTTGAAGAAGGTAGTAAAATAATAGCAGGTATGTACTTTATGGATGGAAGCTTGAAAGATGTTACTATAATTGGATATAAAAGAAGCAATACATTAGGAATTTTAGTATTATTATTTTTTATAATAATACTATTAGTAGGAGGTTTTAAAGGATTAAAATCTATTATATCTTTATTATTCACTATGATATGTGTAGTATTTTTAATGTTACCTTTAATGCTTAGAGGAATAAATCCAATAATATCAGCTATAGTAATTGCAATTATAAGTATAACAGTAACATTACTATTAGTTTCAGGTATAAATAAGAAAAGTTTCTCAGCTATCTTAGGAACTTTATTTGGAGTGTTAATAGCTGGCATATTAGCGTATGTATTCGGCTATATGTCTTACCTTTCAGGAATTAATATGGAAGAGGCAGAAAGTATAATGTATATAGCTGAAACTACAGGTTTAAAGATTAATGGAATAATGTTTGCTGGAATATTAGTTGCATCTTTAGGAGCTGTTATGGACGTTGCAATGTCTATATCTTCATCTGTATTTGAAATAAATTCAATAAACAAAGAAATAAATATTAAAGGTTTATTTAAAAGTGGAATGAATATAGGAAGAGATATAATAGGAACTATGTCTAATACTTTAATATTGGCTTTTGCTGGAGGATCTTTAAATACACTTATTTTAATATACTCATCTAATATGACAGCTAATAGATTATTAAACTTAGATGTATTAGGAACTGAAATTATTCAGGGATTGGCAGGAAGCATAGGTATAATATTAACAGTTCCTATAACAGCAATAATTTCTTCGTATTTATCTAAGAAAGAAAAAATGAATTTATATTAATAGAAAATAGAACATTATAATAAAGAAGCATTTGTTATTATTTTTATGACTAATGCTTCTTTTATTAAAAAAATAATTATTAAAATACCTTAATATAGTCGATGAATGGTGAAATATAGTGAAGAAAAAATGAACAATAATGGCTGATATTATGATAATATGTTATTTGATAGATAAAAAATAAAAGATAGGAATTATAATATGATATTTAATTTATATGAAGATGAAAAAAATAATTCTAGAAAGAGATTAATTAAGGATGTTTTAATTGGAACTATAATATTTTTACTTATAATAATAGTAGATATTTTATTTTTAGATTTACTTCCAATATATGGATTGGGGAAGTCGCAAAGTATAAATAGCACAAATTATGTGTTAGGAATAATATCAATAGCGTGTTGTTCCGTATATTATTATATGTATAAAAGTAACGAGTTTTTTATATTAAACTTGAGTTATATAAGTATAACTATAGAATATATTTTAATAAACATTTTAATAAGAGGGTTATATGAAGAAAATATATTAAAATTTAGTTCTATAATTCTTCCATTTATATTTAGAGCAATTTTATTAACTTTAGCCGTTTTTAATAATAGCAAAGTTGTAAAAGTAATTTTAAAGAGAAAAGGGATTTCTGTTTTAGCAACAATAATAATAACGATTTTAAGTATTATAGGTGAACTGGCTATATATTATAATATAAATAACAAATTATTATATGAAAATATACTATTATTTAACGATGTAATAGTAGTATATTATTATATATTACTTGTATTACTAGCTAAAAAATGTTTAGAAAGAAATCAATTTATTTATACTATAATAATTTCGAGTTTAAGTATATTTAATATGAGAAGAATTAATGTATTTGAATCTATTAATATAAATATTAAGGATATTTTTGCCTATAGAGCTGGTTTAGCCTTTGTAGGATTTATAATATTATTAATTGGATTATTTATAGAAACAATAAATAAAATAAAGGAAAGTGAAAAGTTAACAGAAGAATTACAGAATAATCAAAAAATGCTTTTAACAATTACTGAAAATATAAAAGATTTAATTATTACAGAAGATTGCCTAGGAAATATAACATATGCTAATAATATAGCATTAAATAAATTGGGGTGTGAAAGAGAAGAATTATATGGTAAAAAACTTAAAGACTTTATATATTCAGAAAAGAATGTAATAGGTAATGATGATGAAAATATAATTTTAAAAGAACAAATATGGAAATCAAAAAATGGTGACCATTTATCGGTAGAAAGTATAATAAGTAATATTACTGAGGAAAAGAAGAGGAAATTATCTAAGATAATAGTTGCAAGGGATTGTAGTTTTAGAGAAGAGTTGGAAAATTTAGAGAAAAAATACAATGAAATAAAAGAAGTTGAAAATATAAGAAGTCAATTCTTTGCTAATTTATCTCATGAATTTAAAACCCCAATAAATATTATATATTCATGTGTTCAAATTTTTGATACATATAAAAATACAAATGACAAAGATCTAGGAGAAATTTATAGAAAATATGATAAAACAATAAAACAAAATTGTTTTAGGATGCTAAGGCTTATAAATAATTTAGTAGATATAACTAAAATAGATTCAGGATTTATAAAAGCTAAGCTTATAAATTATGATATAGTAAGTTTAGTAGAGGAAATATCATTATCAACTATACCTTATGTAAAAAGTAAAAATATAAATATAATTTTTGATACAACAATTGAGGAATTAATTATTAAATGTAGTCCAGAATATATAGAAAGAATAATTTTAAATCTTCTTTCAAATGCCGTTAAATTTACAGATGATGGTGGAAATATATTAGTATATATTGACTCAGATGAGAATTGGGTAACTATAAAGGTTAAAGACGATGGAGTAGGTATTCCATCAGAGTTAAAACATGTTATATTTGATAGATTTGTTCAAATAGATAAATCTTTTACAAGAGCTAATGAAGGTAGTGGAATAGGATTAGCTTTAGTTAAGGCATTAGTAGAACTACAAGATGGTGAAATTTATTTAGATGATAATGTAAGTGTGGGAAGTGAATTTATAATAAAATTGCCTAATAAAAAGTTAGAATTAAATGATGAAATTAATAACGATTTTATAGAAAAAAGTTCTAAACCAATAATAGATACGGTTTCCATAGAATTTTCAGATATATATGAGTTAATGCAATAGTTTCTATATATAAAAAGAATTAGTTTATTTAAGAGTATTTTCTTAATTTTAAGAAAATACTCTTTTTTTATAACATTTTTACTTTAAATATATTATTTAAATAAAAGAATGATAGAATAATAGAAAGAAAATTTACAGTATAATTTTATTTTTAATAAAATTATACTGTAAAAAATACATTTTATTAACAAAAACATTGAAAAAAGTAAAAAAATAAATTAAAATTAAATTGGATTTATTGTTAACAAAAGTTCATTTACTTTTTATTATGGATAGGGGAGAAATATATGTGGAGAAAAACTAGTAAAAAGAATTTTATAGCATTTTTAACTACATTAACATTAATTTTAGGATTAATAATTCCAATAAATTATGAAAAAGTTTACGCTATGGATGAACAAGCAATTGAAACATCTAATATATCGAATGATAATAATTTACTTGACAAGAAAACGATTGCTAAAGATAAAGATTATGATAGTATAAAGATTTTAGGATATGAAGATAATAAAGAGTTAAAAAATAAAGTAGTAGGTTTATTAAACATAGGAAAAATAAAGTTAAGTAATGGACAAGATACTATTACATGGGAAGAAATAAAAAAGCAATTATCAGTGGATGATTTAGATGAGTTAGTAAGAGGAATAAATAAGAAAATAGATATAATAAGCTTTAATGATATACATGGAAGTGTACAAGAAACAAAGAAAAATCCTGGTGTAGCTAAATTAGCAACAGAGATAAAGAAATATACAAATAAGAATAATGAAATATATAATAGCTTCATTGTTTCAGGTGGAGACATGTATCAAGGAAGTGCAATGTCAAATTTAAAATTAGGAGAACCTATAAATAAATTTGCAAAAGAAATAGGTTTAATAGCATCAGCTGTAGGAAATCATGAGTTTGATTGGGGAACAGGAAATTTTGAAAAGTGGTCACAAGATGGTGGATTTCAATTTTTAGCTGCTAATTTAATAGATAAAAAAACAAATGATATTGCTTCTTTTGCAAAGCCATATCTAGTTGTAGAAAGAAATGGAATTAAAATTGGGTTAATTGGTTTAGCAACACCAGATACTTTATATACTACAAAGCCAACAAATGTAGTAGATTATAAATTTACTAGTGGTGTAGAAGAAGTAAATAAATATGGTAAATTTTTAAGAGATGAAGAACATGTTAATGCTGTAGTTGTAATTACACATATGGGAGCAAAGTTTGAAAATGGAGAATTAAAAGGTGAATCAGTAGACATTGCTAAATCTGTTGAAAAAGGAATGGTAGATGCAATTGTAGCAGCTCATGATCATAGATTTACAGCTGGTACAGTTAATGGAGTTAAAATTGCAGAAGGTGGATGCAATGGTAGAGGATTAGGTAAATTAAGTTTTACATTTGATCCAGAAGGTAAGTTAATATCAGTTGAAAGTAGTTATGATGAAGTATATAAGAGAAAAGATGATATTAAAGAAAATGAAAAAGTACAAACTATGGTTAAAGATTATGAAAAGGATTTAGAAGTTATTTTAGGAGAAAAGATATCAGATTTAGAGGTAGATTTAACTAATAATAAATATAATGGAGTAACTCTATTAGGGATTACAGTATGTGATGCAATGAAGAAAATTACTGGTTCAGACATTGCTATAACTAATGGAGGTGGATTAAGAGCACCTATAAATAAAGGTATAGTTACAATGGGAGATTTATATACAGTTCTTCCTTTTGATAATACTTTAGTAACTATGGAGCTTAAAGGTGAAGATATTATTAAAATAATAGATTATGGAATAGATCCTAAAAAAAGAGGATGGGGACAATTTTCAGGAGTGAAAGTTTGGTATACACCAGAAAATGAAGAAGGAAAAAGAATAACATCAGTAAGATTAGAAGATGGAACCAAAATAGAAAAAGATAGATACTATAAGGTTGTAACAAATGATTTTATGGCAATTGGTGGAGATAATTATGATTTTTCAAAAGCTAAAAATGTATGTAATACTAATTTAGTAATGAGAGATGAAATAAAGGATCTTTGGAAGAATGAAGGTATAAATCCTAAAGAAAAAAATGTATTAGTGGCTGGAGTAGATGATACTAAGGAAGAAGTAGTTTCAGATACAGATAATAATAAAAATGATACAGTAATAAATGAAAAGGAAAATAAAGAAACTATAATAAATAACAAAAATTCTGAAGTTAAGAATCATAGTGTTGGCTCCAAACTTCCTAATACAGGAGCTCCATTTGGAGGAGTACTAGAATTATCAGGATTTATTGCAGTAACTATTGGCAGTTACTTAACTAAGAAGAAAAAAGTATCATAGTGTAAAGGTTATTAAAAATATTGCTGAGATTTCTAATTTCAGTAATATTTTTATTTTTGTATGTTATAATTATATTTAAACTTATTATTATGG
Source organism: Clostridium septicum (assembly GCF_003606265.1). Lineage (NCBI taxonomy): Bacteria > Bacillati > Bacillota > Clostridia > Eubacteriales > Clostridiaceae > Clostridium > Clostridium septicum. Next base: position 3,054,811 of record NZ_CP023671.1, read on the forward strand.
AGGGATTACATATGATAAATAGAGATAGAGTTGTAAAAAGATTTTTAGAGTATGTTCAAATTGATTCAGAAAGTTATAAAGAAGGAGCTTTTGCTAAAAGACTTGCAAAAGATTTAGAAAAATTAGGGTTAGAAGTAGAATTTGATAAGGCTTGTGAAGTTGTAAAATCAGATACAGGGAATTTAATTGCTAAATTAAAAGGAAATGTGGAAGGAGAACCTATTTTATTTGCATGCCATATGGATACAGTTACACCATGCACTAATATAAAGCCAATTATAAAAGATGATATTATTTACTCAGATGGAACTACTGTTCTTGGTGGAGATGATAAAGGTGGAATTGCAGCAATTATAGAAGCATTAACAGTTATTAAAGAAAATAATATTAAACATCCTAATATAGAAATAGTATTTACTGTAGCAGAAGAGGTTGGTATATATGGTGCTAAAAATTTAGATTACTCTAAGATTGAGTCTAAAAATGCATTTATTTTTGATACTAGTGGAGATATAGGAACTATAGTTATTAAAGGACCTGCTCAAGATAAGTTACTAGTTAAAATAACTGGTAAATCAGCTCATGCAGGAGTATCACCAGAAGATGGTATAAGTGCAATTCAAATAGCTTCAGAAGCAATATCAAATATGAAATTGCTAAGAATAGATGAAAATACAACTGCAAATATAGGAAAGATAAATGGTGGAGTTGCAACTAATATTGTATGTCCAGAAGTTATTATAGAAGCAGAAACAAGAAGTACAGTAATTGAAAGTCTTGAAAAACAAACAGCTCATATGATAGAAACTTTTGAAAAGGCTGCTGAAAAGTTTGGAGGAAAAGTTGAAATAACTGTAAATAGATTGTTTGGACAATTTGTAATTAATGAGGATGATGAAATAGTAATTAAAGCTAAGAATGCTTTAAAAGCCATAGGAATAGAAGGAAAAACAAAATCTACAGGTGGTGGTAGCGATACTAATGTATTTAATGGAAATGGATTAAAAGCAGTTAATCTATCAAGTGGAGAAAGAAAGCCTCATACATTGGAAGAACATATGAAAATAGAGGATTTAGAAATATTGTCAAGATTAATTGTTGAGCTTTCTAAGGCTTAACAAAAAAATAAGGGTAGAATTGTTCTACCCTTATTTTTTATAGAAATTCTAGTATTAACACATACCACCATTTCCACCGCCACCAGTGTTGCCACCAGGGCACCCGCCCATATTATTGTTACCACCAGGAGGGTTTGTCTTAGGATTATTTTGTTTATAAACATTCATAATTTCATTAGCTCTTGATTGTAAAGTTATTAAGCTATCCTTATATTCAGGATTTTCAGGATCTAAATCAGTAGCTGCTTTTATATGATTTACAGCAGTATCAAACCAGCCCTTTTTTAGAGAAATAAATCCTTGAAGATAGTTCCATTCAGCAGAGTTCCTATGATCGATTAGATTTAATTTAGATTCAGCTAAAACAAAGTTGTTGTGCTCAATTAAATTTCTTATTTCCTTATAAAGATTTCCGTTGATTAATAAATCATAAGCTATATTAGCATCTGTTAAAGCTTTTTCAGTAGAATTATTAATAGATAAATTATTCATGTTTACATTATAATTTGCAAGAATATTATTATAAGCATTTTTAATGTCATCACTAGATGCGCCAGGTTGAACTCCTAATACTTTATATGGATCCAATTTAAATTCACTCCTTAAATAATTTATAATACCTATTTTAAATATATTTAAAGAATTAAATATTATTCTAATTAATTAAAATAAAAGTCGGTTTCATAATTGAAACCAACTTTTAAATTAGGCAAAAAAGTATTTTATATTTTAATAAAGTAGAGCTTGGCATCCGGCGAAGGACAAACCAAGCTCTACAGGTAATCAGCACTTTTCGTACCAACTGCTAGTATATAATACCATGAGCAATAAATAAATGCAATAAAAAATTATTGGTAAAAATGTTCAGATAATAATAACAATATAAAAATAGTGGCAAATAATTATATATTGTGGTAAGTTAGTAATTATTAAATCAGAATCAAAGGAGAAATATATGAGGTTTAAAAAAGTATATATAGAAACTACTAATATATGCAATTTAAGTTGTAATTTTTGTCCGAAGACAAAAAGAAAGTATAAGTTTATGAATGAAAATGAATTTTTACATATAATAAAAGAAGTAAAACCATATACGAATTATATATATTTGCATTTAATGGGAGAACCATTTTTAAATTCTAATTTAGAAAAGTTTCTAGATATAAGCTATAAAAATGATTTAAAGGTTAATATAACAACTAATGGAACTTTAATTAATAATGTTAAAGAAATTTTATTAAAGTCAAAAGCTTTAAGACAAGTTAATATTTCATTACATAGTTTTGAAGCTAATGATCAAGATGTTAATTTTAATGAATACCTTGAGAATATAATTAATTTTATTAATGAAGCTAACGAAAAAAGTAATATAATATGTTCATTAAGATTGTGGAATATGGACACAGTAGAAATGAAAGCAAGTAATAGTTTAAATAATTGTATATTTAGACTATTAGAAGAAAAATTAAATTTAAATATAAGTATAAAGGAATCTTTAAAAGATAAATTAGGGATAAAGCTTAGAAAAAATTTATATCTTAATACAGCTGAAAAATTCAATTGGCCTAATATTAATTTGTTAGAAGAGGAAGAAGAGGTTTTTTGCTATGGATTAAGAGATCAAATAGGAATATTAGTAGATGGAACAGTGGTACCATGTTGCCTTGATAGTGAGGGCAATATACCTTTAGGTAATATTTTTAATAGTTCTATGGAAAAAATAATAAATTCTGATAGAGCAATAAAAATTTATGAGGGTTTTTCAAAAAGGAAAGCAGTAGAAGATTTATGTAAAAAATGTGGATATGCTAAGAGATATAAAGTTAAGAAATAATACATATAAAATGGGGGATAGTAAGTGAAGTATGTTTATAATTTAACATTTAAAATGTCAATATCAGCAACAGTAGCTTTAGCCTTAGCAGGTTTATTAAAGTTGAATTTTGCACCAGTAGCAGCAGTTATAGCTATTTTAAGTATCCAAGATACTAGAAAAAAGGCATTGATAGTAAGCAGAAATAGAATTCTAGCATGTTTAATAGGTTTAATGGTATCAGTTGTTCTTTACAAATTATTAGGGCAAAGTCCAATGGTTTTTGGAATATTTTTAATAATATTTATACCTCTAACATCTAAGTTGAAAATAGAAGAAGGAATGATAGCTACAGTAGTTTTATCAACACACTTATTAATAGCAGAAAATATAAATCTTTATTGGATTGTAAATGAATTATTAATTATGTTAATAGGAATAGGAACAGCAGCTATTGCTAATCTTTTTATGCCATCATTAGAAGATAAATTTAAAGAGGATAAAGATTATATAGAAGAAGCTTTTAGAATTATACTATTTAAGATGTCAAAATCATTAGTTACTCATACTGTAGATGTTGATGAAGGAAAATTAATGGATGAAATAGAAGAAAAATTAACAGATAGTAAATATACTGTTTATAAGATTGTAAATAATAAATTCTTAAAAACTAATTCTTATTATACAGATTATATAAATATGAGAATAAATCAATATGATACTATAAAGAGAATGAGATTGCATTTTGATAAGTTTTATATGTCTTTTAAGCAAACTACTATAATGTCTAACTTTATAAAGGAAGTAGCTAAAAATATAAAAGAAACAAATGATTGTAAAGAATTACTTAGAAAGTTAATAATTCTTAGAAATGAATTTAAAAAAATGGATTTACCAAAAACAAGAGAAGAATTTGAAAATAGATCACAGCTATTACAACTTTTAAATGATATTGAAGAGTTCTTAGAAATAAAAAGAAACTTTGCTAAAAGCTATCTATCTGAAGAGAGTTAAATATTTACTACTAATGAAAAAGAAAATATTGACAAATTAACCTTATAGAGGTAAGATAAATTTGTAAAAGTTAATAATTTTCTTCAGGGCAGGGTGGAAATCCCTACCGGCGGTAAAGCCCGCGAGCTAGTTTTAGCATGATTCGGTGAAACTCCGAAGCCGACAGTATAGTCTGGATGAAAGAAGAAATAAATTTGAAACTATGATTATTTATAGGATTATTTGCTCTGAACTTTTTAGGTTCAGAGCTTCTATTTTTATAAAAACAAAATATAATTTTTATAAAAGATTGTATAGATAATAGTTTAATTTTAGAGCCTTGAAGCATTTGTTTTCAAGGCTCTTATTTAGTTTTTAGGGGGAATAATTATGGATGAGATTTTTATGAGCAGAGCTTTAGAATTAGCTAAAAAAGGAGAAGGTTATGTAAATCCTAATCCCTTAGTTGGAGCTGTAATTGTAAAGAATGGAAAAGTTATTGGAGGAGGATACCATAAGATATTTGGGAAGGAACATGCTGAAATTAATGCAATAAATAATACAAATGAAGATTTAGCAGGAGCAATTATGTATGTAACTTTAGAGCCTTGTTGTCATTATGGGAAAACACCACCATGCGTAGAGGCAATAAAAAGACATAAAATTAAAAAAGTTGTAGTAGGAACATTAGACTTTAATCCGTTAGTAAAAGGAAAAGGGGTTAAGTTTCTTAAAGAAGAAGGTGTAGAAGTAGTTGTAGGAGTTTTAGAAGAGAAGTGTCAAAGATTAAATGAAATATTTAATCACTATATTATAAATAAACAGCCTTTTATAGCATTAAAGTGGGCTATGACAATTGATGGGAAAATAGCTACAGCTAAACATAAATCTAGGTGGATTACTAATGAGAAATCTAGAGAGTTTGTCCATAGTTTAAGAAAAAAATATAAAGGTATTATGGTAGGAATAAATACAATATTAAAGGATAATCCAGATTTGAGATATAGAGGTGATGATATAAATGAGTATTTAAGTAATCATTTTAGAGTAGTCTTAGATAGTTCATTAAAAATACCAATAGAGTCTCTTGTTTTGAAGAATCAAAGTAGTTCAAAAACTTTAATATTTACTACTAGATTAGCTGATAAAAATAAGAAAATTGTACTTAAAAGTAATGGTATTGAAGTTATAGAAGTAAATGATAAAAATGGACAAGTAAATTTAAAGGAAGTAATGAAAAAGTTAGGAGAAAGAAATGTAGATTCCATTCTTGTAGAGGGCGGAGGGAACTTAAACTATTCATTTTTAGAAGAGGGATTAGTAAATAAAGTATATACATTTATAGCACCAAAAATATTTGGAGGTGAAAAAGCATTAACCCCAGTTGAAGGTCTAGGGATTAAAGAAGTAAAGGAGTCATATAATTTAAAATTTCAAGAGATTAGAAGTTTTAATGAAGACTTATTAGTTATAGGAAATTTTATTGGTTAATTAATTTATATTTTGGAGGATTCAATGTTTACTGGGATTATTGAAGAAATTGGAGAAGTTAAGTTTTTAGAAAAAAATGATAAATCATATAAAGTGTCTATAAAGTGTAAGAAAGTTTTAGAGGATGTAGATATAGGAGATAGTATTTCCACTAATGGAGTATGTTTAACTTTAATTGCTAAAGAAAAGGATTTTTTTTCAGCTTATATAATGAAAGAAACTTTAGATAAAAGTAATCTGACATACTTAGATATAGGTTCAAAAGTAAATTTAGAGAGAGCTATGAAAGTTAATGACAGGTTTAATGGACATATTGTAAGTGGACATATTGATTCTATGGCTGAAATAATTAATTTTCGAAGAGAGGATAAAACTACATGGATAACTTTAAAGGCTACAAAAGAAACAAGCAAATATATGGTTTATAAAGGATCTATAGCTATTGATGGAATAAGTTTAACAATAGCTAGACTTAAAGGTGAAACTTTTGAGATTTCATTAATTCCTCATAGTCAAAATGAAACTACACTACTTAGAAAAGCTATAGGTGAAAAAGTCAATATTGAATGCGATATCTTAGCTAAATATTTAGAAAAGCTATATTTTTGTAAAGATATTAATGAGGAAAGTTCTAAGATTTCAAAAGGGTTTTTAAGTGAAAATGGATTTATGTAAGAGATTTTTTTATTTATTGAAAGGTGGTGAGTGGGAATTTATTTTCCCAAATATATGAGTAAATTTATGACAATAGAAAAGGCTATAAAAAATATTAAATTAGGAAAAATGATCATAGTTATAGACGATGAAGATAGAGAAAATGAAGGAGACCTAGTAATGGCGGGTGAAATGGTTACTGGAGCGGATATAAATTTTATGGCTACACATGGTAAAGGGTTGATTTGTATGCCAATAAGCCAGGAAATAGCAAGTAATTTAGAGTTAACTCCAATGGTTGAAAATAATACAGATAATCATGAAACAGCATTTACTGTATCTATAGATTATAAAGAAACTAGTACAGGAATATCAGCCTTTGAAAGAGCTACTACAATTCAAAATATAGTAAAAAATAATAGTAAGCCAAATGATTTCAGAAGGCCAGGGCATATTTTCCCTTTAATAGGTAAACAAGGTGGAGTTTTAAAGAGAGCAGGTCATACAGAGGCCTCTTTAGATCTAGCTAAACTAGCAGGACTAAAAGAAGTTGGAGTTATATGTGAAATAATTAAAGATGATGGAACTATGGCAAGAACTTCAGAATTATTAGAATTTTCTAAAGAACATGGTATAGGAGTTATAACTATTAAAGATTTAATAGCTTATAGAAGTAAAAGGGAGATTTTAGTTGAAAAGATGGTAGAAACTAAAATGCCAACAAAATATGGTGAATTTTTAGCTATTGGTTTTGTAAACAGACTTAATGGAGAGCATCATGTAGCTTTAGTTAAAGGGGATATTAAAGAGAATGATTCGGTTTTATTAAGAGTTCATTCTGAATGTTTAACAGGAGATGTTTTTGGTTCTAAAAGATGTGATTGTGGCGAACAATTTGATAGGGCTATGAAGCAAATAAGTAATGAAGGAAGTGGAATTCTTCTTTATATGAGACAAGAAGGAAGAGGGATAGGATTAATAAATAAGTTAAAAGCATATAAGCTTCAAGATGAAGGATTTGATACAGTCGAAGCAAATTTAAAATTAGGATTTCCAGAGGATCTTAGAGATTATGGAATAGGAGCTCAAATATTAAAATTATTAGGAGTTAAAAAAATAAGGTTAATGACTAATAATCCTAAAAAAATTTCAGGGTTAGAGGGATATGGTTTAAATATTGTTGAAAGAGTACCAATTGAAATTGAAAGTAACAAAGATAATATATTTTATTTAAAAACTAAGAAGGAAAAAATGGAACATTTACTTAAGTTATAAATAAAATTTTTATAAATTAATTTAATTTTGAAGGAGATTATTATTATGAGGATAATTGAAGGGGATTTAATAGGGAAAGGGAAAAGATATGCAATTGTAGCGGCAAGATTTAATGAGTTTATAGTATCTAAATTAGTTAGTGGAGCTATAGATGCTTTTAAAAGACATGGTGTAGATGAGGATAGTATTACAGTAACTTGGGTGCCTGGTGCATTTGAAATACCATTAGTTGCAAAAAAATTGGCACAAAGTAAAAATTATGATGCTGTAGTATGCTTAGGAGCAGTTATAAGGGGAACCACAAGTCATTATGATTATGTTTGTTCTGAGGTTTCAAAAGGAGTTGCCAATATTGGTTTAGAGACAGAAATACCAGTGATATTTGGAGTAATAACTACAGAAAATATAGAGCAAGCTATCGAAAGAGCTGGAACTAAATCTGGAAATAAGGGATTTGATGCGGCAGTATCAGCTATAGAAATGTCTAATTTATTAGGTAAATTTAAATAAGAGAAGGAAAGTGAATTCTTTTTGAATTCACTTTCTAAAAAAACATATTGAAAACGTTAACTTTTATTATTGTATTATATATAATTATATTATATAATTCAGATAAAGGTTAACTTTTACAGTTTAGTAAACCGATTTGAATTAATTTATTTAAGGAGGATATAATATGAGAAAAAAGTCAAAACACTTTTTAAAATTTTTAGTTTCTAGTATGGTAGTAGTATTTTTAGTGAATTTCTTTTTACCAGTAGTAAATGTGTTAGCAGAAACTAAAAAATCAGTAAATATTATTACAAATAGTGAGTACAGTGATAGTAATAATGATGGCACACCAGAGGAATGGAATTATTATGCAAAAGGAGGGAATTACATATCTTCTACTGTGACTAACATAATTAAAGACAAGCCTAGTAGCTTATTAGTACATATTACAAATCAAGATAAAAATAATGTTATTGTTCATCAAACTGTAAAATTAACGCAAGATCTATTAGATAAAAAGTATACGTTTTCTCAATGGGTTAAAACAGAAAATTTAAAAGGTGGTACAGCAAATGTTAGATTACAAATAGTAAATAAAAGTAATCAGAAAATTGACATATTAGATTTAAATCCTAAGTTAACAGAAACAACAGATTGGACTAAATTAGAGACTTACATAGATATTCCAAAGGAGTTAAATGGAGAAGAGGTTTATGGTTTAAAAATTGAAAATTATATATCAGCTAATACTACAGGTAAAGTATATTTTAACGATCCTGTATTAAAGGCTATAGGTGATATAAGTATTACACAACCAAATAATCCTGTAAATCCAGTTGATAGTTTAGTTAAAAATGGAGGATATGAAAAAATAAAGAGTGATGGAGTACCAGAATCTTGGGGAGTGTGGAAAAGCACTGGAGGATTATTAGTTTCATCAGATAATAGCATTTTAAAAGAAGGTAATTCTTCTGTAAAAATAGAAAATGAAACTTTAGGAAAAAACTCAAGGGGTACATTAAATCAAATAATTAAAAATATTCCAGCAGATATGCAAAAACAATCAATTAAAATTTCTCAATGGATCAAAACAACAGGGTTTGAAGGTAAAGGTTTAAGTTTAAGATTACAGTATAAAGATACTAATGGAAATAAAATAGAGCCTATGGGAACTATAACTATAGATGCCGATAGGGATATGGATTGGAGAAATTTCGAATATATTATCGATTTACCAAAGGAAACATTAGGAAGCATAGTTTTTGAGTATTTATATGATGATAGTATTGGAACTGTTTGGGTTGATAATACTGTTGTTGAAAAATATATTAAGGTAAAAAGTATAGAAGCAAATCCTTCTATAATTAATTTAAATGATGGAGAAGAAAAAAGTTTAAGTTTAGAATTTAATCCAGCAAATACCACTGATAAAAATGTTACTTTTGAATCATCAGACGATTCAATTATGGCAGTTAGTGACATTGGTAATATTAGAGGAGTAAATAAAGGAGTAGCTAAATTAGTAATTACTCAAAAGAGTGAAAAAATTAAATTGGAAATACCAGTAATTGTTGGAGATACATCAGAAATTAGCATTGATAATATAAATGATATAAATATAAAAGAAGGACAAGTTGCAAGTGGTAAAATAAAAGCAAAATCTGTAAATGGAGAAATGCTTACGTATAAAGTATTAGCAAATCCATCAAATGGATCTATTAATTTAAAAGATACAGGAGAATTTGATTATTATCCAAATAAAAATTTTTATGGTAAGGATAGCTTTAGTATAGCAGTTAAAGATGAAAGTGGTAATTATGCTTTAGATCAAATAAATGTTAATATAGATAAAATAGATAAGAGTCCTGTATTTGAAAACTTTATCATAAAGACTAATGAAAACGTTAATATTAATGGGGCATTAAATGCAATAGATCCTGAGGGTAGTTCCCTAACTTTTAAAATATTAAAATCAACTGCAAATGGACAATTTAATATTTCAAATGGAGTTTATGTATATAAACCTAATAATAATTTTAATGGATACGATTACATAACTATTATAGCAAGTGATAATTCTGGAAATGAAACAACAGCAGAAGGAACAATATTTGTTTCACCTTCAATTAACAATATAAAAGCAACTGTTAAAACTGAACATCCTAGGATTTTAGCTAATCAATCTGATTTTAATAGAATAAAAAAATTAATAAATACAGATGTAAATGCTAAAGAATGGTATGGAGAATTAAAATCTAGAATAGATAAAATTATTAATGAACCAGTAGTTCCATATAATAAACCAGATGGAGTAAGATTAAATACTTTGGCATCGAAATATATAGTTGATTTATCATTTATGTATAAAATTACAGGGGATACAAAGTATGCAGATAGAGCTTGGAGTGAACTTGAAAATGTTGCAATCAACTATCCAGATTGGAGCCATAAACATTTATTAGATACAGCTATGACATCTAATGGTGTAGCTATAGGTTATGATTGGTTATATGATTATTTAAATGATTCTCAAAAGAAGAGTATAGAAGATGCAATAGTTAATAAGGCTCTAAATATTGCATTAGATCATTATAAAAAAAATGACCATCGTTTTGTTGAAGATGGATTTAATTGGAATTTTGTGTGTAATACAGGATTTTCTACTTCAGCTTTAGCAATAATGGGAGGGAATAGCACAGATCTTGCATCACAAATAATACAAGAAGCATTTAAGTCAATACAACATGGGCTTCCACAATATGCACCAGAAGGTGATTCCATTGAGGGAATTTCATATTGGGATTATGGAACTAGATATCTTGTATATTTCTTATCAGCTGTAAGCTCAGCTATTAACAGTAATAATTTATTTATAAATGCACCAGGAATAAAAGAAACAGCTGAATATCCTATGTTTATGACAGGGAAAGCAGGAACATATAATTATTCAGATAATGATTTAGTAAATCCTGTTGGATATTTAAATTTATGGTTTGCAAAGGAATTAAATAGACCAGAATTAACTTGGTATCATAAATTTTATATGGATCAAGTAGATTCAATAGTTAATGTATATGATTTATTATGGTATGATCCAAACTTATATAAAGGTGATGCCCCTAAGGAATTAGACAAAATGTATAAAAATCAATCTGTAATAACAATGAGAAAAGATTGGGGTAATAAAGAAAGTAGTTTCTTAGGTTTTAAAGGTGGATTAAATGGAGCACCACATGGGGATTTAGATATAGGTAGCTTTGTATACGATTCACTAGGTGTAAGATGGGCAATGGATTTAGGTAAGGAAAATTATAATTTACAAGGATATTGGGAAAATACCGAAAATGGTAAGAGATGGTCATACTATAGAAAAAATGCAGAAGGTCATAATACTTTAGTAATAAATCCTTCAAAAGAGATAAATCAAGTAGTTCCAGCATATTCAGAAGTAATTGATAAAAAACTTAATGGAAAAGATGGAGGATATGGTGTATTAGATTTAACTTCAGCATATGAAAATTATGCAGTAAAGGTAAATAGAGGATTTAATTTTATAAATAGAAATGAGCTATTAATGAGAGATGAGTTCTTATTAAAACGAGAAGGCGAAGTTATTTGGCAAATGCATACAAAGGCAGATGCTGATATTGTTGAAAATGGTAAAGCTGTTATATTAAAAGATGGAGACAATAGATTATATGTTAAACTTCTTACAAAAGGAAATTTAGAGTTTGAAGTAGTAGAGGCTAAACCTTATAAAGAGTCAATAAATCCATCAGGACAAAATCAAAATACAGGAATAAAAAAAATTATAGTAAAATCTAAGAGAAAAGAAGGAGCGATAGATGTTTGGATGGCTCCATTTAAAGATGGCGATAGAACTCCTAATAATGCTCCTGAAGTAAAGAAATTAGCTGATTGGGGAGAATATTATTCAAATTAAGAGATTGTTAAAATGAAATGTAATAATGTTTTAAGTTACTTTGAGCTAGGATAAATAATAAATTATAATAACATAAAATAGCATAATCTATTCAATTCTATCATATAACTATATAGATAATAATGGAAATGGTGGGATTAGAAAATGGGATGGCAAGAAAGAGTTAATGAGCAAAAAGAAAAGATATTAAAAAATATAGAATATGGAAAAAGCATAGGAGTAAATAAAATATCAGCTATATTTATGCTAGAAGATGCTGAGAAAGACAAAATTGAAAAGGAACTTATTACATGGCTTATATTAGATGGATATAGAGTTGAACTTAAACAAGACGAAGTTAAAATATTAATAATAGAATGGAATAATTAATAATGGGAAATCCACAGCTTAAATGCTGTGGATTTTCTATTTATTTTAGTTTAGTATTAAATTTATAAATTTGTTTATAATTTATAATATAAAAGTATTTAAGTGGTGATTAATATGATATTAAATAAAGAATTTTATAAAAGAAATGCTCTTGAAGTTGCAAAAGATCTTTTAGGAAAAGTACTAGTAAGGAAAATTGACGGTATAGAAATAAGAGGTAGAATAGTTGAAACAGAGGCATATATTGGAGCTATAGACAAAGCAAGCCATGCATATAACGGTAGGAGAACAGAAAGAACCGAACCTTTATATGAAGAGGGAGGAATAGCATATGTATATTTTATATATGGATTATATCATTGTTTTAACGTAATTTCAGGTGAAAAAGACATTGCAGAGGGAGTTTTAATTAGAGCTATTGAGCCATTAGATAATTTAGAATATTTATCTAATACTAGGTTTAAAAAAGACTATAAAAGTTTAAGTAGAAGTCAAAAGAAAGCTTTAACTAATGGACCATCGAAGCTTTGTATGGCTTTAAATATAACTAAAGCTGAAAATTATAAAAAGTTATATTTAGATGGAGGATTATACATAGAAAATTCTAGTTATAATAATTTTGATATAGTAGAAACAAAGAGGGTAGGGATTGATTATGCAGAGGAGGCAGTAGATTTTTTGTGGAGATTTTACATTAAAGATAATCCTTATGTATCAGTAAAGTAGTTTATGGGAAATATAGCTATGTATATTTGGATAGCAATAATAAAAAACTATTATAAAATTTAAATATTAAGGAGGATAAACCATGAAAATAAAAAGACTAATTTTAGGTTTTTTACTTTTTATGATTATAGGGGTAGTACCAGTATATGCAAAACCACCTAGATCCCCAGTAATGATAGGAGAAATTATTGAAGTTCAAAAAGCTGAAGGGGAAAATATTATTAAAATATTAGTAGATGGATATCTAAAAGGAGGTGAAATTCTAAAAGAACAAGTATTAGTTTTGATAAATGAAGAAACTGTAGTTATGGATTCATCTAATGATACTAAGGAAAAGATTGAGTTTGAAAAAGGGGATAAAGTTTATGTTAGGCTAAATGATGCCATGACTAAATCCATACCTCCACAAGCAACAGCTAAAAGAGTATATATTTCAAAAAAATAAGCAATATTAGGAACATTTTGAGATTAAATTTTCTTTATCGCAAAATGTTCTTTTTATTTTTATAGAATAAACCTGTAAAATATAGTAAAATATTACTAAATATAAAAATATAGGAGGAAGATTTCTTGATAGTAATAATAAATGGTGCTTTTGGAGTAGGAAAAACATCAGTTGCTAAGAGACTAGTTAAAAATATTCCTAATAGTATGATGTATAATCCGGAAGAAATAGGCTTTATGTTAAGAAATATTATACCAGACGAAATAATAAATTATGAGGAAAAAGCTGAAAGCTTTCAAGATTTGGATTTATGGAAAAAACTTGTGATTAATATAGCAAAAGAGCTTATTAATAAATATAAAAAAAATTTAATAATACCTATTACATTAAGAAATCATAAATATTTTAATCATATATATCACGGATTATCTTTAATTGATAGTGAAGTATATCATTTTTGTTTAACAGCATCAATAGAAACTATTCATAAAAGGCTATTAAAAAGAGGAGATAAACCTGGAACAAGGTGTTTTAATGAAACTCTTAATTGTGTGGAAGCGTTTAAACATATAGAATTTAAAGAGCATATAGATACGGAAAATTTAAATTTAGATAATGTAGAAGACATAATATTAGAGAAAATTAAAAAATTAAGAAATAGTCTTATTAGGTCAGAATATTTGTCAAAAAGGGAATATTCAATAAAGGCTAAAAATGTGGATTTAAAGTTATTAAATTCATCACATCAATCTGTTACTCATATATATAAAAAGAAACCTTATTATGAAATAAATTTACAGACACATCCATTAATTATACAACAAGAGTTGGATATTTATGATTTGAGTAAATATATTGTAAACCTAAGAATTAAAGATATAGATAGTGAGAAATTAAATAGATTAGTTAATAGTTTAAGTTTTTTTGAAAAAGAAAAATATAAGATGATAGAGAAAGTATTAAACTATACAAGAACAATGAATTTTAGTAAAAAAGTGGCAGAAGAAATGTTTAATTCTAAAGATAATAAAAATGACATTAAATCAGTGTTAAAAGATGAAGATAATTGTATTCAAAGTACTAACATATTTATAGCTATAGTTAGGCGTCTTAATATTCCAGCAAAATTTATTTTAGGTAAAATTTCTAATGATTGTTATCATACTTGGGCAGAAATATTTATAGAAAAGGTAGGATGGATTCCAGTAGAAACACAAATTTGTATACCTATAGATGTTAATAAAGGATACTTTGGAATAACTAACAAGCATATAAAAATATGTGAAGGAGTAAATTTTGAAGACATTAGTAAAAAACATTTTAAATTTGATTTTGAAATAAAGGGTATTAAATAAACTTTAAAAAATAATAGTTAGGATGTATAATTAAAAATGAAAATGTATATCATTAAATATTAAATTTCATCTAAATTATTTAATAAAGTAAAGTATATTTATTTAAAGGAGCGGTATAAAATATGAGAACAGTAATTATTACGGACTCTTGTTGTGATTTACCAATAAAGTTTGTTGAAGAAAATAATATAGAGGTTTTACCTATAAGAATAAATTTAAAGGGGCAAGATATACCAGATGACTTAGGTCAAACTATGAAACCTAAAGAATTTTATGAAATGATAAGAACAGGAGAGTTACCTACAACGTCACAAATAAATTCTTATGTTTTTAAAGAAGCATTTAAAAAGCATATTGATAATGGTGATTCTGTTATATATCTTGGTTTTTCATCTGCATTAAGTGGATGTGTAAATAGTGCTAAATTAGCAAAAGAAATGTTGGAGGAAGAAATAGGAGATGTTGACATAAGTATAGTAGATTCTAAAAGTGCTTCTTTAGGATTAGGACTTTTGGTATATACTTTATGGAATTTAATTAATAGTGGATTAAGTAAAGATGAAGCTGTTAAGTGGATAGAAGATAACAAGCTTAAAGTGAATCATTGGTTTACAGTAAATGATTTAAATCATTTAAAGCGAGGGGGAAGAGTATCAGCAGCAGCAGCAACACTTGGAACCATGTTAAATATAAAGCCTATTTTACATGTTGATAATGAGGGAAGATTAATTCCAGTTTTAAAGGTAAAGGGAAGAAAAAAATCATTAAAAACATTAGCAGAAAAATTAAATGAGAATATTGTTAATTCCGAAGAGCAAGTTATCTTTATAAGCCATGGAGATTGCGAAGATGAGGCTATTCATTTGAAGGATATTATTTTAAGTAATAAAAAAGTAAAAGATGTAATTATAAATAATATTGGACCTGCTGTTGGATCTCATTCAGGACCAGGAACAGTTGCTTTATTTTTTATAGGAGAAAGTAGATAAAAATAATAGCTATATAAATACTTCTAGGAATAATCTTATTTGACAAGTAGTAGAATAGTTTTTATCCTATTCTTAGGAGCGTGAATATTATGAGTAAAGTGGAAGAGAAAAAGAGAAAAAAAGAGGAAATTTTATTTAATACAGCTTTCAATTTATTTTCAACTAAAGGTATAAATAATACCGCTATAAGCGATATTGTAAAATCAGCAGGAGTAGCTAAAGGAACTTTTTATTTATATTTCAAGGATAAGTATGATATAAGAGATAAATTAATTACTAATAAAACAGGAGAGCTTTTTGAAAGAGCAATTTTAAGCTTAAAAAGTAAAAATATAACTCAGTTTGATGAGCAAGTAATTTTTGTAATCAATTATGTAATAGATGAACTAAATAAAGATAAGCTTCTTTTAAGAATGATTGCTCGTAACTTATCTTGGGGAATATATAAAAAGGCATTGGATAGATCAAGACAAGGTAATGCTTATAGTTATTATGATTTATTTATGGAAAATGCTAATGAGAAAAGTATTAAATTTAAAAATCCAGAAGTTCTTTTATTTACTATTATAGAAATGGTTGGCTCAACTTGTTATAGCTCAATACTTTATGGACAACCAGTGGGGATAGAGGAGTTTAAACCACATCTTTATGAAAGTATTTTAGCTATCTTAGCTGCAGGAAGAGCTTAACTTTATTATTTAAAACATAATATTAATTAATATAAAGTCAATGGAAATTAATGTTTTAACCATTAATATTCATTGACTTTTTAATTTTATATATTAAAAAAAGAATAATTCAGGAATATATTCCATATAAAAATATAAAAGGAAATATTGACCAATGGTCATAAATGTGTTAAGGTAAAAATATACAAATGACCAACAGTCAATTTTGAGAGAGGTGAAGGACATGTACAAGTTTGGTAAATTTATAGGTAAAAACAGAATAATAGTGCTTATAATAGCAATTCTATTAACTATTCCATCTATATTTGGAATGGTAGCTACAAAAACAAATTACGATATGTTGACATACTTACCTAAAGATTTGGAATCAGTAAAAGGTCAAGAAGTAATTAGTGATTCTTTTGGATCATCAGAAATAGCTATGCTGGTTTTAGAAGATGTTAGGGATTATGAAGTTTCAGATATTGTAAAAGAGGTAAAGGAGGTTGATGGTGTAGATTCCGTAATATGGTTAAGGGATATAGTTGACTTAGAAATACCTAAAGAGATGCTACCAAAAGAAATTTCAGATATGGTATATAGAGATGAATGTACTTTAGTACCAATAAATCTTTCAGAATCTTCAGCTGATGATAAAACTTTAAAGGCTATAGAGGAAATTAGAAATATAGCAGAAAATCATACAGGAAAATATCATTTAAGTGGTATAGCACCATTGCTTAAAGACATGATTAAGGTTGCAGATCATGAAAGAGGGTTTTATGTGCTATTAGCAGTAGTTTTAGCGGTAATAGTACTTATTTTAACATCAACTTCATTTATAATTCCAATATTATTTTTATTAGGTATTGGATTTGCAGTTCTTTATAATATGGGAACAAATTACTTTTTAGGAGAGATATCATATATAACAAAAGCTATTGCAGCAGTTCTTCAATTAGGAGTTACAATGGATTTCTCCATTTTCTTATATCATAGATATGAAGAGGAAAGAGAAAAGAAAGTTGAAAAAATTGAAGCTATGGCAGTGGCAATTTCTAATACAGCAAGTTCAGTTTCAGGAGCAGCCCTTACAACAATTGCTGGATTTTTAGCTTTGGCATTTATGAAACTTGGTTTAGGTAAAGATATAGGAATAGTAATGGCCAAGGGAGTTTTTCTCGGAATTATATCAACAATTACAATACTACCATCATTAATATTAGTGTCAGATTCAATTATAAACAAATTTAATCATAAAGATATAATGCCGAAATTTAATAAACTTGCAAAGTTAGTAACTAAAAAACCAGCATTATTTATAATAATAGCAGTAATAATATCTGTACCGGCTATTTATGGACAACAACATACTGAAGTTTATTACAATGTGGATAGAGGATTACCTCAAGATATGGAATCTATAGATGCTTTAAATCATTTAAAAGAAACCTATGATATGCAAACAACTGATTTTATAGGATTTAGTGATGATTTATCAATTAACGAAGTTAATGAAATGGTAAATAGAATAGAAAAATTAGATGGAATAGAATCAGTGTTAGCATATCCAAAGATGATAGGACCAATGATTCCAACAACAACTATTCCAGAAGAATATAAAAAAATATTTTTTGGTAATGGATATCAACGTATTTTGGTAAACTCATCATATTCAAATGCATCAGATGAAGTTTCAAATCAACTTCAAGAGATAAATGACATTGTTAAAGAATATGATGATAATGCTTTTGTAACAGGAGAAGCACAACTAACAAAAGATTTAATTACAATATCAGATATAGATTTTAAAAATGTAAATCTAATATCAATATTAGTAGTATTTTTAATAATAGCCATTGTATTAAAATCTATAACATTACCTATTATATTAGTTGCATCTATACAGCTTGCTATATTTATAAATATGGGAATACCAACATATACACATACAGTAATTCCTTTTGTTTCTTCAATTGTAATTGGATGTATTCAGTTAGGTTCTACTGTTGATTATGCAATATTACTTACAACTAGATTTAAAGAAGAGTTACTATATACATCTGATAAAAGAAAGGCAATGGAAATAGCACTTTCATCTTCAGGAAAATCAATAGTGACAAGTGCAGCATCATTTTTTGCAGCAACCATAGGGGTTGTCTTTATATCTAAAATAGATTT
Organism: Clostridium septicum; assembly: GCF_003606265.1. Taxonomy (NCBI): domain Bacteria; kingdom Bacillati; phylum Bacillota; class Clostridia; order Eubacteriales; family Clostridiaceae; genus Clostridium; species Clostridium septicum. Next base: position 3,073,323 of record NZ_CP023671.1, read on the forward strand.
AATTAGTTCTTTAACATCTATGATGGCAAGAGGCGCAATAATAAGTATGTTAGTTATATTATTTATTTTGCCATCTATATTACTTGTTTTAGAACCTATTATAAATAAAACTACTCATAATTGGAAAAAGACTAATAGTATTGAGGAAGCGAGGTAATTAAAATGAGAAATAGAAATAAAAGAATAATATGTGTAAGCGCATTAGCGTTAACAACATCTTTAGTTTTAAATACAACAGCAACTTTTGCAGGAACTAAAAATGAAGTTGTATTTGTATCAATGGGATCTAATGGAGAGGCTAAAAATATAACAGTAAGTAATCATATTGAAGTAGATGGAAGTAAGGAAATAAAAGATAAGAGCTTACTTAAAGATATTACAAACTTAAAAGGAGAGGAAAAACCAGAGAAAAATGGTGATTCTTTAATATGGAAAACAAATGGTAATGATGTATATTATCAAGGAACTATAAAAAAAGATTTGCCTGTAGACACATCTATAAAATATTATCTAAATGATAAAGAGATTGAAGCTAATGATTTAGCAGGAAAAAGCGGGAAATTAAAAATTAAAATAAGTCAAAGAAATAATATTTCAGAAGTTAAAGATATAAAAGGAGAAAATAGAAGAATATATACACCTTTTTATTCATTAGTTGCATTACCCTTGGAGACAGATAAGATAAAAAATATAAAGATAAGTGATGCCGGAAAAATAATTGGTGATGGAAAAAGAGAAGTTATATTTGCTGTTTTATTACCTGGTATGAAAGAAAACTTAAAGGATATTGATAATGTGGATGCCTATGATTCATTAGAAATAGAAGGAGATATAGATGAGTTTGAAATGCAATCAATTTATATAACAACATCTTCGAAGCTTCCAGATACTAAAGAAATAGATGGATTAAATGATTTGAGTAATATGACATCAGATTTAGATAATTTAGTAGATGCTAGTAAAAAGTTAGTAAGTGGATCAGATAAACTAGCAGATGGAGTAACCACTTATTCAGAAAAAATGAAAGAGTATCAAGGTGGAATAAATACATTTATGAGTGGAGTTACAACAGTTATGGGAAGCTTAGAAAAGGCATCAGATGGAGTAAATAAATTACATGACGGGACTAACTCTTTATCACAAAATACAGAAATATTTGTGAGTAAAGGTAATCAGTTAATTGAAGGTGCACAAGGACAAGCAGAAGCAATAAGTAAAATAAATGAAGCTTTAGCTTCTATTACTGCCACACTTCCAGAAAGTCAACAAAAGCAAATGCTTTTAGGGCTACAGGGAAAAGTTACAGAGTTATCTAATGGATCTAATGCTTATGTTCAAGGAATAACAGGATATGTTGAAGCGGCTGGAAAACTACAAGAAGGAATAACTATGGTAAACGGTGGAGTTAATCAGCTTTATGAAGGTTTTTCAGGAGTTAAAAATGGTAAAGAACAGTTAAATGAAGGCAAGAGTAAATTAGAAGAATCTACAAATAAATTAGTTGAAGCATCAGGGGAACTAAAAAAAGGAGCTAATACATTATCAGATGGTATGACTAAATTTAATAACGAAGGGATAATGAAATTATATAATACTGTAAATGAAAAGATAAATGAAGTTAAAAAAATAGAAGATATAGAAAAAGAAGTAACCGGAATGGCTAAAGAATATAATAATTTTAGTGGAAATGATTCTGAAAATATTAGTAAAGTTTCTTTTGTATGTAAAACAGAAGAAATTAAAAAAATTAATGATAAAAAGGAAGAAAAAAAATTAGAGATTAGAGCTAAAGATAATAAAGAGAATATTAGTATAAAACCATTAAAGCAATCATTAGCAGAAGTAGTTTTAAGCATTTTTCATAAATAATTTTAAATAGGGAATAATAGGGGATAACTTTTAAGTTATCTCCTATTTTTTAAATGTACAGGAAAGTATAAAAATTTTGAAGGCTGAAAATTAGATATTATCTAGCTTTTAGCCTTCAAATATGTTAGATTAATTATAAATTAGAGGTTTAACAGATGAAAAAAGGTAAGATAAAAAGAATATTAGAAGACCATTGGAAAGAGTTTGAAAAGTTATATAAAAATAAGATTAGACCTAATGTTAAAAAGGAAGTAGAAAAAGTTTTAAAGTGTAAAGATACAAAGTATGGATTTATTGAATTGAAGTGTAATAATTGTAATACTACAAAGAGAATCGGATTTACATGTAAAAGTAGATTTTGTACTTCATGTGGAAAGATTTATACGGATAATTGGATTGATAATATGTTGGGAAATTTAATAAATGTTAGGCATAGACATATAGTTTTTACTATACCAAAAGAATTAAGAGAATTCTTTGGACTGGATAGACAAAGACTTAAGATATTGCCGAAGTGCGCAGCGAGAGCTGTTACGAGTTGGATGCATAGTTTAAATAGAAAGGAGGAATTCACACCAGGTATAGTAACTGTAATACATACATTTGGAAGAGATTTAAAGTGGAATCCTCATGTACATATGATGGTTACAGAAGGAGGGAGAGGAAATATAACAGAATGGAGGCATATAAGGCACATATCTTATGAATCATTAAGAAAAAGATGGCAAAAGGTTTTGTTAGATGAAATAACTTATATAAATGGAAATACAAAAGAAATTAAATTACTAAAAAATAAACTATATAAAGAGAAAGATAAAGGTTTTTATGTTCATGCTAAAACTGAGATAAAATCAGCGAAGACAGCAGCAAAATATGTAGGGAGATATGTGGGACGTCCTGCGATAGCGGAATCAAGGATTCTTAAATATGATGGTGAAAATGTGACTTATAAATATACTAGACATGAAGATAATAAGGTCATAGTTGAAACTGTACATGTATATGAGTTCATAAAAAGAATAATAAGACATATTCCAGAGAAAAATTTTAAAATGATAAGATACTTTGGAATTTATTCTAGAAGAAGCAAAGGAAAATTTAATTTTATAAAAATGATAGATGAAAAGATATTAAGTATAAGAAGATCTATAGCAACTTGGGAGAATAGAATACTGGCAATAAGTGGTGTAAATCCGTGTAAATGTCCTAACTGTGGTAATAAAATGAGATTTCATGATATTGTATATCCTAAATATGGGTCCATGAGGGAACGGCTGAGAATTAAGATTATAGAAGAGAATGAAGAAAAATTAGAAAAGGCTATAGAAAATTATGCTATTACTAAACGTATATTAAGTGGTAAAATAATTCCGAAAACAACTTAGTTGGAGGAAGTAAGATGAAAACAGAGGAAATATTATATATTTGTACTATTTGCGGAGCTAAAGAAAATATTCCTAAAGAAGTAGTTGAATATTTTGATGAAATGGATCAAAGCAATGTTGATGAACCACCATGCTTTTCATGTGAAAAGTGCGGAGGAGTAATGAGGCCTAAAGAGTATACTGGAGTATATGGAATAAAGTATTAATTAATAGGAAAAATATAGCATAGAACAGATATCGGTTCTATGCTTCTTAAGGTACTTAAAATTAAATTCCCGAAGGGAGCGTGGCGAAAGCCACTTTTTTATTTTTGTTGTTTAAAAAAGAAAATATTTGGAAATAATATCACTAAGGAGTGATTTTATGGAAAATAAGAATAATAAAAAGAAGATAGGTATAGCAATTTCAGCTATAACAGTATTAGTAATATGTTTTTGTATAAGTTATTTTGTTACTGATTATATGAGAAATCAAGAGAAAGCTAGGATAAAAGAGGAACAAGAAGAGGAAAAAACCGTTTATAATCAATTAAGTAAAGTTGTAAAAGATAGTGCTACAGTTATATTAAAAACTGAAGATAAGATAGATACAGAAGAGCAAATGTCAGCTCTAAAAGAGCGTTTAAATTTAACTGGGGATGTAACAAAGGAAATGTTATCGGAAGTATTAGGAAAACAAGGATATAAAATAGATGAAATGTCAGATATGAAGTATATTTTTAAAAGATCAGAAGAGGACTCTAATAAGGTAGAACCTAATAAATTTTTTATAGGTGAAAAAGATGGTTTTTTAGCTGTTTATAAAAGTGATGAGAGCGGGAAGTTAGCCATAACATCAGAAAAAGATGTATTCAGAGATAAAAAGAGATTAAAGGATTTACCGGAGAGAGAGCAAAATAAAATTAAAAACTTTGAATTTATGTATGATACAAGAGAAAAAGCTATTGAAGATATAACAGAATTAATATCATAAATAAGTAGTAAGGAATAACAACTATAAATAAGGGAATAAATAAAATATACAAAAAGGCATTAGCTTTAAATTTAGGAGGTATTTTTTTATGAATGTTAGCCCTTATTATAATTATTTATTAGTTATGACAGATGGAAGTACAAAAGGCTTTAATGATTTAGAGACTGCTAAGGGTTATATAAATATTTATTATGAGGATAGAATAAAGAAAAGCTCATTAAAGAGAGATTATCATGATATAACAGAGCTTCCGGGACAATTTAGGAATAATATTTGCCAGCATATGGGTGTTGGTGAAGGTGAATGTAGAGTATATGATTTAGATGATTTTATAGAAAAACTAAGAGAACAATTAGTTTTTGATGATGAAAAGGAAGAAATAATATCTAAATTATTACAAAAAGATATAAGTTTAAACATATACGATTATTCATTAGATAATATACTAACAGATGTTAAAGTTATAAATATGATTGAACCTTATGGAGAAGTTTGATTTTATATAAAGCCTAATAAATATAAGAATTTAAAAGGATAGAAATTATAAATTTTCTATCCTTTTTTATGTTATAATCGTAACCTATTTAATTATACTGTGGTGTTGAATTATTTAGCCTATAGTGATAAAGTATAAGTTAGGTTTATTGTAAATGTGGAGGGGTTTAGTATGTATGAATATATAAAAGGTAAATATATGGGGATTAATAAAGATTATATTGTTGTTGAAAACAATGGATTAGGTTATAAAGTTTTTACATCAGGTGCTACAATGTCCTCCATGCCTAAAGTAGGAGAAGATATAATGTTATATCTTGAACAAATTGTTAGAGAAGATTTTTTAGGTCTTTATGGTTTTGATTCAAGAGAAGAACTAGAAATGTTTAAAATGTTATTAAGTATAAATGGTGTAGGAGCAAAAGCAGCTTTATCATTATTATCTATAAGCAGAATAAATAATCTAAAATATGCTATAATGATGGGTGATGATAAGCATTTATGTAGAGCACCGGGTATAGGAAAGAAAACAGCTGGAAGAATTATTCTAGAATTAAAGGATAAATTAAAACCAGATGAGTTAATTGATGATATAGAAAACGTAGAATCAATTGAAAATATAGAGAAATATAATGTAAATGTTATTAGTGAAGCATTAGGAGCTTTACTTGCTCTAGGGTATTCAGAAAAAGAAGCAGAAAGCGCCTTAAGAAAGGTTAATAAAGATGATACTGTTGAAAATATAATAAAAAGTTGTTTAAAAGTTTTAATGGGATAGAGGTGAAGTTATGGAAAGAATAATAACACCTGAAGAGATTTTAGAAGATAGTAATGGATTAAGTTTAAGACCTCAAACTATAAATGAATATATTGGTCAAGATAAAGTAAAAGAAAGACTAAATATATTTATTAAGGCTGCTAAAAATAGAGGTGAAGCATTAGATCATGTTCTTTTATATGGTCCACCAGGACTTGGGAAAACCACCCTTGCTAATATAATAGCAAAAGAAATGGGGGGAGAGCTTAAAATAACTTCAGGTCCTGCAATCGAAAGAGCTGGTGATTTAGCTGCTATATTAACTACCCTAAAAGATAATGATGTATTATTTATAGATGAAATACATAGGCTTAATAGAAATGTAGAAGAAATATTATATCCTGCTATGGAGGATTATGTTTTAGATATAGTAATTGGTAAAGGTGCAGCTGCAAAGTCTATAAGACTTGATTTACCGAAGTTTACACTTATTGGAGCGACAACTAGAATAGGAATGTTAACATCACCTCTTAGAGATAGATTTGGCGTACTTTGTGATATGGAATATTATACAGAAGAACAATTAAAAGATATAATAATAAGATCAGCATTTGTGCTTAATTGTGATATTACTGAGGAAGGCGCTTTAGAACTTGCAAGAAGATCTAGAGGAACTCCAAGAATTGCAAATAGATTATTAAAGAGAGTCAGAGATTATGCTGAAGTGTATTCTGATTCTTTAATAAGTTTTAAAGAAGCAAAGGCAGCTCTTGAACTTCTGGAGGTAGACAATAAGGGCTTTGATAGAGTAGATAATAAAATATTAGAAGCAATAATAGATAATTTTGATGGAGGCCCTGTTGGAATAGAAACATTATCCTATTTTATTGGAGAAGAGCTTGGAACAATTGAAGATGTTTATGAGCCATATTTACTTCAAACAGGATTTATAGTTAGAACAGCAAGGGGAAGAATTGCTACGGAGAAAGCTTATGAACATTTAGGAAGAAGTAAAGGGAAAAAGAAACAGAAGGATGCACAACAAACATTTTTTAAATAGATATAAATTAAGTGTACTTATGAAGTTAGGAGAGTAAATATGAAAGTTAGTGATTTTGATTTTTATCTACCAGAAGAGCTTATAGCTCAGCACCCATTAGAGAGAAGAGATTCTTCAAGATTAATGGTTTTAGATAGAAATACTGGGGATGTGGAGCATAAGCATTTTCATGATATAATTGAATATTTAAATGAAGGTGACACTATTGTTTTAAATAATACTAGAGTAATGCCTGCAAGACTTATAGGAGAAAAAGAAGGTACTGGTGGGAAAATAGAGTTTCTTCTATTAAAAAGAATAGAAGGAGATAAATGGGAGTGTTTAGCAAAACCAGGTAAAAAAGCAAAAATAGGTCAAAAATTTGTTTTTGGAAGCGGAAAGCTTAACTGTGAAGTAATAGATATAATTGAAGAAGGAAATAGAATAATTGAGTTTTCATATGAAGGAATTTTTGAGCAGGTTTTAGATGAATTAGGAGAAATGCCACTTCCACCATATATAACAGAAAGATTAGAAGATAGAGAAAGATATCAAACAGTTTATTCTAAGGAAAAGGGATCAGCAGCAGCTCCAACAGCAGGATTACATTTTACAGAAGAATTATTAAATGAAATAAAAGCTAAGGGAATTAATATAGCTTATTTAACTTTACATGTTGGACTTGGAACATTTAGACCAGTTAAGGCTGAAACTATAGATGAGCATGTAATGCATTCGGAATATTATTCATTAGATGAAAAAGATGCAGAAATAATAAATGATACTAAAATAAGAGGAAATAGAGTAATTTCAGTTGGCACAACATCAACAAGAACTTTAGAAACTATTGCAAATGAAGATGGATTAGTAAGGCCTCAAAGTGGATGGACTAACATTTTTATATATCCAGGATATAAATTTAAAGTTGTAGATAATTTAATTACAAACTTTCATTTGCCAGAATCAACATTAATAATGTTAGTATCAGCATTAGCAGGTAAAGAAAATGTTATGAATGCTTATAAAGAAGCAGTAGAGGAAAAATATAGATTCTTTTCCTTTGGTGATTCTATGTTTATAAAGTAAAGTTTACTAGAGAAAAAGGAAGTGTGAATTAGTGAGTAAAAAAAGATATACATTATTAAAAAAAGATGGAGAAGCAAGAAGAGGGAGATTTGAAACACCTCATGGAACAATAGAAACTCCAGTTTTTATGAATGTTGGAACTTGTGCAGTAATTAAAGGGGCAGTTTCAACAATGGACTTAAAGGAAATAGGATGTCAAGTTGAACTATCAAATACATATCACCTTCATTTAAGACCATCAGATAAAGTTGTTGCTAATTTAGGTGGTTTACATCAATTTATGAATTGGGATAGACCTATTCTTACAGATTCAGGTGGATTCCAAGTATTCTCATTATCAGGTATGAGAAAGATAAAAGAAGAAGGAGTATATTTTTCTTCACATATAGATGGAAGAAAAATATTTATGGGACCAGAAGAGAGTATGCAAATTCAAAGTAATCTTGCATCTACTATAGCTATGGCTTTTGATGAGTGTATTCCTAATCCATCAACTAGAGAATATGTAGAAAAGTCAGTTGCAAGAACTACAAGATGGCTTGAAAGATGTAAAAATGAAATGGATAGGCTAAATTCACTTGATAATACTATAAATAAAGAACAAATGCTTTTTGGTATAAACCAAGGTGGATGTTATGAAGATATAAGAATTGAACATGCTAAAACAATTACAAAAATGGACTTAGATGGATATGCTATTGGTGGTTTAGCAGTTGGAGAAACTCATGAAGAAATGTATAGAATAATAGAAGCGGTAGTACCACATCTTCCAGAAGATAAACCTATTTATTTAATGGGAGTTGGAACACCTGAAAATATTTTAGAAGCTGTTGACAGAGGAGTAGATTTCTTCGATTGTGTTTTACCAGCAAGAAATGGAAGACATGGGCATGTATTTACTAAAAATGGTAAGATAAATCTTATGAATGCAAAATTTGAATTAGATACAAGACCAATAGATGAAGGATGTCAATGTCCAGCATGTAAAAGTTATACAAGAGCATATATAAGACATTTATTTAAAGCGAAAGAAATGCTAGCTATGAGATTATGTGTTCTTCATAATTTATATTTTTATAATAAACTTATGGAAGAGATAAGGAATGCCATCGATGGTGAATATTTTAAGGAATTTAAAGAACAAAAGCTTAAAGAATGGAATACTAAAGCTTAAAAGTAAGATATATTATTTTGAATAGTTGACAATACTATATAAATGAAGTATATTACTTTATATGAAAAAAAGTTCATAAAAGCGTTTAGAAAGGAATGTTGAAAATGAATTTATTTATAACGTTATTACCAATTATTTTAATGTTTGGACTTATGTATTTATTACTTATATTACCTGAAAAGAAGAGAAATAAAAAGTACAATGAAATGCTTTCACAATTAGAGAAAAATGATGAAGTTATGACTAGAGGTGGAATCATTGGTAAGATAATAATTATAGAAGAAAACAATGTAATTATAGAAACTAGTGCAGAAAGAACAAAAATTAAAGTTTCTAAAACTGGAATAGCAACAAAATTAAATAAAGAAGATTAGAATATTACCCGCTGATATATCATAAGATTAATTATCAGGGGGTGATTTTATATGGATTTTAAAAGTTACTTTCGAAGTGTTTTGAAAGGTATGGTTGGAGCTTTAATTATAACTGTTTTAATTACTGCTATATTTTCTTTAATTATGACAAAGGTATCCTTTAGTGAAGGTGTTTTTAACGTCATTTATGTTGTAATTTCATGTATAGCTTTAGTTATAGGTAGTATAATTGGAGCAAAAGCACATGGTAGTAAGGGATGGATAGTAGGATTAGGAGTTGGCATTACATTTTACATAGCATTATACATAATAGGCATTATTTGTGGTGTAGAAGCTAGTCTTGCTATGTATGATTTAATAAAATTTGCTTTATGTGTTTTAATAGGAACTTTATCAGGAATGCTTGGAATAAACCTTTAAAATTATAAAAAAACTTCAACATATGTTGAGGTTTTTTTTGTTTATTAAAATTTTGTAACAATTTAGAAAATATTCCTTGGTTATTCAAAAATTTAGCAATTTATCTTGATATTAGTTGACATAAGTAATATAATTTAGAGTGAAAACGAAAAAAGAGGGGGAAAAACATGAAAGCAAAAGGCAAAGGTAAAGGCAAAAGCTTAATAATATTTTTACTCTGTGTAATTGCTATATTTTCTTTAGCATTTGCAGGCTTTAAGGGTTTTAAAATTGCGGGATGGGAGTTTAAGTCATTCGATAAAGTTATAACCAAAGGATTAGATCTACAAGGTGGAGTTTCTGTATTAATGGAAATACAGGATGAAAATTCTTCAAGAGATGACCTTGAAAAAACAAGACAATTATTAGAGCTTAGAGTTAATAAGTTAGGAGTTGCTGAAACCACTGTAGCAACAGAGGGAGAAAAAAGAATAAGAGTAGACATTCCAGGGAAATTTGACTCAAATGAAATTGTTGATAGTTTGGGTAAAACAGGAAATCTAACATTTAAAGATCCAAGTGGAAATGTAGTTTTAACAGGAAAAGATGTTAAAGAAGCTACAGCAATGTTAGATCATCAAACTAATAAACCTGTAGTTTCGCTTAAGTTAAATGAAGAAGGTCAAAAGAAATTTGCAGATGCAACTTCAAAAAATATAGGAAAACAGATATCAATATCAATGGATGAAGAAGTGATTTCAAGTCCAACAGTACAAAATGCTATTACAGATGGAAATGCAATTATAACAGGAAGTTCAACAATTGATGAAGCTAAAAATTTATCTGGACTTATAAATTCAGGTGCACTACCTGTATCAATTAAAGCTGTATCAGTTAATAATGTTGGAGCACAATTAGGATCAGAAGCACTTCCTAATGCTATGAAAGCTGGAGTAGTAGGTATAGCACTAATATTTATATTTATGATAATTTACTATAGAGTACCAGGAATATTATCCTGTATAGCTTTAGTTTTATATACAACATTAGTTCTTTTAATTTTTGCAGAAGTTGGAGCAACTTTGACATTACCAGGTATAGCAGGATTCTTACTTACAATAGGTATGGCAGTAGATGCAAATGTGCTTATATTTGAAAGAATAAGAGAAGAATTAGCAAAAGGAATTAGTATTAAAAGTGCTGTTAAGAAAGGGTTTGAAAATGCCTTATCATCAATTGTAGATTCTAACGTAACTACAATAATAGCAGCATTAGTATTATACTTTATAGGATCAGGAGCTGTTAAGGGTTTTGCTGTAACACTTATGATAGGTATATTAGTAAGTATGTTTACAGCCTTAATAGTTACTAAGCTTTTAGTAAACTTATCAGTTGAAATAGGCCTTTTAAAAGATATTAGACAATTTAGAGTAAAGAGGGGGGCTAAAAATGCTTAAAATAATAGAAAAAAGTAAGATTTGGTTCTCAATTTCATTAATAATAATTTTAATAGGCTTAGGATTTATATTTACAAGAGGTCTAAACTTTGGAATAGATTTCAAGGGTGGAACTAAAGTTGTAATTGAATTAGGAGAAAATTTTAATAAATCAGAAGTTGATGAAATTGTAAAGAAGTATGCAGATGATGCAGTAACAAATGAAGTTGATAAAACTCAATATGAAATAAAGTCTAGAGATTTAGATACTTCTAAAGTAGCAGAATTATTTAAAGAGCTTAAAGAAAAATATAACTTAGAAGATAAGGCATTATTATCACAAGAGGAAATAGGAGCATCTATAGGTAAAGAATTAACAAGAAATTCTATTGTTGCATTAATTATAGCTTGTGGAGCAATGCTTATCTATATAGCATTTAGATTTAAAATGAATTATGGTATAGCAGCTTTATTAGCACTTTTACATGACGTTCTAATTACGTTAAGTATATTTGCAATATTTAATATACCAGTAAATACACCATTTATTGCATCTATATTAACTATAATAGGTTATTCAATAAACGATACTATAGTAATCTTTGATAGAATAAGAGAAAATTCAAAAAATATGAGAAGAGCCCCAGCTATTGAAATTGCAAATAAAAGTTTAACTCAAACTTTAGCTAGATCAATTAATACAACATTAACTACTTTATTTGTAATAGCTTCAGTTAATGTATTTGTACCAACAGTTAGAGAATTCTCATTCCCATTACTTATAGGTATAGCTTTTGGAGCATATTCATCATTATTCATAGCTTCACCAATATGGGTTATATTAAAGAATAGAGAAGAAAAGAAAAAAGAAATGAAAGTGGCATAATTGCTGAAAATATAACTTGATTTATAAACCTCCAAAATTTTTTTGGAGGTTTATTGTTTTTTTCGTAGAAAACATTTGTAATATAGTTAATTTTCAATTATAATATATGTGTTTTCTTAATTTTATGGAGGAGTTTATAATGCGCAAGTTTTGGGAGAGTATTTATAGTCCAAATTACATAACTGGATATAATCCCTTTATACTTAAAGATATGAACAAAGCTATTGAACGAATGGTAGAGGCTATAAATAATAGAAAAAAAATAGTTATTTATGGCGTGCCAAATGTAGATGGGCTATGTGCTATTGCATCATTGAGTTTAGTATTAAGATATTTAAATGCTGACGTTGAGTATATAATTAATGATGATGATTCAAATACTTCTGGAATTACATCTAATGATATAATAAATAATGTTAATTTTTTGGGGGGTCAGCTTCTAATAACTTTGGGGATAGATTTAAATTCAGAAGAAGAACAAATGCTTTGCAAAGATCTTGGTATAGATTTAATTGTTTTGGAAAATAAATTGATAAATATTGATAAAGGATACATATACATAAATCCAAATCAAAAATGCTGTCAATATAGATATAAAAATTTATCTATTAGTGGATTAGCATTTAAATTAATGCAGGCAATTGCAATATATTATAACATAAAAAGCATTAATAAATATTTGGATTTGATTTTAATTGGTGAACAATGGGCAGAAGTACCTTTGAAAGGTGAAAATGCTGTTATATTAAAAGAAGGAAGAAAATTTTTAATTAACACCAATAATCATGGATTAAGATCTATTATGGATTATTATGATATAATAGAAATGGATGAAAAGTGTATTTTAAAGATAATAGAGGTAATAACACCTACTATTAATGCAGTTAGAATGATGGACAATGCTCGTATAATTATTGAGTTATTAACTACAACTAAAAAAGAAAGAGCAGAACAAATAACTAAATATTTAAATAAATCAAAGATAACTATATAATAAAATGCTAGTAAAAATATTAATAAAGTTAATATTTCTACTTACTATAATTATATAGTTTCTAATTTTTAATAATGGAGGATTTGCTATGGATCTAAAAGAAAAAATAAGAATAATTGATGGTTTCCCAAAGGAAGGAATAAGCTTTAAGGATATTACAACTGCAATAGGGGATGGAGAAGCTTTAAAATATTCAATAGATAAAATGGTTGAGCATCTTAAAGATAAAAATATAGATTTAATTGTTGGACCAGAAGCTAGAGGATTTATTTATGGTGTACCGGTAGCATATGCTATGGGAATTGGATTTGTTCCAGTTAGAAAGCCTGGAAAGCTACCAGGAGAAACTGTTTCAGTTGATTATGATTTAGAATATGGTAAGGATACATTACAAATACACAAGGATTCAATAAAGAAAGGCCAAAGAGTAGCTATAGTTGATGATTTATTAGCAACTGGTGGAACAATAGAGGCTGTTGCAAAGCTTGTTGAAATAGCTGGTGGAGAAGTTGTATCTTTAGAATTTGCAATAGAATTAACAGACTTAAAAGGTAGAGATAAGTTAAAGGGCTATGATGTTATGTCATTAGTTCAATATGATATCTAAATTTATTGAAAATAGTAATTAAATATTATATAATAGAAACAATAGGATGGCTGGTTTTTTAAACCAGCCATTGATTTTAGAATTTAATGAGGCAAAAGGAGAGTTAATCCTAATGATTGAGAATCTATTACAAAAAATTGAAGAAAATTGTAATAATATAGATATTGAAGTTATAAAAAAGGCACATGATTTGGCTACAGAGGCACATAAGGAACAAAAGAGAGAATCAGGAGAGCCTTATGTAATTCACCCTATAGATGTTGCTTGTATTTTAGCAGAAATGGGAATGGATACAAGTACTATCGTAGCGGGATTACTCCATGATGTTATTGAAGATACTCATTATACATACGAAGATATAAGTGAAATGTTTAGTGAAGAGGTTGCAAATTTAGTTCAAGGAGTAACTAAATTAGGAAAAATAGAATATAAAACTAAAGAAGAGCAACAAGCGGATAACGTTAGAAAAATGTTGTTAGCTATGGCAAAGGATATAAGAGTTATAATAATTAAACTTGCTGATAGATTACATAATATGAGAACTTTAAAATTTATGCCTAAGGAAAAACAAAAGCAAAAAGCAAAGGAAACTTTAGATATATATGCTCCACTAGCTCATAGACTTGGTATATCAAAGATAAAATGGGAATTAGAAGATTTATCTTTAAGGTATATGCATGAAGAAGAATATTATGAGTTAGTTAAACAAATAGCAGAAAAAAGAGTTGAAAGAGAAACTTACATAGCAAATATAACTAAATATTTATATGAAAAGCTTGAGGATTCAGGAGTAGATTCTGATATTGAAGGAAGACCTAAGCATTTTTATAGCATATATAAAAAAATGGTTAATAAAAATAAAAGCATAGAACAAATATTTGATCTTACAGCTATTAGAATATTAGTTAATTCTGTTAAAGATTGTTATGGAGTTTTAGGTATTGTTCATACAATTTATAAACCTATACCAGGAAGGTTTAAAGATTATATAGCAATGCCTAAACCTAACATGTATCAATCATTACATACAACTGTAATAGGACCACAAGGAAAAACCTTTGAAATACAAATTAGAACTTTTGAAATGCATAAAACAGCTGAATATGGTATAGCAGCTCATTGGAAGTATAAAGAAGGGGATAATGGTGAGGACAAAGAAAAGAATTTAGAGAATAAATTAGCATGGCTTAGGGAAATGCTTGAATGGCAGAAAGAAACATCAGATGCTGAGGAGTTTATAGAAGGGTTTAAAATAGATTTATTTGCAGATGAAATATTTTTATTTACACCAAAAGGCGTGGTTATAAATCTTCAAAATGGCGCAACACCAATAGATTTTGCTTATAGAATACATACGGACATAGGAAATAAATGTGTAGGAGCAAAAGTAAATGGTAAAATAGTCCCTCTTGATTATAAGCTTAAGACAGGAGAGATAGTAGAGGTACTTACTTCTAATTCTGCTAAAGGTCCTAATATGGATTGGTTAAATATTGCTAAAAGTAATCAAGCAAAAAGTAAAATAAGACAGTGGTTTAAGAAGGTTAAAAAAGAAGAGAATATAGATAAAGGAAAAGAAGTATTTGAGAAAGAGTTAAAAAAACAAGGAGTTGTGTACTCAGAAATAGCAAAGGGAGACACTTATGAAAAATTATTAAAGAAATATAATATTCATAATATGGAGGATCTTTATGCTAGTATAGGAATAGGTCAAATAACAGCTTCTGCATTTATAGTAAGATTAAAAGAAGAAAATATTCCAGATAAAGATAAGCATTTACAGGAAAATGTAAATAAAACAATAGATGATCATATTTCCAAAAGTGATAGAAAAATCCCAGTTAATACTTATGGAGTTACAGTAAAGGGGCTTAACAATATTATGGTGAGGTTTGCAAAATGTTGTAATCCAGTACCGGGAGACGAAATATTAGGATATATAACTAAAGGCAGAGGAGTTTCAGTACATAGGGCAGATTGTAGTAATTTAAAGGCTTTGGTAAACTATGATGAGGAAAAAGTAGTTGAAGTTACTTGGGGAAAGGCTAAAGGGGCTGCTTATGTTGCAGAAATTCAAGTAAAGGCAGAAGATAGAATAGGTATATTATCAGATATTATGATGATAATAACAGATGCTAACTTACCTCTTAATGCGTTAAATGCAAAATCATCTAAGGCAAATGTAGCAATAGTTAATATAAAAGTTAAAATAGATTCAGTAGAACAGTTAAAAGAACTTATGAGAAAAATAAGAAGATTAAAAGGCGTAATGGATGTTTATAGAATGAATAACTAAAGGATGTGAATAAATGAGGGCTGTGGTACAAAGAGTTTCATCATCTAAGGTTGTAGTAGATGACTCTGTTATAGGATCAATAGGAAGAGGAGTTAATGTACTTATTGGTATATCAAAAGAAGATACTGAGGAAGATTTAATATATATAAGAGATAAGGTTATAAACCTAAGAATATTTGAAGATGAGAATTCAAAAATGAACTTATCACTATTAGATATAAAGGGTGAAATATTGGCAATTTCTCAATTTACCCTATATGGTGATTGTAGAAAAGGTAGAAGACCTAATTTTATGAATGCAGAAGGTGGCGAAAGAGCCAAAGAGTTATATAATAGATTTATAGAGTTACTTAAAGAGTCAAAATTAAAAGTAGAAACAGGGGAATTTGGGGCTGATATGAAGGTTGATATACAAAATGATGGGCCAGTTACTCTACTTTTAGAAAGTAAAAGAAATTTTTAATTTGGAGGCATAATATGATAATAAAGACGATTCCAGCAGGTAGTTTACAAGCAAATTGTTATATAGTTATGGATGAAGATACTAAAGAAGCTGTGGTTATGGATCCAGGTGGAGATTCAGATTGGATAATAAAAACAATAGAGTCTATAGGTGCAAAAATAAAGTATATTTTATTAACTCACGCACATGCAGATCATGATGGTGGAGTAGTTGATTTAAAGAAAAAATATGATGTTCCTGTATACATGAATAAAGCAGAAGAGGAATATATGGAAAAAGACAATTTTGTTTTTGGAAGGATTCCTAAATTTTATAGTTTTATTAATGATGGAGATATATTGAAAATAGGATCTTTAGAAATAAAGTGTTTGCATACTCCAGGACATACAAAGGGTGGAATGTGTTTCTTAATAGAAGATAAGGTATTTACAGGAGATACTTTATTTCAAGGTTCAATAGGAAGAACGGATTTTTCAGGTGGAGACTTTAATGAAATAATAAAAAGTATAAATGATAAACTTTTAGTTCTTCCTAATAATGTAGAAGTATATCCAGGACATGGGCCTAAATCTACAATTATATTTGAAAAGATGAGAAACCCATTTTTAGCATAAGGAGAAGTAATGGAAGTAAAAATATCATTAAATGATTTAAAATATAGATATGATGTTTATCAAATGTTTAATATTTATTTTCCTCTTCATGAACTTAAATTTGTAGATGATGGAGAATATATAGTAAATATAGATATTGAAAATATAGAATTTAAGTTTAAAGGGTTTTATAACAAAATACAAATTTCAGAAAATATAAAAGAAGATATAAAAAGATTAATTTTTTTAAGTTTAAAGGAGCTAACAGGGGTTCATTACCCATGGGGAATACTTGTGGGTATAAGACCTTCTAAAATAGCATTAAAATATCTTCAAGAAGGAAAAAGTGAAGACGAAATTATAGAAATATTTAAAGTGAAGCATTTAGCATCTGAAGAAAAAGCAAAGTTATGTATTGAGGTTGCAAAGAAAGAAGAAAAGTTTGTAAATAAGAAAGAAAAAAATATTTCAGTTTACATAGGAATGGCATTTTGTCCAACTAGATGTTTTTATTGTTCTTTTGCAGCAAATCCTATTGGTGGAAATAAAAAACTAGTTCCAACTTATTTAGAGTCTTTAACATATGAAATAAGAGAAATGAAAAAATATGTTGAATCAAGAAAACTTAATATAGAAACAGTTTATTTTGGAGGAGGAACTCCAACATCTGTTAATAACGAAGAATTTGAAAATATAATGAAAGAAATTTACAATGCTTTCATTCAAGGGAAAAATGTAGTAGAATTTACAGTGGAGTGTGGAAGACCTGATAGCATAACAGAAGAAAAGTTACTTACTATGAAGAAATATAATACTACAAGAATTAGTATAAATCCTCAAACAATGAATGATGAAACATTAAGTATGATTGGAAGAGGTCATACTTCAAGTGATGTAATTGAAAAATTTAATTTAGCTAGAGAATTAGGATTTAAAGATATAAATATGGATATGATTATAGGACTTCCAGGGGAAGGCTTGAAAGAAGCAAAGCATACAGCTAATGAAATTTTAAAACTTTCTCCAGATAGTTTAACAGTTCATGGCTTATCTTTAAAAAGAGCTTCAATACTTTATGAGAATTTTATTTTAAAGAAAGGAATTCAAATAAAGGAGCAAGTTGAACTAGCTTCTATGTATGAAGAAAGTAGAACTTTAGCTAAGGAATTAAGCTTAGAACCATATTATATGTATAGACAAAAAAATATGGTTGGAAATATGGAGAATTTAGGATATTCAAAAGTTTCAAAAGAATGTATATATAACATTCAAATGATTGAAGATAAGCAAACTATAATAGCACTTGGTGCAGATGCTGTATCAAAAGTTGTTTTTTTAGAGGAAAATAGAATTGAGCGATTTGCTAACATTAAAGACGTTAGAGAATATACATCAAGAATAAAAGAAATGGTAGAGGGAAAACAAAAATTATTAGATTCTCTTTACTTAAAATAGGAGGCGAAATTAATGGAAATTAAGGCACCTAAGGGTACTAAAGATATGTTGCCTCAGGATGCATATAAATGGCATTTTGTTGAGGAAACATTTAAAAATACGGCTAAGTTTTATGGGATGAGAGAAATCAGAACTCCTATATTTGAACATACAGAGTTATTTTTAAGAGGTGTAGGTGATACTACAGATATAGTTCAAAAGGAAATGTACACTTTCAATGATAAAGGTAATAGAAGTATTACATTAAAGCCAGAAGGAACTGCACCTATAGTTAGAGCTTTTATAGAAAATAGATTATTTAATGAAGCTCAACCAACAAAGCTTTATTATTCAATACCATGCTTTAGATATGAAAATGTACAAAAGGGTAGACTAAGACAATTCCACCAAGTAGGTACAGAAGTATTTGGTTCAAAGGAACCTTCAATGGATGCAGAAGTAATAGCTTTTGCTATGAATGTATTAAAGAATTTAGGGTTAAATAGCTTAAGTTTAAATATAAATAATTTAGGATGCCCAAAGTGTAGACCAAATTATAATGAGGCATTAAAGAAGTATTTAAAAGAAAACTATGATAGTTTATGTCCTTTGTGTAAAACAAGATTTGAAAAGAATCCAATGAGAATTTTAGACTGTAAAGAAAAGAAATGTAATGAAATCACAAAGAATGCTCCAATAATATTAGATTATATGTGTGAAGAATGTAATACTCACTTTACAGATGTAAAAAAATACTTAGACGCATTAGAAGTTTCATACACTGTTGATCCTGGTATAGTAAGAGGTTTAGATTATTATACAAAAACAATTTTTGAAATATTAAATGATGATTTTACAGTATGTGGTGGCGGAAGATATGATAGACTAATTGAAGAACTTGGAGGTCCAGAAATGCCTTCAGTTGGATTTGCCATGGGAGTTGAAAGACTTATTATGACACTTGAAAATGAAGGAATAGATATTCCAAATGAAAATCTATTTGATCTTTATATAGGGGCTAGAGGTGATGAAGCAAAACTTGCTGCATTTACTATTGCTAATAAATTAAGAAACTTTAACATTAAAACAGAAGTAAATCATATGGGAAGAAGTGTTAAAGCTGAAATGAAATATGCAAATAAAATTGGGGCTTTATTTACTACAATTTTAGGTGAAGATGAGCTTCAAAATAAAACTATTAAGCTTAAGAGAATGAGCGATGGTGAACAATTTGAAGTTGATTTAGACAATATAGAAGAAATAGCTAAAGTGCTAAAATAGCAAGGAGGAATTTATAATGGGTGAGTCTTTAGGTGGCTTAAAAAGAACCATGATGTGTGGAGATGTTAGAGAATCTAATGTTTCACAAAAAATAACACTTATGGGATGGGTTCAAAGAAATAGAAAATTAGGAGGTCTTCAATTTATAGACCTTAGAGATAGAGCTGGAATAATGCAAATAGTTTTTGGTGAAGAAATTAATGCAGAAGCTTTTGAAAAGGCTAAAACTGTAAAACCAGAATTTTGTATTGCAGTTACAGGTGAAGTTGTTTTAAGAGAAGCTCCAAATAAAAATATGGAGACAGGTCTTGTAGAACTTAAGTGTGAAAGTATAAAAATTCTTTCAGAATCAGATACTCCACCAATATATATTAAGGAAGATTTAGATGCAGCAGAAAATATAAGACTTAAATACAGATATTTAGATCTTAGAAGACCAGATATGCAAAGAATATTTATGATAAGAAACAGAACTACTAAGGCTGTTAGAGATTATCTAGATAATACTGGGTTCTTAGAAGTTGAAACACCAATGCTTACTAAGAGTACTCCAGAAGGCGCTAGAGATTACTTAGTACCATCAAGAAATTATCCAGGAATGTTTTATGCGTTACCACAATCACCACAAATATTCAAGCAATTATTAATGGTGTCAGGTTTTGATAAATACTATCAAATAGTAAAATGCTTCAGAGATGAAGATTTAAGAGCAAATAGACAACCAGAATTTACTCAAATAGATTTAGAAATGAGCTTTGTTGAAGAAGACGATGTTATGGCTTTAAATGAAGGGTTAGTAGCTCATGTGTTTAAAGAAGTAGCAGGAGTAGATGTTAAACTTCCAATTAGAAGAATGGAATTTAAAGAAGCTATGGAAAAATACGGTTCAGATAAACCAGATCTAAGATTTGGAATGGAAATTACAGATTTATCTGAAGTAGTAACTAATGTTGATTTTAAAGTGTTTAGTGATGCTTTAGCTAATGGAGGTTCTGTAAGAGCTCTTTGTGTAAAGGGTGGAGCTTCTATGGGTAGAAAGGATATAGATAGATTAGGTGAATTTGTTAAGACATTTAAGGCTAAAGGGTTAGCTTGGATAGCTCTTAAAGAAGAAGGAATAAAATCACCAATAGCTAAATTCTTAAAAGAAGAAGAAATGAATTCTATAATAGAAACTATGTCTGCAGAAACTGGAGATATAATCTTAATAGTTGCTGATAAAAATTCAGTAGTATTCCAAAGCTTAGGACAATTAAGATTAGAATTAGCTAAAAAGTTAGATTTAATTAAAGATAAGAATGAATTTAACTTCTGTTGGATTACGGAATTCCCATTATTTGAATATGATGAAGAAGAAGGAAGATATCATGCAGCACATCATCCATTTACATCACCAATGGATGAGGATTTAGATATGTTAGAAACTGATCCAGGTAAGGTTAGATCAAAAGCATATGATTTAGTATTAAATGGAGAAGAGTTAGGTGGAGGTTCAATAAGAATTCATAATTCAAAATTACAAGAAAGAATGTTTAAAGCATTAGGATTTACAGAAGAATCAGCTAAAGAAAGATTTGGATTCTTAATAGATGCATTTAAATTTGGCCCACCACCACATGGAGGATTGGCATTTGGATTAGATAGAATGATAATGTTCTTAGCTGGAACAGAAAACATAAAGGACGTTATAGCATTCCCTAAAAACCAAAATGCTTATTGCTACTTAAGTGAAGCACCAAATATAGTTGATGAAAAACAACTTGAAGAATTAGGTTTAGATATAAAAGTTAAAGAAGAAGAATAAATATAAAAAAGATATAGGAAAATTTCCTATATCTTTTTCTCTAGCTATTAAATTTAATAACTTAAATCTAAAAGTCTTCCTTTATTTTTTAGATGTCTAATTAACTTATCAGGATTATTCATAATTTGATCATTTGGCATATCTATTGAATTTAACATTTTTATTGCTAAATCAAAATTACCTATAAGAGAGCCAAAGTGTGCATCAGAACTTAAAATAATCTTATTGCCATATTTTTTACAAAGTAAAGCGATTTCTTTGCATATAATATCGCTTCCTTTTCTAGATTTTCCAAGTAAAGAGCTATTATTTATTTCAATCATTATATCTTTTTCTAGAGCCTTCTTTAATATTTTTTTGTAATCTAATTCATAATTTGGATTACCAAGATGTCCTAAGATTTCTATTTCTTTATAATTATCCATTACTTTTAAAACAGCATTTGTATTTTCCTCTTTCGATTTAGGGGGAAAACAGGCTTCATGTAAAGAAGCAATTAAATAATCTAATTGAGCAGATGATGTAGTTTTTATATCTAGGTTACCATTAGAGTCTATAATATTAGCCTCACAACCTTTTAAAATAATTACATCATTTATAGTTCTAGGTAAAACACGTAAATTATGAAAATACCATATGTGAGGAGCACCAGGCATGGCTGGACCATGCTCAGATGTTCCAAGAATTTTAATACCTTTTTTAGTGCAAAAATTAACATTTTCTAAAAGAGTGCTGTAAGCATGTCCGCTTATTATAGTATGTGTATGTAAATCAACTGAATAATTCATATAACAACATCCTTTCTTAAAATTTTAGTATATCAATCTAATGTATAGACTATTAGCATGTAAATTATTATTTTAATAAATATAGAAATACAATTAATAGTTGTAGGAATATTATAAAGGGTATTCCAAATGTGAATTTAATATGATGAGTCTTATGTCTAAAAATATGCATACTAATATATTCACCTACGCTACCACCTAATATTGCTATTAAAACTAAGTTATTTTCACTTATTCGCCATTGTTTTTTTATAGCCTTTTGTTTATCTATAAACATTATAATAAAAGCAAATAAATTTATTGTTATAAAATAAATTTTTAATATATTATACATTTAATATCTCCTATAATATTATTATACACATATTATAAAATAATTTTATGATATTTCAAAGTATATTAAAATGTAGTGTATAAATGTTTATAAAGCTACGTTTAAGTAAATCATTTTGATATAATAGTTTATAGATATAATTAAAAATTAAGGGAGTTGTGGATTTTGATTAGTAAATCACTAGATATATTAGAAAAGTTTTACGGATATAAAAACTTTAGAAAAGGACAAGAAGAGATAATTAATACTATATTAAATAATGAGGATGTATTAGCAATAATGCCTACTGGTGGAGGAAAATCTATATGCTATCAACTCCCAGGCTTAATGTTAGATGGAATTACTATTGTTATATCTCCTTTAATATCATTAATGAAAGATCAAGTAGATGCAATAAAAGAAATGGGGATTAATGGAGTTTATATAAATAGTTCATTAAGTACAGTAGAGTTTAATTCTATAATAGATGGAATATCAAATAATAAATATAAAATAATATATATAGCTCCTGAAAGATTAGATTCAAATGAATTTATAACAGCAGTAACACAAAATAATATTAGTCAAGTAGCAATAGATGAGGCGCATTGTGTATCACAATGGGGCCATGATTTTAGATCAAGTTATAGAAGAATATCAAATTTTATAAATAAATTACCTATGAGACCAATAGTATCGGCATTTACAGCAACTGCAACCACTGAAGTAAAAGAAGATATTATAAAATTATTAAACCTTAAAAATCCTAAAATATTTATAACAGGATTTGATAGAGAAAACTTAACTATAAATATAATAAAATCAGGAACTAAGAAAAATTACTTAATAAATTATATAGAAAATAATAAAGAACAATCAGGAATAATCTATGCAGCTACAAGAAAAGAAGTTGATAGTATTTATGATGAATTAAACAACAGAGGATATTGTATTGGTAGATACCATGCAGGATTATCAGATGAAGTTAGAAAACAAAATCAAGATGATTTTATTCATGATAGAGTAAATATAATTGTTGCAACAAATGCCTTTGGAATGGGGATAGATAAACCTAATATAAGATATGTAGTTCATTATAATATGCCTAAAAGTATAGAAGGTTATTATCAAGAAATAGGTAGAGCGGGTAGAGATGGAGAAAAAAGTGAATGTATATTATTATTTACTCCTGGAGATGTTCAAATTCAAAAATATTTAATTGAAATGAGTGTAGAAAATCCAGAAAGAAAAATGAGTCAATATGAAAAACTACAGCAAATGGTTGATTTCGTTTATAGTAATGGTTGTTTAAGAAAGTATATATTAAATTATTTTGGAGATAGAAAGGAAGAAAAGTGCAATAATTGTAGTAATTGTTTAGATAAAGGAGAAGTTATAGATAAAACAATAGATGCACAGAAGGTTCTCTCTTGTATTTATAGAATGAAAAGAAGCTTTGGAAGTACAATGGTTGTAGATGTACTTAGAGGATCAAAAAATAGAAAAGTAATTCAATTTGGCTTTGATAGTTTATCTACTTATGGGATAATGAAAGATTATTCTAGTGATGATCTTAAAACTTTTATAAATACTTTAGTTGCTCAAGGGTATTTAGATTTAGTTCAAGGAACATATCCAACATTAAAACTTAACAGTTTATCTATGAAGGTATTAAAAAGTGAAAAAGAAGTTAAATTAAAAGAATTTAAGATAGAAAGAAGAATTAAAGATACTAATAATTTATTTGAGATTTTAAAAGAATTAAGATTAAATATTTCAAGAGAAGAAAACTTACCACCTTACATTATTTTTGGGGATGGAACCTTAAAAGAAATGAGTATTAAATATCCTACTACAAAAGAAGAAATGCTTAAGATATCAGGGGTAGGAGAAGGAAAGTATCAAAAATATGGACTTTATTTTAGAGAGGAAATAGAAAAATATATAAAAGAAAATAATATAGATATTAATAAAATAGAAATTATAGAAAATGATGTATCGGATTTACCTTTTGAGGTAACTTCAGATAATGAATTATTAAAAAGGTTAATAAATCTAAGAAATGATTTTGCTAAAAAAGAAGCAGTTCCTATACAAAAAATAATATCTAAAAATACCCTTAAAGAAATAAGTGGAAGATATCCTTTAACTATCGAAGAATTAAAAGATATAGGTGGAATAGGTCCTAAAAAAATAGGGTTATATGGAGAAGAAATCATACTTCAAGTTAATAAATATGTTGAAGAGAATAATATAAAAACTAATTGGGTTCATAAAAAGAGAAGAAAGCTAATTATTGATGGAGAAATAAGAAGTAATGAGGAGATAGCATTAGATAGCTTAAAAGAGGGGAAATCATTAGAGGATATTTCAGAGGATATAGAAATATCTATATCAACTATATTAGGATATGTAACAGATTATATAAAAGAAACAGGAGATATTAGTTTTAATTTGAATCTTAAAGAGTACTATAATGAGAGAGATAGAGAAGCAATAGTTAAATCTTGTAATAAAAATGGATATGATAAGGTAAGCTTAATAAAAAAACAATTGCCAGATACGATAAAATATGAAGCAATTAGATCAGTTATTTTAGAAGAGTATTTTAACGTATCTTAAAATATTAGAATTTAGAAAATGTATTAGATAAATCATAAACATATACTAAGTAAAATAAGGTTCCTCAAATGAGTAACCTTATTTTAATAAAGTAATATTATATAGTTTTTTATTTTATCAAACTATATAATATTTTATAAAATATAATTCTATTATATTTAAAGATTTAATAATTAAAGTGCTAGTTTATAGATTTCAATGGCATCTTCATATTTTATTTCAACGAAATTTCCAACATGACCATTTAGTTCAACTAACTTTTTAGCCATTTCACTAAAATGTTCATTATTTATATTTATTTCTTTAAGAGTAGTTTTTAATCCTAATTCTTTAAAGAAATCTTCAAGTTTTTTTATTCCTAAAAGAACAGTTTCTTCAGGATTGTTTAAATTTATATCTATATTAAAAACTCTATTTGCAAATTGAGCAAATCTATTTATATCATGTTTATATACGTATTTCATCCAAGCTGGGAATATAATGGCTAATCCAGCACCGTGAGGTATATCATATATTCCACTTAATTCATGCTCTATATCATGACTTGCCCAATCTCCAATTCTGCCCATACTTAATGAATCATTATGTGCTATCATACCAGAAAGCATTATTTCAGCTCTAGAATTATAATCATTTAAATTATTGATAACTCTTAAGCCGTTATCTATAATAGATTTCATTGTAGCTTCACATAGTCTATCAGTTAAATCTACGTTAGGTTCATTAGTAAAATATCTTTCCATAACATGAGCTAACATATCAGCTATACCACAAGCAGTTTGATATTTAGATAAAGTAAAAGTAAGTTCTGGATTCATTATAGAAAATATAGGTCTTAATGTAGGATGTCCTGTGCTTTTTTTATACCATCCTTCTTCGTTAGTTATTACAGTACCAGAACTAGTTTCACTACCAGCTGCAGGTATAGTAAGTATTGTAGCAAGATTTAAACATTTGTGATTTATAGGAGTATCCATAAATAAATCCCATACATCTTTAGAATAATTTACTCCAGCAGCAATTGCTTTTGCAGAATCAATAACACTACCACCACCAACAGCTAGTATAAAATCTAAATTATTGTCTCGGCAAATGTTAATACCTTTTCTTACTAGTGAAACTCTAGGATTAGGTTTAACACCAGAAAGCTCTATAAATTCGATTCCTTCTTCATTTAAGGAATTTACAATCTTTTCATATAATCCTGTAGTTTTTATACTACCCCCGCCATAGTGGAGTAATATTTTATTAGAGTATTTTTTTATTTCTTTTCCTATTTTAAGTTCTGTATCTTTTCCAAATATTAATTTAGTACCATTTTTATAATTAAAATTTTTCATAAAAGATAACCTCCAATATTATATTTAATAATATAATACAGTAGCCAGTAAATGTTTTCAACATACTATTATAAATAAATAAGATATTCATAATATTAAAGTTGAATAATTATCTAAATAAATGGTAAAATATAAATACCTTGTATAGGTATTTATATTGGAGGGAAAGTAATGTTTGAAGAAAATGAAAAATTAAGAAAAGATATTATAAATAGATTAAAAAGAATAGAAGGTCAAGTAAAAGGAATTCAAGGAATGATGGAGAAAAATGTTTGCTGTGGAGATATACTTATACAAATCTCAGCTATTAGATCCGCCATAAATAAAGTTGGAGGACTTACTATAGAGCATTATGCTAATAATTGTTTAGGTATAGAAGAGGATAGTGCACAACAAGAAAATTTGAAAAAGTTAATAAAAACAATTAATACATTTGTTAAATAAAAAGGTAAGGTAATATCTTACCTTTTTTATTTTTATATAAATTTTTAGCAGATTGTTATTATTTTATGTAAATTAAGAATCCTTCAATAAAAATACAATATTTTATAAAATCTATAAAAAGTACAGTATAAATGGAAAAAATTCACTATAAGTATTATGAGGGAAAATTTACAATATATAGTGTAAACGATATTAATAAATAAAGTTAGCAAAAAAATCTAGGGGTAAAGGGGAGCATGTTATTATGGCTAAAAGAAGTATTAGAAAAAAAAGACATTCACAAACAATGGCATATGTAATTACATTTGCTATTGGAACATCATTTATTTCGGGATACACAGTACCAGTAAGAGCAGAATTAGTGGAAGGTCAAGAAATAGCAAATAATTATGTAGCAAGAGATTCACTTCAACCTATAGGAAATGCATATAGTATTAAAACTTTGCTAGAATGGACTCCAGAAAGTGATGAGGCAGTAAGGTATAATAGAGCAACTGTAAAGCTAAAGGATAGATTTACAGGACCAGTTGTTAATGAAAATGCCAATCCAAATGCTAAAATAATGAATTGTGCTTTAACAAATCCTCAAACAGATAATGCACCATCGCAAGGTGGATATACAGAAAATGCATATGTATTTTCTTATTGGCAATACATTGATTCCTATGTTTACTGGGGAGGGTCTGCAAAGGGGATATTTGTTCCACCTACAGCCGATGTAATAGATGTTGGACATAAAAATGGTGTGCCAGTACTTGGAACGGTAGGATTTCCATGGGGATCAAGTGCCGGAGGTGAATATGTCAAACAAGTAAGAGAGTTCTTATTTAAAAATGAAGATGGAAGTTTTCCGGTTGCTGATAAAATGATTGAAATGGCTCGTTTTTATGGATTTGATGGTTGGTTTATCAATCAAGAGAGTTATGGATGTAGTAAAACAGATGCAGATCTTATGGTAGAATTCTTCACATACATGCATGAAAAGGATCCTAATATAAGAATTGGATGGTATGATTCAATGACAACAGATGGACCTGTTAGTTATCAAAATGCATTAAATCATAGAAATGTTGGTTTCTTTCAAAACAATGGCAAAAGAGTAATTGATGAATTCTTTTTAAATTATAACTGGGGTATTAATGAAGTTAATACAAGTGTAGAAACTGCAAAGTCAGTAGGGAGAAGTCAATATGATGTCTATGCAGGAGTGGAAGTTCAACAAAATGCATATAATGATAATTTTCCAGTTCAAAATTTATTAGATGCTGAAGGAAAACTTAAGTTATCTTTGGCTATGTACTGTCCAAATTCAACTTTTTCTATGTCAAAAGATATACTAGATTTTTATAAGCATGATCAAAAGTTTTGGGTAGGTCCAACCGGGGACCCTTCAAAAACAGATACAAGTGAAAGATGGGTTGGGCTTGCAAATTATGTTGCAGATAAATCAGCTATCAATAAATTACCGTTTGTAACTAATTTTAATTTAGGACATGGTATATCTTATTATATAGATGGAAATTTATCAAGAAATAAAGAATGGAATAATAGAGCACTTCAGGATTATTTACCAACATGGAGATGGATTGTAGAGTCTAATGGATCTAAATTGATTCCAGAATTTGATAGAAGTGATGCGTATAATGGAGGAAGCTCATTGATGGTTAATGGTAATCTAGAAGCTGCTAATCCAAATCATATTAAATTATATAGTACTAATTTGGAAATTAATAATGAAAATACAGAAATATCTATTACCTATAAGACACCTTTAAATAAGAATAATATGAAAATTGGATTATGTTTTGGTGATGATTATGATGAGTCAAGCTTTACTTTTTTAGAGGTTAAAGATGGAAGTAAAGGAGAATGGACTACATCTAAAATATCATTAAAAGATTATGTTGGACAAAAAATATCAGCAATATCATTAAAGTTTGAAAGTCAAGAAGATATAAATGATTTTAAAATAAATATAGGAAATATATCAATAAAAGAAAATAGTGAAAAAACTATTCTTCCAGCTCCTAATAAAGTAGTATTAGATGATCAGCTTCTTCATAATGCTAAAAATGCAGAAGCAAGAATATATTGGGATGATGTACAAAATGCAGAATTTTACGAAATTTATCGAGTAAAACCAGATGGAAATAAGGAGTTTGTAGGAGCAACTTATAATAATTCATATTATATACCACCATTTGATAGATATGAAAATGAATCAGAATTTAATTTTGAGGTAGTTGGAGTTGATAAGAATTTCAATAGGGGAGAAGCTCAAACATTAAAGTTTAAATGGAGTATTCCAGCAGATTCAACAGAGGTACCTAACAAGGAGCAGCCTATTAATCTTGCATTAAATAAAAATGTGAAAGCAAGTTCACAAAATGCAGGAGAACCTGCAATAAAAGCTGTAGATGGAACTGTTGAAAATAATAGTAAGTGGTGTACAACAACAGGAATGTATGGTGGTTGGTTAGAAGTAGATTTAGGTGAAGAAAAAACAATACAAAGATGGGTCACAATGCATGGAGAGGCTGGTGGAGAAGCTAAAGATACAAATACTAAGGATTTTAGATTACAAGTTTTAGATAAGAATGGGGAATTTAAAGATGTAGATGTTGTAAGAGATAATGAGGAAGGAATAGTAGATAGAAATCTAAAAGAACCTGTAACGGGACAAGTGTTTAGATTATATATAGATCATCCGGGAATTAGTCCTTGGGCAGCTATAAGAATATATGAATTCCAATTATTTAAAGATAGCTATACACCAACAACTGATAATATACCAATGAATACTGTAAAAGCTACAAATAATATTGGAGCAAATGATGAGGTTCTATTTAGAAATGTTCCTAGGGGATATGAAGTTTTATTATATAAGAATATAAAGGACACAGAACCATTTGTTAAGAAAGTATCAGAGGGGGGAGAAGTTAGATTTACAGGATTAGATTTTGGAGAGGAGGAAGGAAGAGTATATTTCGCAACTAAGCAAGATGGTAAAGAGCAAAGTATTAAATTAAGTGTTTCTTATGATAATGAAAATTGGGATGTAACTAAAATACCAAATAATTTTACTATTTCTAAGTATGAAATAAATGGAAGATCATCTATTTTAAATTCATATTATGCTACTCTAGACATAGGGGATTTAAAGCCAGGAGATATAGTAAACTACTATAAAAATATAGATGATGAATTTCCAACTAAAGTAAGTATTCCAGTATTAGATAATAAAACGTCAACGGTATTACAACCACTTATATTAAATAATTCTGGAGGAGATATAATACTTCAAGTTAAAAGACAAGGAATGAAAGCAACACCTAGATTTAAAGTTTCATATAAAGATACTGGAGAATCATCATCTAAGGGGAATTTAGATATAATTGTTAAATCAAATTCTAATATTCCTGTTAATGAAGGCGTTTTTGAAGTTATAAAAGATGGAGAAGTAGTAGAAAATATAACTACTGATAATTTAGGTAAAGGAAAAGTAGAACTAGATCCAGGAGTATATTCAATAATATATACAGGGAATTTAGATGATTATAAAGTAAATGATTATTTACAAGAAGTTGAAATAGAAAAACCTTTTGATTCTGTTGTTAAGAATTTTAATTTAGAAAAGTTAGATAATGAGAATGAAGAAAAACCACAACCACCACAAGAAGAGATTCCAACTATAAAACCTGATAATGAAAAAGAACAAAGTGATAAAAATATAATTGATTCAGGAAAAAAAGATGAAAATAAGAAGAATAAAGAAGTAAAAAGCAAAGGAATTCTTCCTAAAACAGGAGGAACAGCAAGTGGAGCAGTATTAGGAATTGCAGGATTATTAACTTCTTTAGGGGTATTAATAGCAAGAAAGAAAAAATAAGGACAATAAAAATAGAGGCTATCATGCCTCTATTTCTATTTCTTAGTAAATAACATTAATATTTATATATTGGTTAATAAACTACAAGAAATGAATGGGATATTAATTTATTAAATTTTAAAATATATACTACAAAATAAAATGGACAGGGATATACCTGTCCATTTTAAATATCTAAAGTATAAAGATTATAATGTAACAGGGTGAAAGATGAAAGTAATAATTAAAGTTCATATAAGAATAACTTAATTAACAAAAAGATATTTTTAATGCAAATTTATTAATGAATATTTAAAAAATAAGAAAAAATATTGACAGAATGCTTAACAATTAATATCATTTATAATATAGTGTTAAAAGGTTGAGATTAAAGGGGGAATAAAAATGAACAGAGAGAATTTTAGTTCAAGATTGGGGCTACTTGCAGCAGCAGCAGGATCAGCAATAGGATTGGGGAATATATGGAAATTTCCTTATATAACAGGTCAAAATGGAGGAGCAGCATTTATATTAGTATATTTGGGGTGTATATTTTTGATAGGAATACCTGTTATGCTATCAGAGTTTGCAATTGGGAGAAAAAACCAAGTTAATGCGGTAGAAAGTTTTAAAAAAATTGCACCTAATACAAAATGGCATTGGACGGGTTATCTAGCAACAGCAACAGCATTTATAATTTTATCATTTTATGCAATTATTGCAGGTTGGGTATTTTCATATATATGGAGATCAACTTCTGGTGCTTTAAGAGGGGTAGCAGCTGAGGGGTTTGGAGATTATTTTAGTGTGTTAACAGCTAACCCTGTAGAACCTATGATAATGACTTTGTTAGTTTTGACTATTACATCAGTTATAGTGTTTTTTGGAATAAAAACAGGAATAGAAAAGTTTAGTAAAATAGCTATGCCATTATTATTAGTGCTTATAGTATTACTAATAATTAGATCAGTAACATTACCAGGAGCCTCAGCGGGATTAGAATTCTTATTTAAGCCTAATTTCTCTAATTTATCAGTTCATGGTGTATTAGAAGCTTTAGGACATGCTTTTTATACATTAAGCTTAGGTATGGGGATTATACTTACTTTTGGTAGCTATACAAAGAAGAGTGAAAATCTAGTTTCTTTATCTTACCAAGTAGCTATAGCAGATACTATTATTGCATTGATGGCAGGAATGGTTATTTTCCCAGCGGTATTTGCTTATGGATTAGAACCAACGGCTGGTCCTGGACTATTATTTATAACTTTACCAGCAGTGTTTAAATCAATGCCATTTGGACAATTTTTTGAATTTATGTTTTTTGTATTAATAGCAATTGCAGCAATAACTTCAACAGTATCTTTAATGGAAACGGCAGTAACTTTCATTTCAGAGCAATTTAATTTATCAAGAAAAAAGACAATATTAATTATTACATCAGGATTATTTGCTCTAGCTATACCAAGTGTATTATCATTTGGTCCACTTAAAAATTTAAAATTACTTGGAGAAAGAAGTATATTTGACACATTGGATTTTATAACTGGTCAAATATTCTTACCAATAGGTGGAATACTTATATGTTTATTTGTAGCTTGGGTATGGGGTACTAATAATGCAGAAAAAGAAATATCTAGTGATGGAAAATTTGAATTTAAACTTAAAGGATTATACTCAATATCAGTTAAATATATAGCTCCATTAGCCATATTAATAATCTTTCTTTATGGGTTAGGAATATTCAATATTTTTAAATAGAAAAATATACTCAAGTTTTAATTAACTTGGGTATATTTTATTTATTATTTCTAGAATATTCTTTTATTTCTCTTTTTCTTTTGGCAGATACAAATAGTCTAGTTAAGGTTGAAACAAATATAACACCTAAAGCTAATGTTCCAGAACGTGCAAGGGTTGATAATCCTGTTTCTAGTGATTTCATTATATTGCCTGTTATAGCTTCATACATTGTATAATACATTCCACCTCCAGGAACAAGAGGGATTAGTGAGCATATAACTAATGTAGTAACAGGAGTCTTTAGAAATCTTGCAAAAATCTCTGAATAAAGGCTGAAAACTATAGAGGATATAAATAATGCAGATAAAGGAGTTAAATAAAAATGTAATCCTAATAAATATGTAAACCAAGAGATAGCTCCACCTAAAGCTGCAAAAAATAATTTTTTTCCTTTTATGTTAAATAGTATTCCAAATCCTAATGTAGCTATAAATGTTATTAGCGTTTCAGAAATCATAATTAAAATCCTCCGAAGGTATTTAGCCAAAAGCTAAGTACTGCACCAGTACCTATTGCAATTGAAATAGCTACTAAAAATGCTTCAGCAGCTCTAGTTAATCCTGCAAGTAAATCACCAGATATGGTATCCCTAATTGCATTAGTAATTGCCAGCCCGGGAACCAGGAGCATAATAGATCCAATAATAGTTGTATCAATATTTTTAGACAATCCAATTTTAAAAAAAATAATTGCCATAATAGCAGTAATACCAGCACATATACTGTTGATAAAAAATGGATTAATATTAAGTTCTGAAAATTTAATTGAAATAATTTTAATTACTAAACCAATAAAAAAGGCAGCAATTCCATCTCTGAATGTACCATTAAATAAAAAAACAAAACAAAATGCACCTAAAGCTGAAATTATTACATTTGTAGTTAAACTATATCGTTCTCCTTCATCTATTAATTTCAATTCACGTTTTAAGTCAGAAACAGATAAATTGCGTGAAAGAATATTTCTAGATAAATCATTTACTTTATCTACTTTATTCAAATCAACAGTTCTTGTTGAAACTCTTCTAATTAAGGAAAAGGTTTTATTTTCATGGCAAACTGATACCATAATACCTGTTGGAGTCACAAAACTTTCAGCTTCTTCAGCACCATAAATTTTACAAATTCTCCATATGATTTCTTCTGATCTATATGTTTCTCCACCACTTTCTAACATTATTTTTCCAGCAAAGGTAGCTACATGAAGTAGTTCATTTACATCCATAATATTCGCTCCTATATTAAAATTTCTTAAAGTATTATATCACAAACATTTAAAAATTATATATGAAATAAAAAAATATAAAATATATTCTATAAATAGCTTGCACACAAAACTACAAAATGTGAAGATTGAAAATAAATACGCACAAAAATTAAAAATTAATAAAAAAGGTACGCTATTTATAAAATATTTTATTAATTTTATAAATATTATGAATAAATATGATAATATTCTTTTAAATTATTGATTATTCTTTCAATTAAATTTATAATTTATATAATTTAAAAAAAGGAATCTGTTAAGCTGTTATGAAAAAATAGCTTAATAAATCTTAGAATTTGCCGTTTTTTGAAAATTATATAAGTTTGATTATTTTTGTGTATAGGAAATAGACCTGCAAAAATATAATTTTTTCCAGCAGGTTAATCGAAAATATTTAAAGGTACTATGAAGCTATAAACCAAGATTGTCTTGATATATTATTGCTAGCGAAGCCAGCAACTTCGGCAGGTGTAAGGTTATTCAATGAACCATGGGATCTAATAAAGTTATAGTGAAATATAAACATAAAAATAAGATTATTAGCTTTTTGAAATGAATTAAATCCTTTTTTAGATTTATACCAAGCCTTAAAGGTTTTATTAAAGGATTCTATAAGATTATTGTTTATATCACTAGACATTGGTTTTACAGGTAAATGTTTTTTATTCGGCAATAGCGTAGCTATCGCTTCGTTATAAGCTGGCCATCTGTCTGTTACTAAGTTAGATGGAGAGCCATATTTTTTAGCTTCATTTATTAGGGAAAAAGCAGAGTTTTCATCACTATATTTGCTTAAATGAAAAGATACTATAAAACGTGTTTCGGAGTCTATAACTAGCCATAGATAGTGCTTTATACCATTAATAAAAACAATAGTCTCATCGGCATGCCAGTCGTCAGATTGTAAATCTACTTGATGTTTAAATTTATCAACTTTCAGTTTGAAGTAAGGAGCAAATTTATTACTACAATTAGCTACAGTTACATGAGATACTTTGATATTAAATGTACTCATAAGAAACTGAGATATAGCTCTAGTTGATGTATTGTTTAGATAGTATAAAGTTAAGACAGTAATAATAACTTGTAAAGGAAATCTTATCCCTTTCATAGAAAGTGATCCGGTAATATCTTCGCTAGAAGCTGGATCAATGTTAAAATTGTGATGATTAACTATAATATGGTTACATTTTTTATTATTACATTTATAGCTATTATAATGTTTGTAGGAATGATGTAAGTAAGTGCCTTTACCGCACTTAGGGCATCTAGGATAGTTTTTTAAAACTCGGCTACTGACTTTGTCAGGAGCGAATTGTCGCTTGCAATTTTGGCATTGATATTTTTGATTAGCCTGCTTGTCTAAACCAAACTTATATAGGTTATTTGAATGACAGCGAGGACATTTAATATTTGTTTTGTTCATTGTTCTTCTCTCCTTTTCTAGGGGGAAATTAGTTCTTGTCAAACTTATTGTATTTCCTAGAGTTGAGAAGAGCAATGTTCATATAACTTAACAGATTGAAAAAAAGAATTCGGGGTGAAAAAATGAATTTTAATGAATTATTAAAAGATGATGAATTAATTTATGAATTAGTAGAAAAAGAATTAGATAGACAAAGAAATGGTATTGAACTTATTGCCTCAGAAAATTTTGCTTCAAAAGCAGTTATGGAAGCTATGGGATCATATTTAACTAACAAATATGCAGAAGGATATCCAAATAAAAGATATTATGGTGGATGTCATATAGTAGACGAAGTTGAAGAAATAGCAAGAGAAAGGGTAAAAAAATTATTTAATGCTGAACATGCAAATGTTCAACCACATTCTGGTTCTCAAGCCAATATGGCAGTTTATTTATCTATATTAG
The DNA here is from genome assembly GCF_003606265.1 of Clostridium septicum. Classification (NCBI taxonomy): domain Bacteria; kingdom Bacillati; phylum Bacillota; class Clostridia; order Eubacteriales; family Clostridiaceae; genus Clostridium; species Clostridium septicum. The sequence goes on from NZ_CP023671.1 coordinate 3,108,984, forward strand.
AACCAGGAGATACTGTTTTAGGAATGGATTTAAGTCATGGTGGACATTTAACTCATGGGTCACCAGTAAACTTTTCAGGAAAATTATTTAACTTTGTTTCATATGGAGTAGATAAAAAAACAGAAGTAATAGATTATGATGTTGTTAGAAAACTTGCTTTAGAACATAAACCTAAACTTATAGTTGCAGGAGCTAGCGCATACTCAAGAATTATAGATTTTAAAAAATTTAAAGAAATTTGTGATGAAGTAGGAGCATTATTAATGGTTGATATGGCTCATATAGCAGGTCTTATTGCGGCTGGATTACATCCATCACCAGTTCCATATGCAGATTTTGTAACATCAACTACTCATAAAACATTAAGGGGACCAAGAGGGGGGCTAATTCTTTGTAAAGAAAAGTATGCAAAACAATTAGATAAAAATATTTTCCCTGGAATTCAAGGTGGACCATTAATGCATATAATAGCAGCAAAAGCAGTATGCTTTAAAGAAGCATTAGATCCAAGTTATAAAACTTATATGGAAAATGTAGTAGATAATTGTAAAGCTTTATCAGATGAATTAATAAAACATGGATTTAATATAGTATCAGGAGGAACAGATAATCATTTAATACTTGTTGATTTAACAAATAAAGATATAACAGGTAAAGATGCTGAGAATGTACTTGATAGTATAGGAATAACAGTTAATAAAAATACTGTTCCTAACGAAACAAGAAGTCCATTTGTAACATCAGGAATAAGAATAGGTACTCCTGCAGTTACTACACGAGGATTTAATGCAGAAGATATGAAAGAAATAGCATCAATAATTAATGATGCCCTTTCAAATACGGATATTGATGTAGAATTACTTAGAAATAGAGTTAAGGGATTATGTGATAAACATTCTCTTTACTAAAATTATTGAAATAGATAAATAAAGGTATTTTATACTTTTATTTATCTATTTTTTTATAAAAATATAGAATAAGTAAATAAATTTTAAAGATCAACAATATAATAAAGTAATGAATGTTTGGAGGAAGATATGTCAAGAAGAAATGAAGTTAGAGATCAATATCTAACAACTAATCAAGGAGCACCAATTACTAATGATAAAAATTCATTAACAGTAGGAGATAACGGACCTGTTTTACTTAAGGATACTAATTTAATAGAAAAATTAGCTCATTTTGATAGAGAAAGAATTCCAGATAGGGTAGCACATGCAAAGGGTTCAAGTGCACATGGATACTTTAAACTATATAATTCTATGAAGGAATATACTAAAGCAAAGGTATTTACAGATACAAAAAATATAACACCAGTGATTGTAAGATTTTCAACTGTAGTAGGATCTAAAGGGTCGGCAGAAACAGCTAGAGATCCAAGGGGGTTTGCCGTTAAGTTTTATACAGAGGAGGGAAATTATGATTTAGTTGGTAATGATATTCCTGTATTCTTTATAAGAGATGCAATAAAATTTCCAGATATGTTTCATGCTTTTAGACCATCACCAGTTACTGATTTAATGGATAAAAATAGGTTTTGGGATTTTATAGTGAATTCTCCGGAGTCAACACATATGATTACTTGGGTATTTTCTGATAAGGGAACAAGAAAAAGTTTTATTCATATGCCTGGTTTTGGAGTTAATACATTTGTGTGGGTAAATGACAAAGGAAAAAGAATGTATGTTAAATACCATTGGATTCCAATGGCTGGAGACGAGACAATTGATAGAAAAGAAGCTGAAAAATTAGCAGGTTCAGACCCTGATATTGCTACAAGAGAATTATATGATGTTTTGAATAATGGAGAAGAGGTAGAATACGAACTTGCAGTACAGCTTATGGATCCTATTTTAGAAGACTCATTATCATTTAATCCAATTGATGCAACTAAAGTATGGCCAGAAGATAAGTTTCCTTTAATGAAAGTAGGTAAATTAGTATTAACACATCCTCCAACTAATTTTTTTGAAGAATCAGAACAAGTAGCATTTGCTCCAGGAAATTTTGTTCCAGGAATAGAAGCGTCAAATTGTAAGCTATTACAGGGGAGATTATTTTCATATCCAGATTCACAAAGATATAGATTGGGTACAAACTTTACACAACTGCCAATAAACAAGCCTAAAGTACCAGTGGTAAATAATCAAAGGGCAGGAAATATGCAGTATGATAAGCATTCAGGCATTGTTGATTACAATCCTAATTTGCTAAATGATGGCAATCCAGAACCTACAAAGGAAAAAGGAAAAGTTTGCTTAGAATATGTAGAAGGATATATAGAGCAAAAACCTATAGAAAAGGAAAATGACTTTCAACAAGCAGGAGGACAATATAGATCATACAACAAAATTGAGAGAGAACATTTAATTGATAATATAGTTAATGATCTTAAGGAAGTAGATAAGAGAATACAATTAAAAGCAATAGAAAATTTTATGAAAGCAGATAAGGAGTTTGGAACTAGAGTTAAATTAGGACTATGTTTAAGATAAAATTTATAATAAAAGTCATATGAAATATAATTCATATGACTTTTATTAATTTAAACACCTTCATTATTAAAGTCTGGTATAAAGCTTTTAGAATTAGTTCCAGTGTCTTGAATAAATCCATTTTTAACTCCTAATTCAATAGAGTAATCAATAAGAGAATCATAATGTTTGGGATTAAGAGGTTTATTAATTTCAGGATATTTAATTGAATCATACATAGGGGTATATTGATTCATTAATGAAATATAAACTTTATTACCAAATTTATTATAAATAGTATCAATTACCTTTTTTGAATCAAAAAGTAGCCCAGGAAGCATAAGATGACGAATTATAACACCTTTTTGAATAATTCCATTTTCATTAAATATTGGTTCATCAACTTGGTTAAACATTTCCTCAAGTATAGTGAGTAAATTTTTAGAATACCCTTTTATCTTCGAATACTTTAATGAATATTTATCGTTAAAGTATTTAAAATCTGGAAGATATACATCTATATAACCATTTAACCTTTTTATAGTATCTAAAGAATCTATACCATTTGTATTATATATTATAGGTAAATATAATCCTTTATTTTTAGCAATATTTAAAGCCTCTATGATTTGAGGAACATAGTGAGTTGGTGTTACTAAATTTATATTATGAGCACCTTTTTCTTGTAACTCTAGGAAAATTTCTGATAATCTTTCAATAGAAATTTCTTTTCCAAGCCCATCATTTGATATAATATGATTTTGACAAAATACACATTTAAGATTACAGTTCGAGAAAAATACGGTTCCAGAGCCATTTTTTCCAGAGATACAAGGCTCTTCCCAAAGGTGGAGATATGCTTTTGCAACTCTTAATTTATTACTTGAATTACAAAATCCAACCTTTCCAGAATTTCTATCTATAGAACAATTTCTTATACATAAATTACAGTTATTTAATATTTTCATAGCTTCCAATTAAAACACCTCTTTATAATTATAACATCATTTTATAAATTTGAAGATATGTTATGAAATAATAAAAATATAAATGATGGTAAAAATTATATAGAAATATTAAGAATTTGATAATATTTACGAAATTATAATAGGAAATAAAGGAGGAGAGTAGTTATGAAAATAGGGGGGAATGAAGCTACTAATAAATGTTTTGTAATGGCAACAACAGCTTTAGCAGCAGTAAATACTATTGGTCTAGTAAGCATGATAAAAAGAAATACAATGGAATTAAAATTTGCAGTACTAACAATGTTAATAATATTAATTTCAACAAGTACAATGTTTTTTAGATACTTAAAGGATAAAAATAATATTAAAATTAGACATATAGTAGGGACTCCATATGCCGTAGTTTACGGGCTTACACTTTTTGCTACAAATTCTATAGTAGCACCTATTACTATAGTACCATTAATAGTTATTTGTATGGTATATTTAGATGAAAAGTATTTAGTGATTCCAATAGTAGGGGCAAGTATTTTGAACTTAATTTGGAGTTATTTAAAAATGGGAAATCCAATAACAGACTCATATATTTTATTACAACTTGTAAGTATAATTATGTTTTTTATAATGGCATATGTAGTAGCAAAAATTTCTAATAAAATCAGAAAAACAGCTAATGAGGAATCATTAAAGACTATAGAATTAGTTGAAGAACAAAATAAAATAATAGAAGGCGTAAAAGATGCAATTGAATTATTAAACAAAAATACTCAATCTATTTCATGTTTTTTTACTACTATAGAAAGTTCTTCAAGTGATATTCAAAGTGCAATAGGAGAAATATTAAATGGATGCGAAAATTCCACTAAAAGTATTGATAAACAAAATAGAGCAACTAGTAATATAAAGAAAGAAATAGAAGATGCAGTAATAAGTTCAAAGGATATGGAAAACAATTTCAATGAAAGTCAAACCACATTTATTAAAACATTTGAGATAGTAGATGCTTTAAGTAAGAAATCAGATATAATAAAAGCTAAGAATGAAAAAGTGTCAAAAACATCAAATAATTTGAAAGAAAAGGCTAAGAAGGTATTATCAATAATATATATAATACAAAGTATATCAGAAAAAACAAATTTATTGGCATTAAATGCAGCCATTGAATCAGCAAGAGCAGGAGAGTTTGGAAAGGGATTTTCTGTTGTTGCTGAAGAAATTAGAAAGCTTGCAGAACAAAGCAAAAAATCATCAGAAGAGATAAATAATATATTACAAGAGTTAGAAAAAGAGGTTGTTAATGTAGCAGAATCAATTTTAGAAGTTACAGAAATAATAAAAGAAGAAGAAGTTTTAGTGAAAGATACTACAATAAATCTTGAAAATTTAAAATTAGATATAGATGAAGTTGCAAGTAAAGTTCAATCTGTAAATGAAAAAATTAATAGTATAAATAGAGATAATGTAAAGGTTAGTGAAGGTATTATGAATGTAGCATCAGTTTCAGAACAAACTTTAGCTAATTCTCAAAATACAAGCTCTATAGTAAATTTATTATTTAAAGAAGTTATTAACTCAAAAGATTCCTTAAATGAGTTAGTTACTTTATCAGAGAGATTGAATGAGTATGTTCAATAATAATTACCATTAAAAAATGATTTAATTAACTATAAAATGATATAATATAAATAACTAATTTAACAATAAAGGAGAATTTTAAATGAAGCTTATATCATGGAATGTTAATGGAATTAGAGCTTGTGTTACAAAAGGTTTTTTGGATTTTTTTAATGAAGTAGATGCAGATATCTTTTGTATTCAAGAAAGTAAGTTACAAGAAGGACAAATAGACTTAGATTTAAAAGGATATTATCAATATTGGAATTATGCTAAGAAAAAGGGATATTCAGGAACTGCAATATTTACTAAGAAAAGACCATTAAATGTTAAATATGGGCTAGGAATTGAGGAACATGATAATGAAGGAAGAGTAATCACATTAGAGTTTGAAGATTTTTATATGATAACAGTTTATACACCAAACTCACAAAATGAACTTGCAAGATTAAATTATAGAATGGAATGGGAAGATGCTTTTAGAGAATATTTAAAACAATTAGATTTAATTAAACCTGTTATTGTATGCGGAGACCTAAATGTTGCACATAATGAAATTGATCTTAAAAATCCTAAAAATAATAGAAGAAATGCAGGTTTTACAGATGAAGAAAGAAGTAAACTTACTGAACTATTAAACGTAGGATTCATAGATTCATTTAGACATTTTAACCCAGATGTTGAAGGAATATATTCTTGGTGGTCTTATAGATTTAATGCAAGAAAAAATAATGCAGGATGGAGAATTGATTATTTTTTAGTATCAAATAAACTTAAAGATAGACTAGTTGGTGCTGATATACATACAAGTGTGTTAGGATCAGATCATTGTCCTGTTGAATTACAATTAAAATAATATTATTTTTAGAATAGAGTTTTTAAAACTCTATTTTTTTGTACTAATATTGAAATAAAAATGCACATTTATGTTATTGGATAAATTTAACTTTATATAAGAAAGCAGTTAATGTGCTTTAAATTACAACATTAATAGAAATTACAAAAGAGAGCTTTATATATTATCATATTAGTAAAGTGAACGAGAAAGAATTTTTGAGGTGAAATTATGAAGAATAATAATAAAGAAAGTAAAATATTAAAATTATCGGTAATAAGTACAATGTTTTTTGCTGTTTTAGGAGTTACGTGGGGTTGACTGATTAAATCTGAAATGATAATGTTCGATGGAATATATTCTTTTATAAGTGTAATATTATCATTAGCAGCTTTAGTTGTATGTAATATAATAAAAGAAAAAGATAATAAAGATTTTCCTTTTGGTAAATATATATTAGAACCATTAGTTATATGCATTAATTCAATAGTATTAATTATAATGTGTTTATACTCTTTATATGAAGCTTATAATGCTTTAATTTCTGGAGGAAATCCAATAAATGCTGGTTCAGCAATTATGTACTCTATTATTTCTGTTGTAGGATGTGGATTGTTTTATTTATTAATTAAAAAAGTAGAAAATGAAAGTAATTCAGAACTTATAAAAACTCAAAGTATGCAATGGCTTATGGATGGAATATTAAGTGCAGCAGTACTTATAGGATTTATTATTGCTATTATAATATTAAAAACTCCAATGGCATCATTAGCTAACTATATAGATCCTTTAATGGTTATGGTAACATCAATATTTTTCTTAAAAGCACCAATTAAAATACTTAAAAGTAGTTTTAAAGAAATTATTGGAGCAAGAATTCCGGAAGAAATTAGTGTTGAAGTGGAGAAACAAGTTCAAGTTATAAAAAAAGAATATAATTTTATACAAGCAGTAACAAAGGTATTAAAAATAGGAAGAAGTGTAAAAATAGAAATTAATTTTATTTTAAATGATGAAAATAATAATATCTCTTTAGAAGAAATGAATAGTATTAAAACTAAATTATATTCTGATATAGATAGTGAAAATTATTTTAAAGATATGAAAGTTTTATTTAGTACAAATAAAACAGTAGTTAAAGTTGCATAAAAGCATATACTGATTAGTATACTAGAATGTAATTAAACTACAGGGGTGAAGTTGTGTCTATAAAAGAAATTCAATATAGGTTACCAGATGATTTTATAAAAATTTTAGAGAAAATATTTACTAGATGTCAGTTAGATACAATTTACAAAAGTTATGAAAATGGAAGAAGTACTACCTTTAGAGTTAATAAACTTAAAGGAAATACTAAAGAAGTTATGGATGAGTTAAGTAGCCATAGAATAAAGGCTGTTAATTATTCAAAATTAAATAATACTTTTATTATAAAAGGGAGTAAGGAGAGTAGCTTAAAGAAACTTAAGATATATAATGAGGGAAAGATATATCTTCAAAATATTTCTTCAATGTTACCTCCTTTATTTTTAGATGTGAAAGAAGGACAAACTATATTAGATATGTGTGCTGCACCAGGTGGAAAAAGTCTTCTTATGGCTGATATGACATCTAATAAAGCAACAATATTTGCAAATGATATAAATGAAATAAGAAGAGAAAGACTAAATTATAATGCTGAAAAGCAGGGGGCAGAATCAATTATAATTTTAGGAACAGATGGTAGAACTATAGGTAAACGTTTAAATGATTATTTTGATAGAATACTTTTAGATGCCCCTTGTTCAGGCGAAGGAATAATTCATATAAGAAATTTTAGAAAATTTAATGGATGGACAGAAAAAAGAGTAAGGAATTGCGTTAAGTTACAAAAGCAATTAATAGAAAGTGCTTATAATGCGTTAAAGGAAAATGGTGTTATGATATATTCTACATGTACATTAAATCCATTTGAAAATGAAGAAATTGTTGAGTATATATTAAATAAGCATAAGGATTTAAAACTTGAAAAGATAAATTTAGATTTACCTAATGTAATAAGAGGAATAACAAGATATGAAGATAAGTTTTATAGGAAAGATTTAAAAAATTCTATTAGAATTATTCCAAATGAAATATTTGAAGGATTTTTTATAGCTAAATTTAGAAAAATTAATAGCTATTAATAAGAAAAGAGTAATAAAATTTTATTACTCTTTTCTTATTAATAATGTACATGTATTAAATGAAATTTAATATTGGAATTACTCCAACCTAAATCATAAGGAACTAGCAATCTATCTGTATTATGGCAAGTTACTAAGGGATATCCTTTAGAATCAAATCCTGTTACAGTTGATATATGAGTTATTCTTCCTTTTTTCTCATAAGCTACAAAATCACCAGGACGCATATTAAATGCTGCTTTATATACTTTATTGTAATTTCCTTTAGCTATATAAGATGCTCTACCACTACCTAACATATAGTTTTTAAATCCTTGTGCGTTAAGCCAAGCTTTAGTTCCATCTTTTCCATCATAATTCCAAGCACCATTTTTTTTAAAATTACCACCTTCATGAAGAATTTGAGATGCAAAATTTGCACAATCACCTCCATCAGGATTATGATTTTTATATTTAGAATTATATTTAAAAGTAAATTCTTCATCTTCAGAAACACCGCAATATTTATGAGCATAGTTTATTGCATTTTGAAGTCTTTCATTAGGGTTAAACTCAGGAGCATTTCTTGATATAATATAGTCTTTAATTTCATCAGATTTTATATTATCCATATCTAAGGAATCAGCAAAAGGATCTGTGTACCATTCTTTTGTTATTATATATTTATCTCCATTTTTCTTTAAATTTATATAATGATTGGTTCCAAGCCTAAAATGATTTATTACGTCAGGGGAGTCTAAATAATAATAATTAAAATCAGTAGCCACATCACATATAATACCAAAAAGTCCAGGTTCTTTTTCAACAACTTTTCTAATTTTAACATTAGATTTTAAGTCTTTAAATTGAACATATTGTTTTTCAGACCAATTTATTAAATACTGGGTTTTTTTAGCTTCACTTTCATATGCCCATAAACTTACTTTTATATTTAAGTCATAAAAATTTTTTAGAAGTTCACAGTCACCACAGACTACAGCTTCATTTCTTTCAGAAAATAATTTTTCAAGTAATCCTTTAAATTCAGCTTTAACCTTTTCAGAAGTACCAGTTCCAGATGAGCTTTCTAAAGTTTTAATTTCATCTTTAGTAAAACTAGAAGATTCTTTTTCTGTATAAGCTATAACTTTAGAAACAGGTGATGAAATTAAGGTTATTAATATTAAAAATGGTAATAGTTTAAACTTTTTAGCCACAATATTCTCTCCTTTATTTAAAAAATTTTTTATAGTGTTAGTTTGTACAAAATGATTTAGATTATATGTAATAAAAAATATTTTTTATAAATCACAATGAAACTTCTTAGATAATAAAATATTATAATATAAATATTTAAGGGGTTTTTATGTTTAAAAAATTAGATTTTTTATATGATAAAGCAAAAGAGATAAATTTTGATAATAGTTCTAAATTAGTTTTTATATCAGATGTTCATAGAGGTGATGGAACGTATTATGATGCACAATTACCAAATAAAAATATATATAAAGCAGCATTATATCATTACTATAAAAAAGGCTTTACATATGTTGAAGTAGGAGATGGTGATGAACTTTGGAAAAATAAAAATTATAGTGATATTGCATACTGCTATGAAGATATTTTTAAATTATTAAATAAATTCAAAGAAAATAATAGGCTTTTTATGCTTTATGGAAATCATGATATAATAAAAGGAAGAGATAGCTTTTATTCTAAGCAATATAAATCTTTAAAAAAGTGCGGAGATGATTATGGGAAAGAATTTTTAAATTTTATAAAAGATTTAAAATTTTATGAGGCTATAAATTTTAGATACTCTCCAGTAGATGAAAAATTTTTAGTTATTCATGGACATCAAGTAGATTTTATTAATTCTCAGCTATGGATGATTTCTAGATTTTTAGTAAGATATGTATGGAAATTTTTAAATGGAATAGCTGGTTTTAAAGATCCAACAAGTCCAGCTAGAAGTAATACTAGAGGAAGCAAAGTTGATAGAGAACTCTTAAGGTGGGCAAAAGAAAGAAAGAAAATGATTCTTTGTGGTCATACTCATAATAGTAGATTACCAGGAAAAGGAGATCCGCCTTATTTTAATGATGGGTGTTGTGTATTACCTTATGCCATGACAGCTATAGAAGTTGAAAATGGTAAAATATCTTTAATAAAATGGAGTGTAGAGGTGCAAGAGGCTGGAGTTTTATGGGTAAGAAGAAAAGTTATTTACGGACCTTTAAATATAGAGGAATATTTACTTTGGACTAGGGAAGAAAGAAATAGAATGCTTAGAGAAGCTGAAGAAATTAAAAATAATAAAAGAAAGTAGGAGTTTTTAGAAATGACAAGCATTGATTTACATTGTGATACAGCTAGTAGATTATTATATGAAAATTTAAGTTTAAACAAAAGTATATGTAAAGTAGATATAGAAAAGCTTAGGAAATCTAAAGCATTAGCACAAGTTTTTGCAAATTTTATAGAACTTAATATAGTAGATAATCCATATGAAGAATTTAAGAAAATGTATAACAATTTTATAGGTGAAATAGATAAAAATGCAAAGAATATAGTTATTGTTAGAAATTTAAGTGAGCTAGAAAATGCTAATGCTAATGGGAAAATAGGAGCATTTTTAGCCATTGAAGAAGGTGAAGTACTAGAGGGTAAAGTAGAGAGAGTTAAGGAAATGTATAATCTAGGAATAAGGTTTATAACATTAACATGGAATTTTAAAAATAGTATAGGATATCCTAATGGTGATTATAAATATAAAGATAAGGGATTAACCGAAAAAGGAAAAGAAATAGTTAATGAAATGGAAAGATTAGGTATTATTCCAGATTGCTCACATTTATCAGATGGGGGATTTTATGATTTGGTTAATATTTGTAAAAAACCTTTTATAGCAACACATTCAAATGCAAGAGCTGTAACAAATCACCCCAGAAATTTAACTGATGATATGATAGTTAAGCTTTCTAATAAAGGGGGAGTAATGGGATTAAATTTTTGTGCTCCATTTTTAGGAGATAAAGAAATTCCAGATATGCTTGAAATGATAGCTCATTTAAAACATGTTAAAAATGTAGGTGGAATAGATGTTTTAGCATTAGGAACTGATTTTGATGGAATAGAAAATGAAGTTGAAATTAAAAATATAGGTGAAATAGGAAAGCTTTCACAAGCTTTAATAAAAGAAGGATTTAAAGAAAGTGAAATAGATAAAATATTTTTTGGAAATGTAAAAAGAGTAATTAAAGAGTGTTTATAGAGATTAGGAGAATAAAATGATTAACTTACAAGGAAAAGTAGCATTAGTTACAGGAGCATCAAGAGGAATTGGAAAGGAAATAGCACTACAGCTTGCTAAAAGTGGAGCATCAGTGATAGTAAATTATTCAAAAGATGATAATGGAGCAGAATTAACTTTAGCAGAAATAATAGCAAATGGTGGTTATGGCAAGCTTTCAAAAGGAGATATTTCTTCTTTTGAAACTTGTAAAAATATAATTGATGATATTATTAAAAACTTTGGAAAAATAGATATTATTATAAATAATGCTGGAATATCTAAAATAGGATTATTTATGGATTCATCATGTGAAGAAATAAATAATTTAATAGGAATTAATATGCTAGGAGCAATGTATTTAAGTAAGTTTGCACTTCCACATATGATAAGTAAAGGACAGGGAAACATAATAAATATTTCATCAATGTGGGGAGAGGTTGGAGCTTCCTGTGAAGTTATGTATTCAACAAGTAAGGGAGGAATAAATTTATTTACAAAATCACTTGCAAAGGAAGTAGCACCAATGGGAATAAGAGTAAATGCTATAGCTCCAGGAGTAATTGATACAGAAATGAATTCTTTTTTAGAAGATGATGATGTAAGACAATTAGAAGAGGAAATACCTGCTGGAAGATTTGGAAAAACATCTGAAATAGCAAAAGCAGTATTATTTTTATGTAATGATGAATGTAAATATTTAACTGGTCAAATAATAAGAATTGACGGTGGATTAATATAAATTTTATAGCAATTTAATAAATTTATTTTAAATAGTATTATATATAGTCCCTAAAATAATATTTACAGTTGTACATTATATTAGAAAACAAAAAGGTGGATATTATTATAATGATTAATGATGTAGAGAGAAGTTTAGGCAAAGACTATAGGGGAGATATTAATTTTTTAATTGAAGAATATATGCCTTTTATTATTAAATCTATATCGGAAACTACTGGTAAATATGTTTCTTTAGAAAATAGTGAGGAATTAAGTGTTGGATTATTAGCCTTTAATGAAGCTGTAGAAAAATATGAGGATAATAGAGGTGGATTTTTATCTTTTTGTAAATTAGTTATTTCAAGTAGAATAAAAAATTATTTAAAAAGAGAAAACAAGGAAAATAATAAAGTATCTTTCGAAGAATTAATTGCACAAGGTATAGAGATAAAAGAAGATCACACCAATGTTGGAGAAGATAAAGAGGAGCTTTTAAGGGAAATAAATATTCTTAAAAGTGAAATAGGGGAGTTTGGGTTTACACTAGATGATTTAGTAGAGGAAGCACCAAAACATGAAGATACTAGAAGGAATGCTTTAAAGTTATCTGAAAAGGTAAGTAAAGTAAAAGAATTGACAGATCATTTATTTGAGAAGAAAAGATTACCTATAAAAAAAATATCCTTAAGGTTTACTGTAACAGAAAAAGTAATAAAAAGAAGTAAAAAGTTTATTACTACAGGTATTATTATTTATTATAAAAACTTTAGAAATTTAAAGTTATGGATAAAAAAATAAGGGGGATATTTATGTTTAAATGTTTAGTAATGGAAATAAAAGATAACATAGTTATAGTAATGAATGATGATGGATCAATGGTTAGAATTAGATTTAAAAATGGCATTAATGTGGGGGATAAAATAATATATTTAAAAGAAGATATTATTAATAAAAAAGTCAAACAATTTAATTATAAACCATTTATGGGTATTGTTGCTTTACTTATGATATCAATATTGGTATATTTTAATTTTAAATCTATCTCCCCATATGCAGAGGTTAGTTTAGATGTTAATCCTAGTATTAAAATAGAATTAGATGAAAATCAAAATATAATAGATATAAAAGGAATTAATAAGGATGGTAGTAGTATTGATTTCACAGGAATAAAGGGTAAAAATATAAATGATGGAATTTTAGAAATAAAACAAAGATTAGTAGAGAAAAATTATATTTTAAGAGGTAAATCATTGTTATTTGGATTTGCTTTTGTAGATACTTCCGAAAATATTCAGTATGAGGATCGTGTCAAAAGAGTTATAAAAAATACATTTAATGATAATGACGTTGCTTTTATTAAAGGAGATAGTAATAGTATAAGTGATTCTGATAAAAAAGGAATTTCATTAGGAAGATATTCAGCATCTTTAGATTTTGATGATAATAAACTAGAAGAAATCATTGAAAATTTAACTGTTGATGAAATATTAGATGCAATAAAAAATAAAGATAAATATATTTTTTGGAATGCAGAATTACAAGAAGAAATGATGGATGAACTAGAAGATAGATTTGAAGAAGATAAAGATTCAAAGGATAAAGCTGATGACGATTTAGAAGAAAATGAAAAGCAAAGTAATGATGATAATAAAGATGATGATTTGAAGGATTTAGATTAATGAAAAGTCAGGAGGTAAATTTGTTTACTTCTTGACTTTTTTTAGATTTTAATAAAAATTTTCAGATAAATTATAAAAAAGTACCTAAAGCTACTTAATAGTTTGTATTATATAGTGAAAGTTAAGAAAGTTATAAATTAATATATTAATTTAGGAGGAAGCATTATGAAAAATGGATTAATAGCATTGTTATTAGGAGCAATCATTATTGGTGGAGGAGTAGTTGGAGTAAATGCTTTATCAAATGAAAAAAATAATAGTGAGTTAAATAAAAATTATATAGAAGATTTAGAGGATGAAATAGAATATAAAATAGAAATAAAGATTTTAGAACAAGCAAAAAATAAATTAGGAATAAAGGATAATGAATGGAAAACATATGATGAATTAGAGGATATAATTGAAGAAAAGTTAGGTATTGATGATATAGATGATAAAGTTGATATTGAGGATTTAATAGAGAAAAAACTAGGTTTAGATGACGATGTTACTGATTATATTTATAATGAAGATTAAATTTTTAATAAGGCTGTAGACAAGAATTTTATTTAGGTCTACAGTCTTTTATTAATAATAAAAATTTTTTCAGGGATAATAAATAGTATAAAAGTTGAATTTTGGGAGGAAAAATTATTGAGAAGATTATTAATAGTAAAATATTTAGAACATATAAAATAGATTATTTAGGAAAGTATAAACTTTATACTGAAGATGAATTAAAAAGGTCTAGAAATGATGGAGAATATGTAAAGCCTAAAGAATTTTAATATAAAATACGAGAAATATAGAGGGATTTAATAATATTAACATTTACATTGTTATATATAGTAGAATAATTGAAGTCTTTTAGATTGAATAATTAGTTTAAGAGAGTATAATAATTCTATTAAATAGTAATTCTAGGGGGAGTAGCATAAATGAAGAATATAAAAGTAATAGTTATTTCAACAATAATATCGTTAGTTTCATTTGGATTAGTTTCTTGTTCAACAGGTCCTATAAATGCACCAGAAGAAACATCTAAAAAGGAAGAATCATCAAGTGATAATGATATATTTAAAAAAGTAAATGAAATAATAGATAGTGATAAAATATCAGAAAAAAAAGAAGAACTTAAAAATGAAAATAATAAAAATGAAAATGAATTAAATAGTTATAAAGATAGGTACAATATAGATGAGTTAAAAAATAAACTAGATGATGTTAAAAAAAGTGTTGGTGATTTTAAAGATTCACAAGACAAAGAGAAAATAGAAGATGAGATAAATAATATAACCGAAACTATTGAATCATTAAAAGAAACGGCTAAGAAAGAAGGGGCAATAGATAGCTCTATAAAAGATAATATTGATAATTTAAAGAGCTCTGTTGATGATGTAGTATCTAAGGTTAAAGATATAGACAAAAATAAGATAACTTTAGATAAATTACAAGATATAAAAGATAAATTAGGAAAATTGAATAATTAATAGAAAAGCTGTAGCCAAAAAATGCTATGGCTTTTTTATATAAAATTAGAAAAAGTTGATAAAAATGATTTTACATAGTACTATGAAGTATATAATTAATAAAATATAAACAAGAGTATTTCTAGTTGAAATAAGAAAGGAATTTTTATGGGAAAGACATTAGTTTTAGCAGAGAAGCCAAGTGTTGGTAGAGATATTGCTAAGGTTTTAAATTGCAATCAAAATAAGGGTTCATATATTGAAGGAAATAAATATATAATTACATGGGCATTAGGTCATTTAGTTGGACTTCAAGACCCAGAAGGCTATGATAATAAATATAAAACTTGGAGTATGGAAACATTACCCATGTTGCCGAAATACATGAAATTAACTATTCTAAAAAAAACATCAAAGCAATTTCATGAAGTAAAAAAGGTAATGACTAGAGGTGATATTGACGAAATTGTTATAGCAACAGATGCGGGAAGAGAAGGGGAACTTGTAGCACGTTGGATTATAGAGAAAGTTGGATGTAAAAAGCCAATTAAGAGATTATGGATATCATCACAAACTAATAAAGCTATTTTGGATGGCTTTAAAAATTTAAAGCCAGGAAAGGCATATGAAAATCTTTATAAAGCAGCAGTATGTAGAGCAGAAGCAGATTGGTTTGTAGGACTTAATGTAACAAGAGCATTAACATGTAAATATAATGCACAACTTTCAGCAGGAAGAGTACAATCTCCTACTTTAGCAATGATAGTTCAAAGAGAAGAAGAAATAAAAAACTTTAAACCTAAAGAATATAATACTATAAATGTAAAAACAGATAAATGTAAATTTACGTGGGTTAATAAAGATAATAATGGAAGAATTTTCGACTTAGAATTTAGTAAAAAGGTTGAAGCTAAACTTAAAGATGCAGATGTAAATATAGTAAATGTTAATAGCAAGGATAAAAAAGTTTATCCTAAACCACTTTATGATTTAACAGAACTTCAAAGAGATTGTAATAGACTTTGGGGATTTTCTGCAAAACAAACTTTAAATGTAATGCAAAGGTTATATGAAAATTATAAGGTTTTAACATATCCAAGAACAGATTCAAGATATATTACAACAGATATAGTAGGAACCTTAAAAGATAGAATAAAAGCAGTAGGGATTGGAGAATATAGAGGAATTTGTGAAAATCTTTTAAAGAAAGATATCAAAGGAAATAAGAGTTTTGTAGATAATTCAAAAGTGTCTGATCACCATGCTATAATTCCAACAGAAGAAAGAGGAAACTTAGCTCTTTTAAGCTCAGAAGAAAGAAAGGTTTATGAATTAGTAGTAAAAAGATTTTTAAGCCACCTTATGTCAGCTTATGTTTATGTGGAAACTACTTTAGAAGGTGAAGCTAATGGAGAAAGACTTTTAGCTAAAGGAAAGGTAGAAAAGGATAAGGGATGGAAGAGACTTTATGATAAAGTAGATGAAGATGAATCTTCAGATGATATAAAAGAGCAAACTCTTCCTGTTATAAATAAAGGAGAAGTTTTAAAAATTAAAAATGTAGAAGTTAAAAAGAACTTTACAACAGCACCATCTAGATTTAATGAAGCTACATTACTTTCAGCAATGGAAAATCCACAAAAGTATGTTAATGTAGATAAAGCCTCAGCTAAAACATTAAACGAAACAGGGGGACTTGGAACAGTTGCAACAAGAGCTGACATAATAGAAAAGCTATTTAATTCTTTTGTTATAGAGAAAAGAGGAAAGGAGATATATCCAACTTCAAAAGGAAAGCAATTGATAGAATTAGTTCCAAATGACTTAAAATCACCATTATTAACAGCTAAATGGGAAAAAAGATTAGATGAAATAAGTAAGGGAAAAGCTGATTCATATCAATTTATAAAAGAAATGAGAAATTATTCAAAAGCTTTAGTTGAAGATGTAAAAATAGCTAATAGCAAATTTGTTCATGATAATAAAACAGGAAAGAAATGTCCAAATTGCGGTAAATACCTTCTTGAAGTAAAAGGGAAAAATGGAATAATGAATGTCTGCCAAGATAGAGAGTGTGGATATAGAGAAAGTGTAAGTAGAAATACTAATGCAAGATGTCCTGAATGTAAAAAGAAATTAGAACTTAGAGGACATGGAGACGGTCAAATATATGTATGTCCAAATACTAATTGCACGTTTAGAGAAAAGGCATCAGTATTTAATAAGCGATTTGATAAAAAATCAGATAAAATGAATAAAAGAGAAGTTAATAATATAATGAGAAAAATGAAGAAGGAAGCAGAAGAGGATATAAATAATCCATTTGCAGATCTTTTAAAAAATTTAAAGTAAAAAATATATTGACATATTATATTTAGTTGTGTAAGATTAGTTAGTCAATAAAATAAAAATTGTTAGGTGAGGCTCCTATAAGGAAATATGTTGCTGCCCAGAAAAATCTAGAGATTCCAATGGGTTAACAGAAATCATCGCTAAGGTGATTTTTAATGTAACTGACATTTTGTCTACGCTTTATAGTGCTAAAGCTCTACGAGTTAAAAAGAAGTTACAAGACTTTTTGTGTAGAGCAAAAAGTCTTTTTTTATTTGAATTTCTAAGGAGGTGGTATTAATGGATTCGTATCTGGGGAAAATTTTAAAGACAATTAAATATTGGGGAGAATCTATTTATACCACGTATAATTTAATATCCCTATACTAAAAAGGGGAAAAGTTATGAAATTAGAAATGAATAAGAATGAATTAAGAAGATTTTTATTACATGCACCTCAAGATAAGGTTATGAAATATATAGAAGGTGCTCATCCAGTAGATATACTAGATGTATTAAGAGAAAATATAGATGAAAGAAAAGATATATTAAATAGATTATCAGAGAAATTTATAGCATCTATTATAGATGAAGCTGATGCAGAAGAAAAATATCATATACTTATGGAATTTTCAGAAAATAAGCAGAAAAATATTGTTGAAGAAATGTCATCAGATGAATTAACTGATTTACTTGGAATATTAGATGAAAGTCAAGCAAATAAAATTTTAGCTAAAATGACAGCAGAAGATGCAAGAATGGTTCGCCAACTTTTAAGCTATGATCCAGATACAGCTGCAGGTATAATGGCTACAGAGTTTATATCAGTAAAAGATAATATGACAGTTAGAGAAACTTTAAAATATTTGCAAGAAACATCTAAAGAAGCAGAAAATATATATGATTTATATGTAATTGATTCTTTAGATAAGTTAAAAGGTGTAGTTTCACTAAGAGATATAGTTACTAGTAATTTTGACACTTTAATTTCAGATATAGTTCAAGAAAATTTAGTAAGTATTCCTTATGATATGGATCAAGAAGAAGTTGGACATATATTTGAAAAATATGGTTATTTAACAATTCCAGTTGTAGATACTTTTAATAGACTTTTAGGTATAGTAACAGTAGATGATGTAATGCAAATTTTAAGGGATGAAAATACAGAAGATATTCATCGTCTTGGAGGCGTAGCAGAAGGTGAAAAAATTAATGGAACATTATCAGAATCTGTTAAAAGTAGATTGCCATGGTTATTTATAAATCTTTTAACTGCTATACTAGCTTCTTCAATAGTTGGAATATTTGAAGGAACTATTGAAAAAGTTGTTTCATTAGCAACATTTATGCCTATAGTTGCAGGTATGGGAGGAAATGCTGGTACTCAAACTTTAACAATAATAGTTAGAGGATTAGCTTTAGGAGAGTTAAATTATAAAAATGTAAAACGTGTTTTATTTAAAGAAATTGGAATTGGTGTTATTACTGGACTAGTAATAGGATTGTTAATTGCAATTCTAGGATATATATGGGAAGGAAAAGTTATATTTGGAGTTGTAATAGGAATTGCCATGCTTTTAAATATGATTATTGCAACTATTTCAGGTTTCCTAGTACCTGTTATATTAAAGAAACTTAAAGTAGACCCAGCCTTAGCATCATCAGTGTTTGTTACTACATTTACAGATGTATTAGGATTTTTCTTCTTCCTAGGCTTAGCAACAGTATTTATTGGTTATTTAATGTAAATATTATACAATTTACATTGATACATAAATATAGTATAATTAATTTATTATAAATAGGTGATGGAGTTCGCCTTTAAATGCTTAAGAAGCTAATGACTCCTACTCTTTATTAAAGAGTAGGAGTCTATTTTTTTGCAAAATATAAGAAATATAAATAAAAAGGAGTAGAGATATGACAATTATAATTATTATTTTAAGTTTAATATTTATTGGTATTTTATCATCATTAAGTGGACAGATTATAGAGAAAATAAAATTACCTTCGTTAATAGGAATGATGATATCAGGAATGATTTTAGGACCATCATTTTTAAATATAATACCAAAAGAAGTAATAAATATTTCACCAGCAATAAAGGATATAGCATTAGTAACAGTATTGTTTATTGGGGGTCTTGGAATAAGTTTAAATCAAATGAAAGAAATAGGACGTCCAGCTATTTTATTAAGCATAATTCCGGCAACTTTAGAGGGAATTACAATAGCTTTATTATCAAGATATTTTCTAAATTTTACTTTTATACAAGGAGCAATTCTAGGTTTTATAATTGCAGCAGTAAGTCCAGCAGTATTAGTACCATCTATGATATCTCTTATAAATAGAAAACTTGGTGAAAACAAATCAATTCCACAAATGTTATTAGTTGGTGCATCAGCAGATGATACAATTGCAATTACATTATTTACAACATTTTTAGGCGTATATTTACAAGGGATAAATGGAAAAAATATTTCTATAGTGAAACAATTAAGTTTTATACCTATTACAATAATATTAAGTATATTAATTGGATGGATATTAGCTAAATTAACATCATATATTTTCAAAAATATAAGTAAATCTTTTATAAAGGTTTTGATAGCATATTTTATATGCATTATTATGAGAGTTATTGAACAAAATTTTAAAATAGAGATTTTTAATTCTTTATTGACTATTATGATTTATGGATTTTTTCTAAGAAATTATGTAGAAGAGATTTCAAAAGAGATACTTAATATAATGAATAAAATATGGGCTATAGGGAAAATATATCTATTTACTTTTGTAGGAATGGCAATTAACCCTAAATTAGTAGGGAATTTTTTTATAATTGGAGTTATAATGTTAATCTTTTCTTTAAGTATTAGATCATTAGGTGTATTAATATCACTTATAGGCACAAATCTTAACAAAAAGGAAAAATTATTTTGTATAATTGCATATTTACCTAAGGCTACGGTTCAATCTGCAAAAGCTGGAATTCCTCTTCAAATGGGAGTATTGGGAGGAGATGTAATGCAGGCTATAGCAATTTTAAGTGTTTTAATAACTGCACCTATAGGAGCAATTGGGATTAAACTAACAGCAGAGAAGTATTTAGAGAAGGCTAAATGATTTAATTAATAAAATTAGAAATAAATTTAATAAAAACTAAAAAAATGGTATAAAATTACAAAACATGTGGTAAAATGAATAAGTATTGAAATTGTTACTATAAAAAATAATTTAGGAGAGTGATATTAATGGCAAAAAATAATTTATCTTTTCAATGTAATAAGTGTGGACATATTTTAAACAGTACAGAAAAAAATAGTTTAGTTATGTGTCCAGAGTGTAAAAATATAAAGAAAGTGGAGAATTTTAATTATGTGGAAGGATAAGAAAAAGTAGTAGATTTAAAAAATCTACTACTTTTTTATTAAAAATCTTCTAGTTCTTCTTTAGATTCATTAAGAGAAAAAGTAAATTTAACTCCAGAAAGGGTATTTTCTATTAAATATTTACTTTTATGGTTTATAAGTATTCTTTTAACAATGGCTAATCCAAGGCCATTGCTATTATCTGTTCTTGTTCTTGCTTTATCTAACCTATAAAATTTTGCATAAATATTTTCAAGTTCATCTTCTGGAATATGGGAACCTGTGTTTTCTATAGAAATAATATATTTATTATCATTTTTATTAAGAGAAATAATTACCTTTTCATTAGCTGGACTATACTTAAAAGCATTAGTTAATAAGTTGGTAAAAACCTGCTCTAATTGAAATATATCACCAGTTACATAAGCGTAAGGCAAAGTGTTTTCAAATATAACATCTATAGATTTGGATTGGAATTCTAAAGACAAACTTTTTGTAACTTTTTTAATTAATCTTATTATATTAAAATCTTCTAAATGAAGTTCAATAGTTTCGGACTCTAATTTAGAAAGTTCAAGCATATTAGAAACAAGTTTACTCATTTTTTTTGATTCATCTATTATTGTATCTAAATATACTATAGCATTTTCACCTTCTACAATACCGTCTTTTAATCCTTCAGCATATCCTTCAATAATACCAATAGGAGTCTTTAATTCATGAGAAACTCCAGCTACAAAGTCCTTTCGTAAAGTCTCAAGTTTTCTTTCTTTTTCTATATCTTTTTCTAATTGTTTATTTTTTTGTTTTAGGTCTTCCAATGCATTATTAAGGTTAGAGGATAAGAAATTTAATGTTTTAGCAAGGTTACCAATTTCATCTTCTGAATTAACCTCACATTTAACACTAAAATCCATTGAAGACATCTTCTTTGCTACTTTATTAATTTTGACAAGGGGCTTTGTAATTAAATTTACATAAATTGAGGATAAAATTATCCCTATTATACTGAAGCCTACAACTAAATATTTATAAAAATCTTTTATAACTAATCCAGCTTCTTGAATAGGTTGTATAGAAGACACAGAAATAATAATGGAATCATTTTTATATTTTAATGACATAGGAGATACTATACCTATTTTTTTAGATCCACTACTTTCATTTTCAAAAATAGTTTGTTTAGTTTCTCCAGTAGAAATAACATCATAAATAAGTTCTTTATTATTAATAAGCTCAGCACAGAATTGAGTTAATGTTCTTAAATCATCAACTCCTTTTCTATAATCTGATAAATAGCTAAGTTCACCATTTACAGAGAATATAGCTATTCTAGAGTTATTTTCCTGTTCATATCTAGATAAAGCAGATTTAAGTGTTTCTTCACTATATATCTGAAATGAATATAACTCTTTAAATTTATTTACTTCATTAGCTAAATCTCTAGTTTTATGTTTTAAATAATATTGTTCAAAAAATGTTACTTGAAAAAATACACTAGAGAGTATAACTAAAAGAATTAGTCCGAAAGTAATTGTAAATAGTTTTTTTGATATAGTTTTATTCATGTTTACTTTCAAAACGATAACCACTTCCTCTAACAGTAACAATAAGATTAGCTTTATCTCCAAGTTTTTCTCTAAGTCTTTTGACATTTGTATCTACAGTTCGTATATCACCGTAATAATCTATACCCCAAACATGATCTAAAATATTATCTCTCGAAAGAGCAATGCCTTCATTGTCAGCAAGATATGTTATAAGTTCGAATTCTTTAGGAGAAAGGTTAACTAAGTTTCCATTTATTTTAACTTCATGGGAAAGTCTATTTATTGTTAATCCACTAAAATTTTTATTGTTTGTATCTGATATTTCAGAAGTTCTTTTAAGTAATGCTTTAACTTTAGCAATAAGAACTTTAGGGGAGAAAGGTTTAGTTATATAATCATCAGCTCCCATTTCGTATCCAAAAAGCTTATCTTCTTCTTGACCTTTAGCAGTAAGAAGTATTACAGGAACATCAGAAGACTTTCTTATAATTTCTAGGACTGTTATACCATCAACTTTAGGCATCATAATATCTAATATAACTAAATCAATTTTATTATTAGAAAAAGCATTTATTCCTTCGTCTCCATCGCTAGCTTCTATTATATGAAATCCTTCTTTAAGGAAATAATCTCTAAGTAGAAATCTTATTCTTAATTCGTCTTCAACAATTAGAATGTTTTTTTGCATGATATACTCCTTTAAAATTTTATTTATTATAATTATAATTCCCAAATTAAAAAGGGTAAAGAGTAAATAATCCTAAAAATAGAAATAAACTTCTATTTTTAGGATTATGAATATTATTTTAATTCATCTATTGAATAAGATTGTAGGTTGAAATTATTATAATCCATAGAAATTCTATTCAATGACAGTCTTTTAATAAATTTTAATAATGTATTCGCGTATTTGAAGAAAATCAGAATCCAATACATGATAGGATATGTTACTTTTAGGATCTATGAATATATTTTAACATATAAAGTTTTATAACAAGAAATCTGTTTATAAAGTATAAGAAATAATATATAATCATAATATTAGTTAAAGAGTAAGGAATAGGTGCAAGGATATATGTTAAAACTGAATTTTGATGTTAAAAGACATCTTTTAGATAATGGGTTAGAAGTAATTACAATAAAAAAGGATACAAAAATAGCAGCAATAAATGTAGGGATTAAAGTGGGATCACTTTATGAAAATGGTGATGAGAAAGGAATATCTCATTTTATTGAACACATGCTTTTTAAGGGCACTAAAAATAGAAGTAATGAAGAAATTAATGAAGCATTAGAATTTTTAGGTGGAGAGTATAATGCATATACAGATTATGCAGTAACAGTTTATACTATAAGTTGTTTAGAGGAAGAAATAAAGAATGCTATAGAAATATTAGGAGATATGATAGTAGCATCAACATTTAGTGAAGAAGAAGTTGAAAAAGAAAGAGGAGTAATATTAGCTGAAATAAGGACTGGAAAAGATGATGTAGAAGATTTTAGTTTTAAAAAAACTAATGAAATTGCTTTTAAAAAAAGTCCTTTGAGGTATGATGTTGCAGGATTAGATAAAACAGTTAAGAAGTTTATAAGAAATGATTTAATAGAGTATTATAATAAATATTATGTGGCTAATAATTCAGTAATTACAATAGTATCTTCATTTGAGCATGAAGAAGCTCTTTTAGAAGTAAAAAAAAGATTTGGTAATTGGAAAAAAGGAGATGTAGAAAAACTGAAGGTAATAGAAGAAGAAAATAATCCAATAAAATTTGTAACAAATAAAGAAAATATTGAGCAAAGTACAATAACTTATTTATATACTTTTTATGGACTAGATAGAAATCTAGAATTACCTTTTAGAATTTTAAATCATAGATTAGGTGAAAGTGCAAACTCTTTATTATTTAGAGAAGTTAGAGAAAAAAGAGGACTTGCATATGATATATATACTAATTTAGACATGACAAAAGGTGTAAAAACATTTTCTATATATACAGCAGTAAGTGAAGAAGATATAGAAAGTGCTTTAGAAGCAATTGATGAAACTATTTTAGGTGTTAAAAATGGAAGTATAGAAATTGGTGAGCGTGACTTAAATCTTATGAAAAAGATTCATAAAACTGCAGTAATTACTACACTTGAAGATCCAGCAGAACTTTGTAATTACATGTTACATCAAGCTTTAGATGAAGAAGATTTATATGAATTTGTTAATGATATGGATAAACTTAATGAATTAGATATAAATAAAATTTATGATGTTGCAAATAAAGTTTTAGAAAAACCAACAATTCATATTTTAAAATCTTAATAAGGTGGGAATAATTATGAATGTTATAACAAAAATTGAGGTGCAAAAGAGAAATAAAGATAGAGTAAATATATATATAAATGAAGAATATGCCTTTTCATTAAGTTCAGAACTAGTATATAAAGAAGGTTTAAAGTTAAAACAAACAATAGATATAGATAAAATAAAAAAAGTGGCAAAAGAAGATAGTTATATTAAATGCAAGGAGGCAGCACTTAGAATAGTTGAAAAAACTTATAAAACTCAGAAAGAGATTAAAGATAAATTGTTTTTAAAGGGTTATGATGAAAATACAATAGATAGAACTATAGAATTTTTAGAGGAATACAATTTTATAGATGATAAGAATTATACAAGAATGTATGTAAGTGATAAAATAAAAAAGCAAGGTGCTAATAAAATAAAATATGAACTTACTAAAAAAGGTGTTAGTGAAGAATTAATAAAAGATCAAATATCAAATATTGATAAGGATTCAGAAAAAGAAGTTGCATATTTACTTGCTGAAAAGAAATACAGTATATTAAAAAAAAGAGAAGGAGATAAGTATAAATTATCTCAAAAATTATATAGATTTTTAATTTCAAAAGGATATGAATATGATATTGTATCAGAAATAGTTAAGAAAATTGTAAATAACGAAGAAATATATTAAGGAGGATATACATGAGTACTTATTTAGCTTATGGGCTATGCCTTTTTATAATTATATGGGCAATTAAGGGGAGTACTAGTGCATCACTTCAAGAAAAAAACTCTAAATATGCTTTAGATAGACTGATTTATTATTTTTCAATATTTATTTCACTTATAATATTGATGTTAAATTTAGATAGACTTATTATTAAAATATTAGAGATACAAAATAACTATCTACATATAGGTAATATTAATAATAAGTTATTTAATATTGTTGCTTTAGCAATGATTTTTTTCTTAATACAGATTATAATATATCAATTTTTAAAGTTTTTATCTAGTCCTCTTGTTAAAGGGTATTCAAAGTTACTTTCAGGAGGATTAGTTAAAGTAATAGCATCCTCATTTATATTTGGTATTTTGAAAGGTTTTGTAATTATACTTATATTATTTGTTGCAGTAATAACTTTTAATAATACTATAAATAGAGGAATTAAGCTTAATCTTTTTAGTGATATAAGTGCGTATTGCAAATTAGAAAAGCTTATTTCGGCAAATAGACCAATAATTTTAAATAATGATATAAAAGATTATGCATCAGTAAATTCAAATTTTATTGTTTACTATAATGGAGTTACCCTAGAGGAAGGAATAAAATCAACAAAGGAAATTGATAATAAAGCTATTGAATTAACTTCTAATGCTAAAACAGATAGAGAAAAAGCAAAGAATATATATTCTTGGATTGGAAGCAACATAGAGTATGATTTTTATAAAGCAGAAAAGGCTTTAAACAATGAAAAGCTTTCAAAAAGTGGAGCTAAAGAGGCTTTTGAAAGTAGAGTAGGCATATGTTTTGATTATGCATGTCTTTATGTAGCAATGGCAAAAAAAGCAAATCTAGGAGTTAGGCTTGTTACAGGTCAAGGATTTGATGGCAAAAACTTTGGTCCTCATGCATGGAATGAAGTTTATTTGAAAGATGAGGGCAAATGGATAAAGGTTGATCCAACATTTTATAAATCAGGAGATTATTTTGACACCATAGATTTTGATAAAGAGCATATAAAGGAATCTATAGCAGGAGAATGGAAATAAAAAAAGCCTTATTATAGGGCTTTCTTTTTTTTAGACATAATTAATTTAATTGCTTTTTCACAGTCGTTATCACTATCATCTAATGACCATGCTATATTAAAATAAATTAAAGCTTTATTAGTATCTTCAAGCATAGCATAACAATAAGCTAAATTAAAAAAATATTTACTTTCTTTTTGAAGTTCAAGAGCTTTTTTTATCATAGAAATAGCATTATTAAAATCTTTTAATTTTATGTAGCAAACACCAGAATTATATAAAGAGCAAGCTACATTTTCATATTTATCAATAGATAATTTATAACAATCTATAGCATTTTTATATTCTTTTAAGTTATAAAATCTATTACCTTCATTAAAATAATCCACTACAAACCTCCAAATATAGGAAAAAATATTTTATATATTTTAATTATAGACTATATATTAAAAATATATTCAGTAAAATATTTTTAAATTAAAGAATAAATTATAATGTATTCTTTAATTTAAATCTATACAGCTTTAAATATCTCCTCAAGTAAAGGTTTTCGACAAAGTTTTTAAATTCCCCTTTATTTTTTAGCAGTTCTCTAATATAATATACTTATGTTTCTATTAATGTAACGGAATTTAATGAGCGGGAGAGATAGTATGATAAAAAATAGTCCTTATATATTAGTATTAGGAGCATCCATAGTAGATATTATAGGGTTTAGCAGAAAAAAGTATAACCCAAAAGATTCAATTCCAGGAAATATAAAGATATCTTTAGGCGGTGTGTGCAGAAATATTTCAGAAAATTTAGCAAGGGTTAATGTTAACACTGAGTTTATTTCTATATTAGGAGATGATGAACAAGGAAGAAATATATTAACCAATGCAAAAGAAATAGGATATAGCATGGAACATTCTTTAATATTAAAAGATGAATATACACCTACATATATGGCAATTTTAAATGAGTCTGGAGAAATGGAATCAGCTATAGTTGATATGGAAAGTATTGAAAAGATGGATACATCATTTATTGATTCTAAAGAAGAAATAATAATGAATTCAGAGTACACTATATTAGACGCTGATAATCCTGAGCTAATGAAATATATTTTAGAAAAATTTAATGGAAAAACTAAATTTATTTTAGATCCAGTATCAGCAAGTAAAGCGGCTAAAATAAAGCATTTAATAAAATATTTTCATACAATAAAACCAAATAGACTAGAAACAGAAATGTTATGTGGTTTTAAGATAGAAGGTACTGAAGATTTACATAAAGCCGGTGAATATTTTACTAAATTAGGCGTTGAAAATATCTTTATAAGTCTTGATGAAGATGGAATTTATTATAAAAATTCTAAAGAAGAAGGCAGAATAGCATCATCTAAAGTAGAAGTTAAAAATGTTACAGGAGCAGGAGATTCATTTGTAGCTGGAATCGGATATGGATATATGAATGGAATTTCTTTAAAGGAAACAGTAAAGTATGCTATTGCAATGTCTGTAATTACTATATCTCATGAAGAAAATATTAATCCTAATATGAGTGAAGAATATGTAAAAGAGTTTATTAAAACAATTAAATGGAGAGAAGATTTTTAAAAAAGTGGCTTAAGCCACTTTTTTACTTTATTGTGTTACTTTATATAAAATAAATATTAACTTTTAGCACATTCTATAAATGAAGCAATTTTATTGTTTTATTATTATAAATCTTAGTAGATGAGGTGAAATAAATGAATTCTAAAAGTAAAAATAGTCATAAAAAACATGTAAATCATAATCCACAAGTAGAAAGTGTTAAAGCATGCTTTGGGGAACCAAAGGCAAAGGAACATGATAGAAAAGACTTTAAAATTTAAAGGGGTGAAATAAAAATGGATAATAATAAAAATAGACTTAAAGATAGACCTAAATCAAAGGCAAAAGAAAGGAAAATGCACCCTAAAGATAATTCGGATTTAGGTATTATAGATGGAGAAAAAATAGGCGCTTATGATCATTCTAAAAATCCAAATAAAACTTATGAATGGCTAAATAACTAATAGAATATTGACAAATAAACTATTATATTATACTATATCCTTACAAAATCTAATATTTTAAAAGCAGTGAAAAAGAGGAGTAGGGAATATTAAGTATAAAAAGAGAAGAAGGTCTTGGCTGAAAGCCTTCTATACAGGATATCCTGAAGGTAGCTTTTGAGTATCTTTGTTGAACTTAAGTAGGCAAAGGCGGCTTTCTTAGTCGTTATTATGTAAAGAGCCTAAATTTATTATAAATTTAGGAAAAAAGGTGGTACCGCGAGTCTTCGTCCTTTTGTGATGAAGGCTTTTTTTATTTTATTTAAAATTAAGATTTAAATTAATATATGAACCTTCAACCATATTATTAATTTACATAATTATAAGTTAATTATATGAAACCTTCAAATTAAATATCACCAATCTTTTATAATATATATAAAGTTACTAGTAATTGCTTTAAATTTAGAAAGGGAGGAATAAAATGACTGAAAAGAAAAATTTAGCAACAACATATGATCCTAAAGAGTTTGAAGAAAGAATTTATAAAACTTGGGAAGAAAAAAAATATTTTACTCCTGTAGTTGATAAAAATAAGAAACCTTTTTCAATAGTTATGCCACCACCAAATATAACAGGTAAGCTTCACTTAGGGCATGCCTTAGATAATACATTACAAGACATGTTAATAAGATTTAAGAGAATGCAAGGTTATTGTACACTATGGCTTCCAGGACAAGACCATGCAAGTATAGCTACAGAAGTTAAAGTTGAAAATGAGCTTCTAAAAAAAGGATTAGTTAAAAAGGAAATGGGAAGAGAAGCATTTCTAGAAAAAGTATGGGAATGGACTGATGAATACAGGGATAGAATAAGAACTCAGCTTAAAAAGATGGGATGTTCTGCAGACTTTACTAGAGAAGCTTTTACAATGGATGAAAATCTAGATAAAGCTGTTAAACATGTATTTGTCAAACTATATAATGAAGGACTTATTTATCAAGGTAATAGAATAACTAACTGGTGTCCAAAATGTACAACAGCTTTATCAGATGCAGAAATAGAATATCAAGAACAAGAAGGTAACTTCTGGCATATAAATTATCCATTAACTGATGGAAGTGGCTATTTAGAAATAGCTACAACAAGACCAGAAACATTACTTGGAGATACAGCTGTGGCAGTTAATCCAAATGATGATAGATTTAAACATTTAATTGGAAAAACATTAAAACTGCCACTAACAGATAGAGAAATTCCAATAGTTGCAGATGACTATGTAGATATAGAATTTGGAACAGGGGCTGTTAAGATAACACCAGCTCATGATCCTAATGATTATGAAGTTGGTAAGAGACATGGTTTAAAAGAAATAAAAGTAATGGATGATCATGGGGTTATTAACGAATTAGGTGGAAAATATCAAGGTTTAGATAGATATGAAGCTAGACGTGAAATGGTTAAGGATTTAGAAGAACAAGGGTTATTAGTTAAGGTTAAACCACATGTTCATAATGTGGGAACTCATGATAGATGTGGTACTGTTATAGAACCAATAATATCTAAACAATGGTATGTAAAAATGGAATCTTTAGCAAAACCTGCTATTGATGTTGTAAGAAACAAAGAAACTAAATTTGTTCCAGAAAGATTTGAAAAAACATATTTTAACTGGATGGAAAATATTCAAGACTGGTGTATATCAAGACAATTATGGTGGGGACATAGAATTCCAGTTTGGTACTGTAATGAATGTCAAGAAATAATAGTTTCAGAAAAAACACCATGTAGTTGCCCAAAATGTTCATCAAAGAATTTAAGACAAGAAACTGATGTTTTAGATACATGGTTCTCATCAGCTTTATGGCCTTTCTCAACATTAGGTTGGCCAAATAAAACAGAGGATTTAGAATACTTCTATCCAACAAATGTATTAGTAACAGGTTATGATATTATATTCTTCTGGGTAGCTAGAATGATATTCTCAGGTCTTCATAATATGGAGAAAACACCATTTGATACAGTTTTAATTCACGGAATTATAAGAGATTCACAAGGTAGAAAAATGAGTAAATCTCTTGGTAATGGAGTAGATCCTTTAGAAGTTATAGACACTTATGGCGCAGATGCTTTAAGATTTATGTTAGTTACAGGTAATGCTCCGGGAAATGACATAAGATATTTCCCAGAAAGAGTTGAAGCTGCAAGAAACTTTGCAAATAAAATTTGGAATGCATCAAGATTTGTTATGATGAATCTTGATAGAGAATTAATGGATAAATACAAAGATGATAAAGACTACAGTTTAGCTGATAAATGGATATTATCACATTTAAATACATTAGTTAAAGAAGTAACAGAGAATATGGATAAGTATGAACTAGGAATTGCTCTTCAAAAGGTTTATGACTTTATGTGGACTGAATTCTGTGATTGGTATATAGAACTTGTTAAGCCGGTTTTATATGGTGATGACGAAAAGCAAAAGGGAATAGTTTACAATGTTATTTATAATGTTCTTAGCACAGGACTTAAGTTACTTCATCCAGTAATGCCATTTATTACAGAAGAAATTTATACTACTTTAACAGATGGTGAAACAATAACAATTTCATCTTGGCCAGAATTTGATAAAGCTTTAAATAATGAAAATGCAGAAAAAGATATGTCATATATTATAGAAGCAATTAAAGGATTAAGAAATGTAAGAGCTGAAATGAATGTACCACCTTCAAGAAAAGCTAAAGTAATTAGTTATATAACTGAAGAAGCTAAGGATGCCTTTATATCAGGTGCAAGTTATATAGAAAAATTAGCATCAGCATTAGAAGTTGTGTTTATAGAAGATAAATCTTTAGTTCCAGAAAATGCAGTATCTCTGGTTGTTAAAGGTGGAGAATTATTTATGCCACTTTTAGACTTAGTTGATAAGGAAAAAGAATTAGATAGATTAAATAAAGAAATGAAAAAGCTTCAAGGTGAAGTAGAAAGAATAGATAAGAAACTTTCAAATCAAGGCTTTGTATCAAAAGCTCCAGAAGCTGTAATTAATGGAGAAAAAGAAAAGAGAGTAAAATATCAAGAAATGCTTGATGCAGTTTTAGTAAGAATAGAGGCTTTAAAATAAAGTTTTAAATAATATCATTAGTAGTTTTTTATACAATAAAAAAGTTGCTAGTGAAATATTTAGTTTAGAAGTTATTTAAATGATATAGATATAAAACAAAAATTTATTTGAGCAATTAAAATTAATATATTTTTACAAAATAGATACATTTATGTGTTTTTATGATATTATATAAATAATGTTTAAGATAAAAGGATAAAAGGATAAAAGGCATTAAGGGCTCTAGTTTTAACTAGAGCCCTTAGTGTATATAAGAAAAAAATTAATACATTTCAATAATTGTTTTAGCTAATGTACTATTTGGATTTTCAGAAAGAACTTCTTCAGCAATTTTTATTGAGTCATAAGTAGATAAAAATGGTTTAGAAGTAGTTGAGAAAATTAATAGCCATTCTTTAAATTTAATTTTTTTACTTAATTTAATAGATTTTTTTATATGATTAAAGGCTATTTCTTCGTAACATAAAGGTGTAAGTATTATAAATACAAAGTAAGACATTAAATAGTTAGCATATGCTAATTCTTCTATTTTATTTATCTCTTCAAGTTCATTTATAGTATTAATAAGCCAAAAATAAAAATTACTTTGAATATAGTAATCTTCAGATTTTAATAATATTAGATTTTCTTCATTTATATCCATAATAGAAATATTATTTAAGTTTAAGTTTAAAGCAGCATTTAAATTATTCATATATATTCTCCTAAAAGTTTTTTTAATGATAATATAACATATTTAAAAGTATGTATATAGATATGAAAAGTAGTAAAATAAAATATTTTACTTTACCTATTATTAGAATTTTATATTTAGACAATGAGCATAAATTTGTTATATAATAAAGAAAATATAAATGCTTATGAAGAATAAGGGGAGTTTAAAATGAAATACGAAGATGCGATGAAATACATAACAGAAGTAGGTAATTTTGGTTCAAATTATGGTTTAGAGAGAACTTATAGGTTGTTAGAGCTTTTAGATAATCCGCAAGAAAAAATAAATTTAATTCATATTGCAGGAACAAATGGAAAGGGGTCTACAACTGCTATAATTAGTAGAATACTTCAAGGGCATGGATATAAAGTTGGAATGTACACATCACCTTTTTTAGAGGAATTTGAAGAAAGAATACAAATAAATGGTATGAACATACCAAAGGAAAAATTAGCTGATCTTATGGAAAAAGTAAAAAAAGCTGTAGATAAGGTAATTGAAGAGGGGTATAATCATCCAACGGAGTTTGAGATAATAACATGTTTAATGTATTTGTATTTTTATATTGAAAATGTAGATTTCGGGGTAATTGAAGTTGGACTTGGGGGAAGGTTAGATTCTACCAATGTAATAACGCCAATACTTTCAGTTATTACATCAATTAGTTTAGATCATGTTAATATTTTAGGGAATTCATTGAAGGAAATAGCTAATGAAAAGTCAGGAATAATAAAAAATAAAGTTCCAGTTGTTATATTTCCACAAAAGAAAGACGCTTTTGATATAATAAAGAAAAAGTGTGAAGAGGAAAATGCATCGTTATATGTTATAGACGAAAATGATTGGGAGTTTATAGATGTAGTTAGAGAAGATGGTATATATCAAAAGATTAGAGTAAAGTATAATAAAGAGGAATTAGAAGTTAATTTTCCTTTACTTGGAGAAC
Organism: Clostridium septicum; assembly: GCF_003606265.1. NCBI lineage: Bacteria > Bacillati > Bacillota > Clostridia > Eubacteriales > Clostridiaceae > Clostridium > Clostridium septicum. The sequence goes on from NZ_CP023671.1 coordinate 3,142,254, forward strand.
ATCAAATATTAAATTTATCAGTAGCTCTTAAAGCTATAGAGATATTAGAAAAAAATGGGTTTCTAAAAATTTCCAAGGAGATAATAAAAAAATCATTAGAATCAGTTGTTTGGAAAGGTAGATTAGAAGTTATGAATGTAAATCCACTAGTTGTTATAGATGGAGCTCATAATATACAAGGGATAACAACGCTGAAAAGTAATATAAAAAAATATTTTGAATATAGAAACTTATATTTAATCTTAGGAATATTGGCTGATAAAGATGTGGAAAGAATGGTAAAAGAAATTACGCCTATGGCTAAAAAGGTATATTCAGTTACACCTAATTCTTTAAGAGCAGAGTTAAGTGAAGATTTAAAAAAAGAGATTTTAAAGTATAATTCTAATTGTTATGCATATGAGGATTATGAGGAAGCATTAAATAGTTCTTTAAAAGATGCAACAGAAGAAGATTTAATAATAGCATCAGGTTCTTTATATATGATTGCTGACATGAGAAAAATAATTACAAATAAATTTATAAAAGTTAAGTAGAATATTATAAAAAAATGTTGTGTTATACATAATCTTAAAGAAATATGTAAAAAAAGGTTAAAATATGGAGGACGATTCTTGAGATAAATTATTTATTTATAGAAATTAATATGATAATATTAATTTAGTATATATAAGGGAGGTTTTTTTATGGCAAAACATTTACACATAATGGCAAAAGAAGGAGATATCGCAGAAACGGTTTTACTTCCTGGAGATCCTCTAAGAGCAAAGTTTATAGCAGAAACTTATCTCGAAAATCCAGTATGTTACAATAATGTTAGAGGTATGTACGGTTATACTGGTACATATAATGGGAAAAGGGTTTCAGTGCAAGGTACAGGAATGGGATTACCTTCTCATTCTATTTATGTAAACGAACTAATAAGATTTTATGGGGCTAAAAGACTTATAAGGATAGGTTCAGCAGGGTCAATAAACGAAAATGTTAATGTTAGAGATATAGTTTTAGCACAAAGTGTTTCAACTAATTCAGGTATAAATAAAAGAAGATTTAAAGGAATGGATTATGCACCAACTGCAAACTTTGAACTTTTATTAGAAGCATATAATAAAGGTATAGAAAAAGGAGTAAACATAAAAGTGGGAAATGTATTATCATCAGATCTTTTTTATGATGATACAGATGTAGGAATTAATCTTTGGGCTGATTATGGATGTTTAGCAGTAGAGATGGAATCGGCAGAGTTATATACAGTAGCTGCTAAATATGGAGTAGAGGCTTTATCAATTTTAACAATTTCAGATCATATCTTTAAAGGAATAGAGACAACACCTGAAGAAAGGCAGGAAAGTTTTACGGATATGATGGAAATTGCACTTGAATTAGCAAAATAATTACTAATTTTAAAAAAGCAGTTTTAAAAACTGCTTTTTATTATTTGTAGAAACTAAAATATAAAATAACTATATAGTTATAGAAATTTGAGGTGAATTTAGATGTTGGATATATGTTTATTAGGGACTGGGGGCGGAATGCCAATGCCTTTTAGAGGCTTATCAGCAACTTTAATAAGTTATAAAGGAAGAAAAATATTAATAGATTGTGGTGAAGGCACACAAGTGTCTATGAGGATGATAGGTTGGGGATTTAAATCTATAGATATAATATGTATAACACATGTACATGGGGATCATATAATTGGATTAACTGGATTATTATCAACTATAGGTAATAGTGGTAGAACTGAAAAACTTACAATTATAGGACCAAAAGGAATTAATAAAGTAGTAAATGGATTACGTGTAATAGTTGAATATTTACCATATGAGTTAGAAATAATAGAGTATCCAAGAGAGGTTAATTTTAAATTAACTAATAATGGATTAGAGGTATCAGAAAGTGGTGATATAACTTTAAGTACTTTAGATTTAGAGCATTCAGCACCTTGCTTAGGATATAAAATATATTTTAAAAGAAATAGAAAATTTAATGTAGAGAAAGCAATTGAAAATAATGTTCCAAAGATATTATGGAGTAAATTACAAAAGGAAGAGAAAGCATGTTTAAATGGAATTGAGTATTTAAGTGATATGGTGTTAGGAGAAGAGAGAAAAGGGATTTATATAAGTGTGATAACAGATACAAGACCTATAGAATCAATAAAGGATTTTGTTAAATATAGCGATTTATTTATATGTGAAGGTACTTATGGAAAAGATGAAGATATAGAAAAAGCTATAAAAAATAGACATATGACTTTTAGAGAGGCAGCAACTTTAGCTAAAGATGGAAGTGTTAAAACTTTATTATTAACTCACTTTACTCCAGCAATGATGAATCCAGATGAATATATAAATAATGCAAAAGAAGTATTTAAAAATACAATTATAGCTAAAGATAGATTAATTATAAACTTAAAATTTGAGGAGTAAACTAATTAATAGCATAATAATAAATAAAGTTAAATTTTTATGTAAATAAATATCTAAATAATCCCTATAGTATGTACTTGTTCAAAAAAATATTATTATGATATAATGGTAAAAAATGGAACGAGAAAATAGGAGGGAAGAGTGGCTAAAAAAAAGAGAAACTTATTAGTTAAAGATAAAATATGGCTTTATTTATTCATAGCTATGATAATTACCTGTGTTACATGTAGTATAACATATTTTAAGTATGATATTATGAATTTTTACAAAGTTAGTTATAGAAATATATATGGGAAAAAATTAGATGAAAAAAAGTTAAATGAAATAAGAGATGAACTTAATATTAAGGAAATAGATTATAATTGGGACGGTGAATTAGAGTATATAAATAACCCAAGAAAAATAATATATCATCATTCTGCAAATAATGGTTGGACATCTGAAAATATTCATGAGGCACATAAGAATAAGGGGTGGAATGGAATTGGATATCACTATTATATTAGAAAAGATGGTGTAATATATAAAGGACGCCCAGAAAAAGCTGAAGGAGCACATACAAAAGGTCAAAATAAAGAATCTATTGGTATATGTTTAGAAGGGAACTTTGAAGAGGATAGATTAACATTAGAGCAGGTTGAAAGTCTTTATGAGTTATCGGTTTATATATCATTAAAATATGACATATATAAAATAATTGGTCATAAAGATGCGTGGAATACTCTTTGTCCAGGAGAAAATTTTCCCATAGAGTCTATGGCTAGGAAAGTTATTAAAGGAATAAAGGAGTTTAATATAGAAGAAAATAGGATTACACCATTGTTAGAATAGTTAGTAATTTAATTTAGAATTTTATTTAACTAGAATTAACTTTATATAAAGTATATAATGAAATGTAGAGTTAAAAGCAAAGGAGAAAAATATGAATAATTTTAATGAACTTAGTTTAAAACCTAATATAGTTGAAGCTTTAAAAATTCAAGGTATTACAGAACCTACAGAAATACAAAGTAAGGCTATACCAGAACTTCTTAAAAATAAAGATTTAATAGGTGAATCTCATACAGGCAGTGGAAAAACCTTAGCATATTTATTACCTATATTTGAAAAAATAAATAGTGAAAAAAGAGAAATGCAAAGTATAATTTTAGCACCAACTCATGAGCTAGTTAGGCAGATAGAGGAAGAAATTAAGCTTTTATCAAAGAATTCAAAATCTAATATAACTTCTTTAACTGTAATTGGTGATGTAAATATTGATAGGCAAATAAAAAAGATTAAAGAAGTGAAACCACATATAATAGTTGGTTCTCCAGGAAGAGTATTAGACCTTATAAGAAAAAAGAAGATTACAGCTCATACAATAAAAACTATAGTTATAGATGAGGCTGATAATTTGTTAGATAAAAATAATTATAAAATAATATTAGATATAATAAAGACAACTATGAGAGATAGACAGCTTATGGTATTTTCAGCTACAATAAGTGATAATACTATGAAGATTTCTAAAGAGTTAATGAAAGAGCCAGTTGTAATTAAAGCTACTGGAAAACCAGCTTTAAATCCTAAAATAACTCATATGTATATAGAAGGAGATAGAAGGGATAAGTTTGAAATATTAAGAAAACTTATAGCTGCAATAAATCCTAATAAGTCTATTGTATTTGTTAACAATAATACTGATATAGATATTATAACTCAAAAGTTAAATTATCATGGAAAACCAGCCTTTAATATATCTTCTCATATATCAAAAGAAGCAAGACAAAAATCTCTTCAAGATTTTAGAAATGGTAAAATAAATATATTAGTTTCATCAGATCTTTCAGCAAGAGGGTTAGATGTTCCTGATGTTACGCATATATTTAATTTAGATTTTCCTGTTAATGCTAATGATTACTTACATAGAGCCGGTAGAACGGCTAGAGGAGAGAATTCAGGAGTTGCAATATCAATTGCCACTGGAAAGGATTTAGCAGGTATTAGAGTATATGAAAGAGAATTTAATATAAAAATACATCCTATGAAAGTTTATAATGGAAAGCTTATGGATGCAAAATAAATAGACTCACAATATTGTGAGTCTATTTATTTTGCATTATTATTATGAATTTTTAATTTCCTCTAATGCTTTAGCAAGTTGATCAGGACAAGAAGTATCTTTATTTCCACATTTTATCCCTTTCAACTTTTCAATTGCAGAATCAATATCCATTCCCTTAACTAAGCTTGAAATTCCAAATAGATTTCCTGGACAACCTTTTACAAATTCTACATTTTTTATTTTATTATCTTCAACATCTACATGAATCTCTGTTGAACAAACTCCTTTTGTTTTATAAACAAACATAAACTATACCTCCAAAAAATATTCCATTATTTATTATATATACTTTATTAATATAAATGAAGCATAAATGTGGAATTTTGAATTAAAACATAAAAAAGTGTCCCATTTAATACTAATAAGCATATATTATAATTATATATCAAGTGATTTTTAGACCCTTAAATTTTAAAAATAAGGTTTTTCTAAAAGGAGGTGCAAAATGAATTCTATATTAGTATGCAATACTGGAAGTGATTCGATTTCAAAAGTCAATATTTCAGATTTAACTGTAGAAAATTTGCCCTTAGATTTTGGAGAAAAACCTATAGGGCCCCATGGGATCTATATAAGTGATAAAAAAATATACACAGCTAATAATTATAGTAATTCAGTATCTATAATTAATGGTGTTACCTTTAAAGAAGAAGATTCTATATATATAGGACCTTATCCAAACGATGTTGCTACATTAAAGAATAAACTTTATATTTCATGCGGAGAATCAAATGCAATAATTGTTTATGATTTAGTAGAGAAAAAAATATTATTTGAAATTCCAATTGATAAATGGCCTCATAGCATAGAAATTTATAAAGAAGCAGAAATGATATTTGTATCAAATTTAGAAGGTAATTCCATATCAATTATTGATGGAATAGATAACAAAGTTATAAAAAAAATAGATACTTTAGAATATCCAACTAAAATATTAGTATCAAAGGATAAAAGTAAAATTTATGTGTGTGAAAGTTATATAGGAGAAGATACTTTTGGATATGTAGAAGTATTTTCTATAAAGAATTTATGTACATTAAAAAGAATAAAAGTTGGAAAATCGCCAGTTGACATGTGGGATGATGGTAATTTCTTATATGTATCTAATTTTAGTGATGGAACTATAAGTATTATAGATGTAGATACTCTAAAAGAAATAAAAAGAATAAATGTAGGTAGCATGCCAAAAGGAATAATTCGCTATAAAGACAAATTATATATAGGAGATTATTTAAAGGGAAGGATTCTTTCATTAAATTTAAAAACAAAAGAAACAAAAGCCATAGCAGTAGGAAAAGAACCTAATGCCATGACTTTATATTAATCTTCATCAGTAAATAATGTATTAATTATTTTTGTATAAATTTCAGAAGGATTTTCTTTCCATCTATTACAAAGAGAAACAGCTTGCTTTTTTGATGGAACAGATACTTTAAGTTCCATTAGAAGAGATTCATCTTCTAATGCTTGAAGATCTACTAAAAATGAATCATTTTTTCCAAGTGTGTAATCACTATGTATAGTAAGTTCTTTTTTTATTGAATCAATTATTGTTAGAAGATAGTCATCGATTATCTTCTTTTTTATTGGAGATATTCTATCAGTAAAAAATGAAAGTACATTAATACCTTTTTCAGTAATATCAATAAGGTTTTTATCATTAACTAATACATATTTTAAAAATTCGGATGATATAAGTTCACTTATATATTGTTGAAGTGTAAAATAATTTATGAAATTGTTTTCAAGTATTATTTCCGTTAATTGAGTATTAGTAATTGGTTGCTTTAAAGATTTTATAACATATAATACTAGAAGTTTGTTTTCTGCTAATTCAGTTGAGTTTTCGTACATCTTTTAAACCTCCATTTTAGAAAGTGTCTATATAATTATATCATAAAATTTAGAAAGTGGAATAATATAGTCATTAATATTGTTATAAAGGAATATAAATTAATAACATTATATAGAAGGGGTAATAAAAAGTGAGAAGAAGAAATCATATACTTGTAGTAATGGGGTTATTAGTTGTATCAATGATAACGTCAATATTTTTTAGAAATAATGAAAAATTAGTTTTTTCATATATGACTAAAGAACAACCAATTTTTAGAGTAGATAGAGAGGATAAAGCAATTTCAATAACATTTGATGTAAATTGGGCAGAAGAAGAACATTTAATAGACATATTAAATGTTCTAGATAAATATAATGTAAAAGCTACATTCTTTATTATGGGAAAATGGGTTAATTATCCTGAAGGAAACAAGGAAAAGTTAATAAAAATAAAGGAAGGAGGGCATGAAATAGGTAACCACAGCTATGTACATCCAATGTTTTCTAAAATAAATGATGGCAGAATAAAAGAAGAATTAGAAAAGACAGATAAAATAGTAGAAGGTACAGTAGGTGTAAAGCCGAAAGTATTTAGATTCCCAAGTGGTGATTTTAATGAAAAAGCTTATAATACAGTATCCTCTTTAGGATATGTACCTATTCAATGGGATGTAGATTCTGTTGATTGGAAAGAAAGTGGTGCAGAAATAGAGTATAATAGGGTAATGAAAAAGGTTAAGCCTGGGTCAATTATCTTATTTCATAATAATGCAAAGTACACATCAGATAATTTAGATAGAATAATTCCTGAATTACAAAAAGCAGGATATACATTTATGCCTGTAGGAGAGCTGATTTATAACGAAGATTATTATATAAATGAGCAGGGAGAGCAAAGAAAAAAATAAAAATATTAAAAAATATTGAAAAAAGAGCATGTATTGTATTATAATGGAAATATACCGTGTGGGGATTATATGGTGGAATCGATTAAAATTTAAATACTAAGGGAGAGAGGGGTTATGATGGACAACTTGATGTTAAATAACAAAATTTATTTAGAGGGAAAAGTTATTTCGGAATTAGAATTTAGTCATGAAATGTATGGAGAGGGTTTTTATACATTTGCGGTGGAGGTAACCAGGTTAAGTGATTCAGTTGATATTTTAAATATAACTGTTTCAGAAAGATTAATATCAAATATGGATTTATCAATAGATAAAGAAATTATTATCGAAGGACAACTTAGATCTTACAATAAGTTTGTAGATGGTTCTAATAAGCTTATACTAACAGTATTTGCAAGAAATATAGAGCCATGTATTGAAAAAAGTAAAAATCCAAATGAAATATTTTTGGATGGGTACATTTGTAAGGAACCTGTTTATAGAACAACTCCTTTTGGTAGGGAAATTGCAGATGTTTTATTAGCTGTTAATAGAGCTTATAATAAATCAGATTATATACCTACTATAGCATGGGGAAGAAATTCAAGATTCTGTCAAACTCTTGAAGTTGGAGATAATATTAGAGTTTGGGGAAGGTTACAAAGTAGAGAATATCAAAAAAAGATTAGTGATACAGAAGTAATTAGAAAAATTGCTTATGAAGTTTCAATTTCTAAAATGGAAAGAGTAGCAAATGAAGAACAAGTTGATTCAGAAGAAATTATTGGTGAGGAAGGTGCAGTTTAAAATTAAGCATTTTTAATAAATAAAGCTAAGGAAATTCCTTAGCTTTATTTATTTTTATTGAAAATTGAAAGTTTAAGAAAAAATGAATTCAAATATTAGTTCTTTTATGTATAATATTGAGATAACTTTTACTATGTATAATAAAAAGCATAGAAATTCATAACATTTCTAAATAAAATACAAAGATTTTATAATAATTATACCTAAAAATTAAAAAAGAATGTCTATCTAATGCGTACAAATTTTCGAAAATGTCCGTATATTTAGAAAAATAACTGATTTTATAAGTTATCAAAAAAAAAAAATTATAATAATAAGAAAAATGCAAGATGAATAAATATTCCTGCATAAAGCTACTAAAAATGCTAATGTAACCGTTTACTAAAAAAGTGGTGGAAAATTGATAAAATATAAAAAAATCCCTTGATGATTAACGATTTATCAAAATATAGAATATAAAATTAATAGAGTCAATTGACAAAAAATAATTATATACTATAATTATTAATAACAATTAAATGCAAATTAGATGGAAACGATGAATGGGGGTTATCGACAAATGGTAAAGTACATAGGTAAAAGAATTTTAACTAGTATTTTAACAATATGGGTAGTTGTTACCTTAACCTTTTTCCTAATTCGTATGATGCCAGGGGGACCTTTTAATACTGACAAAATGACGCCAGAAATAAAGGCCAACTTAAATGCTAAATATGGATTGGACAAACCAATAGGTGAACAATACACAATGTATATGAAGAATCTTTTAAAAGGAGATTTAGGAGAGTCTATGATTTTTAAAGGAAGGCAAGTAAAGAATACTATTAAGTATTCAGCACCTAAATCCGCAAAAGTAGGAGTAGTAGCAATACTTGTTTCATTAGCAGCAGGAGTTATTCTAGGAATTATTTCAGCTTTAAATGCTGGTAAATGGCCAGATAGATTATGTATGGTTTTAGCAACATTAGGTATAACAATACCAAGTTTCGTAATAGGGGCAGTGTTAATATATATTTTCACTGTTAAATTAAGATTGTTGCCAGCCACTGGATTAAGTAGTTGGAAAAATTATATTATGCCAGTTATTGCATTATCATTATCATCAATGGCATTTATAACAAGATTAACAAGAAGTAAATTAATTGATGTTTTAAAATCAGATTATATAAGAACAGCTAAGGCTAAAGGTTTAAGTGGAAGAACAGTTATATTTAAACATGCTTTAAGAAACTCATTAATTCCAATTGTTACTTATTTAGGACCTTTAGTTGCAGGTGTATTAACTGGTAGTTTCGTTATAGAAAAGATATTTGTTATTCCAGGACTTGGAAACGAATTTACACTAACAGTTATAAATAGAGATTATAGTGCGCTTTTAGGGGTGTTAGTATTTTATAGTACATTAATAGTAGTAGCAAACTTAGTTGTAGATATATTATATGTAATAATAGATCCAAGAATAAAATTAGAAGGCTAAAAGGGGGTAAAATTTATGGAAAATAATTTTGAAATGGATAAAGCACTTTTTACTCCTTTAAGCGAAGATGAGAAGAACTTTGAGCAGGTAGTAAGGCCGAGTGTTGGTTATTGGAAAGATGCATGGACAAGACTTAAAAGAAATAAAGTAGCTTTAGTTTCTTTAATAGTGATTGTATTAATAATTTTAGCAGCAATTGTAGTACCTAGTATGTCAAAGTTTGCATATGATGCAACAGATTTAGGAAAGACTAATATGAAGCCGGACAGTATTCATTGGTTTGGAACAGATGCTTTAGGAAGAGATTTATTTGTAAGAGTAATGTATGGAGCTAGATATTCTTTAATAATAGCTTTTGCAGCAACAGTAATTAACTTAGTAATAGGTGTAATTTATGGTGGAGTTGCAGGGTTTGTTGGTGGAAGGGTAGATAACTTAATGATGAGAATAGTTGATGTTCTTTATTCAATACCTACTCTTATATATGTAGTTTTAATAATGGCTGCATTTTATGATCCTACTAGTGGTAAGAGTGGAATATCAACTATTATACTAGCTCTTTCAATATCTTATTGGGTTGGAATGGCTAGAATAGTTAGAGGTGATATTCTTCAACTAAAACAACAAGAATTTGTTTTAGCAGCCAGAACATTAGGAGCATCAAAGTTTAGAATATTATTTAAACATCTAATACCAAACTGTATAGGATCAATTATAGTTACAATGACATTATTAGTTCCTCAAGCAGTATTTACAGAAGCTTTCTTAAGCTTTATAGGATTAGGAATTAATCCGCCACTTGCATCACTAGGAACATTAGCAAATGATGCAATGGGAGCTATATATGTTCATCCATATCAATTAATATTCCCAGCAGCAGCAATATGTTTAATTATATTATCATTTAATTTGCTTGGTGATGGATTAACAGAAGCTTTAGATCCAAAACATAAAAGATAAGGGGGAATAGAGAATGAGTAAATTGTTAGAAGTTAAAGATTTAAGAACCTCCTTTTCAACACATGCTGGAGAAGTACAAGCGGTAAGGGGAGTTACTTTCCACTTAGATAGAGGGGAAGCTTTAGGGATAGTTGGAGAATCAGGTTGCGGTAAATCGGTAACTATGATGTCTATAATGAGATTATTATCAGATAACGGAAAACTTGTAAGTGGAGAGATTTATTTTAATGGCAAGGATCTTTCTACTGCTAAAGAAAAAGAAATGGAATCAATAAGAGGAAATGATATTGGAATGATATTCCAAGATCCTATGACATCTTTAAATCCAGTATTTACTGTTGGAGATCAACTTGTGGAACCTCTTATGAAGCATAGAAAAGTAAGTAAAAAAGAAGCTTGGAATCAAGCTATAAAAATGCTTGAATTAGTTGGAATTCCAAGCCCTGAAAATAGAATGAAGCAATATCCACATGAGTTTTCAGGTGGTATGAGACAAAGAGTTATGATAGCTATGAGTTTAATATGTGAACCAAAGCTTATAATAGCCGATGAACCAACTACAGCTCTTGATGTTACAATTCAAGCTCAAATATTAGATTTAATGAAGGATTTAAAAGAAAAATTAAATACTTCTATAATATTAATAACACATGATCTGGGGGTTGTTGCAGATCTTTGTACTAGAATTAACGTTATGTATGGAGGAATAGTTGTAGAAACTGGAACTACAGAAGATATTTTTTATAGAGGAAGACATCCTTATACTTGGGGGCTTTTAAATAGTGTACCAAATCCTAAAAGTGATGTTAAAGAAAAGTTACAACCAATAGAAGGACAACCACCAGATCTTTTAAAACCACCAGTTGGATGTCCATTTGCAGCAAGATGTAAATATGCAATGAAGGTATGTTTACAAAAACAACCACCATTATTTGATATAGCGGAGGGACATAAAGCAGCATGTTGGTTATGTCATGAAAATGCTCCAAAAGTAGAATCATCAATTAGGAGGGAAGAGTAATGGAAGATAAGAAAGTGCTTTTAGAAGTAAAGGATCTTTGTAAGTACTTCCCTGCAAATAAAGGATTGTTAGGTAAAAAAAGTTACGTTAAAGCAGTGGATAGGGTATCTTTTACTATAAATAAAGGAGAAACATTAGGTTTAGTTGGAGAATCTGGTTGCGGAAAAACTACAACAGGAAGAACTGTACTAAATTTATATGAAGCAACAGCAGGACAAATTATATTTGAGGGAAAAGATATTACTAAATATTCTCCAAAGGAAATGCTTCCTTTAAGAAAAAGAATGCAAATGATATTTCAAGATCCATATGCATCTTTAAATCCAAGAATGACTGTAGGGGATATAATAGGAGAAGCTATAGATATTCATGGAATTATGAAGGGAAAAGAAAGAACTGAGAGAATAAGATATCTCTTAAATAAAGTTGGTTTAAATGGAGACCATATAAATAGATATGCTCATGAATTTTCAGGTGGTCAAAGACAGAGAATAGGTATAGCAAGAGCATTAGCTGTTGAACCAGACTTTATAGTTTGTGATGAGCCTATTTCAGCACTTGATGTTTCGATTCAGGCACAAGTAATAAATATGCTAGAAGAATTACAAGAAGAATTTGGGTTAACTTATCTATTTATAGCTCATGATCTTTCAATGGTTAAGCATATATCAACTCATATTGGGGTTATGTATCTTGGTAGAATGGTTGAAAAGGGGCCAAGTAATGATGTTTATACAAATCCACAGCATCCATATACAAAAGCTCTTTTATCAGCTGTGCCAATTCCAGATCCAGATGTTGCAAAGTCAAATAAGAGAATAGTATTAGAAGGTGATATTCCATCTCCTATAGATCCACCACCAGGGTGTAGATTTAAAGGAAGGTGTAGATATGCAAAACCTATATGTGGTGAAGTAGATCCAGAGCTTAAGGAAGTAGAGCCAGGACACTTTGTAGCATGTCATCTTTTTGATTAGTTATATTTTGCTATGAGCAAATGATATATATATATAAATGAAATAAAGGGGGATAATACAATGAAATCAAGCAAACTTAAAAAGATTTGCGCTGTTGCTCTAACACTTGCGTTAGGGATGACAGTACTTGCTGGCTGTGGCGGTGATAAAGGCGACACAGGTAAAACATTAATCTACAATTTAGGAGCAGATCCAAAAACTATTGATCCAGCTTTAAATGAAGCTGTTGATGGTTCTACAATTATAAGTAATGCTTTTGAGGGGTTATGTAGATTAGATGAAAATGAAAAGGCAATTCCAGGAGTTGCAAAGGAATGGAAAATTTCGGATGATGGTTTAGTTTATACATTTACTTTAAGGGATGATGCTAAATGGTCAGATGGTCAACTTGTAACTGCTAAAGATTTTGAATATGCTTGGAAAAGAGCATTAGATCCAAAAACAGCAGCAGCATATGCTTATCAATTATATTATATAAAAGGAGCAGAGGCTTATAATACAGGAAAGGGAGAAGTAGAAAATTTAGGAATTAAAGTTGTAGATGAAAAAACTTTAGAAGTAACTTTAGAAAATGTTACTCCATATTTCTTAGAACTTATGGCTTTCCCAACTTATATGCCAATAAGACAAGACATTGTTGAAGCAAGTGGTGATGCATGGACTCAATCACCAGAAACTTATATATCAAATGGACCTTTCAAAATGAAAGAATGGGCTATGAAAGAAAAGATAGTTTTCGAAAAGAATGAAAATTATTGGAATAAGGATTCTGTTAAATTAGATACTCTTGATGTAAGATTAGGAACTGATGAAGTATCAGCTTATGCTGAACTTAAAGCAGGAAATTTCCATATGACTGATACAATTCCAGTAGAAGAAATGGAACAAGCTAAAAAGGATGGTTTATATCAACAATATTCAAATCTTGCTACTTATTTCTTCTGCTTTAATGTTGGAAACAATGTGGATAAGATAGAAAATCAAGAAGTGAAGAAAGCTTTAGGAAATAAGAAGGTAAGACAAGCATTATCAATAGCTGTTAATAGACAAGCAATAGTTGATAATATTACTAAAGCTGGTCAAGTACCTGCATATAGCTTTGTTCCACAAGGTATTGAAGTAGTAGCAGGAAAAGATTTTGCTGATAAGAAGTACTATGATGTAAATGGTGATTTAGAAAAGGCGAAGGCTTTACTTGCTGAAGCTGGATATCCAAATGGAGAAGGTTTCCCTAAGATGACTATATTAATAAATTCTGAAGGAACTGGACATAAAAATATAGCTCAATATCTTCAAGATACTTGGAAAAAGATAGGTGTTGATGTTGAGATACAAAACCAAGAATGGCAAGTATTCCAAACTACAAGAAATGAAGGTAACTTCCAAATTGCAAGACATGGTTGGTCAGGAGACTATGTTGATCCAATGACATTCTTAGATATGTGGACTTCAGTAAGTGGAAGTAATGATGTTGGGTTAAAGAATGATGAGTATGATGCAACTATAAAGGCAGCAAAAGGTGAATCAGATCCAGCTAAGAGAGCTGAATTGTTCAGAAAAGCTGAAGATATCCTTATGGATGAAGGTGCATTAATTCCTCTTTACTATTATACTAAAGTAAAAGGTGTTGATCCTAAGGTTAAAGGATTTAGAGTTTCAACATTAGGTCAAGTTTTCTTTGATCAAGCATATATAGAAGAATAAGATAAAATAAAAAAGAGTCATTTTGACTCTTTTTTATTTTATCTCAGACTGCTGACAAAGTGTCAGCAGTCTTTAATTTTATACAAATATGTAATATAATTTAAAATATATTAATTTATTACATAGAGGTTTTGGTGATGATAAACGAAAGAAGACAAGCGCAAAATGAAATGGAAGTGGTTATGCTAGAACAATTAGTTCCGAAAGACCATTTATTAAGAAAAATTGATAAATACATAGATTTTTCATTTATTAGAGAGTTAACTAATGATTTGTATTGCCATACAAATGGTCGACCAGCTGTTGATCCAGTAGTACTATTTAAAATGTTATTTATAGGATATCTTTATGGCATCCGCTCCGAAAGGCAACTAGTTAAAGACATAGAAGTAAACTTAGCATATAGATGGTTTTTAGGTTATTCAATTACTGAAAAAATTCCAGATTCATCTACAATAAGTCAAAATAGAATTAGAAGATTTAAAGGTACTGATATTCCACAAAAAATATTTGATAATATAGTTCTTCAAGCTATGGAAAAAGGATTAGTTGGTGGTAAGATTCTTTACTCTGATTCAACACATATAAAAGCTAATGCTAATAAGCGTAAGTTTGAAAAAATTGAAGTACAAGTAACACCTAAAGAGTATATAGAACAACTAGATATTGATGTGAATTTAGATAGAGAAAATCATAATAAAAAACCTTTAAAACCAAGAAAAGAAAAAGAAGAAACAAAGCAAATTAAGAAAAGTACTACAGATCCTGATAGTGGATATATGATGAGAGATAATAAACCAGAAGGATTCTTTTATTTAGATCATAGAACTGTAGATAGTAAAAATAATATTATTATGGATGTACATGTTACCCCTGGTAATGTCAGCGATAGCGAGCCAATACTAAATAGAATAGATAGAATTAAATAAGTATTTAGTATAAAGCCAAAATATCTTGGTTTAGATGCAGAATATGAAAAAGATAGCAACAAGACTATCTTTGCTACTTTTAGATTTTATTCGTATTATTTTGGATGATATTTTAAATATAAGTTTTATTCATAATTAATAATAGAAAAACCCTCTGTTTTTTAACAGAGGTTTTTCAACAAACTGAAGATAAAATAAAAAAGAATAGATTTAATTAATATGTTGACTTTGATGCCCTTCTCTTTTAATAGAATGCTTCTTAGCATTTTTATTATGGTTTTGAGCTTCTTCAGTAATAGGAGTTTGATAATTACATTTTTCCATTCTAGCTTTTTTATTATCAGGTTGACTATCTTTTGGCATAAAAATACCTCCTTAAATTTTATATTACTAAAATAGTATTCTCAATAATACTTATAATATAACTAAAAAACTAGAGTCTATTTTTAGACTCTAGTTTCAGGGTGTCGACAAAGTCGACACCCTTTCGTTTTCTTGGTAAAATATTATGGGTGATATTTTATGATGACAAAAAAAAGATGTAGATAATAGATTACAAATTGAATTTAATAGTGTAGATGCATTAGTTCCAAAAGAGTATCTAGTTAGAAAAATTGATAGAGCTATAGACTTTAATTTTATATATGATGAAGTTGCAGAGTTATACTCTGCGTCCGGAGCACCAAGCATTGATCCAGTGGTTTTAATAAAAATTGTTCTGATTCAATATTTATTTGGAATACCGTCGATGAGACAAACTATAAGAGAAATTGAAGTAAATATAGCCTATAGGTGGTTTATAGGATATTCATTTACAGAAAAGATACCACATTTCTCTACTTTTAATAAGAACTATGAAAGAAGATTTAAAAATACTAATTTATTTAATAACATATTCACTAAAATCTTAGAAGAAGCTAATAAATATGGATTTATAGATTTATCAGAAATATTTATAGATTCTACACATATAAAAGCAAGTGCAAATAAGAAAAAGTATACTAAAAAAGAGATTGATATTGAGGCAAAAAAGTACCAAGAAGAATTAGAAAAAGAAATAGATGAAGATAGAAAAAAACATGGAAAAAAACCCTTAAAAAAAGAAACAAAAGTGGCCGAAACGAAAGGTGTTACTGAAAGTAATACTGACCCGGATAGTGGTATGTTTTTTAAAAATGAAAAATAGAAATGTTTTACTTACTCTGCTCACACAGCTTGCGACAAAAATAACTATATATTAGAGTTTGATGTTACAGCTGGTAATATTCATGATAGTGTTGGCTTTATTGAATTATATGAGAATTTAAAAGATAGATTTTCTACTGACGAGATCATAGCTATAGCTATGGATGCGGGATATATTACGCCATATATTTGTAGACAGTTATTCAAGGATAATATATTACCATCACTTCCTTACAAACGTCCTATGACTAAAGAAGGCTTTTTCAAAAAACATGACTATGTATATGATGAATTTAATGATTGTTATATATGTCACAATTTTAAAATCTTAAAATATTGTACTACAAACCGAGATGGATATAGAGAATATAAATCAAATCCATGTGAATGTAGTAAATGTCCTTATTTAAACAAATGTACTAATAGTAAAAATCATCAAAAGGTTATTACACATCATATTTGGCAAGAGTTTATAGATGAGGCAAATCATCTTAGACATGATAAATATGTAAAATCTGTATATAAGTCTCGTAAAGAAACAATAGAGAGAGTTTTTGCAGATGCTAAAGAAAAGCATGGTATGCGTTATACACATTTAAGAAGCTTGGCTAAAATTACTATGGAGGTCACGCTTATTTATGCATGCATTAATTTGAAGAAAATGGCAAATCGATTATGGAAAAGGCGTGCTAGCTATCGCTCCGATAGAAAACTTAGTAACTGTATTATAAAAATATACTCTTTAATTTTAAATATAATAACAAAAAGCATTTTCTCCAACTTGAGAAAATGCTTTTTGTCTACAATCTGAAACTAGAGTCTATTTTTAGACTCTAGTTTTCTATTACAATCCTAAAAGATTATCCATGTTATAAAGACCAGGTTTTGAGATGTTTCCCATATAAGAGCAAGCTTTTAAGGCTCCTATTGCAAATACTTCTCTTGAAATTGCTTTATGATTAATTTCTATAACCTCTCCAGTACCTGCAAAAATAACATCATGATCTCCAACTATAGATCCACCTCTTACTGCATGGATTCCAACTTCATTTTTTTCTCTTTTTTTATGACCATTTCTTCCATTTATAAAAGATGTTTCTTCTTTTATAGATTCTTTAATTGTATTAGCAAGTAAAATTGCAGTACCGCTTGGTGAATCTAATTTTTGGTTATGATGTTTTTCGATAATTTCTATATCATAATTTTCGTACAATAAAGGTGTTACTTTTCTTAACAAACAATTTATAAGGTTTATTCCAAGAGACATATTAGCAGATCTAAATATAGGAAGAGTTTTACTTTTTTCATTTATTAATTTTAAGTCTTCTTCATCATAACCAGTTGAACACAAAATTAAAGGTTTTTTAGTCTTTTTTGTTATCTCTAATAAGTCTCTTAAAGCATCTGATCTAGAAAAGTCTAGCAAAACATCATATTTTAAACTAACATCAGCTACTGATTTAAAAATTGGGTAGGGAGCATTAGAAGGATATTTATCTATTCCCCCTATAATTTTCAAATTATCAAATTCTTTGGAACATTCAGTGATAACTTTTCCCATTTTACCACAGCAACCATTTAAAATAATTTCTATCATATAATCTCCTTATAATAAATTATAAAATTTTAGTGATTTTTTTAGAGTTTCTTCATTACTAGAATCCATTTCACATAAAGGGAGTCTAAGTTGTCCAACATCCATTCCTATTAGATTTAAAGCTGTTTTGATAGGAACAGGGTTAGTTTCTATAAATAAACTATTACATAAATCTAATGAATCTAATTGAAGTTCTAAAGCTTTTTTTACATCACCATTAAGATAAGAGTGTGTCATATTGTGAACTGTATTAGGAATAATATTAGCTAATACAGAAATTACCCCTAAACCACCTACTGATAATATAGGAATTATTTGATCATCATTTCCTGAATATATATCTATATTATCTTTACATAATGATTTCATTTTAATTACTTGGCTAATATTTCCACTAGCTTCCTTTATAGCAACGACATTATTAAGCCTAGAAAGTTCTAGAAGTTGATTTGGAGTAATATTTACTCCAGTTCTAGATGGTACATTATAAAGTATAATAGGAATATTTACTTCATTATTAATAGCTGTAAAATGTTTAATTAACCCTTTGTTAGTGGTTTTATTATAATATGGGGTAATAATTAAAGCTCCATCAACACCAACGTTTTCAGCGTATTTAGTCATTTCTATAGCAGCTTTTGTATTGTTACTACCAGTTCCAGCTATAACAGGAATACGTTTATTGATGATATTAACAGTAAATTTAATAACTTCTTTTTTTTCTTCATCTGACATAGTAGTAGCTTCTCCTGTAGTACCACAAATAACTATTGCATCTGTTTTTTCAGAAATATGCCATTCTAATAATTCCTCAAGCTTTTTATAATTAACATCACCATTATTATTAAATGGTGTTATAATAGCTACTGCAGATCCTTTAAAAATTGTCATTAAAAACCCTCCTTAATATATATGAAGATTTTAGCTGTTTTTAATAAGTAATTCAGCTATTTGAACTGCATTAAGGGCAGCACCTTTTCTGATATTATCAGCAACTACCCAAAGGTTAATTCCATTATTAACACTAAAATCTCGTCTAATTCTTCCAACAAAGACCTCATCTTTACCTGAAACCATAATAGGTGTAGGATATTTTAAGTTTTTAGCATCATCATATACGGTAAGACCTTTAGTATTTTTAAATAATTTAAAAACATCCTTTAATTGATATTCTTTATCTAGTTCAATGTTAATACTTTCACTATGACTATTTAATACAGGAACTCTAACTGTAGTAGCTGTAATTTTTAAGTTTGGATTATGAAAAATTTTTCTTGTTTCTTCAATCATTTTAATTTCTTCTTTAGTATAGCCATTATCTAAAAATACGTCTATATGAGGAAGACAGTTTCCAGCTATAGTATAAGGAAATTTTTTAGGTGGCGTTCCTTTTAAACCATCTTGTAAATCAGCTATTCCTTGTACTCCAGCACCTGATACAGCTTGATAAGTAGAGTAAATAATTCTCTTTATTCCGTAATTATCCAAAAGTACTTTTAATGGAACCATAGCTTGTATGGTAGAGCAGTTTGGGTTTGCTATAATTCCTTTGTGCCATTTAACATCTTCGGGATTGACTTCAGGAACAACTAAAGGTACATCATTGTCCATTCTCCAAGCACTGGAATTATCTATTACTATAGCACCGTAAGAAGCGAATTTTGGAGCAAATTCTAAGCTGACACTGCCACCAGCAGAAAATAAAGCAAAATCCACTTTTTTATTTTTAATATTTTCATCACAGGTTTCTTCAACTAGTAAATTTTTATCTTTAAATTTAAGTGTTGATCCTGCAGATTTTTTTGAGGCAAAAAGATATAAATTTTTTATAGGAAAATTTCTTTCCTCTAGAATCTCTAAAAATTTTCTACCTACATTGCCTGTAGCCCCTACAATTGCAACATTGTACATTATTAATTCCCCCAATCATTAATTGTGTTAATAGTATTAATATTACAAATTATCCATACTATTACTATAGATAAATATCTGAAAAAGTTCAATACTTTACTATTAATATATACAAAAAGTAGAAAAAGTCTAAGATTTTGTTAAATGTTATAAAAATTAATGGGATGTATAATAGATGCTCTTTTGGGAAAAATATAAATATTAATTTTTAGGGGGTATATATTATGAGTAAAACACCATTAAAAAAAATAATAAAATCTAAATTAAAATCCAATAAAGAATTATCAGCAGCAGAGATACTTAGAGAAAAGATAAAGTATGAAATTGCAGATGAGCTTGGTTTAAAGGATAAGGTTGATGAATATGGATGGGGAAGCCTTACAGCAGAAGAAACAGGGCGTATTGGTGGAATTATGACTAAACGAAAAAAAGAATTAAAGATTCCAACTAATGATGAAATATTAGGAAGAAAATAATTATTTGACTAAAGTAAAATTTACCTTTAATATAATTGTAGAAATTGATATAAATAGAAATAAAAATAGTTCACGGGGGAGAGATATGGCATACGGAGAATTTGCTAAAATATATGATGAACTAATTAATGAGGATATTAATTATGATGAAATGGTTAATAGAATTATTGAGGTTTGCTCTAAATATAATGTAGATTTTACTAATTATTTAGATATTGCATGTGGAACTGGGAATGTTACTGTAAGACTTGCAAAATACTTTAAAGATAATTATGCAGTAGACCTTTCAGAAGACATGTTAAGAGAGGCTTTCGACAAGTTTAAAGAAAAAAGAGTAAAGTGCAAAGTTATATGTCAAGATATGGCTGAACTTAGCTTAAATAGAAAGTTCGATTTAATAACTTCAGTATTAGATTCAACAAACTATATAATAGAAGAAGAAAGTTTAATAAATTATTTCAAAGGAGTAAAAGAACATTTAAGCGATGAAGGAATTTTTATATTTGATATAAATTCTTATTATAAATTATCAGAAATATTAGGGAATAATATTTATACATATAGTGAAGAAGAAGTGTTCTATACTTGGGAAAATACATTTGAAGATAATTTATTAAGTATGTTTTTAACTTTTTTCGTAAAAAAGGGAGAGTTTTATGAAAGATTTGAAGAGGAGCATTTAGAAAGAGCTTATAAGGAATCTTATTTAGAATCTATATTAAGTATGGTAGGTTTACAAGTTTTAGAGAAATGTTCTGGATATTCTAAAGAGAATGTATCAGATAAAAGTGAAAGAATAATGTATGTAGTAAAAAAAGTTACAAATTAAGATTAGAAATGTTTGGAGGTAAATTTTATGGATAAAATTATAAGAGCAACAGCGAAAGATGGAATGGTAAGAATTATAGCAGGAGAGACTACTAATTTAGTAAATGAAGGAAGTAAGATTCACGAATGTACACCTGTTGCTTCAGCAGCTTTAGGAAGGATGTTAACAGCAGGAGCCTTAATGGGAATAACATTAAAATCTGAAAAAGAAGTAATGTCTTTAAAAATAAATGGTGGTGGAGAAGCTAAGGGAATAACTGTAACTGCTTATGAAGGCGCTAAGGTTAAAGGGTTTATAGGAAATCCTTATGGTAATTTGCCATTAAATGAAAAAGGAAAATTAGATGTTGGTGGATACATTGGAAAAGATGGAGATTTTATTGTTATTAAAGATTTAGGGATGAAAGATCCATATGTTGGGCAAGTTCCTATATTAACAGGAGAAATAGGGGAAGATTTAGCATATTATTTTACTGTATCAGAACAAACACCTTCAGCTGTTTCTTTAGGAGTTTTGGTAGATAGAGACTTATCAATAAAGGTAGCTGGTGGATTCATAATTCAAATGATGCCTAATGCAGATGAATTATTAGCAGATTTAATTACATATAGATTAGAAGAAATACCATCAATAACAAAAATGTTAGAAGAGCATGGAGATATAAAAAAGGTTCTTGAATTCATTTTTGAAGGAATGGATTTAAAGATTTTAGAGGAAATTGAACCAAAATACACATGTAATTGTTCTAGAGAAAGAGTTGAAAGGGCTCTAATATCTATAGGTGAAAAGGAACTAAGTGAAATATATAATGATGGAAAAGAAGAAGAATTAAAATGTCATTTTTGTAATAAATCTTATAAATTTACAAGTGAAGAAATAGGAGATCTTTTAGAGAAAATAAAAACTAAATAAAATAGATATTTAAAGGGTTAGAATTAATTTTTTGAAATAATTCTAACTCTTTGAATTTTGCGAAAATATACAATTTAGAGCAAAAAAATTTAATTAATAAAAATAGTTTAGTAGAAAAAACTCAAAAAAACGTTAACAAAGGGAGTTTTATAAATTTAATTTTAATTAATAGCTATAATAACCACTTTTCAATTCTAAGTAATATGTTATAATTTGAACTCGTAAAAAAAAGATGTCGAAAAAAGTCTTAGGAGAGATAAAAGCAATGTACTTTAAATTAAAATATATCTTATAAAATTGTATAAAATATAGAAAAACTGTAAAAAATAAGCAATATAGATTTTAAACTATTTTTATACAAAATATAGAGGTTTGTAATAGCAAAGAAATATATAGTAAAATATGTAAATAATAAACCTCTTAAATATATAAGACTAAAAAAGGAGTTGTAATTATAATATGTTACAGAATTTAGGTGTACTTACTTTAGCAATGTTTCTATTTAATTTATCACCGGGTACTATAGAAAATACACCAAAAAAAATCGAAGCTAAAAATCCAAGAGTAATATCAGAGATGTCAGCAAAGGTTGAAACTGTAAAGGAAGAAACTAAGAAAGCTAATTATAAAGACATAACGGTTTATATAACTTACTATACAAATATTAATGACTCACTTCAAGGTGGACATAATGATAGAATAGGAGTTCCTTTAAAGGATCATGGAGAAAATGTTATAGCAATGCCAGAAGACGTGCCGTATGGTTCTTATCTAGATATAGAAGATATGGGAGAGTTTAAAGTTGTAGATACAGGGGAAGCTATTGTGTGGTTAGATGATAGTACCTGTAAAGTAGATGTATTTATACCAGATGTTGATTATGAGTGGATATATACAAATACAGAAAATACAGTTAAAAAGGCAAGACTTTATTTAAACAAGGAAAACTAAAATAGTGAAAGTATATTGTAATAAAGATTAATTATGAAAGGCATCACATATATAATATTAAGTGCTGATGTATATATGAAAAATAGCTAGTGATAAGTTCACTAGCTATTTTTACTTTGGAGGCGCCAATCAGATTTGAACTGATGAATAAAGGTTTTGCAGACCTCTGCCTTACCACTTGGCTATAGCGCCATAATCATTTATTAAATTGTTTATATTATATATTTATGCTTTTTAAAGAATTTTGATACATACTTTTAATAATTTTTTAAATTAAATGAAATAATATTATTATAACTTATGAGGAGGTAGTAAAATGAATGATGAAGAAGTTTTTAAAAAATTAGATAATATTTTAAAATGTGAAGAATTTCCATCATATTTTATTAATTCAATTAGAAATGATAAAGAATTTAAAGAAAGCAAATTCAATATATTAAATAAGTTAGAAGGGATAGAACAAGAAAAAAGGTTTCATCCAGAAGGAAATGTATGGAATCATACATGTATGGTTACAGATAAAGCAGCAGAAGTTTCAAATTTTGCTGATGATAAAAGGAGTTTTATGTGGGCAGCTCTTTTACATGATGTAGGTAAGGTAACAAACACAAAATGGATTAGAGGAAGATGGAGATCTTATGATCATGATACAGCAGGCGCTAACATAGTAAGAGATATACTTTCATTAGTATCAAGTGATAAAAGGTTTAATTTAAGGGTAGAGACGTTAGTTAAATTTCATATGCATCATATTTATATAGATAAGAACTTACCTTTTGGAGATATGAAAGGACTTATTGATACTAATAATATAAAAGATTTAATGCTTATATTTACTTGTGATAAATTAGGAAGAGGTAATAAAGACACAAAAGATAGAAAAAATATCTTTTGTGAACTTAAATCAATATTAGGAAAAATAGAAAAAGAGGCTAATTGTCAATATAAAGATATAAAAGAAATTTTATCTTATATAGAAAGAAAAGAATGTAGTTTAAAAGAAATATTTTAGTTAATATTTCTTATCAACATTTATTATTTATTAACGTACTATATAAGATAGCTATAGTATTAAGAGACTACCTCTATCATTAAGCTTTCCTTCTGATAGATATATTGGATAAACATCATATTTATATAAAAAGCTTTTAACTTTTTCACCATATAAATAATTATCTAAGCTTCCAAAAAAGGCTATAGTATTTTTAGAAATCATTCCACCAGTTCCACCTATAAAACCATAATTTAGACCAGGCAAAGAGATATCACCGGGTGGAAGTAAAAGAACATCAAAATCATTTTTTGTAAGCTCTTTATATATGGATGTATCATTAGTGATAAGTGCTTTTTCATTTATAGGGAGACATGAGCATTTGGTGTAACCTTGTTTTACATGTATTTTAATTTTATTATCTTGAGTCTTTAAAAGATTAGAGTCTGTAAATTTTAAATTATGTATAAAGTAATTATCCAGAATTAAGGCATTTATAAGTACATCATTAGGATATTTAGGAGAAAGTGAATTGTTAGTTTCTATATAGCTAATTCCTTGTTTTAAAAGATTTAGTTTAAAAGACTCATCAATATCTTTATGTATTATTACTTCCTTGGATTTTATATTTAAAATATTTAATTGTATATCTACATGACCATCTATAGCTGGATATAAGTTTTTACATTTAGGTATTTCAATACAATTAAAATCTAAGCGCTGAAGATTTTCACGTTCAATTTTCGTAGTTCTATAATCTATAAAGCAAAACATGTTATTACCCCTTACGTATATTATATTTTGATTTTAATCTATTTATAATTGAAATAAAACTATTTTATAAAAATAATTTTGAATAGAGTAAAAAAATTAATACATACTAATATTAAGAAGGGAGTGTAATCCATGATCGTACTAAAGCTTGTATATAATGATGACCTAGATTTTATTAGAGAGATTCAGGATTTAAGGACTATTCTTAAGAAAAAAGACGTAACAATTGGAGTTGTTGAAAGTGTTGAATTAAATACTCATATTGTTAAGGTTCTTTGTGATGACGATGATTATAATGAAAAAATAAAGAACATTATTAATTTATATATAAGTAATATTTTATATAAAATTGTAATTGAAAAATATAAAGATAAGGAAATGTTTGATTTTCTAATAGATAATTATTTTTTCTTAAAACAGGAAGAGGTATTAGAAGTGGAAGATCAAATAATGAAAGTATTGTTGTGTGAAGAAGCTGTAAATGATGAAAATCTTGTTTATTGTATGAATAAAATGAATTCGGTAATAGAAAAGATTAAAGAATGTTTAGAGGAAAACTTTGAAATAAACATAGATGGATTTATTACTTTTAGGATGAAAGAGTTAAGGGGGGATATTGAAAATATTATAGATAAAGTAATAGAAAATTATATGGTAGAAAAAGAGTATAAAGAATTTGTTAAATTATTAAAATACTTTGTAGAAATTCAAGAAAGTAAATTAGAAGAGGTAGATATATTTATAAAAGATGGAGGAGGTTATTTAATAACAGATCATTTGGGAAATAACATATTTCAAGAGTTTTTAAAAGAATTGGCAGAGTGTAAAATAGATAATGATGCAAAAATGGAAGATGTTATAATTAGCGGACTTATAACCAATGCGCCTAAAAAGATTATTATACATGGTAAGGAAAATTGTATTAATAATGAATTTTTAGATACCATAGTTAATGTATTTACTGATAGAGTTAAATATTGTGAAGGTTGTAATCTTTGCAGTATAGAAAAAATAAAATTTTAAAATATATTGACAGAAAAACTAATTGGTGATAGAATAAGTTTTGTCAAGAAGAAACACAGCCGTTTCTCACCTTACGGCAAAGCTTAGTAAGGTAATTATCTATCGAGTGATAACTAGTTATAAATCTAGTTTATATAGGATAATGAGGACGGCGAATGCCGTCCTTTTTATTATACAGTGTTTTTTCATTGGTATACTTTATCGGAGGTGAATAATATTAATAAAAATTATTCTGTTAATGAAAATATAAGAGAGAAAGAAGTAAGAGTTATAGATTCAGATGGAAGTCAATTAGGAGTTATAGCGACTACTGAAGCTCTTAAGATTGCTGAGGAGAGAGAATTAGATTTGGTAATGATTTCTCCAAGTGCTAAGCCACCAGTATGCAAAGTAATGGATTTAGGTAAGTTTATATATGAGCAATCTAAAAAAGAAAAAGAAGCCAAAAAGAAACAAAAAATTACTAGTGTTAAAGAAGTGAGATGTAGTCTTAACATCGAAGAACACGATATAGCAATTAAAGCTAAAAATGCTAGAAAGTTCCTATTAGACGGGGATAAGGTTAAAGTTACTGTTAGATTTAGAGGTAGAGAAGCAGAATTAGGACATCTAGGCAAGAAAATCCTTGATAATTTTGCTTCAAAACTAGAAGATGTTTGCATAGTTGAAAAGTCAGCTAAGCAAGAAGGAAGAAATATGACAATGATTTTAGGCCCTAAAAAAGCATAATCTGAGAGGAGGATTTTTATCATGCCAAAAATGAAGACACATAGAGGTGCAGCAAAAAGATTTAAGAAGACAGGTACTGGAAGACTTAAGAGAGCTAAAGCTTTTAAGAGCCATATCTTAACAAAGAAAAGTGCTAAGAGAAAGAGAAACTTAAGAAAAGCTGCTTATGTTTCAACAACTCAAGAAAAAGCAATGAAGAAATTATTACCATATCTATAATATAGGTTTACAGGAGGATTAAAATATGGCAAGAGTTAAAAGAGCAGTAAACGCTCGTAAGAATCATAAAAAAGTTTTAAAGCTTGCAAAGGGATATTACGGTGGAAAAAGCAGATTATTTAAGACTGCTAATGAATCAGTAATCAGAGCTTTAAGAAATGCTTACGTTGGAAGAAGATTAAAGAAGAGAGACTTTAGAAGACTTTGGATAGCAAGAATAAATGCTGCTACAAGAATGAATGGTCTTTCATATTCAAAATTCATAAACGGAATCAAATTAGCTGGAATTGATATGAACAGAAAGATGTTATCAGAAATAGCTATAAATGATCCAAAGGCATTTGCTGACTTAGTAGAAGTAGCTAAAAGCCAATTAAACAAGTAATAATAATGCGACCTAAAGGTCGCATTTTTTATTTATAAAAATTTCAAAAAACACCTTATACTTTATACAAAATAGTGTATAATAGTTAAAGAGTTATAACTATAATAATTTACATAATACCTTTGAGGTGAGTATATGCGGTTTAAATTAAAGAAAAAGATAAAATTAAATGGAGTACAAATTTTAGCATTAGGTTTTTTAAGTTTTATTTTATTAGGTGGTATTATTTTATCCTTACCAATTTCATCAGCTAGTAAAGAAAGCACTAATTTTCTTGATGCATTATTTACATCAACTTCAGCAGTTTGTGTTACTGGTCTTGTAACATTAAATACTAGCGCTCATTGGAGTACTTTTGGTCAAACTATTATAATGATGTTAATTGAAATTGGTGGTTTAGGATTTATGTCCTTTACTACTTTAATTGCAATTATGATAGGAAAAAAGATTACATTAAGAGAAAGATTAGTAATGCAAGAGGCTATGAATACATTTAACCTTCAAGGGCTTGTTAGTATGGTTAGATATGTATTTGGATTTACTTTTGCAGTTCAGCTTTTTGGAGCTCTTTTAATGTCAACACAGTTTATACCACAGTATGGATTAAAGACAGGGATATTTTATAGCATATTTCATTCCATTTCAGCCTTTTGTAATGCTGGGTTTGATTTATTTGGGAATAGTCTAGTTGGATATTCTAGTAATGTAGTTATAATATTAGTTATAAGTGCATTAATAATTATCAGTGGTATAGGATTTACTGTTTGGCTTGAAATATATCACTATAAAAGTGGGAAAAAATTAACAGTACATGCTAAGATTGTAATATTAATGACTTTAGTACTTATATTTGGCGGAACAATATTAATGTTTATATTTGAAATTAGAAATCCTGCTACATTAGGAAGTATGAATTTTAAAGATAAAGTATTAAACGCTTTTTTTGCATCTGTAAGCCCGAGAACAGCAGGTTTTAATAGTGTTCCACTTGCAGATATGACAATGGCAGGTAAATTCTTAACTATTTTACTTATGTTTATTGGAGGATCACCAGGCTCAACAGCAGGGGGATTAAAAACATCAACATTTGGTATAATAATCTTAACTGTAATTTCTGTTATAAAGGGAAGAGAAGATACTGAGGTGTTTGGAAGACGCTTTTCTAAAGAGTTAGTATATAAAGCATTTGCTTTGTTATTTATAGGTGTTGGATTAATAATAGTAGTAACTATGATGTTATCTTATACAGAAGTAGGAGCAACATTTATGGACTTACTATATGAGACAACTTCTGCCTTTGGAACAGTAGGATTAACTACGGGGTTGACTCCTAACTTAAGTAAGATAGGTAAAGTATTAATTATGTTAATGATGTATTTCGGAAGAGTTGGTCCATTAACAGTAGCATTAGCATTAACAAGAAGAAGAAAGAAATCAGGGTATAAATATCCAGAAGGAAAGATTTTAATTGGTTAGGAGAGAAAACTATGGCAAATAAACAATTTGTAGTATTAGGATTAGGAAGATTTGGTCATTCAGTAGCAAAAACTCTATATGCTTTAGGAAATGACGTATTAGCAATAGATATGGATGGAGATTTAGTACAAGAAATCTCAGATAGTGTAACTCATGCAGTTCAATTGGATGCAACAGATGAAAATGCCCTAAGATCTTTAGGATTAAGAAATTTTGATGTTGCAGTAGTTACTATAGGATCAAATATTCAAGCAAGTGTAATGGCAACTTTATTAGTTAAAGAGTTAGGTGTTAAATATATAATAGCTAAGGGTCATAGTGATTTACATGCTAAAGTTTTATATAAAATAGGTGCAGACAGAGTTGTGCTTCCAGAAAAGGATATGGGAGTAAGGGTTGCACACAATTTAGTTTCAGCAAGTATAGTAGACTATATAGAGCTTTCACCAGATTATAGTATTATGGAAATACAAGCATTAGATGAGTGGGACGGAAAAACTCTTGACGAATTAAGACTTAGAAGTAAATATGGAATAAATGTAATGGCTATTAAAAATGGTGATGAAATTAATTTAACACCATCAGCACAAGATAAAGTTAATGCTAAGGATGTAATAGTTGCTATTGGTTCAGCTGAAGACTTAAGTAAATTAGAAGGTGTAATTGTTAAATTAAATTAACGAGGTGCAAATTGATTTATATAGAAAGTAAGGATAATGCTTTATTTAAAGCAACTAAGAAGTTAAAAGAAAAGAAAAATAGAAATAAAGAAGGTAAATATATAATCGAAGGGTTTAGGCTTATAGAAGAAGCTTTTAAAGCTAATATGCAGGTTGAATATATTATTCTATCAGAAGAATCACAAAATAAGTTAAATGAATATTTAAGTGAATATATTGATAAAAATAGTAAAATATATGTTCTTAGTGGGAATCTAATATCACAACTTACTTCTACAGAGCATCCTCAAGGTGTTGTTGCAGTAGTAAAGAATAGAGAAATGCCTAAGGAAATAAATGGTGATTTCTACCTTTTATGTGACAAGGTTCAAGATCCAGGTAACTTAGGAACTATTATAAGAACAGCTCATGCAGCAGGAGTAGATGGAATAATATTAACTAAAGGCACAGTAGATATATATAATGATAAAACTATAAGATCAACTATGGGTTCTATCTTTTATGTACCAATAATATATGAAGATGAAAATTTAAATTTTTTAAATAAGTTAAGAAATGAAGGTTTTAGTCTTGTTTCAACATCTTTAGAAGAATCAAAAGATTTTTTTAAGGAAGATTTAAGAGGAAAAGTAATTTTATCAGTTGGAAATGAAGGAAATGGTATAAGTGAAGAAATATTTTCTTTATCAGATAAGAAAGTGAAAATTCCTATGCCTGGTGGTGCTGAATCGTTAAATGTTGCAGTTGCCACATCTATAATATTGTTTGAAAAGGTTAGACAAAACTTACAATAATAGATTATATAAAAATTTCTATTGAATTTAATTAGCTTTATTTGTATAATGAATTGTAAATAAATATGTAAAGACAGTGAATGAGAGAGTAGATATAATGAATTTTTCAGGGAGAAGTGGTCTTAGACTGAAAGCTACTTCAAAATAGATTTATATTGAAGTTCACTCAGGAGTTCTAGCTATGAAATTAGAGTAGTTGCTAGCGGTAATACCGTTATTTTAATTAAGTTGAGTTTTAAAGCATGTATATCTTTAAAACTAATTAGGGTGGTAGCGCGGATACTCCGTCCCTTTTATGGGATGGAGTTTTTTTATACGCAAAATTAATTATTAAATTAAAACTGTTTTTAGTATTAATTAATAAATAAGGAGGATATGAAAATGCAAGAAAAACTAATAGCAATTAAAGAAGCTGCATTTAAAGAGTTACAAGAAGTTAATAGTAGTGTAGTACTTGAAGAAATTAGAGTTAAGTATTTAGGTAAAAAGGGAGAATTAACTACTATATTAAGAGGCATGGGAGCTTTATCAGCTGAAGAAAGACCAGTTGTAGGTAAACTTGTAAATGTTATTAAAAAAGAAGTAGAGGATAAAATTGAAGAAACTTCAAAAGGAATTAAGGAAAAAGAAAAGAATGCTAAGTTAGCATCAGAGGTAATAGATATATCTCTTCCAGGTAAAAAAAATGTTATAGGTAAAAGACATCCATTAGATTTAACATTAGAAAGTATGAAGAATATATTTATTTCAATGGGATTCACAGTAGAAGAAGGTCCAGAAGTAGAGCTAGATCATTATAACTTTGAAGCTTTAAATATACCTAAGAATCATCCAGCAAGAAGTGAACAAGATACTTTCTACATAAATGATAATTTAGTATTAAGAACTCAAACTTCACCGGTTCAAATAAGAGTAATGGAAGATCAACAACCGCCGATAAAGATGATTGCACCAGGTAAAGTATATAGATCAGATGCCGTTGATGCAACACACTCACCAATTTTCTATCAAATGGAAGGGTTAGTTATAGATAAGGGAGTAACTTTTGCAGATCTTAAAGGTACTTTAGAATTATTTGCAAAGAAAATGTTCGGAGATAAGGTTAAAACTAAATTTAGACCTCATCACTTTCCATTTACAGAACCTTCAGCAGAAATGGATGCAACATGTTTTGTATGTCAAGGTGAAGGTTGTAGAGTATGTAAAGGTAGTGGTTGGATAGAACTATTAGGTTGTGGTATGGTTCATCCTCAAGTTTTAAGAAATTGTGGAATAGATCCTGAGGTTTATAGTGGTTTTGCTTTTGGATTTGGTGTAGATAGAATGGTTATGCTTAAGTATGGAATAGATGATATTAGATTATTATACGAAAGTGATATGAGATTCTTAAATCAATTTTAGTAGGAGGTAAAAAAGATGAAGGTACCATTTAATTGGTTAAAAGATTATGTAGAAGTAAATATAGATGCAAAAGAATTAGGAGATAAATTAACTTTATCAGGTTCAGCAGTAGAAGAGGTAATAATACAAGGAGATACAATTCAAAATGTTGTAACTTGTAAAATTGTAGATATAACTCAGCATCCAGATGCAGATAAATTAAAGATATGCCAAGTTGATATAGGAGCTGAAGAAACTATACAAATAGTTACAGCTGCAACAAATATGAAGGAGCAGGATATAGTACCTGTAGCTCTTCATAAGTCAATACTTGCAGATGGAACAGAAATTAAAAAAGGCAAACTAAGAGGTATAGTTTCAAATGGTATGTTCTGCTCAGAAGAGGAGCTTGGAATAGCTGGAGATGAACCAGTACATGGTTTAATGATTTTACCACAAGATGCTCCTGTAGGTATGGATATTAAAAAGTATTTAGGCCTTAATAAGGCAATCTTAGATTTTGAAATAACATCAAATAGACCTGATTGTTTAAGTATTTTAGGAATGGCAAGAGAAACAGCTGCTACAATAAGATCCACTTATAAGATGCCAAACTTTACTTATGTTGTTAAAAATTCAGCTAATATTAATGATGAATTAAAAGTAGAAGTTAAAGATGACCTATGCAGAAGATATATGGCAAGAGGAGTTAAGAATGTAAAGGTAGCTCCATCACCATCATGGATGCAAGAAAGACTTTTAGAAGCTGGAGTTAGGCCTATAAACAATATAGTAGACATAACTAATTTCGTTATGCTTGAATTAGGGGAACCAATGCATGCTTTTGACAAGAGAGAAATAAAAAGCAATAAGATAGTTGTTTCTAGAGCTAATCAAGGAGAAAAGTTTACAACTTTAGATGAAATAGAAAGAGAATTAGATGAAAGCTTTTTATGTATAAAAGATGATAATAATACAATAGCTTTAGCTGGAATAATGGGTGGATTAAACTCAGAAATAAAGGAAGATACTAAAGAGGTTGTATTTGAATGTGCAAACTTTGATGGTACTAATATAAGAGTTAATGCAAAGAAATTAAATTTAAGAACCGAAAGTTCATCAAGATTTGAAAAAGATATAGATCCAAACTTAGCTGCTTTAGCTTTAGACAGAGCTTGTGCTTTAATTGAAGAATTAGAGTGCGGTGAAATAATGGAAGGCACAATTGATATATATAATAATAAAAAAGAAATTGGAAGTATAAAAGTAGATTCAAATTGGATAAATACTTTCTTAGGAACAGATATATCTAAGGAAGAAATGAAAAGATGCTTAGATTCTTTAGATTTAGATACAGCTATAGAAGGAGAAAATCTAATTGTAACTATTCCAACATTTAGAATTGATATAGCAATTAAAGAAGATATAGCAGAAGAAATAGCAAGAATATATGGATATGATAACATTCCTACAACTATATTTAAGGTTTCAACAGAAAGAGAGCCTAAATATAAAAGTGAATTATTAACAGAAAATGTAATAGATACTATGATTTCAAGTGGACTTAATCAATCAATAAGTTATTCATTTGTTTCACCAAAGGTTTTTGATAAAATTAAGCTACCTATGGATAGTGAACTTAGAAATGTAGTTAAAATTAAAAATCCACTTGGAGAAGATTACTCTGTAATGAGAACTACAACTATTCATTCTATGATGGAATCTTTAGGTAGAAATTATTCAAGAAATAATGATTATGTAAGATTATTTGAAGTTGGAAAGGTGTATATTCCAAATGAAGATGAAACTAAATTACCTAAAGAAAGAAATGTATTAACTATAGGAATATATGGTGAATGTGATTATTTACACATTAAAGGAATAGTAGAGAATGTTATAGATGGACTTGGTGTAACTAAAGTTTCATATGTAAGAGAATCTGAAAATCCAAGTTATCATCCAGGAAAGACAGCAGCATTAATGGTAGGAAAATCTAAAGCAGGTGTTTTAGGAGAAATTCATCCAGATGTAACTGAAGAATATGGGGTAGATATAGATTGCTATATAGCTGAGTTAGATTTAGATGTTTTATTTGACAATGCAGAAGTTACAAAGAGTTATAAACCTCTTCCAAAGTTCCCGGCAGTAACAAGAGATATTGCGTTATTGGTTAATGATGAAGTCTTAGTTCAAGAAATAGAAGATACAATAAGAAAAGCTGGAGGAAATCTAGTTGAAAAAGTAAAGTTATTTGATATTTATAAAGGAGCTCAAATACCAGAAGGTAAAAAGAGTATAGCTTATGCAATAGCATATAGAGATGAGAAAAAGACATTAACTGATAAAGATGTAAATAAAGTTCATGATAAAATATTAAGAAGTCTTGAATATAAATTAGGTGCAACTTTAAGATAAAGATTTAATAATTAATATGAAAAGAGAGAATTTCTAGATAATAGAATTCTCTCTTTTTAATATATATACATTTCAATTAAGTAAATATTATATGAATATATGCAAAATAATTCCAAAATATGATAAAATTATAATCGGATTTATTTTATTATAAAATATTATTTATTATAAAGGAGAGTAGTTAATGAAAAATTTAATAAACATGTTAAAGGGGATGGCTATTGGTATTTCTAATATAATACCAGGAGTGAGTGGGGGAACAATGGCAGTAGTTTTAGGGATATATGATAAAATTATATCTTCAGTAATTAACTTTTTCAAAGATTGGAAGAAAAATGGGTTATTTTTAGCTGAATTAGCAATTGGAGCAGCTATTGGAATATTAGCATTTAGCAATTTAATAACATTTTTATTAGATAACTATCCTTCCCAAACAAATCTATTTTTTATAGGTCTTATATTAGGAAGTGCACCTTTAATATTTAAAAAGGCTACAGAAAGCCAAGTAAACAAATCAAACTATGTTTGGTTTGTTATAGCATTTGTTTTATTAGCTATAATGGGAATTGTGGGAGAGGCAGAAGGTGCTATTAAAGTTGTATCAGAACTTTCAATTGGAACTATAATAATATTACTTATAGCTGGATTTGTAGCAGCTGCAACAATGATTTTGCCAGGAGTTAGTGGATCATTTATATTAATTATGATAGGTATGTATTATCCAATAGTAAATGCTGTAAAAGAATTTAATATTCCTGTTTTAATAGTAGTTGCAGTGGGAGTTTTATTAGGTTTTATTACAATGACTAAAGTTATTGAAACATTATTTAATAAATATCCACAAACAGTATATTTTATAATACTAGGTCTTATACTAGGTTCTATTTTTGGAATATATAGTGGTATTGGAAATGGGTTTATGATATTAGTGTCTATTAGTGATTTTATAATAGGTTTTTTAATATCATATATGTTAGGAAAAAAAGAATAAATTATTAAAAAGGATAACTAAATTTTTCAGTTATCCTTTTTACATTTTATGAAATAATAAATATGATATCATTTCATATATGTTATTTTTATGGTAAAATATAATAAAAGTACAGTTTTAAAATATTTATGAGGTGTAATATGAATACGGTAACGATTAAGATAAATGGAATAGAATATAATTTAAAAGGAAGAGAAAACGAAAAGTATTTACTACAAATCGCAGAATATGTAGATGGAAAAGTAAAAGATATTATGGGAAATAATAAAAAACTTAGTTCTACCGCAGCAGCTACCCTTGTTTCTTTAAATATTGCAGATGAATTGTTTAAAGCAGATATGGAAATAGAAAATTTAATTAAGGATCGTAATACTTTAGAAGAGAAAAAAATAATCTTTAGTGAACGAATAAAAGAAATAAAAAGCGAATATGATAAAATAATAAATGAAAAAGATGATGAAATAAAAAAATTACAAGCCATAATTTCTTCAATGGAAGAAAGACTAGAAAATGCAGAGAAATTAGTGGAAGTACTTGAAGATAAAAAAAGCGATGATGAATATAAAGAAAAATTTGAAAAACTTGGACAAGAAGTTGTTATAATGGAAGAAGAGTTAAAGAAAAATATTAAACAAAAGCGGCTTTTGGAAGAAAGAAATAAGGATATAAAATTTCAACTTCAAAACTCTAAATATAAGGTATTAGATTTAGAAAATAAACTTGTAGATTTACAAATAGAATTAGCAAAGGAAAGAAAAAATAAAAATGTATTACTTAGAAAGTAATTATTAATTTAGAATATTTAAAAAGAGACAGTAGATAGTTTTGTGTAAAAACAAAACTATCTACTGTTTTTTTGTATTAACAGTTGGAAGTTTTGGAATAATATACTATATAAATTAGGAGGAATTATTATGACAAGAAAAATTGATACCAACTTTGATTACAACGAGGAAATTAAAAGATGTAAAACAATCGATGATGTGATGGGTAAAAACGGATTAATACAAAGATTAGTTAAAGATGTTCTTGAAAATATATTAGAAGGTGAAATGGAAGAACATCTAGGAAGAAATAAATATGAACGTGTAGAAGCAGTTGATCAAACTAAGAAGAACTACAGGAATGGTTATAGTCGCAAAAATTTAAGAAGTTCCTTCGGTGACGTCGACCTAGACGTACCCCGTGATAGAAATGCTGAATTTGAGCCACAAATTATAAAAAAATATGAAACTGTGTGTACTGAGTTAGATAAAAAGATTATATCTTTATATGCTAAAGGTATGTCAACATCTGATATTCAGGCTGAAATTGAAGACTTATATGGAATAACTATATCACCATCGATGGTATCTAAAATAACTGATAAAGTGCTTGCTAGCGCCGCCGAATGGCAAAATAGAGCATTAGATAAAATATATCCAATAGTTTATTTAGATGCTATGTACTTTAAAGTTAGAAGTAATGGAAAGATAGTTAACAAGGCTGTCTATATATGCTTAGGATACACTATGGAAGGATATAAAGATATTTTAGGTATATGGGTTGATGAAGCTGAAGGTGCTAAATTCTGGTTAGGAATTTGCAATGATTTAAAAAATAGAGGTGTAAAAGAAATTTTAATTGCTTGTATGGATGGATTAAAAGGGCTTCCACAAGCTATAAAAACAGTATTTCCATCAGTAAATATTCAAACATGTATTGTTCATCAAATAAGAAATTCAATAAAATACATAGCTTCAAAAGATAAAAAAGCATTTATGAAAGATTTGAAGGAGGTTTATAAGGCTACAACAGAGGAACTTGCGTTAGCACAGCTAGATAATTTAAAGGAGAGATGGGGAGATAAATATGGAATAGTAATAGATTCCTGGTATAATAATTGGAGTAACCTTTCAACATTTTTCGACTTCTCTCCAACTATAAGAAAGATGATTTATACTACAAATATCTTAGAAGGTTTTAATCGTCAAATACGTAAATTCACTAAAGTTAGAGTCATATTCCCAACTGATGAATCTTTAAATAAGTGTGTTTACTTAGCAACGATGGAGATACTAGAAAAATGGACTCAGCCTATACATAATTGGGGTGCTACGTTAGCAGAGCTATCAATAATATTTGAAGATCAATTAAAAGATGAATTAGCTTAAAAGCTTGTACTTTTTATAAATTATATGCATACTATTAGATTTTTTTGAAATACTAAAAAAGGTAATAAGAAACATTATTAGTATTTCTTAAATATAAAAAAATATTACTGGAAATGAAAATTTCCAGTAATATTAAAATAATAAAAATGATAATTACACAGAATTATCTATTCTCTCTTTAAAAAAGGTAGGAGAATTTCTTCTACCTTTTTTGTTAGAAGTCGTATATTGTTAAAGTATCATTTTTAATATCTTTAACGTTAATTTGTATAGAGCTTATATTACAAATATCAGTTTTCTCTAATAGAAGTAGTTTTTCATTATTATTATTATTTGATTGGTCTTCAGTTTTTTTTACAGAGATAATTAAGTTAGAATCATTTATTTTAAATTCTAAATCAGCAAAAGCGTTAGATATACCATTAAAAATAAATATTGTTTATTTTCTTTTGCAATTTCGAATCTATATATTCCATAATTAGCTGATTTATTTTCAATTAATTATTTAAGACAAGAATCTCTTAGAGTACTTAAATTTATTTCTTTTATAGTGATTCCTTCGTTAGAAAATGTTTTAAGTGTAGATTCAGTTTGAACCTTACTTTTATTTTCAAAAATTATAGTAGGTTGTTTAAAATAAATAATAAAGACAAATATAAGGAGAATTAAAAGAGTAATTATAATTAGTAGATTAATTCTCTTTTTCATAATGACCTGCTAAATAATAAACAAAACATTTTATGGATTAATTATACATAATTTAAAAAATAAGTAAATAAATAAATAAATGAAAGAAAAGTTCTGTAAATATGTAATAACATAGAAAAAAATTAAAATTTATGTTATATATAATTAGTAGAATATAAAATACTAATAGTAGAAATTATATATTGTAATAACATAGGAGAATTTTTATGGATAGAGTTGAGATATTAGCACCAGCTGGAAGTATGGAAAGCCTATTTGCAGCAATTAATAAAGGAGCAGATGCAGTTTATTTAGGAGGAAATAAATTTTCGGCTAGAGCATATGCATCAAATTTTGATAATGATAATATGATAAAGGCAATAGATTATGCACACGGGTATGGGGTAAAGATTTATGTAACAATAAACACAATACTTAAGGAAAATGAAATAGAAGAAGCTGTAAGATATGCAGGTTTTTTATATGAAATAGGAGTAGATGCTATAATTATTCAAGATTTAGGGCTTTTTAAAAGAGTTAAGGAGGATTATCCAGATATGGAAATACATGCGTCCACTCAAATGACTATACATAATGGAGAAGGAGCTTTATTTTTTAAGGAGCAAGGATTTAAAAGAATTGTTTTATCAAGGGAGTTATCTATTGATGAAATTAAATATATTTCTAAGGATTTAGACATAGAAACGGAGATATTTGTTCATGGTGCACTTTGTATATCATATTCAGGACAATGCTTAATGAGTTCTATGATTGGTGGTAGAAGTGGAAATAGAGGAAGGTGTGCACAACCTTGTAGAATGGAATACACTTTAAAAGGAAAAACTTCAGGGGAAAAAAAGGCATATTTATTAAGTCCTAAAGATACATGTACAATAGAAGATATGAAAGAAATCATAGATTCAGGTACAGCATCTTTAAAAATTGAAGGAAGAATGAAGAGAGCTGAGTATGTAGCAGGAGTTGTGGATAATTATAGAAAAGCATGTGATAAGGTGTTATATAAGAAAAAATATGATGTAGTAGAAGGGAAAAGAGAGCTATTACAGTTATTTAATAGAAGCGGGTTTTCTAAAGCTTATTTACATAAAAATGTAGGTAAGGATATGATGAGTTATAAAAATCCTAAAAATACAGGAGTTCCATTAGGTATAGTTGAAGGAAATGGAGAAATTATTTTAAAAGAAGATATAAGCATTGGAGATGGTTTTAGATTTAGAGATAAAGGCTTTAATGTAAATAAAATTATAAGTAATGGTATTGAAATAAATGAAGCTAAAAGAGGCGATCGAATTAAGCTATATCCCACTATGTATAAAAAGGGAGATGAATTATTTAAGTCATTAGATAAAAAATTATTTGACAAATTAGAGGCGTACATAAAACCATATGCTAGAAAAATAACATTAGATGTAAATGTAGTATTTAAGGTATCAGAGCCACTTACATTAAAAATAATTTATAGAGGTAAAGAATATGAATTCAAAGGTGAGATTGTACAAAAGGCTGAAAAGAGACCATTAGATAAAAGGAGAATTATTGAATCACTTCAAAAATCAGGAGATTGTACTTTTAAATTTGAAAAAATAAATTTTGATAACTATGAAGATGGATTTTTAAGAATTTCAGACTTAAATAATTTAAGAAGAGAAGCTTTAGAAGGCATTCAAAAAGATATAAGTAAAAGTCATAGAAGAAAGAGACCAAATAAATTAAAGGAAGAAGAAATAAATTATTCTAAAGATAAAGTAGAATTATTATATCAATGTATAACTAAATCACAACTTAAAGCTATTATTGAAGAAGGTGCCAAGGATATCTCAATAGATATATTTAACAGGCATAAAGAAGGTTTGAGAATACAAGATTTGAAAAATTTAGCTAAAAGTAGTAGTGTAAATATTTATTTAAAGGTACCTAATATAATAAAGAGTGAATTTAATAAAGTTATAGATATAATAGAAGAGGTAAAGCCTTATATAAAAGGAATAGTAACTGTAAATGTAGGTATTATTAATAAATATAAAAGTGATCTTTATATAATTGGAGATTACAAGTTTAATATAATAAATTCGGAAGCCTTAAAATTTTATCAAAATATAATAGATATGCCAACTTTAAGTTTAGAATTAAACAGAAAAGAAATAAAAAATATGTTAAAAAAGAATAAAGGTAATATTCAAGGAATTATTTATGGTAAAACAGAGCTTATGATAAGTGAGCATTGTCCAATTGGAAGTAATTTTGGAGAAAAATCAGCTATAAATGATTGTAATTTAGCATGCACAAGAGATGAATTTACACTAATTGATAGAATTAATGAAAAGTTTAGAGTTATGACTGATATATTCTGTAGAAGTTATATTTTAAATCCAGTTCCTCTTAATATGATAGATGAAATAGATGATTTAAAAAATATTGGTGTTAATTCATTTAGAGTTGAGTTTAGAGATGAAGACTATAATGAAGTTAAGAATGTAATAAATATGGTAAATGGAAATAAAGATATTGATAATAAAATTTATACAAAAGGTCACTATAGAAGAGGAATAGAGTAATAGGGGGATAAAAATGAGTATATCAACAATAAAATTATTATTAATAGGAATTTTTATATTAACAGTAATGGTTATTTTGGGAACAATAAAACTAAAGTCATGTCCAGGAATAGTTAAAGCTACAAAGGAACAAAGAATAAAGGGAATAGGACTTATAAAAAGTTTATGGAAAA
Source organism: Clostridium septicum (assembly GCF_003606265.1). Taxonomy (NCBI): domain Bacteria; kingdom Bacillati; phylum Bacillota; class Clostridia; order Eubacteriales; family Clostridiaceae; genus Clostridium; species Clostridium septicum. The sequence goes on from NZ_CP023671.1 coordinate 3,182,698, forward strand.
AACAAATAATAATATCATCAGTAGCAATAGCATTATATTTAATAACTTTTATGGTTAATGATAAAACAGAAGATATGTTTTTAAAGACTATTATTTTATTATCATCAGCATTTGTAGCTGGATCAGGATTTTATATTGTATACTGTTATAATAAATTTAAAGGAAATTTTTCAAAATTAATGGATGAAATTTATAAATAGATTATGTTAAAAGGAGAGAAAAATGAACGATAAATCTCTAAGAGTATTGGAATTTAATAAAATAAAAGAAAAATTAAAGTTTTATGTAGTTACTTCAAGTGGAAAAGAGATTGTAGAAAACTTAAAGCCTTATAATACTGCATTTGAAGTTAGAAATAAGTTAAAAGAAAGTAGTGAAGCATTAGATATATTAATTAGAAAAGGAGCACCACCTTTTGAAGGGTTATTTGATGTTAGAGAGGCTTTAGAAAGAGCTGAAAAAGGTGGAGTATTATCTCCAGGTCAATTACTTAGAATTGGTGGAATGTTTAAATGTTCAAGAAGGTTTAAGGAATATATTTCAAGAAGTGAAGAAGAGATTTCATATCCTAAATTAGAAGATTTAGCATATATATTAACACCAAATAAATTATTAGAAGATGCAATAGAAAATGCTATAATATCTGAAGATGAAATAAGTGATAAAGCAAGTAGCACATTATATAATTTAAGAAGAAATATAAAAGAAAAAAATTCATCAGTTAGAGATAAAATTAATAGTATTGTTAGGGCAAATGCAAAGTATCTTCAAGATAGTTTATATACAATGAGAGGGGATAGATATGTTCTTCCTGTAAAAGCTGAATATAAGGGTGCTGTTCAGGGGCTTGTACATGATCAAAGTTCAACAGGGGCAACATTATTTATAGAACCAATAAGTCTTGTTAATTTAAATAATGAAATAAGGGAATTGAAATTAAAGGAACAAGCTGAAATTGAGAGAATATTAATGGATTTATCAGAGAGAGTATTATTAAATATTGAAGATGCTAAAAGTAATGGAAAAATATTATCAGAACTAGATTTTATATTTGCAAAAGGAAAATATGCATCTGCATTAAATGCTATATGTCCTGAAATAAATGAAAATAAAGACTTTGATATTATACAAGGAAGACATCCTCTTATAGATCCTAAAGTAGTTGTCCCATCAGATATTTATATAGGAAAAGATTTTAATACTTTAATGATTACAGGTCCTAATACAGGAGGTAAAACAGTAACACTTAAAACAGTAGGATTACTTCATTTAATGGCATTAAGTGGTCTATTAATTCCAGCAAAAGATGGCTCTGTAATAGGATTTTTTACTAAAATATTTGCAGATATAGGAGATGAACAAAGTATAGAACAATCATTATCAACTTTCTCATCTCATATGACAAATATAGTAAATATAATGCAGGAAATAGATGAAAATTCATTGGTATTATTTGATGAATTAGGTTCAGGAACTGATCCAGTAGAGGGAGCAGGTTTAGCTGTTGCTATTTTAGACACATTAAGGAATAAAGGAGCAAGACAAATAGCAACAACACATTATAGTGAATTAAAAGGATATGCTTTAAAAACACCAGGCATAGAAAATGCATCTGTTGAATTTGATGTTGAGACCTTAAGACCTACATATAGATTGTTAATAGGAATACCAGGAAAGTCTAACGCTTTTCAAATATCTAAAAGGCTAGGTTTAAGGGAAGATGTCATAGAAAAAGCTAAGAATTATATTTCAGAAGAGAATCTACAATTTGAGGATTTAATAAGAGAACTTCAAGAAAAGAGTATAATTGCTAATAGAGATGCACGAGAAGCTAAACGTATTAAGAATGAAGCAGAAGAAATAAAGAAGAAATACAATGAAAAGCTTAAAAGATTAGAAGAAGTAAGAGATAAGGCTTATGAAGACGCAAGAAGAGATGCTAAGAATATAATTAGCAAGGCTAAAGATGAAGCTGATGAAATATTAAAAGCTATGAGAGAACTTGAAAAGCTTGGAATAGAGCAAGGTGGACGAAAAAGATTAGAAGAGGAAAGAAGAAAATTAAAAGAAGCCCTTGAAGAAAGAGAAGCGTCACTTGTTAAAATGAGAGAAAATCAAGGGGAATCTATAGAAAAAGTAACTTTAGGGATGGATGCATTTCTTCCATCATTAAATCAAAAGGTAGTAATTGTTTCAATGCCAGATTCTAAAGGTGAAGTTCAAGTAGAAGCAGGTATAATGAAAATAAATGTTAAGCTTAAAGATTTAAGAAAGGTAAATGAAACTCCAAAGAAGAAAGAGAAGAAGAAGAGAGAGGTAAAATTAAACTTAAAATCTATTGATAGTAGAATAGATTTAAGGGGTATGGATTCAGAAGAAGCTTGTTTTAGAACTGATAAATATTTAGATGAAGCTTATATGGCTAATTTAGGTGAAGTTGTGATAGTTCATGGAAAAGGTACTGGAGTACTTAGAAAAGCAATAAATGATATGTTAAAAAGACATCCACATGTTAAATCCTATAGATTAGGAGTATATGGGGAAGGTGGAGATGGAGTTACAATAGTAACTTTGAAATAATATTTTAATAAAAGAGACCCATTGTTTAGGGTCTCTTTTGTGCTATAATATTATTGTAGTGAGGTGACTTTAGGTGTATATAATAAGTGGGTGCTTGTGTGGGGTAAATTGCAAGTACAATGGAAAAAACAATATTAATCCACAATGTGTTAAATTGCTAGAGGAAGGAAAAGCCATTTTAGTTTGTCCAGAGCAATTAGGAGGACTTACGACTCCAAGAAGGCCAGCGGAGATAAAGGGAACCGCTAATGGTGTATTTGAAGGAGTAGATAAGCTTTTAAATGATGAAGGAGTAGATGTTACAGAGAATTTTAAAAAGGGTGCTTTAGAAGTTTTAAATATTGCCAAGATTCTAAATGTAGAAGGAATAATTTTAAAAGAAGGAAGTCCTTCCTGTGGAGTAAACTTTGTATATGATGGGAGCTTTTCAGGAAAAAAAATAAATGGGATGGGACTTACAACGTTTTTATTGAAGAAAAATGGATTTAAAGTTATAAGTGAAGTAAATTTAGGAGGAGAGAAAAGTGGGGTTTTGGAATCTATTTAAGAAAAAGATAAATGAGGAATATGAAGATAGTGCAGAAAATTATGAAGAAGAAATAGATACAGGAGAACATAAAGTATCTTCTGTAGATATAGAGTATGAATTTTCAGAAGGTATAAAAAATGAAGTATTACAAGAGAAAAGTATTCAAGAAAAAGAAGAAAGAGTAAGAAAATTATCTCCTGAAGAAATAAATGAATTAATTACAAATGAAATATTGAATGTTATAGAAAATCATGATGATTTTGAAAAATTAAAAGAGAGTGCTAGTGAGGCAGTTAAAAATATTGGTGATGAGTATATGTATTTGATGCCTCAATATCTAATTGATAAACTTCCTAGACCTAAGAATTTAAGAGAACAATATGATATGTTAGATGAATGGCCAATGGTTGTTGAAAATGCAGTTTTAATGATTTTGTTTAGTTATCAAGAGAAAGGCGTAGAATATTTATCAAAAATAGCTTATAGAAACTCATCAGTTAATATTTCTTTAAGGTTAAAAGCAATAAATCTATTATGTAAATTAGCAGCAGATGGAGTTGATTGTGAAGGAATAGTCAATAAAACAATGAATAATTTAATGGCTTTTGATGATGAAAATAAGATTAAAATATTTGGATTTATGTCTCAAATAAAATCTAATAATCAAGTAATAGGGCTTATTCAGCATTTTTATAAAAGTTTTGTAAAACATGGTGATATAGAGTATGGATATAATACATTATTACACCTTATAAATGCAGCTGAAAAATATACCCCTGGACATTTAAATTTTTTAAAAATGGTTGCTTTAGGAAAAGGAACTATTAATTTAGAAGAAATTATGGGGTTAGAAGAAAATGAAGAAAAAGTAATTTATATAAAAGATATAAATGAAAAATGTAAGGTTAGAGCGGCTATTACTTATTATAGCTTAGAAAAAACAGATAGTGATATAAATAGTAAACTTTATTATTGGAGTGAATATTCTTTAGATAAATATATTAGAGAAGAAATAAAACAAGTAATTAGTGAAGGGTAAGTTATAAAGAGGTAAAATAAAATTTTTAAAATTATATTTTGCCTCTTATGATTTGAGGGCTATAAATTAAAGGATAGATTGGGGGAAATATTTTAGTGAAAAGAGGTTTAAATAGAAGTAAAGATATTGTTGAAGTAAGAGAATTACATAAGAAACTTCTTAAAAAAATATTTATAAGAAAAACGATTATATCAATTATATTTGCAGTTAGTGTGGCAGGGGTTGTTATATACACTCCAATTGAAATTAAATATAAAAGTCTTTTAGAAAGACAAGTAACTGCAACAGAGAGATTTGACTCTAAAATGAAATCTATTAATGCTTTTAAGTATATAAAGAGTCATATTAATGATATCTATTCATCAGAAGATAAAATTTCAGAAATAAATAATGTTATAAGCAAAATTGAAGGTGAATTATCTAATGGAGTAACAGAAAAATTAGAAGATTTAATTTCAAATTTAACTAATATGGTCAGTGAAATAAGTGCATCTAATGAGATGGAACTTCAGAATACTTTTAATAACATAAATGAAGACAAGCTTAAAGGCTTTAATGGAGAAGAAATAAAAAAGGTCCAGAGTTATGTAAATGATTTTGATAATGAATTTAAAGAAAGGCACTATAAAAGTGCAAGAGAAATTTTATCAAATTTGAATATCTATATAAATGATGTACAAAAAGAAGCTACTGCAAGAAGAATAAAAGAAACATATGATGAAAAATCAAGTGAAGATCCAAGTTTAAGGCAACCTAAATATATAAATGGAATACTTCTTGTAAACAAGGAATATGGTCTTCCAGATTCATATGGAAGTGGAGAAGATAAAGAGGCTAGAGAGGCATTTGAAAAAATGAAATCAGATGCAGCAAAAGAAGGAATATACTTATATGCTTTTTCAACATATAGAAGTTATTGGAGTCAAAATAGCTTATATTGGAATTATGTATCTAATTATGGAGAAGATCCTACAGATACATTTTCAGCAAAACCAGGTTTTAGCGAACATCAAACTGGATTAGCTTTTGATATAGGTGGAGTAGATAGATCATTATGGGCAGAAGATGATTTTAAAAATACCAAGGAAGCAGAATGGCTTAAGAATAATTCTTATAAATATGGATTTATTTTAAGATATCCCGAAGGAAAGGAATGGAAAACAGGATTTGTATTTGAGTCATGGCATTTTAGATATATTGGTCCAGAACATAGTAAACATTTTAAAGATAGTAATTTAACTTTAGAAGAATATTTAGGAGTTTAAAAATGTATAAAAACAGGGGACTTAGTTAAACTAAGTTCCCTGTTTTAGTATGGGTATTAAGTTTTGATGTCTTCTTTTATGAATATTAATGTATATACTTTTAATACCAAGTAGTTAGACAATAAAATACATTTATGTAATTGAAAATATCATAATCCAAATAAATAGAATTATGTATAGAATTTTGTAGATATGTAAATAATACAAAGGAGAATGTTAAAAAACATAATTTTTAGGAGGTAATTATCTGTGGCAAATTTAGAATTTAATAAGAGAGATAATACAATTTCAAATAGTGCTAAAAAAGCAAGAAGATCTGGGATGGTTCCAGGGGTTTTATATGGTAATAAAATGAAAAATATGATGTTTGAAGTTGGAGAATTAGATTTGGCAAGAGAAATTGCATGTCAAGGTGAACATGGTATTTTAAATTTTAATTTAACAGGAGAAAACCACAAAGCTTTAGTTAAAGATGTTCAAAGAGATCCTGTGTCTCATAAGATAATACATTTAGATTTAGAAGAGTTAAAGGGAAATCAAAATATAATATCTTCAGTACCTATACATTATGTAGGAGAAGAGCTATTGACAAAGAGAGGAGTAGTACTTCAAAAGGAAAAGGATAGTGTAAGAGTAGAGTGCTCTGCAGATTCATTACCTAAATATGTGGAGATTAAAGTAAATGGAGGGGGAGTAGGTTCAGTCTATAAATTTGGAGATTTAGAGATTGCATCAGAAATTTCAATAGTAGATGATTTAAATTCAGTAATAGCATCTGTTAGTTACGAAAGAAAAACAGTTGCAGATGATATGGAAGTTGCATCAGAAGAGTAAAAAGCTTGTTAAGCTTATTTATACTAAGGGTTATAGTATTTTATTATTATAACTCTTAATATTAATATTTAATTATTATATTATTTATTGTATAATAATACCTGATTATTATTTTTAGGAGGGGTATTATGTTGTTTAGTGAAAAATACCATCATTGGTTAAATTCATCAGTAATTGATGAAAATATGAAAAATGAGCTAAGAAATATAAAAGATGAAAAAGAGTTAGAAGATAGATTCTATAAAGATCTTGAGTTTGGTACTGGAGGATTAAGAGGAATAATAGGAGCAGGTAGCAATAGAATGAATATATACACTGTTTCTAAAGCTACTCAAGGATTTGCTAATTACTTAAATAATAGATTTGAAAACCCATCAGTAGCTATAGCATATGATTCAAGAAACATGTCTAAAGAATTTGCAAAGTCAGCAGCATTAACACTTTGCGCAAATAATATAAAAGTATATCTTTTTGAAGATTTAAGACCAACCCCAATGCTTTCATTTGCAACCAGATATTTAAGTTGTAAAGGTGGAATAGTAATAACTGCTTCACATAATCCTAAAGAATATAATGGATATAAAGTTTATGATGAGTTTGGTGGACAAGTTACAGATGAAAAGGCAAGTATAATAATAAATGAAGTTAATAACATAAAAGATTTTGATGAAATTAAAAATATTAAAGAAGAAGATGCTTTAAATAAGAATTTATTAGTATATATTGGAGAAGAAGTAGATAAAGCATATATAGATTCCGTTAAGGGATTAAGTATAAGAACTAACTTAGTTAAAGAAAAAGCAAATGATTTAAAGGTAATATATACACCAATACATGGAAGTGGAAATGTTCCTGTAAGAAGAGTTTTAAAAGAACTTGGATATACTGGAGTTAAAGTTGTTAAAGAACAAGAAGCTCCAAATGGAAACTTTCCAACAGCATCTTATCCAAATCCAGAAGAACCAGCAGTATTTAAGTTAGCTTTAGATATGGCTAAAACAGAAAATCCTGATGTTATATTTGCAACAGATCCAGATGCTGATAGAATAGGGGTTGTTGTTAAGGACAAAACAGGAGAATATAAGGTATTAACAGGTAATCAAACAGGATTATTATTAACACACTATATATTAGATGCATTAAAAGAAGAAAATAAATTACCGGAAAATGGAGTGGTGATTAAAACTATAGTTACTACTGAAGGAGCTAGAAAAATAGCTGAAGATTATAACGTTGAAATAATGGATGTATTAACAGGTTTTAAATATATAGGTGAAAAAATAAGAGAATTTAAAGAATCTAATAATAAAACTTATCTTTTTGGGTTTGAAGAAAGTTATGGATATTTAGCAGGAGATTTTGTAAGAGATAAAGATGCTGTTATTGCAGCAATGTTAATAGCGGAAATGACTTTATATTACAAAGAACAAGGTAAAAGCTTATATGATGGTTTAATAGAATTATACGAAAAATATGGGTATTTTAAAGAAAGCTTAGTTTCTTTTGGATTAAAAGGAAAAGAAGGTCAAGAAAAAATAGCTAAATGTATAGATTCTTTAAGAAATACTACATTAAAAGAAGTTAATGGAGTTAATGTAAAAACTAAACTTGATTATAAGTTAAGTGTTGAAGAAGATATGATTACAGGAGAAAAGAAGGAAATAAATCTTCCTAAATCAAATGTATTAAAGTTTATTTTAGAAAACGGATCTTACTTTGTTGTAAGACCATCAGGTACAGAGCCAAAAATGAAAGCTTATATTGCTGTTAAAGGAAATAGCTTAAATGGTGCTGAAAAAGATTTAGAAGAATTTAAAGAAAGTGTAGTTTCTTTAATAAATGAAAAATTAGCATAATATTTTAGGAACTCAGTTATACTGGGTTCCTTTTATATTTTTTCTTGAAAATTTATACTTATTAATGTACTATGAAAAGATAAGTAAAAACAAGGAGGTTTTATCTTGGATTATAATTCAGTATTTAAAGAAAAGCTTGGAAAGATGTTGTTTTTAGAAATAAATGAAGAGGGATTTAAAAAAAGTATAGGAATGCCTAGTTATGTTAACTTAAAAAATAGGGAACTATATATACCAGTATCTTCAGAATATATAACAAGTAATGCAAATAATGAAATTAAGATGAAAAATTTACCTATATACTATTTTATAGAAGGAATGTTTTTTGCATTAGGTGCAGACAAAAATTTAAGATTTAATGATGATTATGAAACAATCCTTACATATATAAAAGATGCGGAAATTTGTATAAAAAGCATGATTTCTAAAAATATAAAAGATGATAAATTAGTAGAAGCATATTTATTATTAAAGGGATTATATAGATATAATAAAGATTTGGATGTTATGAAGAAATTATTATTAGTTGGAGAAACTATAAGAGAGAAAGATAGCGGCTTTAAGGAAATAATACTTTCTGATATAGATTATTGTGAAGAAAAACTTTTGAAAATACCGGAATCTTATCTATATAAAACTCTTATATTAAAAGATGATGGGGATTTTAAGGCTGCTAGAGTTTCGATTAATGAATATATAAATCTTGGAGGAACAGTAACAGAAGATATAAAAATAATAATTAATGATATAAATAATATATCTGATTATGAACAGGCAATAGAATATTTAAAAGATGATCCTGCTAAATCTATAGAGATTTTATTGGGTTTACTAGAAAAATTCGAAGATAATCCATTAATATATTATTATTTAGGAGTAGCTTATAGAAAGTTAGAAAACTATGAAAAAGCTATATATTATTTAACAGAAAGTATATCGAAAGAAAGTGGTATTTTAGAAGTTGTAGTAGAATTAGGTGTAAATTATGCATGTATTAATGATTTTGAAGCAGCTATAAAATATTTTAAAAAGGCTTTTGAAGCAACTAAAGAAGTAGAAATATGCACAAATATAGTAATGTGTTATATGAATTTAAATAAGTTTGAAGAAGCTAAATTACATTTAGATATAGCTGAAAAATTAAATCCAGAAGATGAAATAGTAAAAGAATTAGCAACTATTTTGAAAAAGAAAAGTTAAATTATAAGTTAAAGTGGATATTAGATTAATAAATAAGTAGAATAGCTTGTAGTAAAAACATTCTAGTTAATATAATAAAGGAGTTGTCTTAAGACAACTCCTTTATGTAGTAATTTTATGGTGATATATAGAATTAAGTTAAAAACAGTAATATATTACAACTAATGATAATAAAAATCAATATATGTATTTATTCGTTTATAATTGTTTAAATATTTCAATGGAACATTTGAAATATAGATGAATACTATAAAAATATAGTATATCTAGGAGGAAGATTTTCTAATGAATGGATACGAATTAATAATGAGGCTTCAAGAAAAAATGAAGGATCCAAGATTTGCAGAAAAGTTTAACAGGTTACAAGGAGAACTTAATAATATACCTGGTTTACAGCAAGAAGTAATGAGAATAGCTCAAATGGATAATGAAAGAAGCAGACAAAAGGCTATTGATAGATTACCAGATAAGGCTAAGAAGGTAATGAAAGAAATACTTAAGATGTTAAATCTTTAGATATAAAAGGAGATATCATTAAATGTTATCTCCTTTTATAAGATTAAAAGAAAAAGTTAGATTTTATATATAATTAACTGTTGAAATATATTTATTCATAGTATATACTAATTATGAAATTAAAAAATAAATATAAATCCAGAAAATAATCTGGTAGAGGTTCGTAACCATCCCTCTATAAAAAACTAGGAATATTTTTATGTTTATTTATTATAATCTTTAATATGCTTAATCTAGTATTTTGTAGAAGCCTCTAGGTAAATATTATCCTAGAGGCTTTATTAAATATAAATTTTAATAGATTTAAATATTAAATTTTAAAATAAAAGAGAGGGTGGTTTTACCATCCTTTTTATTTTAATAAGAAGTGGAGAGTTATAATGAAAAGAAAAGTAATAATTGATTGTGATCCTGGAATTGATGATTCATTGGCATTAATATTAGCCTTAACTTCAGAAGAATTAGAGGTTGTAGGTATAACAATTGTTTCAGGAAATGTTAATGCTAATAAAGGGGCTAAAAATGCTATGAAGGTTTTAAAACTTATGGGTAGAGAAGATATTAAAGTATTCATAGGAGAAGAAAAGCCATTAATAAGAGAATTAATTACAGCAGAGGATACTCATGGAAGTGATGGATTAGGAGAAGCTGGTCATCAATATATAGATACAGATGAAAAAATAAATTACGGTGCTGTTGATTTTATATTAGAGAAGGCAAAAGAAGGAGATTTAAGCATTATAGCTTTAGGACCATTAACTAATTTAGCTAGAGCAATAGAAAAGGATAAAGAAGGATTTAATAATATTTTAGAAGTTGTGTCTATGGGAGGAGCCTTCAAATCTCATGGTAATTGTTCGCAAGTAGCAGAATTTAATTATTGGGTAGATCCTCATGGTGCTAAATATGTGTTTGATAAAATTGAAGTTCCTTTTACAATGGTTGGCTTAGATGTTACAAGGGAAATTATTTTAACTCCTAATTACATAGAACTTATAAAACAAATTGGTGGAGAAATAGCAGAATTTATAGTGAATATTACTAAATTTTATGTTGATTTTCATTGGAAGCAAGAAAGAACATTAGGATGTGTAATAAATGATCCTTTAGCAGTAGCTTATTTTATAGATAGAAAATTAGCTATAGGATTTACTTCATATATAGATGTTGTTACAGAAGGAGCTGCCATAGGACAAACTTTAGTTGATGTAGGAGAGTTTTATAAGAAGAAACATAATGCCTTAGTTTTGACAGAAGTAGATTCTAAGAAATTTATGAAATTCTTTTTAGAAAGGATTTTTAAAGAGAATAAAAATGATATAAATTTAATATTAAATAATAATAAATATGGAATATAAAGTTGAAAGTGAGGATTAGCATGAAAAAAAATAATACATTTAAAATTATAATGATGTCTTTATGTGTAGTATTTAATATATTAGGAAGTTTCTTAGCAGTAGCTTTAAAATTACCAATATATATAGATACAATAGGAACCTTTTTATCATCATTTCTATTTGGCCCTATAGGTGGAATGTTAACTGGTGGAGCCACGGCTATAATTGCAGGAATATCATTTGATCCAATGTCTTTATATTTTATACCAGTACAATTAGTAATTGGTTATTTTGCAGGAGTTTTTTATAAAAAGAATTTATTTGCAGGAAAGTTTATACCTGTTGGAGTAATATTAGTAACAGTTATTTCATCAATTGTTGCATCAGTAATAGCAGCTTTTGTTTTTGGAGGTATAACTTCATCAGGTAGTTCTATTATAGTTATGTATCTAAAAGAAGCTGGAGTTAATTTAGTTACTAGTGTATTTTCTACACAAATATTAACAGATATTTTAGATAAATCAGTTGCTGTAATATTAGTATTAGGAATTTTAAAAACAATTCCTGTTAGTATAAAAGAAAAATATTCAATATTTAAAATATGCTAGGTGAAAAAAATGGAGAGATATAATAAAATTAGAGGGAAAAATCAAAGAGAGATAGTACTTTTAAAGGGTTTTCCATGTGTATGGGGAAAGTGTAAATTTTGCGATTATATACATGATAATGGCATAGATAAAGAAGAATCAAATAAAATAAATAAGGAAGTATTAGATAAAATAGATGGTGAATTTGGGGTCTTAGAAGTAATAAACTCAGGAAGTTGCTTTGAATTACCTAAAGAAACTTTAAATTATATAAAAAAAATAATAGAAAAAAAGAAAATCAAGAAGCTATTTTTAGAAAGTCATTGGTGTTATAGGAAAAGGTTAGATGAAATGAGAAGTTTATTTAACATACCTATAATATTCAAAATAGGTGTAGAAACTTTTGATAATGATTTTAGAAATAATGTTCTAAATAAAAATGCAAAGTTTAAAAGTGAAGATGAAGTAAAAAAGTATTTTCAATCAGTTTGTATAATGGTTGGAATAAAAGGACAGACTAAAGAAATGATAAAAAGAGATATAGATATAGTGCTTAAGAATTTTAATTATGCAACAATAAATGTATTTATAGAAAATTCTACACCTATAAAAAGAGATAATGAATTAATAGAATGGTTTTATAGAGAATATAAGTTCTTGGAAGATTATAATAATATAGAAGTTCTTTATCATAATACAGATTTTGGCGTTGGAGATTAATTTATTTTGAAGCCTAAAGATTTACAATTAAATCTTTAGGCTTTTTATATACAAACAATTACATTTATATACAATGTGAAAAAAATAATATTAATAATAATGACTATTCTAAAAAATTTTTAGAAAAATTAGTATTTTATATATAAAAGATATTTATATAACAGTATTTTTAGTATATACTGTTATTAATTAAGTATATACTGAAAGTTAAAGGAGAGAAATAAATGAGTGAATTAAATCATGAACTGGGGATAATAGCATTAGAAAGTTGTAAAGAATTAGGAAATATGGTAGATGCTTATATTAAGAACAAAAGAAATTGTGAGGATTCCTTTTTAATCCCTCTTAATGAAATAAGATTCTCTAATGGTGAAGGAAAAGTTAAAATTTCAGAAACTGTTAGAGGTAAAGATATATACATTCTTTGTGATATTGGAAATTATAGTTGTACATATAAAATGTTTGGATTTACAAATCACAAAGGTCCAGATGAACATTTTCAAGACATAAAAAGAACTGTTTCAGCAATTAGAGGTAAGTCAGCAAGAATAACAGTTATAATGCCGCTTTTATATGAATCAAGACAACATAGACGTAAAGGAAGAGAATCTTTAGATTGTGCATTAGCGCTTCAAGAACTTGAAAGATTAGGTGTAGATGAAATTATTACATTTGATGTTCATGATCCTAATGTTCAAAATGCTATTCCTTTATTATCATTTGAAAATATATATCCAACTTATGATATAGTAAAATCACTTATATGTAATGAAGATTCATTAGAATTAAATAAAGAAGAGCTATTGGTAATTAGTCCAGATACAGGAGCTATGGATAGAGCTATATATTATTCAAGTGTTTTAGGAGTTGATGTAGGATTATTTTATAAAAGAAGAGATCATTCTTTAATTGTAAATGGTAAAAATCCTATAGTTCAACATGAATACATGGGAAGAGAAGTAGAAGGAAAAGATGTATTAATAGTAGATGATATGATAGCATCAGGGGAATCAGTTTTAGATATAGCTACAGAGTTAAAAGCAAGAAAAGCAAGAAATGTTTATATTGCAACAACATTTGCTTTCTTTACAGAAGGATTAGAAAAATTTAATAAATATTATGAAAAAGGAATAATAACAAAAGTATATTCTACTAATTTAACTTATATACCAGACAACTTAATGGTAGCTGAATGGTTTAAAGCTGTGGATATGTCAGAGTTTTTATCAAGAATAATCAATAGATTAAATTATGGTAAATCAATAGCTAAATATATGGATGCTACACAAGTTATACGTAGGTTAATAAAATAATATATAACAAGTTGTTTTAATAATATATTTATAAATTTAAAATCAGTATTTGATAATTTAATCAAATGCTGATTTTTATATATTATTTTTGGATAATTTAATATTTTATAAGTAAAATTAATAATAGGTTATTTAAAGAAGTATAGGATGTGATGTATATTATGAAAAAAACAATATATGATTATATAGATTCAATAAAAAAATTACCTATAAAAGATAAGTATTTAAAAGAAGATATTTTAATAGAAGATTTCTTAGTAAATGAATGTGATAATATAAAGGTTTACTATGCTCCTCATAATGAATATATAAACTATAAAGCAAAAATATTTATAGTAGGAATTACTCCAGGATTCCAGCAAATGAGTACATCTATAAAAGAAGCTAGAATATTATTAGAAGAAAATGAAAATATAGAGGTAATTCAATATAAATGTAAAGTAAAAGGAAGATTCAGTGGAAGTCTTAGAAAAAATATAATAAATATGTTAGATTATATAAAACTTAATCATGCTTTAAATTTAAAAAGTTGTAGTGAACTTTTTTATGAAAAAGATTACTTATTGCATACTTTTTCGTTAATTCCATACTCTGTTTTTGTAAAAGGTAAAAATTATACAGGACATACACCTAAATTAATAAATAATAAGTTTTTAATGTCATATGTATATGAAAACTTTTTGTGTGAATTGAATGAATTAGAAAATGTTATTATAATACCTTTAGGAAAAGCAGTTGAAGAGGTATTAAACAAATTATCAGAAGAAAACACTATTAATGGAGATAATATACTAAGAGGATTTCCGCATCCATCTGGAGCAAATGTAAATAGGTTAATACAGCTTGAAGAGAAGAAGGAAAATATGATGAAATTTATAAAAAATAAATTTCAGTAAAAATATAATATAATTAAATAAAGATAATTATATTATAGAAAATTTATCAGAAGATAAGTGAAACTATATACAATTTAAAAATTATATATTACATAGGAATGTTTTGGAATATTCAGATAAAATGGAATAATTAATCATTTTTAATATAAATTATTTTGTTGTATTATATAACTAGGCAATAAATATTAAAAGTATAGAATCTGTTAAGTTGATATGAAAAAATAGCTTGATTTTTCATAGAATTTCTCGCTCTTTGAAAATTATATAAGTTTGAATATTTTATTGTATGGAAAATAAACCAGCAATAAAATTGATTTTTGCAGGTTAAATAAAGGTATTAAATTTAATTAAGATGCTGAAAACCAAGAGTTTTTAGCAAAGCTATCGCTGGCGAAGCCGGCAACTTCTGCTGGAGTACAGTTATTTAATGATCCATGTGGTCTAATAAAGTTATAGTGAAAGATAAATAAATATATAAGGTTATTAGCTTTTTGAAAAGAGTTGAATCCTTTCTTGGTTTTATACCAGGTTTTAAATGTTTTATTAAATGATTCAATTAAATTATTATTTGTATCACTAGACATTGGAGCTACAGGAATATGAGTTGTATTGGGCAATAGCGTAGCCACGGCTTCATTATATGAAGGTAATCTATCAGTTATAAAATTAGCTGGTTCACCAATTTTTTTAGCTTCATTTACCAATGTGTATGCTGAATCAGAACTTCTAGATTTAGTTAAATGAAATGCTAAAATAAATCTAGTTTCTGAATCAATAGCTAACCAAAGGTAGTATCTTTCACCATTAATAAATACTACTGTTTCATTAGCGTGCCAATCGTCAGATTGTAAGTTTAAACTAGCTTTAAATTTATCAGCCTTTTGTTTAAAGAAAGGTGCAAATTTATTAGTCCAACTTGCTATAGTAACATGGGATACCTTAATACCAGCGTTAATCATCAAGAATTGAGAAATGGCTCTTGTTGATGAATTATTTAAAAAATATAGTGTTAATGCAGTTAGTATTACATGTAGCGGAAAACGCATTCCTTTCATTGAAAGGGAACCACTAACTAATTCACTAGAAGCTGTATCAATATTGGTGGTGTGATGTTTTACTATTATGTGATTACACTTCTTGTTATTGCACTTATAGCGATTGTAATGTTTATATGCATGATGTAAGTAAGTTCCCTTACCGCATTTAGGATTATTTAGTTTAGTACGTCCGTCACCGTCGACTAGGACGAATTGACGCTTACACTGCTTACATTGATACTTTTGTTTAGCCTGCTTATTCATACCAAACTTATATAGTTTATCAGAATTACAGCGTGGGCATTTTATATTAGTTTTGCTCATTGTTCTTCTCTCCTTTTCGAAGGGGGTATTATTTAGTTTTGCAAACCTATTGTATTTCCTTGGGTTGAGAAGAGCAATGTTCATATAACTTAACAGATCGAAAGTATATTAAAG
This sequence comes from Clostridium septicum, assembly GCF_003606265.1. Lineage (NCBI taxonomy): Bacteria > Bacillati > Bacillota > Clostridia > Eubacteriales > Clostridiaceae > Clostridium > Clostridium septicum. The sequence continues at coordinate 3,198,845 of NZ_CP023671.1, forward strand.
GAGAAAAGATATGAAAGTTTTAGTAATTAATTGTGGAAGTTCATCTTTAAAGTATCAATTAATCGATATGGCTACAGAAGAAGCTATGGTTCAAGGATTAGTTGAAAGAATAGGTATTGAAGGATCAGTATTAGTTCAAAAAGTTGAGGGTAGAGATAAGTATATAATTAATACTGAAATAAAGGATCATAAAGCTGCTATAAAATTAGTTTTAGGAGCAATAATAGATAAAGAACATGGTGTAATTAAATCAATGGAAGAAATTACAGCAGTAGGTCATAGAGTTGTTCATGGTGGTGAAAAATACTCAGAATCAGTAATTATAACAGATAAAGTTTTAGAATCAATTAGAGAATGTATAGCACTTGCACCACTACACAATCCACCAAATATAATAGGAATAGAAGCTTGTATGGAATTAATGCCAAATACTCCAATGGTAGTAGTGTTTGATACAGCATTCCACCAAACAATGCCAAAGGAAGCTTATATATGCCCAGTACCATATGAGCTATACGAAAAGTATGGAATAAGAAAATATGGTTTCCATGGAACATCTCATAAGTATGTTGCAAATAAAGCAGCAGAAGTTATGGGAAAAGATATTAAAGATTTAAAAATTATAACTTGTCATTTAGGAAATGGATGTTCAATAACAGCAGTTAAAGGTGGAAAATCAGTAGACACATCAATGGGCTTTACACCACTTGCTGGAGTTATGATGGGAACAAGATCAGGAAATATAGATCCATCAGTTATAGGTTTCTTAGTTAAAGAACAAGGCTATACTATGAAAGAAATAGATGAGTTATTAAACAAAAAATCAGGAATTTTAGGTGTATCAGGAATATCTTCAGATTTTAGAGACGTAAGAGAAGCATATACAGAGGGAAATGAAAGAGCTAAATTAGCTTTAGACATATTCCACTATAAGATAAGATCACAAATTGCAGCTTATGCTGGTATAATGGGTGGTGTAGATGCTATAGTATTTACTGCTGGTATAGGAGAAAATTCATCTTTAACTAGAAAGGAAAGCTTGAAAGGTTTAGAATTCTTAGGCTTTACTATAAATGAAGAAAAGAATGAAGTAAGAGCTGATGTTCAAGAAATTTCAGATGAAGGTTCAAAAGTTAAAGTATATGAAATAGCAACTAACGAAGAGTTAATGATTGCAAGAGATACTAAAGAATTATTAAAGTAATTTATTTCAAAAGCTAACATTTTATGTTAGCTTTTTTATTTATCTAAGAATTTTGATAAAAGTGTTAAGAATTTTGTATAGATATTAGTGTGAAAAATTACTATAATTTAATTGTAAACGATAACTTGAAACTATGTTTATTATAAAAGGGAGGATTAAAATGAAAAAGATAAAAAAATTATTAGTAATGGTTATGGCTACTGTTATGGTGGCAACTTCATTAACTGCATGTGGTTCTAAGAAAGATGGTGGTGGGGAAACAGCATCAGGAGATAAAGTTAAAGTAGGTGTATGTTTATACAAATTTGATGATACTTATATTTCTACTGTAAGACAGAGCTTAGAGGAAATTCAAAAGGAAAATAAAGACAAAGTTGAATTTACTTTCTATGATGGAAAAGGTGACCAAGCTACTCAAAATGATAGTATAGATACATTACTTCAAAAGGATGTAGACCTTTTATTAGTAAACCTAGTTGATACAGGAGCAGCTCAAACAGTTGTTGATAAGATTAAAAAATCTGATGTACCTGTAGTTTTATTTAATAGAGAACCAAGTACAACAGATGCTATAAAATCTTATGAAAAATCTGTATTTGTAGGAACAAATGCAAAAGAAGCTGGTGAATTACAAGGAAAAATTCTTGCAGATTTATGGGAAAAGGATTCAAAAGCTATTGATAAAAATGGTGATGGAGTAATGCAATATGTAATGTTACAAGGAGAACCAGATAATCCAGAAGCAGTTGCAAGAACTAAATTCTCAGTTTCAACTATAAATGATAAAGGAATTAAAACAGATGAACTCGCTCAACAAGTTTGTAACTGGGATCAAGCTTTAGCTCAAAATGCTATGGAAGCATGGTTTGCAAAACATGGAGATAAGATAGAAGTAGTAATTGCAAATAATGATGGTATGGCTCAAGGTGCTATTGCAGCCTTACAAGCTCAAGGTTATAACAATGGAGATCCAGCAAAGACAATTCCAGTTGTTGGAGTTGATGCAACAGCAGCAGCACAAGATTTAATAGCTAAAGGTCAAATGACAGGATCAGTTCTTCAAGATGCTCCAGCTATGGCTAAAGCACTTTACGAATCAGGAATGAATTTAGTAGGTGGTAAGAAAGCTAATGAAGGAACAGAATATAAATTTGATGACACTGGAGTATCAATTCGTATTCCATACCAAGAATATATTAAGAAATAATTAATTTAACTGCATAGCAATTTAGGTATTGCTATGCAGTTTATAAATAAATAGAAAAGTGGTGAAAGAAGCTATGGGAGACTCAAAATACGTTCTTGAAATGATTGATATATGTAAAAACTTCCCAGGGGTTAAGGCTTTAGATGGAGCTAAATTAAAAGTAAGACCAGGAACAGTACATGCTCTTATGGGTGAAAATGGAGCTGGAAAATCAACTCTAATGAAGTGTTTATTTGGAGTTTATATTGAAGATAGTGGTGATATTTTTATTGAAGGTAAAAAAATAAATTTTTCTAATCCAAAGCAAGCTATGGAAAATGGAGTGGCTATGGTACATCAAGAGTTAAATCAGGTTCTCCAAAGAGATGTTATGGATAATATATGGCTTGGAAGGTATCCAGGAAATGCTGGAATAGTTAATTCGAAAAAAATGTTTGACGAAACTAAAAAGGTTTTTGATGAATTAGAGATAGATGTAAATCCAAAGATAAAGATGGCAAAATTATCTGTTTCACAAAGACAAATGGTAGAAATAGCAAAGGCAGTATCTTATAATGCTAAAATATTAGTACTTGATGAACCAACATCATCATTAACTCAAGAAGAGGTTACACATCTTTTTAAAATAATAAATAAACTTAGAGATAGGGGCTGTGGAATAATCTATATATCTCATAAGATGGAAGAAATACTTCAAATATCTGATGACGTTACAATAATGCGTGATGGTAAGTGGATAGATACTATAGAGGCTAAAAATCTTACAACAGATAAGATTATAAAACTTATGGTTGGACGTGATTTAACAAATCGTTTTCCACCAAAGACAAATAAGCCAGATGATGTAATATTAAAGGTTAATAATTTAACTGGAACATATCAACCTTCTATTCAAAACGTTTCTTTTGAACTTAGAAAGGGAGAAATTTTAGGTGTGGCAGGTCTTGTTGGTTCTAAGAGAACAGAACTTTTAGAAACTATATTTGGTATAGCGCATCATAGCGAAGGTGAAATTTATTTACATGGTAAATTAGTTGAAAATACTACTTCACAGAAAGCCATAAAAAATGGATTTGCCTTATTAACAGAAGAGCGTAGAGCAACAGGAATATTTGGTCAATTATCAATAAAGTTTAACACAATTATTGCTAACATAGATGGGTATAGTAAGTTTGGGGTGTTAAACAATAAGAAAATGACAGAGGATACTAAATGGACTATAGATAGTATGAAAGTTAAAACCCCAAGTCAAAAAACAGCAATAAGAACTTTATCAGGGGGAAATCAACAAAAAGTTATTATAGGAAGATGGCTATTAACTAATCCTGAAATTCTTTTACTTGATGAGCCAACAAGAGGAATAGATGTTGGAGCAAAATATGAAATATATCAATTAATAATTGATTTAGCTAAAAAGGGTAAAGGTGTTATTGTTGTATCATCTGAAATGCCAGAGCTATTAGGAATTTGTGATAGAATACTTGTTATGTCTAATGGAAGAGTAGCAGGTTGTGAAAATACAGATGAATTATCACAAGAAGATATTATGACTATGGCAGCAAAATATATTTAGGGCGGGGTGTAATTTATGGAAAATACCAAATTTGATAAGAAAAAATTAGAGAACTTTTTGTTAAACTATGCATTATATATTGTTTTATTTATGATGATTATATTTTTTGTTTATAAGGAACCAGGATTCCTTTCATTAAAGAATTTTACAAATATACTAAGTCAAGCATCTACTCGTGGTATATTGGCACTTGGAGTAGCAGGGCTTATTGTATTACAAGGAACTGACCTTTCAGCAGGACGTATTTTAGGTCTTACTGCAATAGTATCAGCTTCATTATTACAATCAACAACTTATGCGGCAAGAATGTATCCAGATCTTCCACAATTACCTTTAATACTTCCTCTTATAGCGGCTATTATTATAGGTGCAATATTTGGTGCTATTAATGGGTTTGGAGTAGCTAAGCTAAAAGTTCATGCATTTATTATTACTTTAGGTACTCAGCTTATTGCATATGGAGCGTCATGTTTATACATAGATAGACCTCCTCTAGGAGCACAACCAGTTGCAAATCTTGATGCTCGTTATACAAATTTTGTAACAGGATCTTTAAATTTAGGTGCAGTAGAAATACCGTATTTAATTTTTTATCTTGCAATAGTAGCTTTAATTATGTGGTTTATATGGAACAAAACTAAGCTTGGTAAAAATATGTTTGCAATAGGTGGTAATCCGGAAGCAGCAGCAGTTTCAGGTGTAAATCTTGTGAAAAATATTATGATTATATTTGTTATTTCAGGTGTTCTTTATGGTCTTGCTGGTTTCCTAGAAGCTGCAAGAGCTGGTTCAACAACAACAGCTACAGGTTTTAACTATGAACTTGATGCAATTTCTGCTTGTGTTGTTGGTGGTGTATCATTTACAGGTGGTGTAGGAACAATTCCTGGAGTTTTAATTGGTACTGTTTTACTTCAAGTTATTAATTATGGATTAAACTTTATAGGGGTTAATGCATATTGGCAATATATAATAAGAGGATTGATTATAATAGTTGCAGTATCTCTTGATGTAAGAAAGTATATAGCTAAAAAATAATTAATTTAGGAGAAACGTTATGGATAATAACTGTGAAAATAAGAAAAAAACAGTTAGGGATACTTTGTATGGTCGTATAAATGTATCACTTAAAACTATGGATAATATAATTGCTGTATTATTAGTTGCATTAGTATTATCAATTATTTTTGGCGTTGTAATGTAATAAATTTAAAATAGTTTAATGAAAATAGGTAATCTATTAAAATAGGTTACCTATTTTTTTATATAATATTAATATATAGATAATAAACATTATAGAATTAATATGTTATAATAAGTTTGGAATAATCGTTTATTTTTACCAAAGATTTAAATAAATAACTTAAAAGATATTTATTAGTTATAGACTTGCTTTTATTTAGGAGGATTACAAATGAGACTATATAAGGTAATGATTGTAGATGATGAAGAAGAAGTAAGAGTTGGAATTATAAAAAAGATTAATTGGGAGGAAAATGGTTTTATTTTAGTAGGAGATGCTGAAAATGGTAATGATGCACTTGAAAAGGCAGAAAAGCTTCATCCAGACATTATTATTACAGATATATCAATGCCTTTTATGGATGGTTTAGAGCTTGGAAAAAGGCTTTTAGAGATTATGCCATCAACTAAAATAATAATATTTTCGGGAGCTGATGATTTTGAATATGCACATAAAGCCATTAAAATAAACGTAATCGAATACATGCTAAAACCTGTAAATTCTATTGAATTAACAGAGGTTTTAAGAAAAGTAAAATCTAAATTAGATTTTGAATATAATGAGAAAAGAAATGTGGAGCTTTTAAAAAAGTATTATATTGAGAGTTTGCCTGTAATCAGAGAACAATTTTTAGTAGGAGTAATAGAGGGAAAAATAAGTAAAAAACAATGGCAAGAAGAACATATAAAGTTAGGTTTAGATTTTATAAAAAATAATATACTAGTTGCTCTTATTCATTTAGATGATATATCAAGTTTAAAAAATAGTGAAAATCCTTTAAAAGAAGAAAGAACACTGTTAAACTTATCAATTAAAAATTTTGTAGATGAAAATATGGGCAATTATTGTAAATACATAAGTTTTATTTACTCTGATATGGTAGTTATAATATCCAGTATTGATAAAAAGGAAGATGTTATTTCTGTTATTAAAGGAGTAAATGAGGTTTGTACAGGATTTAAAAGAGTTATGGATATAATTATATCAGCAGGAATTGGTCATATATATAAGGATTTTTCTAAAATAAGATTATCATATAAAAGTGCTAAAGATGCATTAGGATATAGATTAGTATTAGGAGCTGGAAAGGCTATATATATAGATGATGTGGAGCCAGATAATTCAATTCATTTAGAGTTTGAAGAAGAAGAAGAAAGATTAATGTTAAATGCCATCAAAGTTTCTTCAGAAGAAGAAATTATAGAAATAATAGATTCAATATTCAAAAAAATAGAACAATCAGTATTACCAGTAAATGAATATAGAATCTATTTAATGGAAATTAGTATATCTTTATTAAAATTAGCACAAACTTATAAATTGAATATAAATGAGATATTTGGAGAGGATTTTAATTGTTATAGTTATCTAGAAACATTTACTTCTCTAGAAGAAATGAAGAAATGGTTTAAAAACACTGGTAAAAAAATAAATAATTCTATAAAAAGTCAGCGTATAAATTCATCTAAGCTTCTTATTGAAGAAGCAAAAAGCTATATAAGTAAGAATTATAGTGACTGTGAATTATCAGTTGAAAAGTTATGCTCTAATTTACATGTTAGCCCAACATATTTTTCTACTATTTTTAAAAGAGAAATGGGTACGAGTTTTGTTAATTATCTTACATCAGTAAGATTAGAAGAAGCAATTAATCTTTTAAATACTACAGATGATAAAACTTATATAATTGCTACTAAAGTAGGATATTCTCAAGCAAATTATTTTAGTTATGTATTTAAAAAAAGTTTTGGAGTATCGCCTTCAAAGTATAGAAAGAATTGAGTGATTATTTATGTTTAATGGTATTAAAACAAAAATAATAGCAATAAGAAATTTTTATAAAAATATAAGTATACAATATATAATATCTATATCATTTACAATAATTGCTATGATAGGAATGATCATTGTAGGTGGAGCATTTTATTTAAGATTTACAAATTCTACAGAGGATATGATATCGGAAAATAGTAGGTTTATTCTTGAACAGGTAAATCTTAATTTAGATAGTTATTTAAGAAAAATGATGAAAGTTTCAGATACTATTTATTATAAAGCTATAAAGAAGAAAGACCTAGCTGTAGATAATATTAATTCTGAAATGGATTTATTGTATGAAGAAAATAAAGATTCTTTAATTAGTATTTGTTTATTTTCTGAATATGGAGATGTTTTAGCTTCTTATCCATTAACAAAGCTAAAAGATAAAATAGAGCCAAGAGATAATGATTGGTTTTCTAATGCAGTATTAAGAAAGGAAAATTTACATTTTTCAACGCCACATGTTCAAAATTTATTTGTAGATCCTAATTATAAATATAGATGGGTAGTATCTTTAAGTAGATCAGTAGAGTTAACTATTAATGGAAAAACTAGTCAAGGAGTTTTGCTTGTAGATATGAATTTTAGTGGAATTGAGCAGGTATGTAAAAATGTTAATGTTAGTAAAAATGGATATATATATTTAATAAATAGAGAAGGAGAAATTATATATCATCCAAGACAACAGTTAATTTACTCTGATTTAATAGAAGAAAATAATAAGGTGTCATCAGCTTATGAAGATGGAACTCATATGGAAAAATTTCAGGGAGAAGAAAGATTAGTAACAGTGAAAACCGTTGGATATACAGGGTGGAAAATTATCGGTATAACTCCTATGTCAGATATTACTTCTGATTATTATCAAATACGGGTATTTTTAGTCTTTATTATATTATTTGCGATATTTTTACTTACTTTTGTTAACATGATGGTATCATCAAGAATAGCAAATCCAATAAGATCTTTAGAAGAATCAGTAAAGAGATTAGAAAATGATATTAGAGATGTAGATATTACAATTAGTGGTTCACATGAAGTTCAGCATCTTGGAAAAGCTATAAAATCAATGGTTAATCAAATGCACACTCTTATGGATAATATAGTAATTGAGCAAGAGTCTAAAAGAAAAAGTGAATTAAATGCATTGCAAGCTCAAATTAATCCTCATTTTTTATATAATACATTAGATTCTATTGTATGGATGGTGGAAAATGAAAATTATGAAGGAGCTATTACAATGGTAACTGCTTTAGCTAGATTTTTTAGAATATCTTTAAGTAAGGGAAAGAATATTATTACTGTTAAAGATGAAATTGAACATGCAAGGCATTATTTAACAATACAGAAAATAAGATATAAGAATAAATTTAATTATGAAATAGATATAAATAAAGAAGTGCTTAATTTTGCAAGTATTAAATTAATAGTTCAACCTTTGATTGAAAATGCTATATATCATGGAATGGAATTCATGAGTGGAGAGGGTGAAATTTTAATAAAAGCATATAAAAACAATAATGAGTTATATATAGATGTTATAGATAATGGACTTGGTATGTTAGAGGAAGTTAGAGCTTCACTTTTAACTAATGTATCTAAGGAAAAAAGAAAGGGATCTGGAATAGGACTTAAAAATGTTCACGAGAGAATTCAATTATACTTTGGAAATAGTTATGGGCTAGAAATTTATAGTGAATTAGATGAAGGAACTACAATTAGAATTCACATGCCATGTATAGATTTTTACAATATAAAAGAAAGGGAGAAGGAGCTATAGTGAAAAAAAAGAAAAAACAGATATTAATAATTATATTTTTACTATTGATATTGTCTTTCTTATTCTTAATAAGTGAATTGTTAATTAGTGGTGAAAAAAGAGAAGTTTACAATATTTCTATTATAGTAAGGGGCGGAAATAGTGAAAGTTGGATGATTATGAAACAGGGGGCAGAACAAGCTGCCTCAGAGATGAATGTTAATATAAGTTTTATAACATTATCTAATGAAAATAATGTTAAAGATCAAAAAGACCTTATAGAAAGGGAAATAATTAGTGGAGCAGATGCAATTGTAATATCACCAGTAGATTATGAAGAAATGAGAGAGCCAATTGAAGAAGCAATGAAAAAAGTTCCAGTTGTATTAATTGAATCAACAATTAATACCAAAAAGGATATACACTATATTTCTTGTAATAATTATGAGTTAGGAGAAAATTTAGCAGAAGAACTAATGAAAATGGGGAATACACGAAGTAAAATTGCTATAATGGGAAGAAATTTAAATTCAAGTAGTATAAAAGATAGATATAAAGGTTTTACTGATGCAATAAAGAAAAGTAAAAATACTTATGATTTACTTGATATTTCTGGAAATGAAGAAGTTATTTATAATGAAGCAAAAAATATAATTGAAAATAATTTATCCGATGTAATAGTAACTTTTGATCCAGATGTTTTAGAAATTGTGGGAAAAGTTAAAAGAGATTTTATGTATGCTAAGAAAAGGAATATTGGAATTGAAATTTATGGTTCAGGTATTACAAGCAAGGGTATTTCATTTTTAGAAGAAAATATTATAAATTCAATTGCAGTACAAAATGATTTCAATATAGGATATTTAGGAATAAAAACAGCCGTTGATGAAATTAAGGGGAATAATGTAAAAAATAAAACGATATACTCAACTATTATAAATACAAGAACCATGTATTCAGATGAAAATCAAAGGTTATTATTTCCATTCATTAGATAGAAATATATTCTTTAGGAGGATTGAACATGAAAATAATTAAAAAGTTTATAGGATTTTTGCCAATAACTTTGATACTTACTTCATTATATTCATGTAATACAAATACTAAGGTAATAGATAAGGAAATAAGAATAGGAGTAACATTATATAAACAGGATGATACTTTTATATCAAATATAGCTAAAAATATTGAAGAGTTAGGAAAGAATAAGGAGAGTAGTGAGAATTCTAAAATAACTATTGATTTTGAAGATGCAAAAGGTAGCCCTATAAATCAAGGTAATCAGGTAGATAAATTTATAAATCAAGGCTATGATGTTATATGTGTTAATTTAGTAGATCGTACAGCGGCTTCAACTATTATAGACAAATGTAAGGGAGCTAATATACCAATTATATTTTTTAATAGAGAATTAGTAGAAGAGGATATGAATAGATGGGATAAAATATATTATGTTGGAGCTAAAGCAAGGCAATCAGGAGAAATGCAAGGTGAAATTATTGTAGATGAATATAATAAAAATCCACTTGATGTAGATAAAAATGGAGATGGTAAAATTCAATATGTAATATTAGAAGGAGAACCAGGGCATCAAGATACTACATTAAGAACTGAATATTGTACAAAAGTTATAATGGAAAATGGAATAGAATTAGAAAAGTTGGCAAGTGATAATGCTAATTGGCAAAGAGGTCAAGGTAGCACAAAAATGTCTCAATGGATTAATGAGTTTGGCAATGAAATAGAAGTCGTATTTAGTAATAATGATGAAATGGCATTAGGAGCTATACATGCATTAAACTCTATGAATATATTAACTAATAAACCGTTAATAGTTGGTATAGATGGGATAAAAGATGCTTTAGAAGCGGTTAAAAATGGAGAAATGACAGGGACAATTATAAGTGATTCTTTAGCACAAGCTAATGCCATTTTTAATATTGCATATATTTTATCAACTGGTGGAGATGTAAATTCTATTGATGGATTAGATGAAAATAGATATATAAAAACATCTCATACCAAAATTACAATTGATAATGTGGATTTATATTTAGAAAAGTAATTTGTAAATTAGTTATTATAATGATCTAACTTGATAAGATGTAAGTTAGATCATTAATTTTTATATTTATGTTAATATAATATAAATTTATATAAGTGCTTAAGAAAATGAGTATAAAAGTTCTAACTGATAGTACATCTTATATACCGAAGGAATTTTTGGATAAATATGATATTACTATTATTTCTTTAAATATTGCTTTAGGAGGTAAAAATGTTAAAGAAATTAATTTAGAAAATAAAGATTTTTATAAAATGATGTATGAGTATAATGAATTTCCAAAGTCATCGCAACCAATTTTTGGAGAAGTAGAAGAAGTGTTTAATAGAATTTTATCTGAAGGTAATGATATTATTGGAATATTTATATCATCAGATATGAGTGGTACATATTTTAGTGCTAATGTAATAAAAGAAATGATGAATGAAAAATATCTTGAAAGAAAAATTCATATTATAGACTCGCGCTCTAATTGTATGCAAATGGGATTTGCAGTGATAGAAGCTGCTAAAAGTGCTAAAGCTGGTAAAAATTTTGAAGAAGTAATAGATTCATGTAAAGATATTATGTCTAAAAGCGGATTTCTATTTATTCCAGATACATTAGATTACTTAAAAATGGTAGGTAGAATAGGAAGTGCATTAGTAGGAAATATACTTAAAATAAATTCATTACTTACTGTAAATAATGGAAAAACCGATGTTGTTGAAAAGGTAAGAACTAAAAGAAGAGAAATAGATAAAATTTTAAACTTATTTTTAGAAGATACAAATGAAAAAGGTATAGGAGATGTAATAGTTCATCATATTAATTGTGAAGAAGAAGGAAATGAAATTGCAAATAGGATAAAAAAGATTTAAATATAGATGTTAAAATAATTCCAATAGGGCCTGTTATAGGAGCGCATGTTGAACCAGGAGCAGTAGGTCTTGCTTATTTTACAGAAAGATAATAAAATACCTAATGCATTTGAAAGAGATGTATTAGGTATTTTATGTTTTAAGGAAGTTTAATAATTGTATTTTGTTACCATACTAAAGGGTGGTAAGCTGATTTATGGCATTCAACAACATTTAGAAAAATTGATACATTACCAATAACTGCTTTATCAATAAAGTCTGTACGAACCTTATCGTAAGGAGTATGAGCATATTGTTCTTGCATTGGAGAATATCCTATAGTAGGCTTTCTGTCTATACCAGCGGTTTTACTTGCATCTGTTCCAAAGTCCCAATATCCATATTTAACAGGTTGGTTAACATCAGTTAACCCTTTAGCAGCAGCAATAACAAAAGGATGGTCTTCAGCTATTTTCCAAGGCATCATATCTTTAGGAACTGTGTATTCAACACCTGTATAGGATTTATGAATTCCGTTTTTTACTTCTACTACAGCTTTGAATTCAGAATCTTTTTTTTGTATTTCATCAATTATATCTCTAACTTGTTTTAAAGCTAATTTAGCATCTTCCCCAGGAATAGTTCTCCTATCTATAGATAGCATACACTTATCAGGAACAATTGATAAAGCTCCTGGAGAACATTCAATTATATTCAAGGAAATAGATGATTGACCTAGTTTTTCATCAGAAGGTAAACTAGGGTAAAGTTCATCTTTAAGTTTATTAATTAAAGGAATAGACTTATATATGGAGTTAATTCCAAGCCATGGAGCACTACCATGTGAGGTTCTACCTAGAACTGTAGCTAACATTTCAGTTCTACCTCTATGTCCACAATATAATTTTAAGGAAGTTGCTTCACAAGATATCATTGCATCGTAAGTAATACCTTTTTCAGCAAATGTTTTATCGATTAAATGAGTCATTCCAACAGTTTCAGCTGGTTCTTCCTCTACTACGCCAGTAAACATATAACTTCCTTTAAATCTAAAACCATTTTTTTTTAGTCTAACTAAAATTCCTCCTGAATAAACTTGAGCCGCTAAGCCAGCCTTAACATCAGAAGCAGCACGACCATGTATACATTCAACTAAATCTTTAGCTGTTTTATCTTGGTTATCTATTTCACAGATATCTAATTTCCCACCATAAGGATCATATCCTTCCCAATTATTAATATCTCCAGGGCTAACATGGTCCATATGACCATTATACATTATAGTAGGTCCTGCTTCAGTTCCTTTTACAATGCCAACAACATTTCCCATAGAATCTCTAAAGACTTCATCGTAGCCTAATTCTTTCATTTTTTCTAACAATAAATCAGCTACACCTTTTTCGTCACAACTTATACTAGGTGTTTGTATTAATTTTTGAGTAAAAGTTATAACATCATTATGAAATTCTTTGCCTAGTTGGGTAATCTGTTCTACATAATTCACCATATTAAATTATCTCCTTTTTGCTTTTATTTCGTGAAAACATTTTACTTTATAATATATTATTTAATTTTTATAAATATTATAAACAATTTAAAAAAATTAAAAAAATAAAACAGGAATAAAAAAATGAAAAAAATCTATAAATGATATTAGCAGCCAGTTGGTAATTAGGGGTTAAAAATATAAAATAGGGGGAATATTATGAGTTTATTTGATTCTGTAATTAAGAATGGAACTATTGTTAATGCTTCAGATGTTTATAGGGGAGATATAGGAATAAAGGATGGGAAGATATTAGCTATTAGTAAGGAATTAGAATATAATGCCCAAAATATTATTGATGCTACTGGTAAATATGTTTTTCCTGGAGGTATAGATCCACATACACATATGGAAATGCCTTTTGGAGGAACTTTTTCAAGTGATGACTTTATAACGGGAACTAAAGCTGCTGCATGTGGAGGAACAACAACAATTATAGATTTTGCAGTACAGCCTACAGGGAAAACATTAAATGAAACTGCAAAGATATGGAGAGATAAAGCAGATAATAGAACCTGTATAGATTATGGAATTCATATAGTTATAACAGATATGAATGGTAATATAATGAATGAAATTCCAGATGTAATAAATAAGGGATATTCTAGCTTTAAGGTTTTTATGACATATGAAGGTATGAGAATAGATGATGAAATATTAATGAAAACACTTTTAAAAGTTTCAGAAAATGGTGGTTTAACATGTGTTCATGCAGAAAATTATTATGTTATAAAGTATCTTACAGAAAAGCTATTATCAGAAGGAAAAACTGAACCATTATATCATGCTTTATCACGTCCTGATTTATGTGAAGCTGAGGCTGTTTCTAGATCTATAAAGATGGCAGAACTTTGTAAAACACCTTTGTATATAGTTCATAATAGTTGTAAAAAATCAGTTATTGAAATAAAGAGGGCTAGAGAAGAAGGATATCATGTAATTGGTGAAACATGTCCTCAATATTTATTGCTATCTACAGATAATTATAAAGAACCTAATTTCAATGGAGCTAAATATGTTATGTCTCCGCCTTTAAGAGATAAAGAAAACTGGAAATATATGTGGGAAGCTTTAAAGAAGGATAATTTACAAGTTATTGCTACTGATCATTGTCCATTTTTTATGAATCAAAAGAAGCTTGGAATAAATAATTTTACTAAAATACCAAATGGAGCACCAGGAGTGGAGTTAAGAATGGCTCTTATTTACACTTATGGAGTTTTAGAAAATAATATGAGTTTATCAAGATTTGTAGAAGTAACATCTACAAATGCAGCAAAGATATTTGGATTGTATCCACAAAAAGGCAGTATAGTTGTAGGAAGTGATGCAGATTTAGTAGTTTTTGATCCCAATAAAGAAACTGTAGTTACTAAGTCAATGTTAAATGAAAATGTAGACTATACACCATATGAAGGATTTAAGTTAAAGGGATACCCAGAATTAACCTTATTAAGAGGTGAAATTATAGCTAAAGATGGAAAGTATTTAGGAAAAGAAGGAAGTGGTAGATTTATAAAAAGAGGGGCTCCACTATTAGTATAGGAGGCAAGCTATGAGTGAAATATTTACTTTATCATTGATGACAGCAATTCTTTGTTTTGGGTGGGCATTAGGTTGTGATTTCACAGGACTTATAGGATTTGCTGGATTTGCTGGGTGTACAACTTTCTTTGCAGCTGGGGGAAGAAAAGAAGGTTTTAAAACAGCTATATTTACAAATGTTAGTGGTATATTTTGGGCAGTTATAATTATAAAGCTTTCAGTTTTGTTAAATATTTCTCATGCTGGAGCTATAATGACGGGGATAGTAACATTTGCAATGTGTTATCAATCTAGAATAAAATACTTTACTTTTATTCCGGGGACTTTCATGGGGTGTTTTACAACATGTGCAGCTAATGGAAATTGGCAAAGTGTTTTACCATCTATGGTGTTTGGAGCAGTATTAGGAGTTTTATGTGAATCTACAGGTAAACGGTTATATGAAAAATTAAGTAAAAAAGAATGCTAGAATTTAATAATCATATTAGGAGGATGCAATGGATTTTAATTTATCTAAAGAACAAGAACTAGTAAGGCAATTAACAAGAGATTTTACAGAAAAAGAAATAAAGCCAGTAGTAATTAATTATGATGAAAAAGGTGAATTTCCAATTAATATATATAAAAAAATGGGGGAAATAGGATTAATAGGAATACCTTATCCAAGAGAATATTCTGGAGCAGGAGGAGACTATTTATCATACGTTATTGCAATTGAAGAGGTTTCTAAAATTTGTGCTTCCTTAGGAATAGCACAGTCTGTTACAACTTCATTGTGTTCAGGAGCAATATATAATAATGGAACAGAGAAGCAAAAGAAAAAGTATTTACCAGATTTACTTAAAGGAAGAAAAGTTGGTTGTTTTGGTTTAACAGAGAGTAATGCTGGTTCAGATGCTAGCGGTCTTCAAACTGTAGCAATTAAAAATGGAGATAATTATATATTAAATGGAACTAAAACATTTATAACAAATGCTCCACTTGCAGATATATTTGTTATTGTAGCAATAACTGATAAAGCAAAAGGACCTAAAGGAATATCAACTTTTATAGTGGAAAAGGATTTTAAGGGTATATCAATAGGTAATATTGAGAATAAATGTGGTATAAGATCAGCTCAAGTAAGTGAAATATTACTGGATAATTGTATAGTACCTGCTGAAAATATGTTGGGTAGAGAAGGACAAGGGTTAAAGATAGCATTAGCAAGTTTAGATGGAGGAAGAATTGGAGTAGCAGCACAGGGATTAGGAATAGCAGAAGGGGCTTTTGAAATTGCAAAAAACTATATGAAGGAAAGAAAACAATTTGGTAAGCCTTTGTTTAAGAATCAATATCTTGCATTTAAGATGGCAGAGTTAGAAATAGAAATAGAGCAGTCTAAATATATTCTTTATAAGGCAGCAATGGATAAGCAGGAAGGAAAGCCATACGGACTTTCAGCAGCTAAAGCTAAGGTTTGTTGTACAAATACAGCAATGAAGGTAACAACTGAGGCAGTTCAGATGCTTGGGGGATATGGTTATATGAAAGATTATCATGTTGAGAGAATGTTTAGGGATGCTAAAATAACTCAAATATATGAGGGAACTAATGAAATTCAAAAGTTAATTATTAGTGGAACATTATTTAAATAAGAGAGAATCTATAAAGTAAATAATTAAATTATAAGATGGGAGAGATAGTGAAATGTCAAAGGCATTGAAAGGGATTAAAGTATTAGATTTAACCCATGCGTATAATGGACCTTTCTGCACAACTTTATTAGCAGATAATGGTGCGGATGTAATTAAAATAGAACCACCTCAAGGGGATCAATGTAGAACCTGGGGACCTATCGATGAGAAAAGTGGTGAGAGTGGATTTTATGCATTTTTAAATAGAAATAAAAAGGGAATAACATTAAATTTGAAAACAAAAGAAGGAAAAGAGATATTTTATAAGATGGTTAGGGAAGCAGATGTAGTTGTAGAAAATTTTAGGGGAGGAGTTTCTAAAAAATTAGGAGTTGATTATGAAACTTTAAAAAAAATTAATCCTAATATAGTTTATGCATCAGGATCAGGATTTGGTCAATACGGACCATTAGCTAACAGACCTTGTTATGATATTGTAGCACAGTCTATGGCTGGAATGGTTAATTTAACAGGGTTTCCTGATTCACCACCAACTAAAGTTGGTCCATCAATAGCTGATAATGTAACAGGAATTTATCTTTGTGTAGGAGTACTATTAGCTTTGTATAATAGAGAGAAAACAGGTATGGGACAATCAGTTGATGTAGCTATGTTAGATACAATATTTACATTACTTGAGAATTCTATTGTGACAAATACTATGACAAACGTAATACCGCAAAGACAAGGTAATATTGATCCGTCAATAGCTCCTTTTGATATATATATGGCAAGAGATGGATATATTGCAATAGGCGTAGGAAATGATAAATTATGGAGCAAATTCTGTAAAGTTATGAATAGAATAGATCTTTTGGAGGATGAAAAATATGCCACAAATGATTTAAGATGTAAAAATTATCTTCCAGATTTACAAAATATAATTAGAGATTGGGCAAAAGATAGAAATAAAAAAGATATAGAAAATATATGTGCAGAAGCAGGAATTCCATGTGGCCCTGTTTTAGATATGAAGGAGGCTATAGAGCATCCGCAAATTCAAGCGAGAGAAATGATGGTTCATATGGAACACCCTCTTATTGGAGACATGTACTTTCAAGGTGTTCCAATAAAATTATCAAGAACACCAGGAGGTGTAGATACACCAGCACCTACTTTAGGGCAGCATAATAGTGAAGTTTATAAGAATTTTGGAATTGATGAAAATAAGTTAGAAAAATTAAGAAAACAAGGAGTAATTTAAAAAGAGATTTTATAATTACTATAAAATAAATAGAAATTTAAGGAGTGTTAGTTTATGAGAAAAGAAGCAGTATTAAGCTATAAGATGACTACTGCAGATGCAAATAATCCAGGAGGAATAGTTCCAATAGGAAGACAGTTTGATATGTGGGGAGATGCTGAAACAGAACTTATGATATTAAATGATGGAGATGAATCATTATGTTTAGGGTATTCAAATGTTA
Organism: Clostridium septicum; assembly: GCF_003606265.1. Taxonomy (NCBI): domain Bacteria; kingdom Bacillati; phylum Bacillota; class Clostridia; order Eubacteriales; family Clostridiaceae; genus Clostridium; species Clostridium septicum. Next base: position 3,216,750 of record NZ_CP023671.1, read on the forward strand.
AATTTTATGAAGATATATATTGTGGAGATCAAATAGATTTTAAGGCTACTTTAGTTAAAGTAGGAAATACATCACGTAAATGTAAGCTTCAAACTTTTAAAGTTGCAACTTCAGCTAAAAATGCAGGTGTTATAAATGCTAAGTCTACTGATATTATTTATTATGATACTCCAAAATTGGTTGGTGAGGCAGATGTTGTATTAGTAGTTAAGAAGGAAGTTCAAAGGGGAATTCAACCAGATGGTATTGTTAAAAATCCTTGGAGAGAAATTCAATATTAATAAGTTAAATGCTTAAATAAGAGTGGTTTAGGAGGAAATAAAATGAGTTTTGTAAAACTAGAAAAAAATTATGAAACAAAAATTCGTTATAGAATGTCATCAAGAGATGTTTATTATGGTGGAGGAATAGTAAATGGAGCTCGTTCAATCACGTTGCTTGGAGATGTGGCTGAAAAACTTATGTGCAAGATTTATGGGAATTTTGGTAGATGTATAGAGTTAGAAAATGTTAGATTACATGCGCCAGTATTTGCAGGAGATTATATAGAATTTATAGGTAGAGTGGTAGAAATTGATGAAAAGATTGCTAAAATAGAATGTAGATCTTATAAAATTGCAGCTATACCAGAAAAGCCTAAATTTAAAAGTTCAATAGAAATATATGAAGAACCTACATTATCATCATCATTTGTAGGATATTTTGAATCAAGGTAAAAGCAAAATATAACCAGCAGTAAAGATCCAAATAAAAAATAAAGATTTTATTTGGATCTTTTTAGTGATATGGAAAATTAATTTCTAATAATATATAATTTTATTTAATATAAAATGATTATTATAGAAGGAGTTAGCTTTAATATGAAAAAATTATCTAATTGGTTATTTTACTCTGGAATTGTTATGGGGATTTTAGGATATTATAGAATTAATAAAATGGAAGCTTTGTTACTACCAGGAGTTTGCCATGTAGAGGATAATAGATGGATTTTAATAATTGGAATTATATTGCTTATATTTTCTATTTTAATATAGTATATTTATGAAAAGTTAATGAAAATGGAAATAAAAATTAACACAAAATATATTAAAATTTTAAAAACATTATTAATTTATATAAAAAAGAAATCTATTTAATAATATTTTTTTATTATTAATAAATAAAAGTCTAAATTTGTATAAATAAATCGTAGATTTATAGGGTAAAATATAGACAAATTTAAAAAATGATGATATAATTTGCCAGTAAACGTAATCAAAACTAGTATTGGTATAAAAGAATGGGAATTTTTTAGGGGGAGTAAAAAATGAGTGAGAAAATGTTAACACCATATTTTGCTATTGAGGAATCAGCAAGATGTTTATTATGTCATGATGCTCCATGCTCAAAAGCTTGTCCAGTTGGAACAGATCCAGCAAAATTTATTAGATCATTAAGATTTAGAAATTTAAAAGGTGCAGTAGAAACTATAAGAGAGAATAATGTTTTAGGGGGTATATGTGCAAGAGTATGCCCAACAGCTAAATATTGTGAAGGTGCTTGTAGTAGATCAGGAATTGATAGACCAATAGAAATTGCAAAGATTCAAAGGTATTTAACAGATTATGAAAAGGTGTTAGGTCTTCAAATATTAGAAAAAGTTAATCTAAACAAAGAAAAAGTTGCAATTATTGGTTCAGGACCAAGTGGGTTAGGTGCTGCAACTAAGCTAGTAAGTTTAGGATATAATGTTACTGTTTTTGAAGAAAAAGATAAGCTTGGAGGCTGGTTAACTTATGGTATTCCAGAAGAAAGATTACCTAAAGAGGTTATAGAAAATGAAATTTCTTATATAAGAAATTTAGGGGTAGAGTTTAAAACAAATTGTAAAATAGGTAGGGATAAAACTATTGAACAATTAAAAAAAGAAGGATTTAAAGCTATATTAGTATCAGTAGGAATGCAAAAAAATAGAAAAGTAGATATTATTGGTGCTAATTTAGAAGGTGTAATAAATGGTACAGATTTATTAAGCGAAGTTAAAGTTCTAAATAAAAATAGATTAGGAAACAAAGTTATTGTTATTGGTGGTGGTGATGTTGCTATTGATTGTGCAACAACTGCTAATATTTTAGGATGCGATGTTAAATTAGTATATAGAAGAACTATAGACAAGATGCCAGCAGATAGAGCTAGCGTAGAATATCTTCAAAGTTTAAATATTCCTATATTTACAGGATTTAAACCCAAGGAAATAATTGGAAAAGGAAACAAGGTTGAAAGATTTAAAGCTGTTGGTATGTTTGACGATTCAGTAATAGAGCTTCCAGCAGATAATGTTATTTTTGCAATAGGTCAAGAGCCTACAAATGTAGATAGCATAGCGAATTTAAATATTAGTGATAGTGGTGTTATAGTTACACAAGACTATAAAACAAATATAGAAGGCATTTTTGCTTCAGGAGATATAACAGAAGGAGATAAAACTGTTGTATTTGCACTTAAAGAAGGAAAAGAAGCTGCTAAGGCTATAGATAATTATTTAAGAAAAGCAGATAGTAGGAAGGAAGGTGCCAAATAATGAAAAAAAAGGATTTATCAATAGAATTTTGTGGAGTAAAATGTGAAAATCCATTTTTTCTATCATCATCACCAGTAGGAAATTGCTATGAAATGTGTGCAAAAGCATTTGAAACAGGTTGGGGAGGAGTAGTATTTAAAACAATAGGATTCTTTAAACCAAATGAAGTTTCACCTCGTTTTACAAATTTAAGAAAAGAATCTACATCCTTTATTGGATTTAAAAATATGGAGCAAATAGCGGAACATTCTTTAGAGGAAAATTTAGATGCTTTAAGGAAACTTAAAGAAAATTATCCAACTAAAGTTGTGGTTGCATCAATAATGGGCCAAAATGAAAAAGAATGGGAAGAACTTGCAAAACTTGTGACAGAAGCAGGATCAGATATAATAGAATGTAATTTTTCATGTCCACAAATGACTAGCCATGATATGGGATCAGATGTAGGACAAAATCCGGAATTGGTTAAATCTTATTGTAAAGCAGTAAGAAGGGGAACTAATCTCCCTATATTAGCCAAGATGACTCCTAATATAGGAGACATGACAGTTCCTGCTATAGCCTCAATTGAAGGTGGAGCAGATGGACTTGCTACTATAAATACAATAAAGAGCATAACTCAAATTGATTTTGATAAAATGACAGCTCTTCCAATTATAAATGGTAAGTCATCGGTATCAGGATACTCAGGAAAAGCAGTAAAACCTATAGCTTTAAGATTCATATATGAATTAAGAAAGAATGAAAAATTGAAAAACATTCCTATAAGCGGTATAGGTGGTATTGAAACTTGGGAAGATGCTCTTGAATTTATATTATTAGGATCAAGTAACCTTCAAGTAACTACAGCAGTTATGCAATATGGATATAGAATAGTAGAAGATATGATAAGTGGATTATCACATTTTATGGATGAAAAGGGTTTTGACAAACTTGAAGATATGGTTGGATTAGCAGTTAAAAATGTAATTCCAGCAGAAGATTTAGATAGAGGATATATAATATACCCTAAGTTTAATGAAGAAACATGTGTAGGGTGTGGAAGATGTTATATATCATGTTATGATGGTGGACATCAAGCTATTAAATGGAATAATGAAAATAGGAAGCCTATGTTAAATAAAGATAAATGTGTAGGATGTCATTTATGTGCAAATGTATGCCCAACTGAAAGTATTTCAAAGGGGGAAATAGAATTTAAAAATGGAGAAAAAGAGAAAAAAATAATTTTCTAATTTCATTGTATAGCATATAAATTACCATTAATAAGGGTGCTCTTAAGGGTGCTCTTATTGTTTTCGTAAAATTTATTTACAAAATGGCTTTTTAAATATTTACTTAATATTCAGGAGGATAAGAATGGATTTATTAACAATGATATCTATAAGTGTAGGTATATTATCAGGAGTGTGGGGATTTGTAAGTGCATCTTTAGGACTTATTACATGGGTTGGGTTTATAGGATGTACTAGTTATTATGCATCAGGAGGAGAATTTGTTGGATTTAAAAAATCTATTTATGCAAATATAACAGGTGTATTTTGGGGAATGTGTATTATAATATGCTCTTCACAATTTGAGGCTTCTTATTGGTCATATATATTTACAGGAGTTTTTTCATTTGTTATGTGTATTCAAGCAAAATACAAAAAATTAGACTTCATACCAGGTGCATTCTGTGGAGCTTGTTGTATCTTTGGTACAGGAGGAGAGTGGCAGGCAGTAATTATTGCTTTATTATGCGGTGCAGTTCTAGGATATTTATCAGATAAGGGAGGCCAATATTTATATAAGCTATCAGAACATTTAAAGAGTAAATAGGATACTTAAAATATATAATATATTTATTTAAAATTAATTAAATACATAATAAGAAACCTGTCTAAATTTAAGACAGGTTATTTTTACATAATATAAGATTTGTTTCAGTTATTATTAAAAATATGGTATTATAATTATTATATAAAGTTTAAATTGAATTTATTTGATATTTAAGGGAGTATATATGAAACAAAAAGATTTTGTTGATATTTTAGGATATAGAATTTATAAGAAAACTTTAAAGGAGTGTTTAAGATATATAGAAACTTTTCCAAAGGTTCATATAGTTTCTGGGAATCCAGAGGTTTTATATACAGGATTAAATAATGAAGCTTTGCTTAATAATTTTAAATCTAACAACTCTTTAATTATACCAGATGGTGTTGGCACTCAATTAGCTGCTAAAATTCTAAAGAAAGATATTGCAGAAAAAATAGCAGGCATAGAGCTTATGAAAGCAATAATTAAAAATTGTGAAAAAAATAAAAGAGGAATATATTTACTTGGAGCATCAGAGGAGAGTTTAAATGCCTGTGTTGCAAATTTAGTAACTAACTATCCAGCTTTAAATATTGTTGGATATAGAAATGGTTTTTTTGATATGAATAATGCTAAAGAAGTATTAGAAGAAATTAATAAAAATAAGCCATATGCCATATTTGTTGCAATGGGATGTCCAAGACAAGAGGAATTTATAACTAAATATATGAATTATTTAGATGTAAAGGTATTTATGGGAGTAGGTGGTAGCTTTGATGTTATTGGTGAGAAGGTTAAAAGAGCGCCAAAATGGATGATAAAAATAGGTTTAGAATGGTTTTATCGTGTAGCTAAAGAACCTTGGAGAATAAAAAGACTTGGAAGTATTCCTAAATTTTTATGGTTAGTTATAAAAGAGAAAAAGGTGAAAAAATGAATAAGAATAAGGTATTTAAAGCAACATTTATTGTAATGATAATGACTATAATAAGCAGATTTTTAGGGTTTGGACGTGATATTTTAGCGGCATATCATTTTGGAGCAGGTGAAACTTATGATATATATAGTGCAGCTGTTGCAATACCAGATTCTGTTTTCATGATAATAGGTCTTGCTATATCAACTACTTTTATTCCTATGTTAAGTGAAGTTAAGCATAAAAAAAGTAAAGAAGAAATGTTTAAACTTTCTAATAATATCATTACAATTTTAGGAATACTATCTTTAATAGTATTTCTTTTAGGGATGGTATTTACAGAAAATATTGTTAATGTTTTTGTGCCAGGATTTAATTCGGAACAAATACAATTAACTATTTCTTTAACAAGAATAAGTTTAATTAATTTATTGTTTTTATGTGTAAATGTTTGTTTTTTATCAATTCTTCAAGTTTGTGAAGATTTTATAATGCCGTCAATACTTGGAGTATTTTTTAATTTGCCTATTATCTTATATCTTTTATTATTTAATAATGTAAGTATTTTAGGATTGACTATAGCTAATGTACTTGGAAATATATTAAGAGTTTTAGTTCAGATCCCATCTTTATATAAACAAGGGTACAGAATATCATTATTTATAGATTTAAATGATGAACGAATAAAGAGAATGATTATACTTATTATACCTGTAATTATTGGAGCCGGAGCAAATTCTTTAAATATGATAGTAGATAAAAATTTAGCGTCTGGATTAGTGTCAGGAAGTATTTCAGCTTTAGAGTATTCACAAAAAATAATAGTTTTTGCAAACACAGCAATTACAACTTCTATAGTGTCAGTCATTTATCCTGTTATGGCAAATAGATTAAATGCAGGAGATAAAAAAGGGTTTTTAGATTATTTATCTAAGTCAATAGTTATTATAAGTTTATTTTTATTACCAATAATGATGGCGTTTTTATTGTTAAGAGGAGATATTATTAATGTGTTCTATTCTAGAGGAGCTTTTAATAAAGAAGCAGTTTTATTAACATCAGCAGCTTTATTAGGATATTCTATTCAACTTCCTTTCTTTGGAATTAGAGATATGTTAAATTCATCATTATTTTCAATGCAAAAAACAAAGGTAACTACTATAAATGGAGTAATTGGTGTATGTGTAAATATATTATTAAGTATAATTCTATCTAAGTATATAGGGGTTTTAGGAATAGCTATTGCTACATCAATTTCAGCAGCAGTTACTTCTATATTACTATTTAACTCAACAAAAAAGATAATAGGTGAATTTAATATTAGTTCAATGATGTTAAAATTATTTAAGATATTAATCTCTTCACTTATAATGGTTTTTGTATTATATATAATGAATATATATGTAAATATAAATAATTCATTATTTATTATAATTATGGATTTTTTTGTGGGGGTTTTAATATTCTTAGGTATGTGTATTATACTTAAAATAGATGAACTTAATGAGGTGCTTTATATGATAAAAAATAGATTGATAAAAGGAAGGGAATAGGAGGAAAAATGAAAATATTATTTATTGCGTGTTACTCACCACTTATAAACAATTCAGCATCAATAGAAACACTTCAATATTTAAATAATTTGGTGAAAATTAAAGAGAATGAAGTACATTTATTAACTGTAAATTTTCCTTCAAATTCAATATATTATGATGAATATATTTTTAATATGTTAGATAAGAGAGTTAAACTTCACATAATATCAGGTGGTAAAATATTTGAAAAAATTATGCCTAAAAAAATCATAGCAGATAAAAAAAACATTAATAAATCAAACTCTTCTAAGCTAAAAGGTATTTTAAAAAATATAAAGAAGATTTTTGCTGTTCCAGATATGTATTTATATTGGGCGTTAAAAGCATCTAAATATGGAAATGCTCTTATGGATAAAGAAAATTTTGATGTTATTTTTTCTATGCATGAGCCACCATCAAGTCATATTTGTGCTTACAATATTAAAAAGAAAAATAGGAATGTTCCTTGGATAACATATTGGAGTGATCCTTGGCTTAATGATTCTACTAGAGAAGATTCTGGTGTTATAAGAAAAAGTATAGAATCAAACTTAGAAAAAAAAGTTATATCATTATCAGATAAATTTATATTTGTAACAGAAGATAATAGAGATGATTATATAAAAAGTTACAATATAGAAAAAGAAAAGACTTTTGTAATTACAAGAGGTTATGATGAAAAGACGTATAAAGAAATAGAAAAAGAAGAAAAGCCTAAATTAATCAATGACAATAAAATAAATTTAGTTTACACTGGAGAAATTTTTACAAAACTTAGAGATATACGACCATTTATAAAGGCCTTGAACTTAATAAAAGAACATAACAATAATTTTTATGAAAAATTAAATGTATTGTTTTTTGGGAATATAGATAATGATGATATAAAAGAAGAATTAAAAAATATATCTATAGCTAAGGTTTCAGACAGAATACCATATAAGGAAGCATTGAAATATATGGTTAATGGAGATATATTACTTTTGTTTGGTAATAAAAATTCTAAGCAAATACCAGCTAAAATATATGATTATTTTGGGTGCTACGGATATATTCTTGTTATATTAGGAGATGAAAAGGATCCTATAATTAATGTTGTAAATAATAAAGAAAAATGTAGAGTGGTTTTAAACCATGAAAACGAAATAGAAAAATTTTTAATGGAATTATCATTAAAAGTTGAAAAAGGAGAAAAAACATTTCCCGTTGAGGAATATGAATGGAAACAAATTTCGAAAAGATTAAATGAAATTTTAAAGGAGTAGTGATTTATGCATGTAATGTTTGTACCTTCTTGGTATCATAATATTAGGAATAAGGTTCATGGTAGTTTCTTTAAAGAGCAAGCTTTAGCCTTACAAGAAGAAGGCATAAAAATTTCAATAGCATATAATGAAATATGGCCATTAACTTTACTTGGAAAGGTTAATGAGAAAAAAGGCTTAAATATAAATGTAGAAGAAGGTCTAAAAACTTTTAGATATAAAAATTATAATTTTATACCTAAAAACCCATTAATGTTTAAGGTTTTTAATAAAAGAATGGAAAAGCTTTATAAAGAAATTGTTAAGAGAGAAGGTAAAGTAGATATAATACATGCCCAATCATCACTTTGGGGTGGAATAAGTGCAGCTTATGTAGCTAAAAAATATAATATACCTTTAATTATAACAGAACATTCTTCTATAAAGAAGGGGATATATATTAAAGAAAGCTATAAACCTAGTATTAAAGAATCTTATAAACAAGCAGATAAATTAATTGTTGTAGGAAATGGATTAAAAAAGGAAATTTCACAATTTAGTGGTAGAAATGACATAGTAGTTATTCATAATTTAATTCCTTTTGATTTATTTAAAATAAGTAAAAATAATATAAATGAAAAGTTTAAATTCTTTTCTTTAGCCTTTTTGGAAGGTGAAAAGGGAATGGATACATTGATAAAATCATTTAGAAATGGTTTTAAGGGAGAAAACTGTATATTACAAATTGGAGGAGAAGGAAGTCAAAAAGAAAGTCTTATAAATTTAGCTAAAAATATTGGTATTGATAGTCAAGTTGAGTTTTTAGGAGCCTTAACAAGAGAAGAAGTTTCTAATAAAATGTCTGAATGCAATGCTTTTGTTTTAGCATCAAGATATGAAACTTTTGGCGTTGTTTATATTGAAGCTTTAGCCTCAGGAAAGCCTATAATAGGTACATTTAATGGTGGAGCAGAAGATATTATTAATAATGACAATGGATTACTTGTTCAAGTTGATAATATAGAAGAGTTAGAAAATGCAATGAAATATATTAAAGAAAATCTTTCTAAATACGACTCACAAGAAATAAGAAAAAGTTGTGAAAATAGATTTAGTAAAAAAGTAATAGTAAAGGAAATAATAAAAGTATATGAAGAAATTTTAAAAACTTTATAAAGGGGTGTAGTAATGTTATTTAAAGAATATAGCATAAATCAATTTATTGAAGAATTATCATCAGATGATCCATCACCAGGTGGTGGAAGTACGGCAGCTTTAGTTTCAGCATTAGCATCAAGTTTAAATTCAATGGTTTATTCGTTGACAGTTGACAAAAAGTCTTTTGATAAATTAGATAATGATAAAAAAGAGAAGATGCTTTTTTTTCAAAAACAAGCTTATAAGTTTACTGAAATTTCACAAGAGTTTATGGAAAAAGATAGACAAGAGTTTGTAGAGTTAATGGCTGCTTTTAAGCTATCTAAAGAAACAGAAGAAGAAAAAATAACTAGAAATAAAAAAATAAAAGAACATACAATAAAGGCTATGAATATTCCTTTAAATCTAGCAAGAGAATCATTAAGGTTTTATGATAATATTGAATTTGCTATAAAGTTTGGAAACAAAAATTTAATATCAGATGCAGGTGTAGCAGCTATACTTTTAAATTCAGCAATAGAAAGTGCTATAATGAATGTGAAAATAAATTTGAACTCATTAAGAAACGAAGAGTTTTTTTATGTAATAGATAAAGAGTGTAATGAGATTATAAAAGAATCTTTAAATAAAAAAGTTAAATTAACTTTAGAAGTAGAAAATGTTATATATGCAAATTAAAAATAGACTATTAAAAATAGACTACCCATAGGTAGTCTATTTTTAATGTTCAGGTAATTCAGTAAGAGGTTTAAATTCGTAACCTTCTGATTTTAATTGTTCAATAACTGTTTTTAACACCTTTACATTTGTATCTGACACAGCGTGTAATAACATAATAGATCCATTATGAGCGCCAGATGTTATTTTCTTTATGGCAGCATCTTCAGATGGTTGATTATCAACAAGCCAATCTTTATAAGCAAAACTCCAAAAGATGGTTTTATATCCTAAATCTTTAGTTTTCTTTAAAGAATTTTTTGAGTATTTTCCCATTGGTGGCCTAAAAAATTTTGGCATGTCTTTTCCAGTTAATTCTTTAAATTCATCTTCTACATCAGTAAATTCTTTTTTGAATTTCTCTGCATCTGTTATTTTAGCCATAGAAGGGTGATGAGAAGTATGATTACATACTAAATGTCCTTCTTCTTCCATTCTTTTTACTATGTCAGGACAATCTTTTATATAAGGTTTCACTACAAAGAAAGCAGCTGGAACTTTTTCTTCCTTTAAAATATCTAATATTTTTGGAGTGTTTCCATTTTCATATCCTTCATCAAAAGTAAGATATAATACCTTTTTATTAGTATCACCTACATAATATGCATCTAGGTCTTCAAAAAAATCTGCAGATTCTTTTGGACATTCAGGAGTTTTACCATCATTCCTATTAACAAAGTACCAATTTAATTCTGCATCATCAGAAATTAATGCGTTAGCTACAGTAAAGCTTGGCATAAAAATTAATAATGCTACTAAAAATAAAGGTATAATTATTTTTAGTTTTTTCATTATATCACCGCCTATTATTTATTATTCATAATTATTATTAACAAAAATAGATACATTAAACTTAGTAATTTAAAGTAGCATTTGTATAAATTGGAGTTGTCTTATGTCATTCTATGTTGAAATAATTAATATTGTGGAGTATAATTTTAAAGATATGATTTATGGAAAGAAAGGAATGTACATAGATGAATTTAGGAATTGTTGGATTACCTAATGTAGGTAAAAGTACTTTATTTAATGCTATAACTAAAGCAGGAGCAGAATCAGCAAATTATCCATTCTGTACAATAGAGCCAAATGTAGGAGTTGTTAGTGTTCCAGATAAGAGATTGGATGTTTTAGAAAAAATATATAATACAAAGAGAAAAATCTATACATCAGTAGAGTTTTATGATATTGCAGGATTAGTTAAAGGTGCATCAAAAGGTGAAGGGTTAGGAAATAAATTTTTATCTCATATAAGAGAAGTTTCAGCTATAGTTCACGCAGTAAGATGTTTTGAAGATGAAAATGTTGTTCATGTAGAGGGTTCAGTTGATCCTATTAGAGATATTGAAACTATAAACTTAGAACTTATATTTGCAGATTTAGAAGTTTTAGAAAGAAGAATGGAAAGATCAATGAAGCAAGTAAGATCAGGTGATAAGAAAGCTAAGCAAGAATATGAGTTAATGGAGAGAGTTAAAGCTCATTTAGAAAAAAATCTTCCGATTAGAACAATGGAGTTTAATGAAGACGAAGAAGAATTAGTAAAAGGGTTATTTATGATAACTTCAAAGCCAGTATTATATTCATGTAATATTTCAGAAGATGATATGATGAGTGGAAATGTTAATAATGAATATGTTCAAAAAGTTAGAGAATATGCAGAAGCTGAAAATTCAGAAGTAGTTGTTGTTTGTGCAAAGCTTGAAGAAGAGTTATCAGGACTTGAAGATGAAGAAAAGGCTGAGATGTTAGCTGAATATGGTCTTACAGAATCAGGATTAGATAAACTTATAAGAGCAAGTTATAAGTTATTAGGACTTATGAGTTACTTAACAGCAGGTGTTCAAGAGGTAAGAGCTTGGACAATAAAACAAGGTACAAAGGCTCCACAAGCAGCAGGAAAAATACATTCAGATATTGAAAGAGGATTCATAAGAGCAGAGGTTGTTGCGTATGATGATTTAATTGAGTGTGGTTCAGAGGCAGCAGCAAAGGAAAAGGGTCTTTACAGATTAGAGGGAAAAGACTACATAATGAAAGATGGAGATGTTGTTAACTTTAGATTTAATGTTTAAAATTAAAAGAAATTTAGAGAATTGGTTTTTAACCAATTCTCAGTTTGTTGAAAAACCTCTGTTAAAAAACAGAGGGTTTTTCTATTATTAATTATGAATAAAACTTATATTTAAAATATCATCCAAAATAATACGAATAAAATCTAAAAGTAGCAAAGATAGTCTTGTTGCTATCTTTTTCATATTCTGCACTGCTGCAGTTAGTAGGCATTGCTCGGATACTTTTTCGCGTCCGCGGAAGCGAGCATAGCGAAGCCCATGCAAATTTTTTGAATCTGCGAAGCTTCGCTCAACTGTTTCTTTTCTTCTATTGTAAATTCCCTTTCCTTTTTCAGTTTTAAGAAAGTTCTTATTATCATCTTTATGATTTTCCCAAACATGTCGTCTAATTGTTTTATATTTAGCTTTTTCTCCAAGACACTTATCTTTATGAGGGCAATACATACAAATTTCTTCAAAACATCTATATTCTCTATAGCCTTCGCGAGTCGTAGTTTTATATATTAACGCAACATTATTGGGGCAAATATAGATATCTTTATCATAGTCATAAATATATTTATTCTTAGTATACATTCCTTTTTTATGAGGAGAACGTCTATATGCAACTACTGGTGTTATATCTCTATCTACAATCCCCTTGAAAATAGGATTACTTGAATATCCTGCATCTAAACCAAGATATTTTGGCTTTATACTAAATACTTCTTTAATTCTATCTATTCTATTTAGTATTGGCTCGCTATCGCTGACATTACCAGGGGTAACATGTACATCCATAATAATATTATTTTTACTATCTACAGTTCTATGATCTAAATAAAAGAATCCTTCTGGTTTATTATCTCTCATCATATATCCACTATCAGGATCTGTAGTACTTTTCTTAATTTGCTTTGTTTCTTCTTTTTCTTTTCTTGGTTTTAAAGGTTTTTTATTATGATTTTCTCTATCTAAATTCACATCAATATCTAGTTGTTCTATATACTCTTTAGGTGTTACTTGTACTTCAATTTTTTCAAACTTACGCTTATTAGCATTAGCTTTTATATGTGTTGAATCAGAGTAAAGAATCTTACCACCAACTAATCCTTTTTCCATAGCTTGAAGAACTATATTATCAAATATTTTTTGTGGAATATCAGTACCTTTAAATCTTCTAATTCTATTTTGACTTATTGTAGATGAATCTGGAATTTTTTCAGTAATTGAATAACCTAAAAACCATCTATATGCTAAGTTTACTTCTATGTCTTTAACTAGTTGCCTTTCGGAGCGGATGCCATAAAGATATCCTATAAATAACATTTTAAATAGTACTACTGGATCAACAGCTGGTCGACCATTTGTATGGCAATACAAATCATTAGTTAACTCTCTAATAAATGAAAAATCTATGTATTTATCAATTTTTCTTAATAAATGGTCTTTCGGAACTAATTGTTCTAGCATAACCACTTCCATTTCATTTTGCGTTTGTCTTCTTTCGTTTATCATCACCAAAACCTCTATGTAATAAATTAATATATTTTAAATTATATTACATATTTGTATAAAATTAAAGACTGCTGACACTTTGTCAGCAGTCTGAGAATTGGTTTTTAACCAATTCTTTTTTTTAGGGATTTCTCTATACCATTAGAGGTAAAGAATATTAAAAATTTTAACGTAGTTATATGAAAGACCTTTCTTTAAATAGGTAAACAAAGGTTTATTACAAATAATTTTCAAAAAAAAGTAAATATTACTTGAAGAATTACTCTAAATTTTATAGAATATATATTATAAAGTGGTTAGAAGTGGTTAGAAGTGGTGTGAAATAGTTTCTAGGTGAGGTAGGGGTAAATATGTTTATAGGTGAATATCAACATGCTCTAGATACCAAAAACAGAATGATAGTACCAGCTAAGTTAAGAGAAGGGTTAGGAAGCAAATTTGTTATTACCAAAGGTTTAGATGGATGTCTATATGCTTACCCAGAAAGTGAATGGAAAATACTAGAGGCGAAGTTAAAAACGCTACCACTAACTAATAAGGATGCAAGATCTTTTGTGAGATTTTTTTTCTCAGGGGCTTGTGAAATAGAAACAGATAAACAAGGTAGAGGTTTAATTCCTCAAAATTTAAAGGAATATGCAGGAATAGAAAAGGAAATAGTAAGTATAGGAGTATTGAGTAGAGTAGAAATTTGGAGTAAAGAGAAGTGGCAAGAATATAATGAGTCAGATGTAGATTTCGACTCTATTGCTGAAAAAATGAGTGATTTAGGAATATAAGGAGTAAAGATATGGAATTTAAACATGTTTCTGTACTTTTAAATGAGTGCATAGAGGGATTAAATATAAAATCTAATGGTATTTATGTAGATGGTACCTTAGGAGGAGCAGGACATTCATCACATATAATTAAAAATCTCTCAAATGAAGGTAGATTAATTGGGATAGATCAAGATAAAGATGCTTTAAAAGCTGCAGGAAAAAGGTTACAAAATTATAAGAATGTTACTTTTGTGCATAGTAATTTTTATAATGTAAAAAACGTATTAGATAATTTAAATATAGAAAAAATTGATGGTATGTTATTAGATCTTGGGGTCTCATCCTATCAGCTTGATACTGGAGAGAGAGGTTTTAGCTATATGCAAGATGCGCCTTTAGATATGAGGATGAATAGAGAAAATTCTTTTTCAGCATATGAAGTGGTAAATGATTATAGCGAAGATGAACTTTACAGAATAATAAGAGATTATGGTGAAGAAAAATTTGCTAGAAGAATTGCTCAATTCATAGTTAACAGAAGAGAAGAAAAGAAAATAGAAACTACTTTGGAATTAGTTGAAATAATAAAGAATGCAATTCCAGCTAAAGCTAGAAGGGAAGGGCCACATCCAGCTAAAAGGACGTTTCAAGCTATAAGAATAGAAGTTAACAGTGAGTTATCTATTCTAAACAAAACTATTGAAGATGCTGTTATGAAGTTAAACAAGGGAGGAAGGTTAGCCATAATAACATTCCATTCATTAGAAGATAGGATAGTTAAAGTTAAATTTAAAGAGTTAGCAACAAGTTGTACATGTCCAAAGGAATTCCCAATATGCGTGTGTGGGGGGAAGGCTAAAGTTAAACTTGTTAGCAGAAAAGCAATAGAACCTACAAAAGAAGAAGTGGAAGAAAATCCAAGAAGTAGAAGTGCAAAGCTTAGAGTTATAGAAAAACTTTAAAAAATTAAGTGAATTGTATGGGGGATGTAATAAAATGGTGGAGAAAGAATATGATTATATAAGAGGCAATACAGCTACAAATCCAAAAAGAGAATATGGGAATCCATCAAAAGATAAGAGAGTTAAAGAAAAACAGAAAATTCAAAGACAAAAAAATAAACATATTCAAAGATTAAAAAATAAAAGAACAAGGGGCGTTATACAATTATCAGCTGTAATATTTATCTTAGGAGTTGCCACTATTTCAAGGTATGGACAAATTTACAAAATGCAACATAAGCTTACAAACTTAAAGACAGAAATAAAAACAGAAATATCAAATGGAGAAGCTACAAGAGTTGCTTTATTAAAGTATTCTTCCTTAGAGAAGATAAGGGAAGTAGCAACTGGTAAATTAGGAATGATTGCTCCAGATAATAGTTCTACAATATCAATCGATATATCAAAAAATTATTTTCCAAACATATCAGAAGAAACTGAAAGTAAAAAAGAAAATAAGAATATTTTTTCAAAACTTATGGATGCACTAAATTAGATGCATCCTACATGTTTTTTAGGAAAATGGGGGAATGAAGGTGAATAAAAAGAATTATAGGGATAAAGCACTAATGAGAAAGAGAATGTCATTAGCCCTGATAGCATTAACATGCTTATTTGCCTTGTTAATGGTTAGACTATCCTACATAATGATAGTGAAAAGATCAGATTATGCAGCGAGAGCAGAAGAGCAGTGGACAAGTGAAGTTAAAATTGATGCTAGACGAGGAAGAATATTATCTAGAAGTGGACAGGAACTTGCTGTATCAGCCAATGTTTATAGAGTAGATTTTGATTTGAACTCTATAAGGTCATATTTGAAAAAAGAGGAGAAAAAAGCTGAAGACATATCACCATTAATAGCAGAAGCTCTTGAAATGGAGAATGAAAAAGTACTTGATAAGTTAAATACAAAGTTACCAAGTGGAGCAGATGCAGGGTCTGCAACTTTAGTAAGAAGAATTGAAAAAGAAGCTGCAGATAAAGTAAAAGCTTTAGGTATACACGGGGTAATGGTATCTCCTGATACAAAGAGATATTATCCAAATGGAAATTTCTTAGCTCATGTATTAGGAAGTACTAATATTGATGGACAGGGGCTTACAGGTGTAGAGCTTCAATATAATGAATATTTATCAGGGGTTACAGGTCTTAGAATATCTGAGTTAGATAAGTATAATGATGAGTTACCATATACAATTTCAAAACTTACACCTCCTATAGATGGAAAAGATGTCACTTTAACAATAGATGAAAATTTACAAGCTTTTGCTGAGAAAACTGCTGAAAAAGGATATATAGACAATAAAGCAAAACAAGTATCTATAATGATAATGGATCCTAATACAGGAGAAATACTTGCTATGGCAAATAAGCCTGACTTTAATCCTAATGAACCTTATGAAGGTGCAGATAAGTTTGAAGGTGAAACATCCGGAGATAAACTCCAAAAGATGTGGAGAAATCACTTAGTAAATGATACTTTCGAACCAGGTTCAATATTTAAGGTTGTTACTATGATAGCTAATATGGAAGAAGGTTTAGTAAAAGAATCTGATACTTTTGTATGTAATGGAGGTCTTCAAATAGGGCCACATAGAATAAAGTGTTGGAAAACATCAGGACATGGTGTGGAAACATTGCCTGAAATTTTACAAAATTCATGTAATGTTGGGTTTATGGAAATAGGAAAGAGAATTGGTGCGGAAAAGTTAAATGAATATATAAAAAAGCTTGGTTTTGGTAAAGTAAGTGGTATAGATTTACCAGGAGAAGCAAAGGGTATAGTAAAAAATACAGAAGATATAACAGAAGCAGATCTTGCAACTATATCATTTGGGCAAACCAATACTGTAAATGCGGTGCAATATATGGCCGCATTCAATTCAATAGCTAATGGAGGAAAGCTTATACAACCTCATATAATGAAAGAAATTTCTCATATTGATGAAAATGGGGCTAGAGTAATTGATGAAACTTTTACACCTGAAGTTAAAGAGGTCTTAAGTGAGGAAAATACGGCTATTTTAAGAGATTATCTTGAAAGAACAGTTACTCAAGGGGGAACTAGTAAGTCATATGTTGAAGGATATCATATTGGAGGTAAAACTGGTACAGCTCAAAAGGTAAATCCAAATGGTGGAGGATATGAAGCTGGTAAATATATTTCTTCTTTAGCAGCATTTGCACCAGTAGATGAACCTAAAATTGCTGTATTTATTTCAATTGATGAACCAAGTGCAGGAGCATACTATGCAGGACAAATTGTTGCACCACTTGCAAACATATTATTTACAGATATATTTAATTATATGGAATCTGAATTCTCAAAAGATAATATAGATAGTATAGTTAAAGATGCTATTATTCCGGAAATTAGAGGATTAAATGTAAATGATGCAAAAAAAGTATTAGAAGAAAATAAATTAGAGTATAATATTGAAGGGAATGGTACTATAATAACAGATATAAAACCATACCCAGGATATACAGTTAAGGAAGGAACAAAAATTAATCTTTACACAGGAAATACAGCGAATTATAATAAAAATGTTGTTATGCCTGATTTAAGAGGATATTCTTTAGAGTCTGCCACTAAAATTTTAAATGATTTAGGAATAGTCTTTACTACTGAAGGTGAAGGACTTGTTCTAAAGCAAAGTATTCCTAAAGGCGAGCTTATAAATAAGGGAACAGAAGTTAAATTAGTACTTAATGCAGAGTATGGCGATTAGATTAAGGATTTCCATTTTATTTAGCATGTGGGAATATCACATGCTAAATTTTTATACAAATACCATTGGTGGATATCCTTTCGTATAATAATAAGGAGATGGTTAGATGAAACTAATAGAATTATTAAATGGAGTTAAATATGAATTATTAAAAGGAACTTTAGATAAGAAAATAAGTCATCTTCAGTATGATAGTAGAAAAATAGTTGAAGATGATATATTCGTTTGTCTAAAAGGTTTTGAAGTAGATGGGCATAATTATGCAAATAAAGCTATAGAACTTGGTGCAAAAGTTATAATTTGTGAAAGGGATATAGAAGTAAATAAAGATGATGTAACAGTGATAAAAGTTAAAGAGGGTAGAAAGGCATTATCTATTATGTCAGCGAATTATTATGATAATCCTTCAAAAAAACTTAAGCTTATAGGAGTAACTGGTACAAATGGAAAAACTACTTCAGTATATTTATTAAAATCTATTTTAGAAAAAGCAGGTAAAAAAGTTGGCTTAGTTGGAACAGTTGCTAATTATATTGGAGATAAAAAATTGAAGTCAGAAAGAACTACTCCAGAGTCATTAGAACTTCAAAAATTATTTAAGGATATGGTTGAAGCAGGATGTGAATATTGTGTAATGGAAACATCATCACATTCATTAGAGTTAAATAGAGTTTATGGTTGTCATTATGAAGTTGGTATATTTACAAATTTAACAAGAGATCATTTAGATTTTCATAAATCATTTGATAATTACTATAATGCGAAATTTAAATTATTTGAAAATAGTAAGAGTGTAGTTATAAATGTAGATGATAATTATGGATATAGAGTTTTAAATGATGTAAAAGAATTAAATGACAAAAATATAATAACTTATTCAATAGAAAATGATAGTGACATAAAAGCTAGTGATATTAAATTGAAAGAGGGGGACATTCATTTTAAGGTAAATGGTATTGAATTTAATTCAGTATTACCAGGTGAATATAATATATATAATGCATTAGGCGTAATAGGTGCTATGAAAGCTGAAGGAATAGATGATAAATATATAAAAGAAGGATTAATGGATGTTGTAGTTCCAGGAAGATGTGAAAGAGTAGGTTATAAATATAATATTCCATATGAAATTATTATAGATTTTGCCCATACTCCAGATGGATTAAAAAACATATTGGAAACTTTAAGAAATTTTACTAAAAACAGGCTAATTGCTGTATATGGATGCGGTGGAGATAGAGATAAGGTAAAAAGAGCTGAATTAGGTAGAATTGGAACAGAAATTGCAGATCTTGCAATAATTACATCAGATAATCCAAGAAATGAAGATCCTATGGCTATTATTAGAGATATAGTATGTGGTATTAATAAAACTAATTATTTAGCAATAGAAAATAGAATTGAAGCTATAAAACTTGCTATAAGTATGGCTGAAGAAGGCGATGTAATAGTTCTTGCAGGTAAAGGTCATGAAAGTTATCAAATAACTAATGAAGGTTATATACATTTTGATGAAAGAGAAATAGTGGACGAAATTTTAAGGAAATAATCTGAGGTGATTCAAGTGGAACTAAATTTTTTAGAACTTTTAGATGCTGTAGAGGGTGAATTGCTTGTAGAAAAAAAAGAAAAAAGTTTTAATAAGCTTTCAACAGATACTAGAAAAATAGAAAAAGATAATATATTTTTAGCTATAAAAGGTGAAAACTTTAATGGAAATAAATATGTGGAAGAAGCTATGGAAAAAGGAGCTTCAATTGCAATAGTTGATGAAATACATTTTGATATTAAATCTTTAGATGGTAAAATAACGGTTATTAAAGTAGAAGATACTTTAGAGTCGTTATTAAAGCTTGCTAGTTTTTATAGAAAAAAATTAGGAGTTAAGGTTGTAGCTGTAACGGGTTCTTGCGGTAAAACATCAACTAAGGATCTTATAGCAGGTTTTTTAAGTTATAAATACAAGGTTTTTAAAACAAAAGGAAATTTTAATAATCAAATTGGATTACCACTTATGATTTTAGAATTAGATTCAACTATTGATGTGGCTGTTTTAGAAATGGGTATGAGTGATTTAGGTGAAATACACCTTTTGGCAGAAACAGCAAAACCAGATATAGCAGTAATTACTAATATAGGACTATCACATATAGAAAATTTAAAAACTCAAGATAATATTATGAAAGCTAAACTAGAAGTAACTGATTTTTTCAATAAAAATAATTTGCTTATAGTTAATGGAGAGGATGAGAGGTTACAAAATCTTTCAAATAGAAGTTTTAAAGTTTCAAAAATTGGCTATAATCATGAATATGATGTATATGCTACTAATATTATACTAGAGGAGAATCAAACATCATTTGATGCTCATATACATGGTGAATCTCATACTTTTATTTTAGAAATGCCTGGAAAGCATAATGTACTAAATGCTATGCTTGCAATAAGAGTAGCTAAGGAATTAGAGGTTTCTTTAGAAGATATGTATAAGGGGATAGCTAATATAGAATCCACTTCAATGAGATTACAAGTTATAAAAAAAGATAAAATAACAATAATAAACGATTGCTATAATGCTAGTCCTGATTCAATGAAATCGTCCTTAGATGTACTAAATATGTATAATAATTCTAGAAGAGTAGCTATATTAGGAACAATGAATGAGTTAGGAGAAGAGTCAGAAACAGCTCATAAAAATGTAGGAGAATATGCAATAGATAAAGTAGATTTATTAATAGCAATAGGTTCTTATAGTCAATCCTTTAAGAATGGATTTAAAGGAGAGACAATTGAGATTTATGATACAAAGGAAGAGTTTTTAAACAATGTACAATCAATAATTAAAGAAAATGATATAATTTTAGTTAAAGCTTCAAGAGGAATGAAGTTTGAGGACATTGTTAATTCTTTAGAGGAAATCTCAATATAACGAAGGAGGTGAGCTGCTAAAAATAGCAGCGGAACATGGGGGATAAATTAATAGATATATTAACATCAAATTTGTCTATAGCATTAATAGTTGGACTTTTAATATCCTTAGTGCTAGGGCCGATTACAATACCAATACTTAGAAGATTAAAGTTTGGTCAAAATATAAGAAAAGAAGGGCCACAAAGTCATTTAAAAAAAGCTGGAACTCCAACAATGGGAGGAGTAATATTTATTTTATCTACAACTATCACTATGATAATAATGCATTTTAATCCAACAGATGAAGCAATGATTGCATTATATTCATTTATAGCATTTGGGTTTATAGGGTTCTTAGATGACATGTTAAAAATAGTGAAAAAAGAAAGTGAAGGGTTAAAGGCGTGGCAAAAGATGCTTTTACTTTTGATTTTCTCTAGTGCAATTGCTATTTATGGATATTATAATTTAGGAACAAATCTTAAAATACCATTTATAGGAACTGAAATTCCCTTAGGTATTCTATATATACCTTTTGTTATAGTATATTATGCAGGAGCGACAAATGCTGTAAATCTTACAGATGGATTGGATGGATTGGCTTCTACAGTAACAGTTTTAGTACTTACATTTTTTACAGTAGTAGCCTTTACTATGAAGCAAGAATCAATTGCTATATTTTCTATAGCTTTAACAGGTGGATTATTAGGGTTTTTAAAATATAACGCTTATCCTGCTAAAGTATTTATGGGTGATACTGGATCACTTGCTATTGGAGGTGCAATAGCAACTATAGCATTAGTTTTAGAATTACCAATAATTTTATTCATAGTAGGTGGAATATATGTTATAGAAACAATATCTGTTATACTACAAGTTGGATCATACAAGCTAAGAGGAAAAAGATTATTCAAAATGGCACCGATTCATCATCACTTTGAACAAGTGGGATGGAATGAAACAAAAATCGTTACAGTGTTTGCTGTTATAACAGTGCTTTTATGTTTTATTGGCTTTATAGCTCTTTAATCAATTGATTTGGAGGAGTTTTTCATGAAGAAAACTAGGTTCAAAAGAAAAATGGGTGAAATAGACTATGGAATTTTTTATGCTATTTTAATTCTTTTGGCAATTGGAGTGGTTATGGTATATTCTGCAAGTTCATATTATGCAATGTTTAAAGAAGGAGATAGCATGTTCTATCTTAAAAGACAAATAGTATGGGCAACATTAGGATTACTATCAATGGTGTTTATGATGACCATAGATTATCATAAATTAAGAGGTTATACAAAGTTTTTAATGATAATTACAGTACCATTGCTTTTAGCAGTTCATCTTTTTCCAGCTGTAAATGGAGCTAAGAGATGGATACAATTAGGACCTGCATCATTTCAACCATCAGAGCTTGCTAAATATGTTGTTGTAATATTTTTAGCTAAAAGTATAGATATGAAGGGTGATGGCATTAAAAAGTTTTCAACAGGTATAATTCCCTATCTAGCGGTATCAGGAGGATTTGCTGCTTTAGTACTTGCTCAAAAGAATTTAAGTATAGCTTCAATAATAATGATAGTTACATTTATAATGTTATTTGTAGGCGGAGGAAGGATAAAGGATTTATTTGGTAAGTTAGCTCCAGCTCTGTTGGCAGCTGTTGGTGCTTTTATAGTGCTAGAGCCTTATAGAATGGCAAGACTTATGAATTTTACTAATCCATGGCAAGATGCAGCTGGAGATGGTTATCAGTTAATACAATCTTTTTATGCATTGGGAGCTGGTGGAATTACTGGATTAGGTTTAGGTCAATCAAGGCAAAAAACATTATATATGCCAGAACCACATAATGATTTTATATTTTCAATTATAGGAGAAGAATTAGGTCTTATAGGATGCTTATGTATTATGGGATTATTTCTATTCTTTATTTGGAGAGGAATAAGCGTTTCAATGAAGGCAAGAGATACTTATGGAACTTTATTAGCCGTAGGAATAACATCAATAATTGCAGTTCAAGCTATAATAAATATAGCTGTTGTTACTGGATCAATGCCAGTAACAGGTGTACCAATGCCATTTATAAGTTATGGAGGAACTTCCTTAGTAATTAATATGATGGCCATGGGAATACTTTTAAACATATCTAGGCAGACACAAGGAAAAGAAGAAAAGTTTTTAAAATAACACCTTATTTAGGGTGTTATTTTTTTTATGGTTACGATAAAAACTTAACAAAATAGTAATGAAAAAATGTAAAAAAAGTGGTATTATTATAATAAATTATATTTATAGAAGAGAGAGAGATATGAATAAAAAGGCACAAGAATTTATAAGAAAAAAAAAGAAGAGAAAGGCAGTTAAAAGATTTGCCCTAGCAATATTTATAATTATAGTTGCTATGATAATTTTTGCTTACAAGTCATCTATATTTAATATAAAGAGTATTAGCGTTGAAGGAATAGTAACATTAAATAAAGATGAACTTGAAGAGAGCTTAAGTACTTTTAAGGGGAAAAATATTTTTACTGTAAACTATAATGAAATTAAAGATGAAGTTAAGAAGAATCCTTATGTGAGTGATGTTGTAGTTAAGAAGAAGGGGATTAATGCTTTAAATATAATTATAAAAGAAAATAAGATAGCCTTTTACATTGAAGAAGGAGATACTAAAAAGATAGTAAATAATAATTTAACTTTAGTTGAGAAGGTTTCTAGTGTAGAAGGAAGGAATTTAGTCAAACTAATAGGAGTTAAAGATAATGGAAAAGATATTGGAGAAACTATAGTTGAGAATAAGCATTTAAATAAGATATTAAGTGATTTTTATCCAATAATAGAAAATATGCCTCCTGAACATAAAATAGAAAGTTTAAATGTAGAGGACATAACAAATATAAAAATTAATATAAAAGATGTTAAGGTATTTTTAGGTAATACAGATAAATTAGTAGAGAAGATGAATTTAGTGCTCAATGCAATTGATCAAGGAGTCATTACTAAAGGATATATAGATTTAAGTTTTGATGGACCGCCAGTAATAAAACAAGAAAGTTAAAAGGGGGTAGAATATGAGGAAAGCTAATTCACAAATAGTAGTAGCAATAGTATGTGCATTATTAGGATTTCTACTTGCACATCAATTTAAACTTTTAATTAAAAAAGATCAAATAAATTCAAATGTTAAGAATTCAAATATAGTGGCAGAAATTGATAGTTTAAAGAAAGAAAAAGAAGAATTAGTAAAATCAAATAGTACATTATCAGAGCAATTAAAAACTTTAGAAGAAGCAGCAGCTAAAAAAGGAGAAGTTGAAGGAGAAATTAAGAAACAATTGGATAATACTAGAATGCATTTAGGATTAGTAGATGTTAAGGGACCAGGAATTGTTATAACAATAACACCTAAGACCAATATTTTTGGCTCAAATGCAAATGAAACTAAAAGGGATATTAGTGAAGAAGAATTAGTCCATATTGTAAATTTACTATGGTATTCAAGAGCGGAGGCTATATCAATAAATGATTTTAGAATAACTCCCCAAACTGGTATAAAAAACTCAGGTAATTATATTTGGATTGGTTCAGCTGGAAAAGTAGATCCTAAGGATAAAATTGTAATTAAGGCTATAGGAGAAAAAGAAAAATTAAATGTAGGTATGACTTTCCCAGGTTCACTTGATTATGGTGCACTTCAAAACTATAATACAGAAGTTAAAAATAGTGATGATATTATCATAAATAAGACAACACAATCTCTTAAATCAGAGTTTATAAAACCAACGAATTAAGGAGGAAAAGAAATGATAGCATTTATTGGTTTACTTTTGGGGGTACTTTTAGGACTTTTATTAGATGTAAATATACCAGATACTTTTTCACCTTATATGTCGGTAGCAATACTTGCTTGCTTAGATTCAGTATTTGGAGCTGTTAGAGCTTCAATGTCTAAAACATTTAAAGCTGATATATTTATATCGGGTTTCTTTGGAAATGCAGCGTTAGCAGCAGGACTTGCATACCTTGGAGATAAACTTGGAATTCCTGTATATATAGCAGCGGTAATAGTATTTGGTAGCAGAATATTTGATAATTTCGCTACTATAAGAAGATTAGCTATTGAAAAGGCAAAGGCATATAAGAGAGGGATGAAATGAAGAGGTTAACTGGAAAGGCACTTATATTTTTAGGATCAATAGTTCTTGGCTTTTTTATAGTTAATAGCATGGATCTTAATAATAAGCAAAGTATGATACAGTTAAATGCAGTTGAGTATAAAAAGGCTATAGATGAAAAGAATCAACTATATAAAGAAGTTGAAGCATTAAAGGAAGAAAATATTAAAAACCAGGAGAAAATAAATAACTATAGTCATGATGATGAAAGACAAGAAAAAATTTTTGAGGATATGAAAAATCAAGTTAAAGATTATGGTAGGTTAGTAGGGGTTAGTGAAGTTAAGGGGCCAGGTGTAGTACTTAAAATAACAGATGGCAATATTGATCTTAAACAAGACACGCAATTTGAAACGTGGAGAAAAATTTTGCATGATAGTGATATGGCTTTAGTTTTAAATGAGGCTAGAAAAGCCGGTGGAGAAGCTATGGCAGTAAATAAACATAGAGTATTGCCATTAACTGGGGTAATATGTAATTGGGCTTTTATAGGTTTTAATGATGATTCATTGGAGCAAGCTCCATTTTATATATATATAATTGGAGAGCCAGAACAGATAAAGACAGCGCTTTTATCGGAGGATAGCCATATTAAAAAGTTAATTTTAAGAGAGTTGAAAGTAGAAATTGAAGTAAGAGATGAAATAGTAATTCCAGGAGCAATACAAAATTTAGAAACAAAATATATGAAGAGATATGAAGGAAATTAAAATTTACTTAAAAATAGAGGAAATATCAAATTTTTGTAGAATATTAAATTATAATAAATCTACGTAGGGGAGGGACATTTTGGAGATTGAAGATAAGGTTAAGAGTATAATGAAAAATATTTCAAGAGATGTTTTGCTTTTGGCAGTCTCAAAAACCAAACCACTAGAAGATTTAGAAAAAGCTTATAAAAGTGGCATAAGAGATTTTGGAGAAAATAAAGTTCAAGAGCTAATAGCAAAGGAAGAGGTTTTTCATAAAGATGTAAGATGGCATTTTATAGGTAATTTACAAGTAAATAAGGTTAAATATCTAGTAGGAAAAGTTACTCTTATACATTCTCTTTCAAGTTTAAAATTACTTGAAAAAATAGAGAATGAATTTTCAAAAAAGAATCTAGTGGCAAATACATTAATACAAATAAATATTGGAAGAGAAGAAAGCAAGGGTGGAGTTTTAATAGAAGAGCTAGATAATATGATAGAGGCTGTAGAAAAGTGTAACTTTGTTAAAGTTAAAGGAATAATGGTAATTATTCCAAAAGGAAACGATAAAAGTAACAGAATTTACTTTAAAGAAACAAAAAAGATTTTCAATAGTATAAAACAAAATAAATATAAAAATATATCTATGGAAATACTTTCAATGGGAATGACAAATGATTATGAAATTGCTATTGAGGAAGGATCTAACCTAGTAAGGATTGGATCAGGCATATTTGGAAAAAGAAACATATAGGGGGATTAAATATGGGCAACATGTTTGGAAAATTTAAAGATTTAATAGGAATGGGGGATTATGAAGACGAATTCGATGAATTCGAAGATGATGACATCGAAGAAGAAGAAGAAGATATAGAACCTATAATTTCAAAACAAAAAGGATCTAAAGTAGTTAATATCCATTCAGCAGCAACAGCAAAGGTTATGGTAACTAAACCAGTTGGTTATGATGATGCTAGAGAAATTGCAGATGCAATAAAGGCTAGGAAAATAGTATTAGTAAATGCAACAGGATTAGAAACGAAAATTGCTCAAAGATTGGTAGACTTTATAAGTGGCTCATGTTATGTATTAGGAGCTACTTTACAGGAAATAGAGCAAAGGGTATATTTATTATCACCTTCCAATGTTGAAGTAACTAATGAATTAAAAAATGAATTAAGTTCAAAGGCGTTGTTTAATTGGACTAAGTAGGAGGGGATTGACATAGGCATTATTATTATTATTGTAAATCTATTAGTAAGATTATTAGAATTTACAATTTTAGCAGAGGTTCTATTATCCTGGATTCCAGGAATGAGAGAAAATAAAATATATGAATTGATAGTAACTTTCAATAATCCTATTATAGAACCTTTTAGAAGAATTCAACAAAATATTTTTTCAAATAGCATGATAGATTTTTCGCCTATGTTTGCGTTAATATTTATTAATATATTGAGAAGTATTATCTTTACGGTACTTCCATTATGATTAATAAAGAATATATTTTAAAGTCCTTTTCTAAAGAAGAGAGCTTTGATGCTATTAAGGTTTATGAGAAGCTTAAATTAGCTTCAGAAAAGGACTTTACTGTATTTACAAGTTCTTTTTATCCTCCTAATATATGGAGTTTTTTTGTTGAAAACTATAATTCTAAAATTTTAAAGGTGGAAACTTCAGGTTTCTTTTCTGAAAGTGAAAGAAGAATAATATCATTCAATAATCATTATGATTTACAATATCCTTTTATAGTATTAGAAATTATAAATAAATCTAAATTTGTTAATTTAACTCATAGAGATTATTTAGGGGCTATTCTTTCATTAGGAATTGAAAGGGAAAAACTTGGTGATATAAAAGTCCATGAAAATAGAGCTTTTGTACCAGTTATAGAGGAAATAGGGAATTATATATATATAAACTTATCTAATATAGGTAAGGCATCAGTTGAAGTGAAAATAGTAGATAACTTTGAGGAAGTGCCAGAAAGTTGTTTTAATGAAGAAGTTTTAATTGTATCATCGCTTAGAATAGATAGTTTTGTTTCGAAGATTGCAAAAATTTCTAGAGGAAAGTCACTTCAATTAATTGATTCTGGAATGGTTTTTCTTAACTACTCGAAAGTAGTAAACAAAAATCAAGAAGTACAAACAGATTTTAGAATAACAATTAGAGGAATTGGAAAATTTATTGTAGGTGATATTATTGGTGAAACTAAAAGTGGTAAACAGAGAGTGATTATAAAAAAATATACATAGATTTTAGAGGTGATTGAATATGAAGCTTACTCCAATGGATATAAACAATAAGGAGTTTAAGAAAGTACTAAGAGGATATAGTCAAGAAGAAGTTGATGAATTTTTAGATGAAATAGTTGAAAATTATGAGGAAGTATATAAAGAAAATTCAAGATTAAAAGAAAGTCTAGCAAGATCAAATGATCAGCTAGAACATTATTCAAAAATAGAAAATACTATTCAAAATACTCTTCTCTTAGCTCAAAATGCAGCAGAACAAGCAAGAGAAAATTCTCAAAAAGAAGCAGAAATAATAATAAAAAATGCCAATGAAACAGCTCAAAAAATAGTAGATAAAGCTCATACTGATGTAATTAGCATAAATGATGAGTATGAAAAAGTAAGACAAGAGTTTATAAAGTTTAGGGCGAAATTTAGGAATTTTATGAATACTCAAACTGAAACATTTGATGAGTTAGAAAGAGATCTTACTAAAAACTACAGTGTTGCAGAGCCTGTTGAGGAAGCAGTTGAAGAAAAAAATATTCAATTATCTGAAGCAGCCATAGAAATAGTTTCTGAAGAAGCTTGTACAGAAGATATGGAAGAAATAAAAAGTTTTTTTGCTAAAAAATAATTAAAAATCCGTTTTTACGGATTTTTTTCTTTATAAAGAAAATTAATTAATCTTTTATGTATTGAGTAAGATTTATTAATATATTATAATGTTTTAGGAATTACATATAGAAACGGAGAATTCTATTTATGAATGAATTTATTTTTAAGATAGAAGAAAAATATAAAAATAGTAGAATAGACAAATACCTTTCAGAAGTTATAGATGGAAAATCAAGATCTTTTATACAAGGAATAATTGATGATAAAGGAGTTTCAGTTAATGGAAAGATTGTAAAAAGTAACTATAAACTTAAAATAGATGATGAAGTTATAGTGAAGATACCAGAGGCAACAATATTAGAGGTTGATCCTGAGGATATTCCGTTAGATATAATATATGAAGATGAGGATATTATTGTTGTAAATAAGCCTCAAGGAATGGTGGTTCATCCAGCACCAGGTAATTATACAGGTACATTAGTAAATGCATTATTATATCACTGTAAAGATTTATCTGGAATAAATGGAGTAATACGACCTGGTATAGTTCATAGAATTGATAAGGATACATCAGGAATATTAGTAGTTGCCAAAAATGATGAAGCACATAATAACTTAGCAGCTCAGTTTAAGGAACATAGTATAAAAAGGGAGTATTATGCATTAGTTAATGGTAAGTTTGTAAATACTAGAGGTACAATAGATAAACCTTTAGGTAGAAATAAGAAAGATAGGCTAAAGATTGCAATTGTTGAAGATGGTAAGAGAGCAGTAACTCATTATGAAGTATTAGAGCAGTATAATACAAATATTTCATTAGTTAAGTGTACTTTAGAAACTGGAAGAACTCATCAGATAAGGGTGCATATGGCATCTATTGGGCATCCGTTAATAGGAGATGCTTTATATGGATTAAAAAAGCAAAAATTTAATCTTATTGGGCAGGCTTTGCATGCTAAAACTTTGGGATTTATACATCCAAGATTTAGTACATATATTGAATTTAACTCAGAACTTCCAGAATACTATAATAAATTATTAAAAGAATTAAGAAAATAGGGAGGAGAATTTAATGAATTTAAAGGCTAATTTATTAGATGATAAAGCAATTAAAAGAAGTCTTATAAGAATATCACATGAAATTATAGAAAGAAATAAAGGTGTAGAGGATGTAGTTTTAGTTGGTATTAAAAGAAGAGGATATCCATTAGCAAAAAGAATTGCAAAAAATATAGAAAATATTGAAGGAGTAAATATTCCTGTAGGATACGTAGATATAACTTTATATAGAGACGATGTTACAGAGATAAAGGATATGCCAAAGGTTAAAAATAAAGATATTGGTGGAATACAGGTAAAAGGAAAAAAAGTAATACTAATTGATGATGTACTGTATACTTGTAGAACAGTAAGAGCTGCTATTGATGCTATAATAGATGAGGGAAGACCAAATCAAATTCAATTGGCTGTATTAATAGATAGAGGACATAAAGAATTACCTATAAGGGCGGATTTTGTTGGGAAAAATATTCCAACTTCAAAAAATGAAATTATTGCGGTAGAAATAGAAGAAATTGATGGAGTTGATTCTGTAAAAATTTATGAGAATTAAAAGCTATAAAAGGAGCAAATAAAATGGAATATAATTTAATTGCAACAACTACTTTTGGATTAGAAGGTATAACGGCAAAGGAACTTAAAGCATTAGGATATGAAGATTTAAGAACAGAGAATGGAAAAGTATATTTTTCAGGTGATGAAATGGATATAGCAATTGCAAATATTCACTTAAGAACTGCAGATAGAATTCTTATTAATATGGGAGAATTTGAAGCTAAGACTTTTGAAGAATTGTTTCAAGGTACTAAAAAGATTAAGTGGAGTGAGTTGATACCTAAAGATGGAATAATGCATGTTAATGGAAAATCAGTAAAATCAACATTGCACTCAGTTCCAGACTGTCAATCAATAGTTAAAAAGTCTATTGTAGATAGCATGAGTGAATCTTATGGAATATCTCATTTTGAAGAGTCAGGTCCTTTATATAAAATAGAAGTATCTATATTAAAAGATAAGGTAACATTAACAATAGATACATCAGGACCAGGATTACATAAAAGAGGATATAGAGAAGAAGCAGGAGCAGCTCCACTAAAGGAGACTTTAGCAGCAGCTATGGTACTTATATCAAGATGGAAAGAAGATTTTCTTTTAGTAGATCCTTTTTGTGGATCTGGAACAATTTTAATTGAAGCAGCTATGATAATGCAAAATATAGCACCAGGAATGTGTAGAAGTTTTACTTGTGAGACTTGGCCAACTATGGATGAAGATATATTTGAACAAGTTAGAGAAGGTGCGGAAAGAGCTATAAAGCATAAAGATATAAAACTAATTGGATATGATATAGATGGAAGAATATTAAAGGTTGCTAAAAGTAATGCTCAGAAAGCTGGAGTTTATGATTATATAGAATTCCAAAAAAGAGATTTTAATGAATTCTCAAATAGTAATAAGAATGGATTTATAATAACAAATCCTCCTTATGGTGAAAGATTAGGAGAAAAAGAAGAAGTTGAAAAACTTTATGAGACATTTGGTATGTACAAAAGAAGATTTTCAGAATGGGATTACAATATTTTAACTTCATTTGAGGGATTTGAAAAACCTTTTGGTAGAAAATCATCCAAAAATAGAAAACTATATAATGGTAAAATAAAATGTTATTATTATCAATATTTTGATAATAATTTAATTAAGAATAATGGAGATATGGTGGTTAACCATATATAAATAAAAATAACTATATTCAATTTGTTTTAAAACAAATTAAATATAGTTTATTTTTTTACTTTATTATTTTACCATTTTCTATTACAAGTGATTTAAAGTCTAAAGGTTCAGCATATATTGTAAAATTAGTATGATAAATTACCATTCCAGGTTTTGAACCATTTGGTTTTTTTAAATTTCTAACTTTTGTATAATCTACAGGAACCTTTGTAGAATCCTTAGCTTTACTATAATAAGCAGCTAATATAGAGGCTTCTTCGAAAGTTTTATCTTTTATTTCATCTGTACAAACAATTACATGTGATCCTGGAATATTTTTAGTATGAAACCACATAAAGTTTTTATTTGCAAATTTTAAACTTAAATAATCATTTTGAATATTATTTTTACCTATATAAATATCTATACCTTCAGAAGATATAAAGTGTAGTGGTTTAGAAGTTTTATCCTTTTTAGAAGATTTATTTCTATTTCTGAATCTTAAATAGCCAGTTTCAATAAGCTCTTTTTTTATATCTTCAATTTCAATATAATTTTCACAATTTAAAATATTTGTAAGTACAGAGTTAAGATAAGTCAATTCATCTTTATTTTTTTCAAGTTGTTCTAAAGCTGATTCCTCTGATTTCTTTAGTTTATTATATTTCTTATAATACCATTGAATATTTTCAGAAGGAGTTTTATATTCATCTATAGATATAGTAATATACTCTTCATTTTCATTATAAAAATTTAATAAAGATACTTCTTTATCACCCTTTTTTATAGTATATATATATGAAGTAAGTAAATCAGCTTTAATTCTAAATACTTCTTTTTCTTCACATTCCTTTAAAATATTATTTAATTTTTTTTCTTTTTTAGTACACCTATCTATATTAGTATGGATAAGTCTTTGAAGATCTATTGATCTGTTATTTATTCTTTCTTGCTTATCCTTTGTAGCAAAGAATTCATCTAATAGTTCATGTGGACTTGAAAAATCTATTGAAGACATAGATTTTTCATAATTAGATAGAGAAAAGCAGTAAAAGTCTTTATAAATATTATTATTTTTGTATATTTTATAAGATATATTTTTATCTAAATTAAATATAAATTTGCTTATAAATTCATAAATGTTTATAGACGTAAAATTTTTATAAGTTTCAATAAAAGAATTATAAAGAGAAATAGATAGAGGCTTGCTAACACCTGTAAAAATTTCAGTAAATATTAGTTTATTAATTGAAATATTAATATTATTTTCTTTGATAAATCTGTCTAATTCATCTAGTGTAAAGTTAAAAGGATTTATTTTATTTGATTTAGGAGGATATACATAATTTACACCAGGATATAGAACTCTAAATGTATTTATATCAGGGGTAATATGTTTTATACACTCCATAACTTTATTATCTCTTTCTCTAACAAGAGAGATATTACTGTGTCTTCCCATAATTTCAATAATTAAAAAGTATTTACTATCAAATCCAAGTTCATCAGTTGCTTGAATTTCTAACTTAACAATTCTATCACCATCTATTTGATGTATATTAATTATTCTGCCACCTATTAAATATTTTCTTAAAACCATTGTAAACATAGGTGCTTTAAGAGGATTTATTTTAACTATATTTGTTAAATGCATTCTTGGAAATTTAGAAGAAGCAGAAATTAAAAGTTTTATATTTCTTCTATCTTTTCTTAATGTTAAAATTATTTCATCTTTTTCAGGTTGATTTATTTTATCAATTTTAGAATCTAAAATTAAGGTATTTAAATTCTGAACTAAATTATATAAGTATATGCCATCTAAAGCCATTATTTTCACCCTTTCTTTAGTTATAAGACTAAAAACAGTATAACATTTATTTGTGTATTATATCAATGGTTAAGGCAGATTAAGAGTTTTTATTAAAATTATAATTTCATGTGTCATATGCTATTGTTATAGATAAAAATCAAGAGTATAATATTGAAGGAGAATAGTATATAGAGGAAGAAATGTATATGTGTAGTATAAAATAATAAGAAGGTTATATTAGTATTAGCATTATATGGAAGAGGTAAAAGAATGAAAATCAACAAAAAATACATCCTTTTAATATTTGGGTTAACATCTATGGGGTTAATATTGACTGGTTGTAACAGTAAAGATGATTCAATAGAAAGTTTGGATGTATCTAAAGGATCAATAGTTAAAGAAGAAAATGGAAACTATTATAATTATAAATTTGATCCAAAAGGATATTCTAAAATAGAAACTGAAAAGGTTATACTTTCTTATGACTTAGAGACCGGGAATTATATTTATAATTCTCAAGGAAAAAATGGAATAGTGGCAAAAGATAAAGATATTTCGATAGATTATGCTAATCCTAAGGGGCTTAAATTATCAAAAGATGGTAGTTATTTTTCGTATTTTAAAGATGATACTTATCTAGAATTAGTAGTTAAGGATATAAAAACAAATAAAGAAATAGAAGTTAATAGTAATGTTACTATTTCTGGAACTTTAATAGACTGGGTAGATGACGATAAATTGGTTTATTATGGGATAGATGATAAGAAAAACAATGGTATTTTTATCTATAACATAAAAGAAGAAAAAGAAGAAATTTTATATAAACTTGATAATGGGTATATACAGTTTTTAAGAGCTACTACAGGTGGTGTGATCTTTGTTCAACAAACAGTTAATAATAAGAGAATATTAAAGATAGTAGATTTAAATAAAAATGTAGATGAATTAACTGATAAGATTTTAGAAGTAAATGATATTTTAAAAACGGAAAAAGGGATATTTATATTAGGAAAAATGAAAGATAATAATTACTCTATATATAAAGTAGAAGATAATAATGTAAAAAGGCTAGTATTTGATTTCCCTAATATAATACATTTAGAAAAAGGACTTTCTAGTGATTCAGAAGGAAATATATTATTTATAGGAAGTACAGAAAATTTTTCTAAAGAAAAAGTTTATACATGTATAGATGGAGCTGTATCAAGTTTAACAACAGAAGAAAGTAAATATCACTTTATTGATATAAAATAGAACCTATGACTAATAAGTCATAGGTTCTATTTTGTTAAAAAAAAGTTAATAAATTAACTTGAATACTAATTACAATAAATGTAAAAAATCTTAATGGTGATGAATGTGAAAGAAAATAATATGTTTATAAATAAACTTAACTTAAATATTTCAAGAAAAATAAATAAACAATTTGCATTGGAAAATAAAGTTATACCGCTTTATAGGGAAGAAAATCTAATAGTAGCTTTAGCTAAAAAAGAAAGTGAAGAAATAAAAAGAGAATTAAATTTCATATTCAATAGTGAAATAAAATTTATATTGATAGAAGAAAAAATTATATACTCTATTATAGAAAAAACATTTAGTGGGGAAAATGATGATTTAGAATTAGATATATTAAAAAAAGCAATAGATTTAAGTGCATCAGATATTCATATGGAACCTAGGGGTTCAGAGGTAGTAATACGATTTAGGGTAGATGGTATTTTATTTATGGAGAGAAAAATAAAAAATAATGAATATAACATATTACTTTCTAAGATAAAAATTAAAGCTAATGTAGATATAACAGAAAAGAGAAGGCCACAAGATGGAAAATATTCTATAACTTTAAATGAAAAAGAATATAGTTTAAGAATATCAACTATTCCTATTATTTATGGTGAAAAATTAGTTATAAGAATATTATATGGGAAAGTGCTTAATTATAGTATGGACAGCTTAAATTTAAATATAAAGCAATTAGAAAAGTTAAAAAAAATAATGTCTTTAAAAAATGGCTTATTTATAGCAACAGGACCAACTGGAAGTGGGAAATCTACAACATTATATGCCATGCTTCAATATATTAATAATGATGAAATAAACATAACAACTCTTGAAGATCCAATAGAAACTATCATTCCGGGTATAAATCAGATGAATTTAAATAGAAAAGCAAATATAAATTTTGCAAATGGTCTTAGAAATGTGTTAAGACAAGATCCAGATACAATTATGGTAGGAGAAATAAGAGATGAAGAAACTGCTGAAATTGCCATAAGTGCAGCATTAACAGGTCATAAAGTTTATTCAACTATTCATAGTAAAACTCCTAGAGAAGTTTATTTAAGGCTTGAAGATATGGGAGTGAAATCATATCTTATAAGGGATTCATTAGTAGGAATAATATCTCAGAGGCTTATAAGGATATTATGTAATAAATGTAAGGTTATTAGTGAAAAGAAAATTGTAAATAATGAAGAAATAAATTTATATGAAAGTTGTGGTTGTATTGAGTGTAATAATACAGGGTATAAAGGGAGAAAAATGGTGGCATCAATTTGTATTATAGATGATGATATAAAAAGAGTATATTCAAATATTTTCCAGGAAATAAATTATTTAAATAACGACGAAATGTTAGATTCACTAGAAGAATTATTAAAATTAGGAGATATAACTAAAGTAGATTTTAAAAATTTCATAATGATGGAGGGGCTTAATGAAAGCAAATATAGAAGGTATTTTAAATAGAAAAAGTGATATAGCATTATCTATAATAGCTGAAAATATTTATAAACTTTACGATGACGGAATAGATATTTTATTAATAATGGATTTGCTCTTAGAAGTTCCTCTACCTAAAAGATATATAGAAAGTATAAAAGATATTAAGAATTTAATTACAAATGGAGAATCCTTAGGAAATTCATTAAAACACCATAAAAATATATATCCTGAATTTTTTATTTCAATGGTAGAAGTAGGAGAAAAGAGTGGAAAGTTAAGTAATGTATTAAAGTGTTTAGAGGCGTATTATAAGAAAATTGGGCTAATAAAAAAGACTATAATAAATGCTTTAAGTTATCCTTTTATTGTTATAATATCCATGTTAGTTCTAGCAATTTTTCTAGTTTTATTTGTAATACCAAGCTTTTATGATATTTATTTGTCTTCTGGTATGGAGGTTCCTACAAGTTGTTTAGTAATGTACAAATTTGCTGAGTTTTTTAAAGATAATAGATTAATAGCTAGTTTATATATAATTTCATGGGGAATGGTATTACCAATTATATTATTTAGAATTTTATATAAGAATTATATAGAAAATTTTTTAAATAAAATACATATAGTAAATACGTTTAATGAATATATATTTATTTCATTATTATCCATTATAACCAGCAGTGGAATAAATTTATCTAAAGGATTAGATTATTGTGCTAGAAGTTTTAAAGGAAAGAATGTTAAAAATAGCTTTGTAATAATAAATGATAAAATATTGGAAGGAAAGTCTTTAGGAGAAAGTTTAGAGGATATAAATGGATACTCTAAATATACAGTTTCTATGATAAAACTTGGAGAAATTAGTGGAGGAATGGATGAAAGATTAAGATCATTATCATCATATTTAGAGAATAAAGTTAATTCTAATATTAAGAAATGGATGACTCTAATTCAACCTATTGCTATATTATTAATGGCTGGACTTGTATTGATATTTATAATAATTTTTATAATTCCTTTATTTGATGCCTTGTTAGGTGGAGTAAAATGAAGAAAAAACCGGCTTTTATGATATTAGAACTTATGGTTTCCATGCTTATTATAGTGATTATTATGGGGTGCGGGTTAAAATTAATAAAATCATTTCAAATAATTAAGGAAAAAGAAGGAATAAACAACTCTATTTATGAAATAATAGATGTATTTAGTTATGCTAAAGGATATTGTAGAAAGAATTCAGAGATAGGATACGTTAGAATAAATGAAAAAAATAAATCTATAGAGTTTACACCATCTATATATAACACAAAACTTAAAGAGGTTTATATGCCAAAGGATGTTATATTAGTTAGCAATTTCAGTGGTGGAAATAGAATAAAAGTATCTGAAAGTGGATATATAACTAGTGCTGGAAAAATAGAAATTAGATATAAAAAGAAGGTAATATCCACAATAACTATATCTGCTGGAAACGATATAATAAATATTAAATAGGATGGAGTTTTATGAGGAAAAAAGGAAGTTTAATAATAGAAACTTTAGTAGCAATGATGTTTCTAATTATAAGTGGCAGTATAGTATTAAGTTCAGTTATATCGGCAGAAAAGTCATTAAAGATAAGGAAGGTTAAAGAAGAATTAAGTAGAGTGTCTTATAATATTATGAATGAAATTAAATATAATTATACCTTAGAAGAAATAAATGAAATTTTAGATAAAGGATCTTTTAAACTTAAGTATTATGAAAATTTTATGCTAGATTTATTAAAGATTAATTTAATTGATATGGAAATAGGAGATGAAATTGAAATTACTAGGGTTAATGATAATAAAGAGGATAATATAAATAAAGATGTTAGTTTCTTATATAAATACAGAGTAAATATAACTGTGGATGTAGGAGGATTTGAAGTGAATGAAAATAGAGAATTTTACAAAAGCTTTTGGATGGAATCATAAAAAAGAAAAAGGATATACACTGATAGAAATAATGGTAGTATTATTTATTTCAACTTTAATAACAACTATGACACTTAAATTAGTTATATCTTTATATGATAAATATAAAAAGTTAGAAAATATAAGTATGAAAATGAACTTTGTAGATGATGCATCATTAACTATAGCACGTTTATCAAATGAATTTATGATAGATAAAATAATTTTCAATGAAGATATTAATGGAAGAAATTCTAGTATAAAAATAATTTATTTTCAAGATGTGAACAATGATAAATTAAAGAAAGAAAAAATAATAAGGTTAAATAATAAAAAGGAGCTTATATTAGAAAGTAGAAATGATACAGGATTAAATTTTATATTAAAGAATGTAGAAGAGTTTAAAGTGATAAAAAAGATAAATATTTTTTATGTATTAATAAAACATGCTACGGGAGATACAAGAATTCAATGCATATAATAGAAAAGATAAAAGCTAAGAAGAAAGGTTTTGTAATTATTGAGTCTTTAGGAGTTTTACTTATAGTTTTATTTTTTTCATTAATATTAAATAAAATAATTATAAATAACATTAAAAAATCTAATGTTTATTATATTGCAGAAGATATTAAAACTTTAACATTAAATGAAGAAAAATTATTAATGGAAGCTATTATTTTTGTTAATAAAGAAGATGAAGTAAAAATCAAAATTAAAGAGAAAATATTAAATGAAAATAATAATATACAAGGAGAAGATTTTAAATTTATAATTAAATACTCGCAAAATAAGAATTTATCTTTAGTGTTAACTAGAGATAAAACTTATATAGAGGAAGTAAAAAGTAGCAATAAAAGGCGCATAGGTATAGAGACAAAATTAAAAGAAAGTAATGAAATTGAATTTATAATGCTTACTCCTAAATATTATGAAACAAAGTTTTTTTGATAATAAAAGAAATGAGGTTTTTATGAAAAATATATTAGAAATAGAAGATGATATATATACATATAAAGGTAATAAATATAGTAAAAGCAATGAAAGAGATCTTTTAAAAGATGTAGGTAAAAATTTAAAAATAATTATAATAGATGAAGCATTACTTATAAAAAAATTTAAGGTTAATACTAGTGAAAGAGATATTGAGGAATTTATAAATGAAACTATAGAAAAAGAATTTTTGGTTAATGAAAATATGCTTTTTCATTACGAATATGTTAAGAGTGAAAATATAGTATATATATACTCAATAAAACAAGGAAACTTAGTAAGAAAATTAGGAACTAAAGTAAATAAATTAAAAGTACATCCAATGCAATTTATAATAAAGGATTTTATAAATAAAAAAATAAAAAAGTTTAGAAATTTTATATCAATTACAGAATTTAGAGGTAAATATTATGTTTTAAATATACATAACAATATAATAGTAAAATGTTATATATGGGATAAAATTAATAATTTAAATGAGGTAATTGAAAGTGGTATTAAGAATGATAATTTGATTATATTAGATAAAAATATAGAGCTAGAAAAAATAGATAGTTATATAAAAGAAAAATATGTAAAATATTTGAATGTGGGAGATATAATAAATGAAAAGTTATGTAGAAAACAAAAATTTTATACCAAAAAGTTATTTTAAAGAAAAAGAGTTAAGATTAAAAAGAGATAGAAGTAAAGGGTTGTTATTGCTAATAATATTAAATATTATTGTATTTCCATTAACTATAAATAATTTTTTTGTAAAAGAAGATTTAATTATAGAAGAAAGCAATATAGAAGAAGAATTTTCTAGCGAAAAAATTAAAAATATAATAAGTGAAATTGATAAAGACATAAAACATTTGAAAATAAAAAATGGATCTGGAGAAATACTTGTAAATGGAAAAGAAAAACTATACAGTATAGAATCAACAGAAAGCTTTATAATAGAAAATATAAAGAAATTAGAGAATAATGAATTTTTAGTTTCAATAAGGGGATAGATTAAAAAATATGAAAAAGAGATTTTATTTAACGAATATTATTGTTTTAATTACAATAATGCAAGTAGGATATTTGTGGGTACATACTTTTAAAGCACAAGAGGAAGATATAGAAGTATTTAAAGAAGTTAAAGAAGTTAAATCTATTAAAGAGATAGAAAGTAACTTAGAACGACTTAAAAATTATTCTATAGAGGAATATTTTAAGGAAAAAGATGGATGGATTATAACGTTAAAATTAAGTGGCATAGAGAATATATTATATAATTTAAATAATCTAAATAAATTTTACATAAAAAACTATGATTTTTATTATGAAAATTATAATGCTATGTTAAATTTAACTCTAAAAAGTAAATAAATTCACTATTATAGCATTAAAGTTAGATTAAATAATTGCATTTATTTCTTAATTTTGATAAAATATTTTTGTTATGTCACAAAGGTATAATAAAAATGATTAGTTAATTAACCTATAGGTTATAATAAATAATGAATAAAAGTTATTTTTGGAGGGATATTATATGATATCAGCAGGAGATTTAAGAAAAGGTACAACTTTCGAACACGAAGGACAAGTTTACACAGTAATTGATTTTTTACATGTTAAACCTGGTAAAGGTGCTGCCTTTGTTAGAACAAAGTTAAGAAATGTTATCTCAGGTGGAGTTACAGATACTACATTTAATCCAACTGCAAAATTACAAGAAGCAGTAATTGAAAGAAAAGAAATGCAATATCTTTATTCAGATGGAGAATTATATTACTTCATGGATCAAGAAACTTTTGAACAAATACCTTTAAACTATGAAAAAGTTGAAGATGCTATAAAATTTTTAAAAGAAAATATGTTTGCAATAATTAAATTTTACAAAGGTGAAGCTTTCTCAGTAGAAGCACCAAACTTTGTTGAATTATTAATAACACAAGCTGATCCAGGAATAAAAGGAAATACAGCTACAAATGCAATGAAACCAGCAACTTTAGAAACAGGTGCGGTTGTTAACGTTCCTATGTTCGTTAATGAAGGAGATACTATAAGAGTAGATACTAGAACTGGGGAATATATGGAAAGAGTATAATCCTATAGAAAATGCTAAGTTTTAAGTAACTTAGCATTTTTTTTAAAAATAATTTGATATTTATAGTAAGATATAGGTTATAATTATAATATAATGTAGTATTTTAAATTAAGGATGTGTGAAAATGCAACAAATAAAAAGTGATATTCAATTGTTTAAAGGAAAGTTAAATTTAGTACAAGATAAAGAATATAAGGATTTATTTAATAACATATCATCCATATTAGATGCTCTTTCAGATAAAGTAGAAGAAGTTTTAGTAAAACAGGAGTATTTAGAAGAGAATGTTCAATATATGGATGAAGACTTGACTGATTTACAAGAAGAGCTTTTTGAAGAAGTTTCTTTTGATGAATTAGATGATTTTGAAGATGAATATATTGAAATTAATTGTGTTAATTGTAATAAACCTATGTTTATAGAAAAAGAAATTTTAGAAAAAAACAAAACAGTTCCTTGTCCTTTTTGTAAGAAGAATATTAAATAATATAAATAAGCCCATATGTTTATTTTTTATAACAAATAAACATATGGGCTTAATTTTTTTTATAAATATTTTACATATTTAATTATAAGTATGAATATTATTTGATAGTGAGCAATAAAGATTTATAAAAGAACATTAGAAAAGGAAGTGATAAATGTGACTGGAGAAGAAGAGGTTTTTAAAGTTTTACCATTAAAAATCGGAAATATATTAAGAGATAGTACTTTAAAAAATTCAATTCAAGAGATAAGAATTAAAATTGGTAAACCAGTAATAGTTTATACATTTAAAGGAGAAGAAGTATTAAGTTATGTAGCTACTACAGAAGATATAAAACAAACACTTGTAAAAATTTCGAATTATTCTTTATATGCATATGAAGAAGAAATAAAACAAGGTTATATAACTATAAGAGGTGGGCATAGAATAGGTATTGCAGGTGAATGTGTATTTGTTTCTGGAACAATAAGGACTATTAAAAATATTTCTTCTTTAAATTTTAGAATCTGTAGAGAAGTTAAAGGGTGCTCTAATGAAGTTATGAGATATATAACAGAAAAAGATAGAGTATTTAATACCTTAATAGTTTCACCACCTAAATGTGGTAAGACAACCATATTAAGAGATATAGCAAGAAATATATCATCAGGAATGTATATTAGGGATTTAAAAGGAAAAAAGGTATGCATAATAGATGAAAGAAGTGAAATTGCAGGAAGTTTTAATGGGGTTCCTCAAATGGATGTAGGGATAAGAAGTGATGTTCTTGATAATTGCTTAAAAAGAGAAGGTATGATAATGGCAATTAGAAGTTTATCTCCAGAAGTGTTAATTTGTGATGAAATAGGAACTAAAGGAGATATAGAAGCATTACAGATGGCCTTTAATTCAGGAGTAAATGTAGTTGTTACTTTACATGGATATTGTATAGAGGATATTTACAGAAGAAAAGTATTTAAAGAAATGTTAGAATGTTCTATTTTAGATAGAATAATTATATTAAGTAACCGAAAAGGTGTTGGCACATTAGAGAATATATATGAAGTAGGAATGGAGGGGAACTTAAAATGCTTAAAATAATATCAATTTTAATAATATTTTTAGCATGTACCTACATAGGATTTTATTACGGAGAGAATTTTAAAAAGAGAAATAGCCAACTAAATGAAATATTAAAAGGTATACTTCTTTTAAATAATGAAGTTATGTATACTAACACGCCTTTACCAGAAGCTATTAGATATGTTGCACTTAAAGTAGATTATCCTTTAAGAAATTTACTTTTAAAAGTATCAGAGAATTTAGTAAAAGGTGAAAGTAAAAGTGTTTATGAAGCTTTTAATGAAGAGTATAAGAAAGAAAAACATAATTTTAAAATAATTGATGAAGATAAGCGTGTAATATCGGATTTTTTAAAATCACTTGGAGAATCTGGGGTATATGGACAAGATAAAATTTTTAATTTGGCAATAGAAAATATAAAGGTCAATTGTAAAGTTTCAGAGCTTATAGCAAGTAAAAACACAAAAATGTATAGAGTTTTAGGAGTTTGTATTGGCGCAATGCTTAGCCTATTCTTAATATAAAAGGGGGAATTTATTAATGCTAGATGTAGGAATCATATTTAAAATAGGTGCCATGGGAATATTGTTAGTGGTCCTTGATAAAGTTTTAAAAAGTAGTGGGAAAGATGATGTTGCAGTAATAACTAATATAGCAGGAATTGTGATAATTCTAATTACGTTAGTTGGACTTATAGATAACTTATTTAACACAATAAAGACTATGTTTATGCTATAGGTGATTAATATGGAAATTATAAAAATAGTATCATTTGCATTTATAGGATTATTTCTATTTATGATTTTTAAAGATAGAAGAAGTGATGTTGCAGTTTTAATATCTGTGGCAGTTGGAGTAACTATATTTTTATTTATAGCTGGTCAACTTAGTAATGTTATATACTTTGTAAATGATATTGCTGAAAAGGCAAATATAGATATGATTTATATAGGGATAGTTCTTAAAATTTTAGCAATAGCTTACTTAACATCTTTTTGTAGTGAAATATGCAAGGATGCAGGCGCAAGCAGTATAGCTTCTAAAGTAGAATTTTCAGGTAAGATATTAATTTTAGCTTTGGCAATACCGATTCTAATGGCAGTATTAGAATCAATATTACAGATATTATAGGTGTTTAATATGGAGAAGATAAAAAAGTTAACAGGAAAAATTATAATTATAATTTTACTAGGTTTATTCTTAAGTAGTGTGCCTTCTTTTAAAACAGTATATGCTCAAAGTGAAGCTAATTTAAATGAAGATACAATAAA
This sequence comes from Clostridium septicum, assembly GCF_003606265.1. NCBI lineage: Bacteria > Bacillati > Bacillota > Clostridia > Eubacteriales > Clostridiaceae > Clostridium > Clostridium septicum. Next base: position 3,260,547 of record NZ_CP023671.1, read on the forward strand.
TAAACAATATGATGAAAATAGTCAAGGAGAAGAACTTCTAAAAGATAAAGAAGTAGAAGAAAAGCTTAGTGGATTATATAGTTATATAAACAATATGAAATCAGATGTTGAATTAATAAATGAACTAGATCCAGTTGAATATATAAAAAATTATATTAAATCAGGTGATGGGAATTTATCATTAAAAAAAATAGCCCAAGCAGTAACAAGCTTTCTTTTCAAAGAAGTAAAAGTAGTTTTATCTTTAACATTAAGTATTATAGTTATTTCTATTATTTGTTCATTATTAAAAAATTTACAAAGGTCTTTTTCAAATGAAAATATTTCAAACATAGCCTTTTTTGCGTGCTATGCATTATTAATAGTTATATTATCTAAAAGTTTTCTTATTTCTATAGAATTAGCAAAGGATGTAATAATCAAAATATCAGATTTTATGGCAGCATTACTACCAATTTTAGTTATGATGCTTGGAACAGCAGGAGGTTTTACGCAAGCAGTAACTATGGATCCTATAATTCTTGGTGCTACATTTATAATTCCAAGAATATACTTAAATATAATAATCCCTTTGATATTAATGACATTTGTACTTCAGTTTGCAAATAATATATCAACAGAATATAAAATAGATAACCTATGCAAATTAATGAAACAAACAATAATAGTGCTTCAAGGTTTTATATTAACAGTGTTTATTGCACTATTAACAATAAGAGGTATAACTTCATCAACTATAGATGCAGTAACTTTAAAAACAGCCAAATTTGCAGTTGATAATTTTATTCCAATAGTAGGTAAAGCTTTTTCAGACGCTATAGCAACAGTTGCAGGATATTCATTAATAATAAAAAATGCAGTTAGTTCTATAGGGTTAATTATAATAGTATTACTAATGATATATCCAATAATTAAATTAGCATTAATTTCTTTAGTTTATAAATTAACAGCAGCTTTAGTAGAACCAATAGGTGAAAAAAGAATAACTGATTCAATAGCAGCTGCAGGAGATGCGTTAATACTCATAATGTCAACTGTAATATCTGTTAGCATAATGTTTTTTATATTAATTGCAATAATGGCATCAGCAGGAAAGTTTGTTATAGGGGGATAGAGTATGGATACGTTAAAAAACTTTATAATAACGTTAGTAACAATGCTTATACTAATGACAGCCATAGAGCTAATAACACCAGATAACAGTATGAAAAAATATTTAAAATTTGTTTTAGGTTTAATACTAATATCAGTAATGCTTACACCGATTATATCTCTAATATCCAAAGGAGAAAAACAAATAACAAATACCATAGCAAAGTATGGAGAAGAATATTCTAATACAGGAGAAAAAATAGATAAGTATAAAAATGATTCAAGAGAAAAAGCCTTTACTAAAAATATTGAAAAAAATTGTGAAAAGATTTTAAAGGATAAGTTTAAGAATAAAGATTTTAAAAGTGAAGTTGTTTGTAAAATGGATTTAGAGAATATGACGTGCTCAATAGATAAAGTATCAATAGGAGTAAAGGATGATTCTATAAAAAATGTACAAAAGATTGAAATAAATACAAAAGATGAATCAAGTGAAGCTTTGGCTTCTGATAATGAAGTAGAAGATGAAGAAGTAATAAAAAAATACTTAAAAGAAGTCTTAAATGTACATGAAGATAAGATAGAGATATATAGTATTGATAGATAGGAGGGAGAGAATGGGGAAAGATAATTTTAAAAAGGAATTAACCAGTATCTTAAGTAATCCTAAATTTCTAAATATCGTAAGTATAGCTTTAGTTATTGCCTTTGTTTTACTTGCAATTAGCTTTTTATCTACTAATAGAAAAAAAGAAGCTAAAGCAACTGATGGTCCAAGTATATCAGAAGCAAATAATAAAGATACATCAAATACACCTAAGGAAATTTTAGATTATGAAGAAGTACAAAAGAAGGAACTTAAAGAAATATTAACTAAAATGGATGGAGTTGGAGTAGTTGATGTAATGATGTACTTTGAAAGTAGCGAAGTAAAGGTTCCAGCTATTAATGAAAATACGCAAGTATCTAAAACAGAAGAATCAGACAAAGATGGCGGGAAAAGAGTAAATACTCAAAAAAATGATGGCAGTCAGGTGGTTATGAGTGGAAATGGATCAGAAAATGAGCCATTCATTTTAAAAACATATAAACCTAAAATAACAGGTATTGTAATAGTAGCTGAAGGTGCTGACAATAGTAAAATTAAATATGATATACAAACAGCAATTTCAAGCTTATATGGAATTTCATTGGATAAAGTTAATGTATATCCTATGAAAAATTAGCATATAATTTAAAAGAAAGTAGATGGGGGGAAATCATTATGACAAAAAAACAATTTGGAATTATTTTCACACTAATGGCTCTTATAGTATGTGTAGGAGTATTATCAGCAAAACTAAATAAAAACGGGTTAACTGATCCAACAGACTTTAGTCAAGTATTATCAGGGGATACAGTTGCAGATAAGAAAGATGATGGAAATAAGAAGGATGAAAGCAAAAAAGAAGAAAAGAATGATAAAAAAGATGAACAAACTTTAAGTACTCAAGATAGTTTTTATAACATAAGAAGTGAAAAAGAACAGCAAGCAGCAGCAACTAAGCAACAATTAAATGCTATAATCGCTGATGCAAATACTTCACAACAACAAAAAGATGTAGCAACTAACGAATTAACAGAAAAGACAATGTTAGAAGATAAAGAAGGAAGAATTGAGTTAAGTATTAAAAACAAAGGATTTGAAGATGCACTATGCTTTATACAAGGAAACAATGTTAGAGTAATAGTTAAAGCAAATGAGGTTTCAGATGCTGATAACGCAGTTATTCAAGAAATTGTTGAAGATATTTCATCAATAAGTGATGTAATAATTGAAAAGAAATAATTCCGTTGTAATCTAACAATTGGTTTGATATAATAAACATAAGAAAAATGAGTTTTGCTAAATGCAAAACCTCAAGGAGGGTAAAGTGAATGGAAAGTATGAACAATGACACAAACCTTGGAATTGTGAAAATTTCAGATGAAGTAGTAAGTGTAATAGCTGGGATTGCTGCTAGTGAAATAGAAGGTATAGTTGAAGGGCAGCAAGCCGTTTCTAATAACATATCACATTTATTAAAAGGTAAGAAAGCTGTAGGAAGAAATGTTAAAGTTACGTTAGGTGAAGACAGCGCTGTAATAGATTTAAATGTTGCTGTAGAGTATGGAATTAAAATACCAGAAGTGGTTAAGGCTGTACAAGAAAATGTAAAGAAAACTGTAGAAGCAATGACGGGATTAAAAGTAGATTCTGTAAACATAAGTGTTCAAAGCATTTACTTACCTAAAAAAGAAAAAGAAGAATGTAAGGAAGACTAATTTCACCCTCTGACTTTCAGAGGGTGTTTCCTTGTGCTTTAAAGAAATTTATTGTAGTATATACATGATTAACACATTTTTTATAAGTCAATAATATAAGTATGTAAATACATAGGAGGATAAAATGAATAGAAAGAGATCAAGAGAAATAGCAATGGAGTTACTTTTTGGAATGACGTTAAGTAAAAATACTCTAGAAGAAACTATAGAAACTTTCAAAGAAGATTATGAAATGAAATTAAAAACCATAGATTTAGAGTACATAAAAGGTATATTAGAAAAGGTAGAAAAAAACTTAGAAGTAATAGATGAAAAAATAGAAAAATCTTTAACAAATTGGAAAATAGAAAGAATCTCAAAAGTTAACCTAACTATTTTAAGAATAGCTATAGCAGAAATGATGTTTTTAGAAGATGTTCCAAATAAAGTAGCTATAAATGAAGCTATAGAAGTAACAAAAAAATATTCAGATGAAAAAAGTGTTGCGTTTATAAATGGAGTACTAGATAAAGCTTTAAAAAGTATATAATTAATATTTAGGTGTAAGGGGGTCTTGTTTATGGGACAAATAATAAATGGTAAAGAAATTGCTTTAAAAGTAAAAGAAAATATTAAAGAGTATATAAATGAGAGAGAAAATAAAGGATTGAAAAGACCTAAGATAGCATCTATATTAGTTGGTAATGATGGTGGTTCAATTTATTATATGAATAATCAAGAGAAGGTTGCTAATTCATTAAACTGTGATTTTGAAAAGATAATTTTAGAAGATACTATAGCAGAAAATAATCTTATAAATATTATAGAAAAGTTAAATAAAGATAAAAGTATTCAAGGTATAATTCTTCAGTTACCTTTACCTAAAAATTTCAATGAGAAAAAAGTAATAGCATCTATATCACCTAAAAAGGATATAGATTGTTTAACATACGAAAGTCAAGGTAAACTATATATGGGTGAAAAAGGATTTTTACCGTGTACACCTAATTCAGTAGTAACTCTATTAGAAAGTTTAAATATAGATTTGCAAGGGTTAGAAGTAGTTGTTCTTGGAAGAAGTAATATAGTTGGAAAACCAGTTGCACAATTATTATTAAATAAAAATACAACAGTTACAATTTGTCACTCAAAAACTAAAGATTTAAAAAGTGTATGTAAAAGGGCAGACATACTTATAGTAGCAATAGGTAAACCTAAATTTATAAATAAGAAATACATAAAAGAAGGTGCTATTGTAATAGATGTTGGAACTTCATCATTTGAAGGGAAAATAACAGGAGATGTTGATTTTGAAGATGTTATTGATTTAGCATCATTTGTTACACCAGTTCCAGGTGGGGTTGGAGCATTAACAACTACATTATTAATAAAAAATGCATGTGAGGCTATGGAAAACAATGAAAATTAAGACATTGTCAGTTTCAGAAGTAAATAATTATATAAAGAAAACTTTAGATAATGATTTTATTTTAAATAATCTTTCTGTAAAAGGAGAAATTTCTAATTTAAAATACCATACAAGTGGACATATATATTTTTCATTAAAGGATTCTAATGGTAAACTAAATTGTATAATGTTTAGAAATAGAGCTATAGATTTACATTTTGAATTAGAAGAGGGTATGGAAGTTACTGTTAAATGTAGATGCTCTATTTATCCAGGTAATGGTTCACTACAACTTTATATAGAGGATATTGAAAAAGACGGAGTTGGAGAATTATATATAAAGTTTGAAAAGTTAAAAGAAAAATTATTAAAAGAAGGATATTTTGATGAAGAATATAAAAAGCCAATGCCTTCTATGCCACTAAGGGTAGGAGTTATAACCTCTGAAACAGGCGCTGTTATTAAAGATATAATAAATGTTACAAGAAGAAGAAATAAAATGATTGATATAGTTTTATTTCCAGCTAATGTTCAAGGAATTGATGCTTACAAAAGTATAATAAAAGGTTTAAAATTTTTTAACAATAAAAAAAATGTTGATGTTATAATATTGGGAAGAGGTGGAGGATCTTTAGAAGAACTTTGGAATTTTAATGAAGAGGAATTAGCTATTGAAATATTTAAGTCAAATATACCAGTAGTTTCAGCAGTAGGCCATGAGGTAGATTATACAATATCAGATTTTGTAAGTGATTTAAGAGCTGCAACACCATCTCAAGCTGCCGAGATAGTAGTTCCAATTGAAAGTGAGATAAAAAATAGTTTAAACAATATAAAAAATAGGTTGGATGAGTTAATAGAAATTAATATTTTACAAGAAAAGAATAGAATGAAAAATCTAAGTAAAATATTAAATTTAAATAGTCCAATATCTAGGGTTGCAAATAGTTATTTAGAGGTAGATACTCTAAAAAATAGATTAAACCAAAGTATTGTAAATAAAATTAATAATGAGAAAATAAGAATAGAGTCTTTAAATAATATACTTAAAGCTCATAATCCAATTAATGTTTTACAAAAGGGGTATTCAATAGTTGAAGACAATGAAGGAAACATTTTGTCATCTAAAGATGATTTAATGGAAGAAAAAGAAATAAGTATGTTATTTAAAAATGGTTCAGTAACAGGGATATTTGCACCTATAAAATAAGGAGTTGTATATAATGGCTAAAAAAGAAACTTATAATGAGATGCTAGAAAAACTTCAGGATGTTTTGAAAAATTTAGAGGAAAATGAACTGAATTTAGAAGAGTCAATGAAAGAATACGAGGCTGGAGTTAAGCTTATAAATAAATTATATAAAACTTTAAACTCATTAGAAGGAAAGCTAATAACAATAAAAGATAATATAGAGGTGGAAACAACAATTGGAAATGAGGATTAGTGAATGTAGAAAAGAAATAAATGAATATTTAAGTAGTTATTTTAATAATAAAGGTAGCTATAATAAAATAATATATGATTCAGCTAGTTATAGTTTAAATGTTGGTGGAAAAAGAATAAGACCAATATTGCTATTACTTACATATGGGTTATATAATGGTAGTTATAAAGATGTAATAGAAATGGCTGCGGCATTAGAGATGATTCATACTTATTCATTAATACACGATGATTTGCCTTGTATGGATAATGACGATTTAAGAAGAGGAATGCCTACAAACCATAAAAAATTTGGTGAAGATATAGCTGTATTAGCAGGAGATACCCTTTTAAATGAGGCTATGATTTTAATGATGAATTATTCATTAAATAATGGGGAAAGAGCATTAATAGCAGCTAAAGAAATAGCAGAGGCAGCAGGTGCAGAAGGCATGATAGGCGGTCAGGTTGTTGATATAATTAATGAAGGGAAAGAAATATCAAAAGAAGAACTTGAATATATGCATTTAAAGAAAACAGGAGAATTAATAAGGGTTTCTTTAGTTTCAGGAGCAATTTTAGCTGAGGCACCAAAGAAAGATATAGATATATTAAATGAATTTGGGAAAAAGTTGGGATTAGCTTTTCAAATAAAAGATGATATATTAGATGAAGTTGGAGATGTAAAAAAACTTGGAAAAAATACCAAAAGTGATAAAAATAATGATAAGTCTAATTTTCTTTCAATTTTTGGAATAGATTATTGTAAAAACAAGTGTAAATCTTTAACTGATGAATGTATCTCCTTATTAGATAGTCTTTCTGTAAATGCAAAAATAGTAAAGGAACTAACCCTTGAGTTATTAAATAGGGAAAATTAAATAGAGGGAAAGGTTTTAAACATGGGAAGATTATTAGAAATGATAAAGTCTCCAGAGGATGTAAAAAAGTTATCTATAGTTGAATTAGAAGTTTTAGCTGGAGAAATAAGAGAATTTTTAATTGATAGTGTATCAAAGACAGGGGGGCATTTAGCTTCAAATCTTGGAGTTGTAGAGCTTACCCTTAGTTTATTTAGGAACTTAGATTTAAGTGAGGATAAAATTGTTTGGGATGTTGGACATCAAAGTTATGTACATAAAATATTAACAGGAAGAAAAGAAGAATTTAAAACTTTAAGACAATTTAAAGGTTTAAGTGGATTTCCTAAGAGATGTGAAAGTAAATATGATGTGTTCCAAACAGGTCATAGTAGTACTTCTATATCTTCAGCATTAGGTATGGCAAGAGCTAGAGATATTAAGGGGAATAAAAATAATATTGTAGCAGTTATAGGAGATGGAGCCTTAACAGGAGGGATGGCATTAGAAGCTTTAAATGATGTTGGATTTAATAAAACAAAGATGATTGTTATTTTAAACGATAATCAAATGTCAATTGCGCATAATGTAGGCGGATTATCACAACACCTAAATAATCTTAGAATGGAACCAAGATACAACAAATTAAAATCAGATATAAATTCTACTTTAAATGCTTCTGATACTGGAAAAAAAGTAGCACATTATATATCAAGATTTAAAGATAGTGTTAAGCAATTTGTAGTTCCATCAATGTTATTTGAAGATATGGGATTAAAGTATATAGGACCAATAGATGGTCATAATCTTAAGCTTATGAGTGAAGTTTTAAAAAAGGCAAAGCAAATTGATGAGCCTGTAATTATTCATGTTATGACTAATAAGGGAAAAGGATATGATTTTGCAGAGCAAAATCCAAATAAATTTCATGGAGTATCTCCATTTGATTTGGAAAGCGGAGAAGCATATACTCATAAGTCAAGAAACTATTCAAAAGTATTTGGAGATTCAATGATAAAACTTGCAAAGAAAGATAATAGAGTAGTTGCTATAACAGCTGCTATGCCAGACGGCACAGGATTAAAGGAATTTTCTAAAGAGTTTCCAAATAGATTTTTTGATGTAGGAATTGCAGAAGAACATGCAACAACATTAGCAGCAGGTATGGCTAGTGAAGGTTTAAGACCGGTATTTGCAGTTTATTCAACATTTTTACAAAGGGCATATGATCAAATAATCCATGATGTATGTATACAAAACCTGCCAGTTGTATTTGCTATAGATAGAGCAGGTATAGTGGGAGAGGATGGAGAAACTCATCAAGGTATTTTTGATTTATCATACTTAAGTCAAATTCCTAATATGAATGTTTTAGCTCCTAAGCAGCTAGATGATTTAGAGATTATGTTGGAATGGGCTATAAATAGTAATAAGCCTGTGGCAATTAGATACCCTAGAGGTGGAGATTCATACCAAGGATTAAATCCTATAAAAGAAATTAAATATTGCAAATGGGAAGAAATTACAAGTGGTGAAAATATAGCTATAATAGCAGTTGGTAAAATGACACAACATGTTATGAAAGCTAGAGAAATACTTATTGAAAAAGGAATTAATCCTTTAATAATTTCAGCAACTTTTGTAAAACCATTAGATATAGATATGCTAAGTAAACTTGTAGAAAAAAAATATAACATAGTGACAGTAGAAGATAATTTAGTTAATGGCGGATTTGGAAGCTATGTTTTATCATATATAAATGGTTTAGGTTTTAATAATAAATTTAAGGCATTAGGATTTAAAGATGACTTTGTTCCTCATGGAAATGTAGAAATATTATATAGAGAAGAAAAGCTAGATTCAGAGGGGATTGCAGAATCTATTTTGAAACTTTAAGATAAAGGAGAGAAAAATGTCAGCAAAGAAGGAAAGGTTAGATATACTTTTAGTTAATAAAGGAATATTTACATCAAGAGAAAGAGCAAAAACTAATATAATGGCTGGAAAAATATTTGTAGATGGTCATAGAGTTGACAAAGCTGGGGAAAAAGTTAATATAGATGCAGATATAATTTTTAAAGGTCAAGAGATTCCTTATGTTAGTAGAGGGGGATTAAAACTTGAAAAGGCAATGAAGGAATTTGATATAAATTTAGAAGAAAGAGTATGCATGGATATAGGAGCTTCCACTGGAGGATTTACTGACTGTATGCTACAAAATGGTGCTAGAAAAGTATTTTCAGTTGATGTAGGATATGGTCAATTTGCTTGGAAGCTTAGAACAGATGATAGAGTAGTTTGTATGGAGAGAACAAATATAAGATATGTTACTCCAGAAGATATTGGAGAAAAGTTAGACTTTGCTTCTATAGATGTTTCATTTATTTCTTTAAAAAAAATAATGCCAGCTACTTTAAATTTATTAAAAGATAATGGCGAAGTTGTAGCTTTAATAAAACCTCAATTTGAGGCTGGAAGAGAAAAAGTTGGGAAAAAAGGTGTTGTTAGAGACATAAATGTTCATAAAGAAGTAGTGACTAACATAGTTGAATTTTTAATCAGTGAAAATATCAATATTATAGGGGTTAGTTATTCACCAATAAAAGGGCCAGAAGGAAATATTGAATATCTAGTATACTTTACTAAAGATAAAGAAAAAGAAAGTAATTTTACAATGGAAGATATAGATAGAGTTGTTGAAGCATCTCATGAAATACTTTAATAGATTATGGTAATATTATAAAATAAAAGTATCTAAAAGCTCCGGAACATAAAGTTTTGGAGTTTTACGTCTATATTTAAATTAAAGATAGAAATAAATACCATTGTTCATTATTCGTTTAACAAGGGGATGGAGTATGAAAAATATTGCAATTGCTATAAATCCTTCTAAGGATAAGAATGGTGAAATTATTGAAAAAGTAAAAAAAGAAGTTTTAAAAGAATTTAAAAATGTAAATATAGTAGTTTTAAATAGTTATGAGATAGCAAATTATAATTTTAATAATCATATAGATTTTATCATTGTATTAGGTGGAGATGGAACAATATTAGGTGTTGCTAGGCAAATAAATGGAAAGGCTGATATTCCGCTTCTAGGAATAAATATTGGTAATTTGGGTTTTATTTCCAGTATAGAGATATCAGATATTAGCAAAGCTATTAGGAATTTAAAAGAAGGAAATTATAAGATTGAAAATAGAATAATGCTTGAGTGTGAGTTTTCTCTTCAAGAAGCAAATGATAAATGTAAGGCTTTAAATGATGTAGTAGTTGCTAGGGGAACTTTATCACGAATGGTAAAATTTCATGTGTTTATAGACGGTAAACGTTATTATACTTTTAAGGGGGATGGTTTAATTGTAGGAACGCCAACAGGATCAACTGCATATTCATTTTCAGCAGGAGGGCCTTTTGTTTATCCCAATTTAGATGTAATTACATTAACTCCAATTTGTTCACATACTAAAGGAATGCAAACAATAGTATTAAATAGTGATAGTGAGATAGAAATAAAAGCAGAAAATGGAGAAGAGGAAATATATATAACCTTTGATGGGCAAAAAGCTGTAAGATCAAATCATGAAGCTCTTATAAAAGTAAAAAAATCTAAAGAGTATGCCAAAATAATATTATTTAATGATTATGATTACTTTAAAGTTCTTAGGACAAAAATAATAAATAATTCAAAAGAATGTGAAGGTGATTAACATGAAGTCAAAAAGACATAATAAGATTTTAGAAATAATAAATGGTAAAGATATAGAAACACAAGAAGAGTTAGCAGAAGAACTGAAAATGGCTGGATTTGATGTTACTCAGGCTACAGTTTCTAGAGATATTAAAATATTAAAATTAATAAAAATGCAAAGTGCATCAGGAAAGTATAGATATGTTGCATCATCAAAAGAACAAAAAGATATAAATGATAAACTTGCAAGTATTCTTTCTAATGCAGCAGTTTCAGTAGAAAATGTAGATAAATTTGTTGTAGTTAAGACTTTAACAGGTTCAGCAAATGCTGTAGCAGAAGCTATTGATACATTATTTGATACTGATGTAGCAGGTACTATAGCCGGAGATAATACTATATTTATTTTGGTAAGAAATATAGAAAAGGCAGAAGAATTAGTAACAAGAGTAAGAAAAATGATTTTATAATACGTTAAAAGGTGGGATAGAATGTTATTACAATTAAATATAAAAAACTTTGCTCTAATTCAGGATATTTCTGTAGAGTTTGGAGAAGGTTTTAACATACTATCAGGTGAAACTGGGGCAGGAAAATCAATATTAATAGATACAATAGATTATGTTTTAGGAGGAAAATTTTCTAAGGATCTAATTAGATATGGAGAAAGTAAAACTTTTGTAGAGGCTGTATTTTCAATAGAAAATGAGGATTTATTTGAAATATTAAAAGAACTAGAAATAGAAATAGATGAGGTTTTAATAATATCAAGAGAGACTACTATTTCAGGAAAAAGTATAATAAAAGTAAATGGTAAATCTATAGTTCTTGCATATCTAAAGAAGATTAGAGAAAAACTATTAGATATTCATGGACAACATCAAAATCAAAATTTATTAAACAGAGCAAGTCATATAAATTACTTAGATAGTTTTTGTAATGAAGAAATAGATCCTTTAATAGAAAAATATACTATTTTAAAAGACGAGTATATTAGTATCAATGAAAAGATATCTAGTTTAAAAGGAAATGATGATAGAGAGAAGCTTATTGATTATATAAAGTTTCAAATAGATGATATAGAAAAAGGAAAATTAAAAATAGGAGAAGAGGAAGATTTAAAAGAGGAATTCAATCTTTTATCAAATGCAGAAAAAATATCTATGTCCCTTAGCAAATCTTATGAAATACTAGATGCACAAATGCAAGGGATTTCTGTTATAGATGGGCTTTCAAAAGTTGTAAATGAATTGTCTACAGTTGAAACACATTTTGATAAAATAAGAGAGAAAAGAGAGCAAATAGAAGGTGCTTTATATATATTGGAAGAGGCTTCAAGGGAAATCAGGGATTTAATGGGAGAAGTTCATTATGATGAAGCAGAGCTAGAAATAATTAATGGAAGAATATATGAAATAAGCTTATATAAAAAGAAATATGGGGAATCAGTTGAAAAGATTTTAGAATATCTAAATAATCTTAGAGTAGAAGAAGATGAACTAACAAATTCAGAAGAGCTTATTTTAAAATTAAAAGAAAAATCAGAAAAAGTTTTATCACAAATGAAAATTTTAGGCGAGAAAATGCACAAAATTAGATGTGAAAAAGCTTTAATACTTGAAGAAAAAATAAAATCAGAATTAGCTTATGTGGGCTTAGAGAAATCAAGAATAAAAATTGATGTAGTTCTTAAAGAAATTTTTAATTCAAGAGGATATGATGAAGTAACTTTTTTAATTTCAACTAATCCTGGAGAACCGTTAAAATCATTAGAAAAAGTATTATCAGGTGGAGAATTATCTAGAATAATGCTAGCTCTTAAATGTGTTTTTGTAGATAAGGACAAGATTCCAACATTAATATTTGATGAAATAGATACTGGAATAAGTGGCACAATTGCTAAAAGAGTTGGAGAAAAGATGTATCAGGTATCTACTAAACATCAAGTTTTATGTATTACTCATTTACCTCAGATTTCAGCTCTTTCTGATTGTCATTATTTTGTTTCAAAAAAAGTTGAAAATGAAAAAACTTTTACACAAATAAAAACTTTAAATAAAGAAGATAAAGTAAAAGAAATAGCCAAAATGACATCAGGAGATGAGTTAACAGATGTAACGTTAAGAAATGCAGATGAAATGGTTAAACTTGCAGAAATAAAGAAAAATGAAATCAAAAATGTATATAAATAAATACATAACAATATAAAAAAATGTACACACTAAAATCATGGTATTTTACCATGATTTTATTTTTTTATCTTAATAATCAAGTACTTTAAAATATTTAACTCTTATTACAAAGTTCCTACAGCATATAAAAACTTTATAAGGGAAAATTAAAAACAGAAGCAAAGGAGGAGATAAAATGACAGGGAAAAAAATAAAATATTTAAGCATTATAATTACTCCAATCTTGATTCTGGGTTTAGTTACTTTCTTTAGTATTAAAAAAATGCCAGAAAAAATATATGTAAATGAAGAAGTAAGCGTGGATAATATTTCAATACCAAAGACAAGTGTCCTAAACACACTAAAATATAGTCAGGATGATTTAAAAGTTGAGTTTTTAGGAATAATACCTCTAAAAACAATACCTGTATTTAAGGTAAATGATTTAGAAGTATATCCTGGAGGAACTAGTGTAGGAGTAAGATTATCTACTAAAGGAGTTCTAGTTGTAGGACATTCAGAAATAGAAACCTCAGAAGGTAGGGCTGAAAGTCCAGCAAAGAATTCAGGCATAGAGCTAGGTGACATATTAACAAAAGTCAATGGAGAAACTATTGAAAGCTCTAAAGATTTAGCAAGAAAAATAAAAGAGAATACGGAACCAGTTATAAATGTAGAATTAATAAGAAATAATGAAGCAGAATCAAAAGAAGTACAGTTATTAAAAGAAGGTGAAGAATTTAAATTAGGTTTATGGGTAAGAGATTCAACAGCAGGAATAGGAACTTTAACGTTTTTTGACAAAGAATCATCTACTTTTGGAGCTTTGGGTCATCCTATTACAGATGGTGATACTAATAAGCCATTTACTATTAAAAAAGGAGAATTACTTCCAGCTTCAGTTATAAGTGTAAGAAAAGGAGAAAAAGGTTCTCCGGGAGAATTAAAAGGTTTATTTACAAGTAATAAAGATAATATAGGAAGTATAGAGAAAAATACTCAATCAGGAATTTTTGGGACTACTATAGAACCTTTTGTGAATCCTTTGTATAGCAAGCCATTAAAAGTTGGCTTTAGAAATGAAATTAAAGAAGGACCAGCTAAAATTATAACTACTTTAGATGAAAATGGACCTAAAGAATATGATATAGAAATTGTAAAACTATTATCACAAGATGAAGCAGGTCCTAAGAGTATGGTAATAAAAGTTACAGATGAAGAACTTTTAGAAAAAACTGGTGGAATAGTTCAAGGAATGAGTGGAAGTCCTATTATACAGAATAATAAAATTATAGGTGCAGTAACACATGTTTTAATAAATAAACCAGATGTAGGATATGGCATATATATAGAATGGATGTTACAAGATGCAGGAATACTGAAATAAAAAAGCATCCATAGATTTTAAAATAATAAAAAATACTCTATAAGATAGACAATATAAAAAAACTATCTTATAGGGTACTTTTATTTCTACTACTATAAATTATAGTAGTTGTTGTTAAATTCTTTGAGGAAATCATCTTTAGATGTTAAAGGAGAATACCATTAAATTTTTGTAGATATTGCTTCATCAGATATATAATTTTTTTTGCACAACTAATAAAACTTAAAAGGATAAAAGAACTTATAATTGTTATATATATTATTTTTTTATCAAAGTAAATATTTTCACTTTTAGTTATTAATGTTATTTTTAAATTCATTTATTTGTCTATTCATCTCATCTAAAACCTTATCAATGCCAAGTTGATGCAAAACTTTATTATCTTCATCTAAGTTAATATTTTTAATAGAAGGAATTGTAGAAAGTCTATACTTTTCATATAGATAACATGCAATATCACTCATCTCCTTGCTAACGTTAACAGGATCAAAAACAAACCCATAAATATCAGATTTATTTAGTTCAGAATATCCATTTTTAATATCATTGATATCGGAGTTATTAAATGAATACTTATCATAAAATCCATTTCCTATGACTATACCATTTGTTCCAAAGCAATCTTCTATTGCCTGTATTATATTTTTATCTGTATATATAATATTTAAAAAATCATATACTTCATTCTTCTTTTCACTTGCTTTACATATAGCAATATCATAAATAGAATCTTTTTGTAAATAACTTTCGGCTTTTTTGATGTAATAACTATCATTTGTATTTATTAATGTAAATACATTCTCATTTTCAGAATCATTATATGCATAAGTTATATCATTATTATTATTATAAAATTCTCTAAAGTAAGTGTTTATTTTCAAAATTGGTTCTGATTCATATATATTTATAATCTCTTTATTTTTTTCATCATATACATATGGATGGATATCTGATTTTACTGATACAACTGGGGTATATCCAGGATAATATTCAACAATATAAGATATTAATGAAGGACTAAATAAAGAAAATGACTTATTTTCTTTCTCACCTTGAATAATTTTATCCAATTCATCTTTATGATTCCAAAAATCAGATCCCCATGTTGATATATCTATGCCATATTTATCAGCATATATCCTCTTTATTCCATAATATATATCGCCTTTTTTATGTAAATCAATGCCAATATACATTGGAAGTGAATATAAATTATTATTTATTCTAATACTATTCCAACTTTCTTCTGGAATACTATTATATATAGCTATACCATCATTTTTAAGAAAATTATCCAATGGTTCTGCTAAATCTCTTTTTATCATATCTAGGTAATCAAAGTCAGTTTCAAAAGCATTATTAGTAACAAAAAGGTCTATTTTATTTTTATCTTTTTCTACACTTTCCATATAAGTACCAGGTTTATAATTAGTTATAGTCCCATCTTCATTTGTCTTTGCATATTGAATAAACTTTAAACTATAAGGTATATTATTATCTTTTAAAATTTTATTGAATTTATTTATTGAATCATCATTAGCAATATTAGTAAAACGTGCAATTACTATTTCTGTAATTTTTTCTTTAGATTCATCTGTTAAGGTATTTGTATTAGAAGTACAACTAAAACAAAAACTTATACAACATATAATTATACAACTTAAAAAAATTTTTTTCCTCATTTTTCCTCCATTCATAAAAGAGCAAGTTAATATTATCTTGCTCTTTTATAAATAAAAATTAATTGATGTTTGAAATAAAGTTCACAGTTTTATTAAATCCTTTAGCCCAGTGAGTGCCTTTTACACTACTGGGAAGACCACGTCTAGAAGTTACTTGAATGTAAGACGAACCATAATAATAGTCTGAATAATTTGATTTATATCCATCACCAAATTGTGCTCCAACTGATGTTTTGGTTAGAATTGAGTTTGTAGAGACTGTTGTTCTTGCTCCACCATAGTAATCAGATCCTGATTTTCCTCTTGTTGTGGTACCTAGTATTTGATAACCCTCAATAAAATCATATTCATATGATGAGGCAAATGTAGGTGACGCATTAGATAGTAAGATAAAGGTACTAGCTACTGCTCCAATTAACTTAAATTTGTTTTTTTTATAATTTCCATACCCTCCTAATTTCAAAATATTTCATTTTCAACTAAATAATAACATATATAGGAGGGATAATCAAAAGTATGTTTACTTATTTTAGACTATGTAAATTGATAATATGTTGTAATTATTTTGATATATTAAATGCTATTATCTTAAAATAAGATAATAGCATTTCAGTTTGTTGAAAAACCTCTGTTAAAAAACAGAGGGTTTTTCTATTATTAATTATGAATAAAACTTATATTTAAAATATCATCCAAAATAATACGAATAAAATCTAAAAGTAGCAAAGATAGTCTTGTTGCTATCTTTTTCATATTCTGCACTGCTGCAGTTAGTAGGCATTGCTCGGATACTTTTTCGCGTCCGCGGAAGCGAGCATAGCGAAGCCCATGCAAATTTTTTGAATCTGCGAAGCTTCGCTCAACTGTTTCTTTTCTTCTATTGTAAATTCCCTTTCCTTTTTCAGTTTTAAGAAAGTTCTTATTATCATCTTTATGATTTTCCCAAACATGTCGTCTAATTGTTTTATATTTAGCTTTTTCTCCAAGACACTTATCTTTATGAGGGCAATACATACAAATTTCTTCAAAACATCTATATTCTCTATAGCCTTCGCGAGTCGTAGTTTTATATATTAACGCAACATTATTGGGGCAAATATAGATATCTTTATCATAGTCATAAATATATTTATTCTTAGTATACATTCCTTTTTTATGAGGAGAACGTCTATATGCAACTACTGGTGTTATATCTCTATCTACAATCCCCTTGAAAATAGGATTACTTGAATATCCTGCATCTAAACCAAGATATTTTGGCTTTATACTAAATACTTCTTTAATTCTATCTATTCTATTTAGTATTGGCTCGCTATCGCTGACATTACCAGGGGTAACATGTACATCCATAATAATATTATTTTTACTATCTACAGTTCTATGATCTAAATAAAAGAATCCTTCTGGTTTATTATCTCTCATCATATATCCACTATCAGGATCTGTAGTACTTTTCTTAATTTGCTTTGTTTCTTCTTTTTCTTTTCTTGGTTTTAAAGGTTTTTTATTATGATTTTCTCTATCTAAATTCACATCAATATCTAGTTGTTCTATATACTCTTTAGGTGTTACTTGTACTTCAATTTTTTCAAACTTACGCTTATTAGCATTAGCTTTTATATGTGTTGAATCAGAGTAAAGAATCTTACCACCAACTAATCCTTTTTCCATAGCTTGAAGAACTATATTATCAAATATTTTTTGTGGAATATCAGTACCTTTAAATCTTCTAATTCTATTTTGACTTATTGTAGATGAATCTGGAATTTTTTCAGTAATTGAATAACCTAAAAACCATCTATATGCTAAGTTTACTTCTATGTCTTTAACTAGTTGCCTTTCGGAGCGGATGCCATAAAGATATCCTATAAATAACATTTTAAATAGTACTACTGG
Organism: Clostridium septicum; assembly: GCF_003606265.1. Lineage (NCBI taxonomy): Bacteria > Bacillati > Bacillota > Clostridia > Eubacteriales > Clostridiaceae > Clostridium > Clostridium septicum. The sequence continues at coordinate 3,278,440 of NZ_CP023671.1, forward strand.
ATCAACAGCTGGTCGACCATTTGTATGGCAATACAAATCATTAGTTAACTCTCTAATAAATGAAAAATCTATGTATTTATCAATTTTTCTTAATAAATGGTCTTTCGGAACTAATTGTTCTAGCATAACCACTTCCATTTCATTTTGCGCTTGTCTTCTTTCGTTTATCATCACCAAAACCTCTATGTAATAAATTAATATATTTTAAATTATATTACATATTTGTATAAAATTAAAGACTGCTGACACTTTGTCAGCAGTCTGAAATGCTATTATCTTAAAATAAGATAATAGCATTTTCTTTTTATAGTTCAATATGAGAAGATAATTTTCAATAGTATAATTTATACTATTGAGGGAGTAATTATATAGAATAAGTATATATAGCCTCATTAGGATAATAAGGGTGTTTAACACAGACTATAAGTATACAATAAAATAATTATAAATTCTTACATCTAGAATTCTATATAATATTTATACACATACTATTTAGGAGCGAATATTTGTATAATATGATTACATTTATAGAAAGACAAAATATTATTCTATATAATGTTAGAGATAATTCATTCTAAAGGAGATTCATAAAATAACTAATGTTGATAGGAACACTATTAAGAGTAGTGGTAATATTTACCACAAAACCAACGTTAAGAAATTTTATTAGAAATGTGTATGTTTAAATAGAACTAAACCATAGTTTTAAGAACTAAGAAAAATTGTGTTTAATGAAGTTTTAAGCATATTAGAAAAAATTATATTTTATTTGTTATTAAACTAGATAGAATTTAAAGAACAACAAAGGAAAGATTACAATATATAGATATTTTCCTGTAAGGAGTGTGAAAATACATATATTAAATATGAGATTAATAGAAAATACTCCAATGGGGAAATTAACCATAACTAATTTATTAGATTTTTAAGAATTTGAAAAATCTATGAGTATAGAACGTATTCAAAGTGGAAAAGCTATGACTAAACTTAAAGAAGTGAGAATTAAAAAATATACTTTAAAACAAATAGATAATAATTTATCTATGCTTAATAGTAATAATAGGGATACAGATAGTACATTTACTTTTTTCTAGTTATAGTAATGTTTGATCAATTGATTTTAAATGGTAATAAAAAATACTTTCAAAATTGGAGAAAGTTTTAAAGTTAGAGCAACAAAAGGTTACTTTTAATGTTATTGATAAATGGTACACCTTAATTTTTAATAATATAACATTGGTGTTTTATTTCTATATTAATAAATATTATTAAAGTTGAATATTAATTAGATGAAATAAATTTTTAAAAACTTACATATAATTATTATAACTACCAAAAAACACAATAAAACTTATTTTATTAATAAGTTTCATAATATTTCCTTCAAGAAATTGTAAAAAAACTATCAATCATTAGAGAGTTATGATATAATGTTGTTAAATTATTCTTTTTATACGATATTTAGAATAATTCTTAAAAGTCGCTAAAGTTTTTACTCGAATTCACAAAAAAATTTAAAAGATAGAAGGAAAATTTCAACTTTAGTAGAATAATAAATATATAAGATTGGAATAAAATGGGAATAAGGGGAGAAGAACATGAATGGAACAAAAATATCAGTATTAATTGCTGATGATAACAAAGAATTCTGTAGTATCTTAAATGATTATCTATTAAATCAAAGAGATATTGTAGTAACAGGCGTTGCTAAAGATGGAAGGGAAGCTTTAGCATTAATAGAGGAAAAGAAACCAGATTTAGTGGTTTTAGATATAATAATGCCTCATTTAGATGGACTTGGAGTATTAGAAAAGTTAAACACAATGAATTTAGAAAAAATGCCAAGAATAATAGTATTATCAGCTGTAGGTCAAGATAAAATTACACAAAGAGCTATTACTTTAGGAGCTGATTATTATGTGGTAAAGCCATTTGATATGGATGTGTTTACTAAGAGAATTAGAGAAATGTTTAATGGTGTTCCTACAGAAGCAGTTAGAAGGGCTACAACAGTTGTAGAAACAGAAGCACCTATGCAAGCTAAAGGTCCTGTTGATTTAGAAACAGAGATTACAAACATAATTCATGAAATTGGAGTTCCAGCACACATTAAAGGGTATATGTATTTAAGAGAAGCAATAACAATGGTTGTAAATGATATGGAATTACTTTCAGCTGTTACTAAGGAGTTATATCCATCAATAGCAAAGAAGTATAATACAACTGCATCAAGAGTAGAAAGAGCTATAAGACACGCTATAGAAGTGGCTTGGGGTAGAGGACAAATAGAAGCTATAAATAAACTATTTGGATATACTATCCACAATGACAAAGGTAAGCCTACAAATTCAGAATTCATAGCAATTATAGCAGATAAGCTAAGACTTAAGAATAAAGTATCTTAAAGCTAGTAATAGAGCCAAAGTTAGGAAATAGATGGCTATAAATATCATGAAAATAGCTATAGAATTTTTAATTTATATCTATAAATATATTTTTAAATTTACAATTAACATCTTTTATTTATTGATTAAAAAATCGATAAATAGAAGATGTTTTTTTATGATAAGAATTACCGAAAAGTCAAAGTTTATACAAGGTATACTACAAGATTCTGTAGTTTGAAAGGATTAGCGTCTAAAACTATAAAAAGATTATAAATCTAATTTAAAAATTAGATACATATATTTATAAAGAAAAGACTTAATTAATATTATTAAATTACCTTTTTCATGAATCGTTGTGGATACACAAACTTGATCTTTACTAATTACATCTTTTCTTGACTTTTTTATTATTGCTAAGTAAAATTGCAATAAAAAAAATAGCACCTATGACCAGTAGGCACTACACAAAACTTAATATGTTTTATAAACCGTTATCAACAATCATCCCACTTGGAGAATAGTTAACTTCGTAATTTAATTATACTCTGAAAAAATATTATTGACAACAGGATATTTTTTACAGTATAAAATAGTTTATTTATGTAGCTTTTAAATATGATATGGAATCTTAGATGTAACTAAGGAATATAAAGATAAATCAAGTAAGTTTTTCAAATAATAAATCTTAATAATAAACTTAAAAATAACACATAAAAATGGGTGTTTTTATATGTTATTTTTTATTTTAATTTAATAATTATATAATATAGAAGAGTTAAGAAAATTAGTGTAAAATTATATTTAGACAGGAGGAGTTTTTATGAGATATAGTGTTGATGCAAAATATACTAAGGTTGAAAATGGGATTAAAACAATTTTTATGAACTGTACTTTAATATTAACAATGCTTATAATATTAAATTTAGTTTCAATTTTTTTATTTAAAAAGCAGGTTATGAGTTGGATTTATATAGTGTTCTTTTCAATTATTTATGGACAACTATGGAATTTAAGTAATAAGAAAGTTATAGCTACAATACCTTTTAAAATTGATGAAAATACCCTGATAAAAATTTTGAAAAGAAATAAATTAAAATTTGAAGTTAATTCTGAAAAGATAATAAAAATAAAGATGGATTTTGTAGCTACTATGATTAAATTGGATTTAATAATTAGAATTTTAGATAATAAAGTTGAAATTGAGGGTGCAAAATATATGGTAGAAAATATTATAGGAAAGATAGAAAATATAAATTAAGGGGATATTTTATGAATTTAAATGAGAAAACTTTAAAAGAAAGAATAATACATAAAGGCAACTTTATGACTTTTGTTAATGTTGATGTCGAATTACCTAACGGAAAATTAGGAAATAGGGATATATTAAAACATCCAGGAGCATGTGCTATATTACCATTTTTAGATGATGAAAAAGTTATATTAGTAAAACAATTTAGAAAGCCATTAGAAAAAACTTTAATAGAAATACCAGCAGGTAAACTTGATAAAGGAGAAGAACCCAAGAAGTGTGCTATTAGAGAATTAGAAGAGGAAACAGGTTATATTGCTAAGGAAATTAGTTATTTAGGAAAGATTGCAACAGCTCCAGGTTTTTGTGATGAAATAATTTATTTGTATAAAGCTACTGGGTTAATTAAAGGTAAGAAAAATTGTGACGAAGATGAATTTACAGAATTAGTTGTTATGTCTTTAGAAGAAGTTAAGGAGAAAATTAAATCAGGAGAAATTATAGATACTAAAACTATAAGTGTTTTAGCATATTTATAAGATAAAAGGTATGTAATTTTAAAAGCTAAATTACATGCCTTTTTTATTTGAAATTTTATGATAAAAGAAAAAATAGATGTTACATATATTCAATTATGAATAATACGGATTTTAAAATCATAATATGTTTTATAGCAACTATTGAGGAGGATATAGAATGAATATAATAAGCAGATTAAATTCAAATTTAAAAGAAAATAAAGTGCTATACATATTAGTACTAATATTTTTCTTTGTTGGTATTATCCTAGGATCTTATGTAGTCAGGTATATGAGTGGAGGCGATGCAAAAGATTTATCAAGTTATTTTACAAGCTTTATAACAAGTTTAGGAGAAAAACCAATAGATAAAGCTACATTGATTTTTGATATCTTAAAGAAAAATTTGTTGTTAATAATAATAATATTAGCTCTTGGTTTTACTGTGTTTGGAACACCATTTATATTAATAATTGATTTAATAAAAGGATTTACTTTAGGGTATACTTTTAGTTTTTTGTTAACTACTTTTGAGGGTAAAGGAATATGGATAGCATTAGCATCTACTTTGCCACAAAATATTTTATATATACCATTTTTTATAGGTATAAGTATAATTTCATTAGAAATTTCTTCAAGAAAATTAAAAGAACACTTCTTTAATGGAAATAAAGTTAATAGAATAGTAACAAACCAATTATTAATGAAACTTAGCATTTTTATTAGCATCTTTGTAATTGGAGCTATTGTTGAAACATACATTTCTCCAAGTTTAATTAAAATAATAGTTGCAAAAGTTTATAAAATTGTATAAACAAATGAAAATAAAAAAAGGGAATTAAATTTTTTTGTCGAATAATAATAATTAGGATAGGGGAGAGTTATGAAAGAGATAGTAAATGAGTATAGGGAATCTTTATTAAAAAGTCATAAGAGCGAGAATACAGTTTATGCCTATGTAACAGATGTTAATCTATATGTTAAGTATTTAAACAATAAAAATATAGACATAAATGAAACTGATAATGTATCAGTTTTAGGTTATATTCAGTACTTACTAAGCCAAGGAAAATCAGAAAGATCAATTAATAGAATAGTTATAAGCTTAAGAAGTTTTTATAATTATTTAAAAGATCAAAAAGTAGTTAAGGAAATTCCTAAAATCTATTATAAAAGTACAGCTACAGCAAAGAAGTTGCCAGAAATTCTTACTGTAGAGGAAATTGACAGAATCATAAAGATTGTTGATAAGGATTGCAATAAAGGAACAAGAGATAATGCATTACTTGAATTAATGTATGCTACTGGAATGAAAGTTTCTGAAATAATTGGGTTAAAAGTATGGGATGTTAATTTAGATTTATCATTTGTTAAATGTCATGATAATAAAAATTACGAAAGATTAATTCCTATTGGAAGAAGTGCACTAGAAGCTTTAAAAGATTACTTTAAAATTAGAGATCAAATTGCTTCAGCTGGAGTGGACAATCTTTTTGTTAATTTAAATGGGAATCAGCTAACAAGGCAAGGAGTATGGAGAATAGTTAAAGAATATTCTCATAAAGCAGGAATAAAAAAAGAAGTTAATTTAAATACTTTTAGACATTCTTTTGCTGTGCATTTACTTCAAAATGGGGCAAATGTTAGAGCTGTTCAAAAACTGTTAGGAAATCAAGTTCTTACTTATATGGATACTTACTATGAAATAATAAACAACGATAAAATAAACTTAGTTTATAAAAATTCCCATCCTAGAGCATAATAAATATATAATTTAGGGGCTTTATAAAATGAAAGGAGTTAGTTTAATGAAAAGAGCAATTTTAGTAGTTATGGATAGTTTAGGTGTTGGCGCATTACCAGATGCAGACCTTTACGGAGACGCAGGAAGTCATACTTTAGACCATGTTTATAAAGCTTGTGGGGGATTAAATATACCTAATCTTGAAAATCTAGGCTTTGGTAACATCGAAGGCGTTACAGAACTTAAAAAAGTAGATAAGACAACTGGTGCTTACGGAAGACTAATGGAGAGATCAAAGGGAAAGGATACAGTTACAGGTCACTGGGAAATTGGAGGAGTTATTTTAGAGAAACCTTTAAATACTTATCCAAATGGATTCTCAGATGAAATAATTAATGAATTCTTAGCTAAAGTAAACAAAAAAGGAATTCTAGGAAACTGTGTTGCATCAGGTACAGCAATAATTGAAGAATTAGGAGATGAACATGTTAAAACAGGTTATCCAATAATTTATACTTCAGCTGATTCAGTTTTTCAAATTGCAGCACATGAAGATGTTATTCCATTAGAAGAACTTTATAAAATGTGCCAAATAGCAAGAGAAATGCTTGTTGGAGAACATGCGGTTGGTAGAGTTATAGCAAGACCATTTGTAGGGAAATCAGGGGAATATAAAAGAACTCCAAATAGAAGAGACTATGCTTTAGATCCATTCTCAAAGACTATGTTAGAATATTTAAAAGAAAATGGAAAAGAAGTAGCAGCAGTAGGTAAAATTGAAGATATATACAATCAAAAGGGAGTTACAGATGCTATTCATACAAAAAATAACATGGATGGTGTAGATGTAACACTTAAATATATGGATACTGTAAAAGAAGGATTAATATTTACTAACTTAGTAGATTTTGATATGTTATATGGACATAGAAATGATCCAAAGGGTTATGGTAAAGCAATTGAAGATTTAGATGGAAGATTAAATGAAATATATTCAAAGATGACAGATGAAGATATTTTAATACTAACAGCAGACCATGGTTGTGACCCAACAACTTCAAGCACAGATCACTCAAGAGAATATATTCCAGTTTTAATATATGGAAAAAATATAAAACCAGTAAATTTAGGAACTAAAACTGGATTTACTGATATTGGTAAAACGATATTAGATTATTTTAATATAGAAAACGATATAGATGGAAGTAGTTTTTTAAAAGAAATTTTATAAAATAAAAAAAATTATTTAGGGGATAAATTTAGGAGGACAATAAAATGAGAATGTACGACGTTATTTTAAAGAAAAGAATGGGAGAAGAATTAACTAAAGAAGAAATAGAATTCTTTGTAAATGGATATACAAAGGGTGAAATTCCAGATTATCAAGCTTCAGCTTTATTAATGGCAATTTTCTTTAATAAAATGAATAAAAGAGAAACTGCTGATTTAACAATGGCAATGGTTAGATCAGGTGATGAAATAGATTTAAGTTCAATTAAAGGAGTTAAGGTTGACAAACATTCAACAGGTGGTGTTGGAGATAAAACAAGTATATGTTTAACTCCATTAGTTGCATCTTTAGGAGCTCCAGTTTCAAAAATGTCAGGTAGAGGTCTTGGACACACTGGTGGAACTATAGATAAATTAGAATCATTCCCAGGATTTACAGTAGAATTAACAGAAGAACAATTTATAAATAACTCAAATGATATTGGAATAGCTATTATGGGTCAAACTGGAAACATAACACCAGCAGATAAAAAAATATATGCTTTAAGAGATGTTACTGCAACAGTTGATAATCGTTCATTAATAGCTGCAAGTATTATGAGTAAAAAAATAGCTTCAGGATCAAATGCTATAGTTTTAGATGTTAAAGTTGGAGAAGGAGCTTTTATGAAGACTCCAGAAGATGCTAAGGCACTTGCACAAGCAATGGTTGATATTGGAACACACTGTGGAAGAGAAACAATCGGTGTAATTTCAGATATGGATCAACCTTTAGGATTTGCTATTGGTAATGCTCTAGAAGTAAAAGAAGCTATAGAATTATTAAAAGGAAACGGTCCTAAAGATTTATTAGAATTAGTATTAACATTAGGAAGTAACATGTTAGTATGTGGTAAGATAGCTAAAGATTTTGAAGAAGGTAAGAAACTTCTTATGCAAAACATTGAAAATGGTAAAGGTTTAGCTAAATTAAAAGAATTCGTTGCAGCTCAAGGGGGAGATGCATCATACGTTGATGATGTAGAAAAGCTTCCAAAAGCTAAATACGTAGTAGAAGTTAAGAGTGAAGAAGAAGGATTTGTATCAAAGATACATGCTGAAGAATTTGGTTTAATAGCTATGGAACTTGGAGCTGGTAGAGCAACTAAGGAAAGTGAAATAGACTTAGCAGTTGGTATAGTATTAAACAAGAAAAGAGGAGACAAAGTTAATAAGGGTGATGTATTAGCTTATATTCACAGTAATGATGAAAACAACATAGCTAAAACATCTAAGAAAATCAAAGAAAACTTTGTTATTACAGAAAAATTTGAAAATAATATTCCACTAATTTACGATATAGTAAAATAGTTTTTTCACATCAAAAAAATATGATAAAAAGAAATTTATTTCTTTTTATCATATTTTTATTTTTTTTGGTAACAATAAACTTGAAGGGAGGCTATATAAAATGAAAAAAATTTTTATAAAAAGAATTTCTATTATTGCTTTAAGTTTATTTTGTTTAACAAGTTTACCAACAAAAGCAAATGAAAAAAATTATAATGATGTTGAAGAAAAACAAGAGAATATGGATGATGGTGTTGAGGAAACGTATAAGGAATGGGATACGGAAGTTTTTAATGATGAGGGTATTAATGTAGAAGCAAAATCAGCTTTACTTATTGAACCAACAACAGGAAAGATAATTTATGAAAAGAATATAGATGAAAAATTTGCACCAGCATCAGTTACTAAAATAATGACAATGCTATTAACTATGGAAGCTGTAGATAGTGGAAAAATAACACTTCAAGATAAAGTTACATGTAGTGAAAATGCTAAAAAAATGGGTGGTAGTACAATGCTTCTTGAAACAGGAGAAGTAAGAACCGTAGAAGAATTGCTAAAAGGTGTTGCAATTGCATCAGGAAATGATGCAGCAGTAGCTTTAGCTGAATATTTAGGTGGTACAGAAGAAGCCTTCGTAGAAATGATGAATAAAAAAGCTAAAGAGCTTGAAATGACAAATACAACTTTTAAAAATTGTAATGGGTTACCAGCTCAAGGGCATGAATCAACTGCTAGAGATATTTCTATTATGTCTATGGAATTATTAAAACATCCTCAAATATTAAAATATTCAGGTACATATATGGAAACTATTTCAGAAGGTCGTAAATCACCTATTGAATTAGTAAACCATAATAAGTTAGTTAGATTTTTTGAAGGTTGTGACGGACTAAAAACAGGGTATACAGAAGAGGCTAAATATTGTATAAGTGCAACTGCTACAAAAAGTGGTGTTAGAATGCTTTCAGTTATAATGGGAGCACCAACTTATAAAATTAGAAATAGAGATGCAGGAATGCTTTTAAATTATGGATTTTCAAAATACGAAGGTAAAAAACTTGTGTTAAAAGATGAAGATGTAGAAACAGTTTATTTAAGTAAGCAAACAGATAAATTCTTTATGGCAAAAGCTAAAGATGATTTAATAGTTGTATTGCCAAAAGGAAGCAATGGTGAATTAGAAAAAAGAATAGTCATGGATGAAATTAAAAAAGAATATAAAGAAGGAGAAGCTGTAGGTAAATGTGAAGTTTACTTAGGTGAAGAAAAAGTAGGAGAAGTAGAACTTTATTCAGATAGAGATATTAAAGTTGGCGGATTCTTTGAAAACTTTAAGTTCAATATGAAGAATATGTTTAAAAAAGGTATATAGAATAAAGTGAACCCTTGTTAGGGTTCGCTTTTTCTTGTTCTTTTTTCGTAAACTTGATATTATAGAATATATGTGAAAAATAAGTGTAATCTTTTATATGGGGGTGGTAAATTAATGGAAATGCCTAGTATAAAGGTAGCAGATTTTGAAGGACCCTTCGATTTATTGTTACATTTAATAAAAAAGCATGAAATGGATATTTATAATATAGAAATATATAAAATAACAAATCAATATTTAAGATATTTAGATGAAATGAAGGAAATGGATTTAGATATAACATCTGAATTTATTGTAGTAGCAGCAACTTTAATAGAAATAAAATCTAAAAAGCTACTTCCTAAAGTGGCAGTTCAAGAGGAAAATGAAGAAGATATTGAAAAGAATCTTATGATTAAATTAATAGAATATAAAAAGTTTAAAAATGTATCCGAATTCTTTAGGGAGAGATATATTAGTTCTGGGGATGTGTATACTAAAATGCCAGAATTAATAGAGGAAAAGAAGGAACAGGTGAAAACAGAGGATTTATTGAAGAATGTTACTTTATTAGATCTATATAAATTATATAATGACTTATTAGAAACATATAGACTAAAAAGAAATAATGAAAGTGTAATACAAAAAAGAATATTTGTTGATAAATATAAATTAGAGGATAAGATACAGTATGTTTTAGAAAAGCTACAGAATATTAAAGTAATAGAATTTAATGAGTTTATAGCTGAAAGTGAATGTAAAATGGAAGCAGTAGTAACTTTCTTAGCTTTATTAGAACTTATAAAATTAAGAATGGTAAGAGTGTACCAGGATAATAGCTTTGATAATATATTGATAAAGAGGAGACATAATGAATAATATAGAAATAAATCAATGTGAATTTCAAGGTGCTTCTAAAAAAGCAAGAATAAAATCTTCAATTGAAGCACTATTGTTTGTAAGTGGTGAGTCTTTAAGTTTAAGAACTTTAAGTACACATCTAGAGGTATCAGCAAAAGATTTAGAAAAAATATTAGAAGAGATGATAGTTGAATATGAAGAAGAACATAGGGGGATAAAATTAATTTCTATAAATGGAGAGTATCAGTTAGTAACAAAAGCGCAGAATAGTGATGTTATACAAAAATTGTTAAAGAAAAATAAACGTCAATCATTATCTCAAGCTTCACTTGAAAGTTTAGCTATTATAGCTTACAAACAGCCAATTACCAGAATTGATATAGATGAAATTAGAGGTGTAAAATCTGAAAGTGCAATTCAAAGGTTAATAGAAAAAGAGCTTATAAAAGAAGTTGGAAGATTGGAGGTTCCAGGTAGACCTATATTATTTGGAACAACTGAGGAGTTTTTAAGACAGTTTGGACTTAAAACATTAAAAGAATTACCATCAATAGACTTATATGGAGAAAATGAAATTGAAGAATCAATAGAGGTTTTAAATAAGGCTATGAAAGATATATGATAAAAAGTACAGATATTTTCTGTACTTTTTATTTGAGTCTGTCAATATTTTTGTGTAAACTTTAGAAAATTTAGTTTTATTTTAAAGGTTGGAAAGGTTAATACAACATCCAACCTTTATTTTTCTTTAATTGATAAATTTTACATAATAATCTGCACTTTAATAAGAGTTAGACTAAATATTTTTTAGAACAACTGGTCGTCTAAACGACCTTCGAAGAAGATTGATAGTTGAGCTAAAATTTGAGCCCATCCTCGTATTGATTGGGTCCATTTCTTTGTTATATCAACGGTAGCAAGGTATAAAATCTTCATTAATGATTCATCATTCGGAAATATAGATTTAGTTTTAGTAACTTTTCTCAGTTGACGATTATAACTTTCCATTGCATTAGTTGTATATATTATTTTTCTAATCTCTGGTGGATATTTAAAGAATGTTGATAACTCATTCCAGTTATTTCTCCAAGACCTTACTGCTATTAAGTATTTTTCTCCCCATTTTTCTTCTAATCTATCTAATTCCGCTAATGCGACCTCCTCAGTAGAAGCGGTGTAAACTAGTTTTAAATCTGCATTGAAAGCTTTTAAATCCTTATAAGATAAGTATTTACTTGAATTTCTTATTTGATGAATAATACATCTTTGAATTTCAGTGTTCGGATAAACAGCTCTAATGGCTTCGTTAAACCCTACTAACCCATCAACTGAAGCAATTAGTATATCTTTTACGCCTCTATTTTTTAACTCATTCAGAACAAGCAACCAATATTTTGATGACTCTGATGCTCCTATTCATATACCAAGAACATCTTTTTTTCCTTCAATATTTACTCCAATCGCAGCGTAGGCTGCTTTCGAAACAACGGTGTTATCTTTTCTCACTTTAAAGTGAATAGCATCCATAAATACTATAGGATATACTGTTTCCAACGGACGGCTTTGCCATTCTCTAATCATTGGAATTACTTTATCTGTTATATTAGAAACTAATGTTGGTGATATGTCCATTCCGTATATTTCATTTACTTGTGATGCTATATCTCTTGTAGTAATTCCCTTAGCATACATCCCAATTATTGAGCTTTCTAAATGTGAAACATCAGTTTGATGTTTTTTACTATTTCAGGCTCAAAAGAACCTTCTCTATCTCTTGGAACATCTAAGTCGAAGTAGCCAAGATTGGATTTCATAGTTTTTCGGCTCTTGCCATTACGGCTATTAGTTGTGTTTTTATTTTGGTAATCATGTTTCTCATATCCAAGATGATTATCTAATTCGGCTTCCAGCATTTGCTGAAGCATTCCTCCAAATAAGTCTTTTAAAACATTTTGAATATCTTCAGCTGTTTTAATATTTGGATCCTTTGCTAATATTTTTATTAATTCTTCCTTTGAAAATGACATAGTCTGTGTTCCCTCCATAATTGATAATTTATTATATCATTTTCTGAAGTTTACACAGACTATTTTACACTCTCTACTTTTTATTTTTAAGCACTATGATTTTTTAGTAAATATTATTAGATGAAGAGTCAGAATCATCACAAACACATTCATCAATTTTTGAATTACAAGTGTTACAATTAGTTGACTCTAAATTATCATTATTTTTCTTGCCATTTTTATTTTTAGACATATCGTTGAAAAAATTTTTAAACATATCTAATACAGTAGGAATTGAATCTACAACTCTATCACATGCATTATCTTGGTTCACAGGCAATAATCTAACAGAATCCTCCCTAACTACTAAAAAAGCAACAGGTTTTACTGTAACACCAGCACCTGAGCCACCTCCAAATGGATGTTTAGATTCATTTGGAGAACTTTGTTTAGTAGCTGCACCAAATTCGCTTCCACCTGAAGCAAAACCAAATGTAACTTTAGATATTGGAATTATGTAGCTACCATCTCTAGTTTCTACAGCTTCTCCTATAACCGTATTTACATCTATCATATCTCTTAAGTTTTCCATAGTACTTCTCATTAAATTTTCAACTGGATGTTCATTTGTCATAATATATCCCTATATAGGGGCCACCTCCTCTACATTTTCAAAAGAATTATATATTAAATACAATATGTATATAGCATGAGCAAGATTAAAGTAAATTATACTATAGATAGTAAAATTTAATATTTTATCTTCATTAAAATGTGGGTTAATTTCTAGTTTGAATTTTTTTACTAAAAAAGCTTGCTTTAAAATGCCATATAGTATTGGATGTAAATTACAGAGTAATCCATACCCTATAGCAGTATAAGCAGCATCGTCTAGTGCAAAGTCAATTTTGCCATTTAGTTTAAACCAAGGTTTAAACCTATTGTTTACAATGCTATGATATAGAGAAATTAAAGATAGCTTTTTATTTTTTCTTTTAAATAAAATATTTTTATTTCTATTATTTTCATTAAATGAGGTTTTAGAATTTTTTTTATTACTTTTTTTTAGTAAATCATTTAGTACTCCTTTTTCAGGAGATAGTAATACTATATTAAAAATCTTTATATGAAAATATTTTTTATTTCTATATAATGTTATTTTTAAGGGAATTGGAAGTAAAAAAATTAAAATTATAAGTAAAATAATTATAGATATAACCATTATTCTCCTCCTAATAAAACTATCTTATAGTATTGCCAGAAATTATTAAAATAATCTAAAAATTTTTTGCCTTATTATGTTTAAAATTTTGTTTTTAGAACACACTAGTCATAGATGGTTAATTTAGAGGGTGATTTTATGAAAAATATGAAAAAAATATTATTAGTTTTATTAACTATATCATTAACTAGTCAATGTCTTATAGCTTCACCTAAAGCATTAGTGGAAGAGGAGATAGACATTGATAATGAAATTATTAATTTAGATGAAGAAGGTATCTACGATGTAGACAATACTAAAGTTGATACTAAAGGACCATTAAGAGTAAGTGCAAGAAATGCCATAGCAATTGATGCACAATCTAAGCAAGTACTTTGGGATCAAAAGGGGTACGAAATAGTACCTATGGCAAGCACCACAAAAATTCTTACATCATTGATAGCCATTAATTATGGAGATTTAGATAGAAAAGTAACCATCAGTAAAAATGCTTCATCAATTAGAGGCTCAACTGTAGGATATAAAGCTGGTGAAGAAATAACAATGAGAGAGTTGCTATTTGGACTTATGTTTAGATCAGGAAATGATGCAGCAATAGCAATAGCAGAAGATATAGGAGGCTCAATAGAAGGATTTGCAAATATAATGAATGATTTTGCAAGAAGTATTGGAGTGTTGAATTCTCATTTTGAATCCCCACATGGATTAGATAGTCAAAAGCATTACTCTTCTGCATATGATTTAGCTATTTTAGCGGCTAAAGGTATGAAAAGTGAAGTTTTTAGAGAAATAGTTGGGGAAAAAACTATTTTAAAAGATAAATATGATTTTACAAGGGATTATCAAAATATAAATAAAATATTATATAGAATACCTGGAGCTAATGGTGTGAAAACTGGATATACAGGTCAAGCTGGAAAATGTTTAGTATCATCAGTAAATCATGATGGTAGAAATATAATAATAGTAGTACTAAATTGTGTTGATAGATGGAATCAAACTGAAAAAATTTATAATTACGTTATTTCAACTCATACTTTGAAGTCAATTTCAAAGAAGGAATTAGTTGAAAATGAAGGATTTATGAGTCTTGGAGCTATTATTGAAGATGAGGAATTTAAATATGGATATAAAGAAAATGATAGTTTAGAAGTAGAGGTTTTTAAACCTTCTATAGAAGTAAAAGAGGGAGATGTATTAGGTAAAATAATACTAAAAGATAATAATAAAGAAAGATATAAAACTCCCCTTAAAAGTAATACGAATATTGGAGCCAAAGAAATTGAAAGAGTAATTCCATATACATAAAAATAAGTCTCAGAAAATTGTTTCTGAGACTTATTTTTATTAAAATTTATTTTAAATGTAAATTTTAATGCTTTCAAAATAGTAACAAATTTAAAGTTTTAAAATAAGTTATTACTATGTAAGAAATTTCACTGGGGAGAATAGATGTTTAAAGAAGCAATGGATTGTATAGATGCAGGTTCAGAATATTGTCCTTGTCATTTAGCTGAGTCTGGAGAATGTATATTGTGTTCACAATTACATGGAAGCTGTTTTTGTGATTGCTCTAACTGGAAAGGAGTTTGTATTTACCAAGAATTTAAGTATAATGGCTTGAAAGCTAAAGAAGGAAGAAAGACATATAAATGCTTAGTAAAAGAAAGGATATTACATCAACCAGATGTATTATTAATTAAATTTGAAGCTCCACATAAGCTTGCAATAGATTTGGTTAAACCAGGTAGTTTTGTTTTTATTAGGACAGATGAAAATGTATATTTTGATGTTCCTATTTCTATTTTAGAGTCAGATATAGAAAGTAATATAATTTCAATAATGATAGAAATAAGAGGCATAAAAACAAAAAAATTACTTGATATAAATATAGGAGAGGAGATAACTATAAGGGGACCATATTGGAATGGAGTATTTGGGGTTAAAAACATACAAAAGCAGAAGGAAAAAAATGTTTTAGTAATGGCAAGGGGAATAGGGATGGCTCCTATGATGCCTGTTATAAGAAAGCTTTCTGAAAATAATAATAAAATTAATCTTATATTAGATAGAGAACCATATGACAATATATACGTAGAGGAATTTTTAAAGAAATATAATATAACTCTAATTGAAATTAATTTAGTGGATAAAGGAGAACTTTCAACAGAAGGGAAAACGGCATTAAAGAGTTTTGTAAATAATGAAAATATAACTCATGTACATGTTGCAGGAGCAGATATTTTGACATATAAAGTAATTGATTATTTAGATGAAATAGATAGAAAAGATGTTACTTTATCTTGTTGTAATAACACTAAAATGTGTTGTGGAGAAGGTGTATGTGGGAGTTGTACAACTCGATTTAAAGGTCATAAAGTTAAAAGATTTTGTAAGGTTCAAGCAGATCCAAGAGATGTTTTTGAAGGGAGAAGATTTATATGATAAAAGTTATAGTTGTAGGTGGTGGATGGGCAGGTTGTGCAGCAGCCATTACTGCTAAAAAAGCTGGAGCAGATGTATATTTATATGAAAAAACAGATCTTTTATTAGGATTAGGTAATGTTGGAGGCATAATGAGAAATAATGGAAGATGGACAGCCTCTGAAGAGTTAAAAGAATTAGGGGCAGGGGATCTTATTGATGTTATAGATAATTCTGCTAGGCATAAAAATATAGATTTTCCAGGGCATAAACATGCTACGTTATATGATGTAAATATAATAGAAGGTAATGTAAGAGAATATATAGAGGAGATGGGAATAAAGGTATTTACTGAAAATAGGGTTACTGATGTAGAAGTAGAAAATAAAAAAATAAAAGGAATTTATTTAAGTGATGGTTCATACATTAAAGGTGATGTTTTTATAGAAACAACAGGAACAACAGGACCTATGGGTAACTGCTTAAGATATGGAAATGGATGTTCAATGTGTGTATTAAGATGTCCAGCATTTGGACCGAGACTAAGCATAAGTGAAAGATGTGGCGTGTCAGATATACAAGGAGAGAGAGATGATGATATTTTAGGTGCTTTTTCTGGATCATGTAAATTGGCAAAAGAAAGTCTTTCTCCTGAAATATTAGATGAATTAAATAGTACGGGTAAAGTTATATTACAAGTTCCTAGGGAAGATGTTAATTATGGTAAACTTAGTACGAAAGTATGTCAACAATATGCATTAAAAGAATTTGCTGAAAATATAATTCTTCTAGATACAGGTCATGCTCTGTGAACAAAACTGCAACTTGTCCACATGTTGCAGTTCATATTCAGATAAGCTGAAATTTTGGGATTTTGAGCTATCATCAGTACCGACAAATTTTATTTCAATTCCACCATCACCATACCAATAGATCTTATCTATAAGTATATCAATTAATTTCTTTTGTTCTTCTCTAGATAAATCTTGAATATTAATGCACATATTTAAAGCTTCTTCTATTAGTTCTAAATTAAGCTTTTCAACTTTTAAGTTCTCAACTTTTACATCTAAATCATTTAATTTAATGTTTAAATCTTCACATTCCTTTTTTAATTCCTTGATTTTATTTAATAATATTTCCTCTATACCATCAGCTAGAGAAAGTTTATCAACTAAGGTATCTATTTGATTTTTTTTAGATAATAATGTTTTTTCAAGAGAGATACGTTCAATTTTAATATTATTAGTATTTTGAGTATTATATTTATTTTTAAGAGAATCTAAAAAAGATTTTTTCTCAAGTCCTAATCGTCTTAAACTAAGAAGAACTAAACTTTCAACTTCAGCAGCTTTTGCATTTTTGTTATTACATAATTTTTTATGAGATTTTCTTTTTAAAGAACAAACATAATAAAATAACTTTTCACCAGTTACTTTAGAAGTTTTACCATGCTGTATAAGCATATTTTCCTTACATTCACCACACTTTAATTTACCAACTAAAAGAGCATTATGTGTTTTACCTAGTCTAGGAAATTTATTTCTATTTTTATCAAATTGTTTTTGAACATTAAGCCATAATTCAGGTTCTAAAAACCCTTCTATAGATGAAACAGAAGCAAAGCGATCATTTTTAGATTTATTAGCTTTAGTGTACTTACCATCTTTTTTTACTTGTTCAGTTTTATTATAAGTTAATAAAGAATGTATTTCATCAGCCTCACCATAAACAGTCCAATCATTTTCTTTTAGGTAATTAATAACATCATTATTAGCTTTAACATAAACAGGATTTTGAAGAATTAACTTTAAGCTACTTTTTTCATACATAATATTGTTTTTAGATTTAATTTGATTTTCAGTTATAAAAACCTCAAGCTTATGTAAGCTACCTAGTTCTAAATATTTATTGTAAAGAAATTTAACAAACTCCATTTCTTCAGGATTAATTACAAGTTGAGGTTTTTCCCTTGTATTACCGTCAGCATCTTTAAATTTAATTTTTTTAGATTCAAACCCTAAAGGAACTTTACCACCAGTCCAGCGACCATTTTTAGCTAATTCAATCATATTATCTTTTATTCTTTCAGCTATAGTTTCCCTTTCAAGTTGAGCAAATACACTTGCAATATAAATCATGGCCCTACCCATTGGAGAAGTAGTATCAAATTGTTCTCTAATACTTATAAATGAGCAATTATTACTTTGTAATATTTCTAAAGTAGAAGAGAAATCAGAAACATTTCTGCTAATTCTATCTAATCTATAGCATACAAGAACATCAATTTTTTTATCCTTTATATCTTTTATTAGTCTTTTAAATTCAGGTCTATTAATAGTTCCACCGCTAAAACCTTCATCTTCATATATTATAAATTCAACATCATTACCTAGATTTTTTAAGGTGTATTCTTTACACATTTCTATTTGATTTTCTATAGAATCTCCTTTCCCGGTAAATTTAGATTTACGAGAATAAATTCCTATTTTTTTCATGACATTACCTCCTATGTAATAATTTTAATTGTATCATTTTACTTAATATGTGTAAAATTCAATATTAAGTAAAAAAATAAATATAAGAATTGATTTTAAATAAAATAGTTAATTATAATTATTTAAGTATTTAATACTGTGGTACTTAATTTATGAAAATTTTGACATGGAATGCAAGAGTAAGAAAAGATCTTACTCTTGTTGAATTAGCTAAATTAACAGGAATAAGTAAAAGTACCTTAAATAATATTGAAAATGGAAAGGTTATTCCTAAAATAAGTCAGCTAGAAGCAATAGCAAAAGCTACTGATACAAGAATTATAGAACTTTTTGAATCAGAATATAAGTAGTTTTATAAAAAAATCCAATATATTGGAATTAAACATAAATTTTAACAAAGAATATTAAAATGCTGATATAATATGCAACATCGGAGAGGGGGAACAATTAAAAATATATTAAAAATATTAAAAGGGGAGTATTAAATGAAGAAAACAAATGAAGATAAAGAAAGAAAATACAAGAAATCCATAATGAAAAAAATTGGATATATAAAAGAAGTAAGATATTTGATGTTAATAGATAAGTATGTATCTTACTTTTACAGAAAAAAAACCAGCTTTTAGAGCTGGTTTTATTTTTTATTTTCTTGTTTTTTTTCATCAATACCAAGAGAAATTTTCATAAACTCTTCTAGAGCTTCCCAATGTTTAGTATCCAACTTAGCAAAACTTTTAAAAACATTTCTAATAAATTCATTTTCGTTAGATAAAGCTTTATTTATAAGTTCTATTATATCATCATCATCAGATTGTATAAATGGATCTCCTATACCTTCCGTTAACCAGGCGTGACTTACATTAAATTCACGACAAATAGAGTTAATAGCTCTATCTATAGGTCGCCTAGTTCCTAATTCATATCCAGCGATTGTACTTTTAGCGACACCTATTCTATTACCAAAATCGGTTTGAGTTAATTTGAGTATATCTTTTCTCAATATTTTAATTCGTTCTTTTATATCCATATTAAACCTCCTTGAAAACAATGATATCATAAAGAAGTTCACTAAGCAAACTTTAAAGAAGAATACATATTGACAAAATTCACTTAATGAACTAATATAGACACAAAGGGAACTTTTAAGGGGGGGAAATAAATGACTAGAGAAAAAATAGAAATAATTAAAAGCGTAGTTAATGCTTTTAATTTAATGGATAACTGTAATAAAGAGTTTATAGCAGGTTATATGCTAGGAGTTCAAGCAGAGCAACAAAGAGTTAAAAAAGAATTAAAGAATTAGTTTGTAAAGGGGGATGGGATAAAAAAGTTTAAGTTTTTTACTAATGGCTACCTAACATAACTATAAATTTTCAAAATTAGTAAGAAAAATAGAGACAAAAACATATTATATATTAAGCATTAATAGGAGGAAAGGTATGTACAGAGTAACACTTGTATTACCAAAAGATATGACCGAGTTACGCAGAAAGTTTAGTGTAGCCATGGCAGAAATAGTAAGCGATAGATTAAGCAAAGAAGAACTAGGATATCTAATA
This sequence comes from Clostridium septicum, assembly GCF_003606265.1. Lineage (NCBI taxonomy): Bacteria > Bacillati > Bacillota > Clostridia > Eubacteriales > Clostridiaceae > Clostridium > Clostridium septicum. The sequence goes on from NZ_CP023671.1 coordinate 3,298,821, forward strand.
AAGAAATTAGAGGAGCAGGAAGAAGATGGACAAGTTTAAACATAAGAAGATGGGGCTGAAAAGCCTTAATGTTTAACTTAACATATAAAAAATAGTGAAAAGAATATATAGAGATAATAAGAGAGGTGTGAAAAATGAACAATGAAAAAATAGAAGTAATAAGCAAAGGTATTCTTGAGGATGACAACTTAATTGAAGAAGAAAAAGAAATAGCTCTTAAAATACTAAAAGACTTGGAAGGTACATTAGTAATTAGAGCTACTTCTATTTTGAAATTTTGTTTAAAAGCTATTCAATACAGTAAAATTAAAAAATCAAAAGTAACTTCTAAAGAAGTACCAATTTAGGAGAAGTAGAAATGAGGAATTTTATTAAGATTTTCATTACTTATTTAATAATCTATATTTTAATAAAGCTTTTAATTAATTTAATAGTTTATCTATTTTAATAAATGTATGAATGTGTTAATAAATGTATGAATGATTATGAATATAATAGTTAAGAGTAAAATAGGCAATACCTTGAGAACTATATCTTCAATGAATTTAATGGCTTCATTAATGCTAGTACCATATTGCTTATTGTTTAGCCTATAAGAAATACTTCTAGTAGGTAATTTTAGTAGTTTTCTAGTTCTTTCAAATAGCTTATCAAGAATACTACAAACAGATTCATAATAATTAAAATTATATTTATTGTCATGTATTGATTTTTCTAATATTTGAACACAGTTTAATAAATCTGAATCAATAAGTTCATAGTTAGTACTTTTAATTTCATTAAACATATTTATAAAAGACTTAATTATTTGTATATCAGGTTGTTTATACAAATATGGTTCCAAAAAAATGAAAAGAGGTAAATATACTTTTTTTAATTGTTCATTGGCTACTTGTAAGCGAATATTGGAGAATATATTCTTATTGGCAACCCTATATGTTATAAGTCCAGCTATTACTGGAGGAACTATTGTTTTAAATATTTCATAATTCAAGTGAGAACACACCCTTTCAACAAAATTTTACCATATTTTTCTGAGGGGAACAATAAATAAGGAAAGAGAGATGGGAGGAAAAGCAATGAAAAGAGAGGAAGCAATAATAAAATTAAAGGATCTATTATATAACTTTAAAGAGTTTACAAGTATAGAAACAATGGAAGAAGATGTACAAGCATTAGAATATGCAATTAAAGAATTAGAAAGAACTGTTCAAGAGCAGTATGTAACTTTGAAAATTGATTCTACAGAGATTGCTAGAGTTGTTATTGATGAAATAAACAGGCAACAAAAGCGATCTCATAGGATATTAATTGTTTAACCAATTATGATATTTTTCAAGAAGCCTCATAGTAAGAGAAAAGTTAAACGAATGGTTATATTCAATAACATTTAAATTAATTGTATGTATAGAAGACTGTAGGTGCAATAAGTGTTAAGTATCATGAGAAAAATTTAAAAGATAAGAAAAGGAGAATTTCAAATGAGTAAAACTCAAAAGATGTTAGATGAAGCTACAATCCTTTATGAATTAGGTGACATAGTTACAATAATGTTAAGTCGAAAAAGGGATAAGGAAATTGAAATAGAGCAAAGAAGAAGGTATGACAAATGGAAAGAAAAGAATTCTTTGAAATAGTAGAAAAAGCTATGCAGTTAATAGAAAAAGAAAATTTAAATTGGATTGATGCAATAGAGAAGGCGAAAGGCACATCTATAGATTTAGACAGTGGAGAAATTTACACTGTAGATACTGGTGAGATAGTAGGAGATTTATGACTATATATTTAGATAAAAGAAAAACACATTACTAGTGCTATGGAAAGCAAGTAATGTGTTAATCTTTTGAAGTTAATCAAATAATACTTTAAATAAAGTATAAACAAAAAAATTAGGTATATCAAGTACCCTATTATTTTTTTACTTTTTTTAGGTACCGAAAGGGCTTTAGGGTGCTTGTAATAGGTATTAAAATTACAACCATTATATATTAATAATAAAAATATGGAGGGAATATAGGATATGTTTTATAGACAGAAAGTATATAAGCTTATAAAAAAGATGAATGTAAAAACAAAAGAATCACAAGAAGTATTAGACATAAGCATGTTCCCAATTACCATGTTTGAAAAGAAGAAAAGTAGAAAGAGAAAGAAGAGAGAATCAAGAGTAGTTCAGAAAAATTTAAATGATAAGAATGCAAAAAAATACTTTTATAGAAAAGTTCAATGTAATTTTGATACTAGTGATTACATTTGGTGTATTTCTTATGATAAAAAGCCTAAGAATGATGAAGAGGCGAATAGAGATTTTGAAAATTTAATTAGAAGAATTAATAACTATAGAAAAAAGAAGGGGTTAGAAAGAACAAGATATATGGCAGTTAAAGAGGGTGGAGAAGGAACAAAGAAAAGAATTCATTATCACATAATTATAGATGGAGATATAGACAGAAATACCTTAGAGAGCTTTTGGAAGAAAGGATATTCTAATACAAGAACTCTTCGAGCTAGAGAAGATGGATTTAAGGATTTAACACAATATATGACTAAAGAGGGTAATTCAAAGAAACGTTGGAAATGTTCTAGGGGTAACTTAGTAGAACCACAAGCAATGATAAATGATAACAGATTTAGTAGAAAGAAAATGAGAGAAATGCTAACACAACATCCTAGTAGAGAAGAAATAGAAGCATTATATCCAGGATATACTCTTACAGATTATTCAATAAAATACAATGAAGAAAATGGAGGAGTGTATATGAATATACTCATGAGAAGAACTGTAAAAAATTATTTAGATAAAAGGAGGAAAAGAAGTGATTGAAAAAGCTATTAAAAAAATAAATGAAGAAATGGACAATAATAGTGATCCTTTAGTAAAGCTAATAGGAAATCATTTATTAAAGCAAATAGATATAAATAAAGTGGCTGTAGAAAAAATATTAAAAGAAAAAGAATGTATTAAAAATTTTACAAAATATGTTGAAAGTAATTATAAAGATATAGGTATCCAGGACTATATAGAATTAGCAACAGATTATTTTGGAATAGATGCAGTACAAGAAAATGTAATAAATATTAGTTCTAATGGTGAATTAAGTGTAAAAAGAACACCAGGACTTATAGCTGCAGAAATAAATGATATAAAGTTTAAAACAAAGAAGATGGTTTTATACAACAGTATAGAAATAGGTAGAAAGTTAGTTGAAGCTAAAGAACTTCTACCACATGGGGAATGGGGTAATTGGTTAGAAAAAGAAGTTGAATACTCAAAAAGTACAGCTAATAATCTAATGAAAATATTCAAGGAATATGGAGCAGAGCAAACAACTTTACTAGGAGATAATACGAAAATCCAAGCGTTTGGAAGTTTGAGTTATAGTCAAGCAGTATTGTTATTGGGAATACCTCTAGAGAGAAGAGAAGATTTTATAAAAGATAACAATGTAGAGAATTTATCTACTAGAGAACTTGAGAAAATCATTAGAGAATTAAAGCAAGAAAAGGAAGAGATTATTAAAGAAAAAAAGAGGGCCTTAGAAAAAGTTAATGATTTAGAAGAAACAAATAAAGCTTTTGAAGTTGCATTTAATTCAGGAGCAGAAGAGAGAAATAGACTAGAAACTAAAATAGAAAAGTTAGAGGAAGAGATAAATCAACTTGTTAATAAGCAAATAGATGCAACTGCCGGTAGTACAGATAGCAAATTACAAGAAGAGGTATATAGATTAAAAAAAGAAAAAGAAGAGAAGGAGGTTCAATTACAAAATCTACAAAATGAATTATATACAGGGAATTTAAATTTGAAGATTTATTTTGATCAAGCAGAAAGTATATTTAAAACTTTATTAAAAGAACTAGAAAAAGTGCATGTTAGTAAAGATGAGTTTGAAAGGTATAGTAGCCTTATGGAAAGTTATGGAGAATCTATATTAAATAAACTTGAAAATAATTATGTATAAGAAAAGATACTAAAATAGTATCTTTTAAGATATAAATATTTCACCATTACCAACAATTATAATTTTATAATCTGGCAATAATTCAATTAAGTTATACTTTTCAGAATTAGGAGTAAGCTTAATTGATTGAAGTAAGAGTAGATCATTATTAAAGACTTGAATTATAACAGAGTTTTCTGAAGAAGAATTTTGAACAGTATATTTATTTGATATAGGAGGATTAAAATCAGATATTGTATAAATTCCTTCCTTAAATAAATTGCTAGCATATACAGTTTTAAAAGAACAACTTGATGATAGAAAGAAAATAGTTATTATAGTGAAAATAAATTTTTTCATTAGTACAACCTCCTTTTAGGATTATTTTGTGTAATAAATAATTTTATATACATAAAAAAATTAATATAAATAAAAATCATATTCAAATATTTTACAAATGAAAAATGATAGTAGTAGTAAGTTAAAAAATTGTTGAGGAGATATCAAAATGAAAAGATATAGGAAAACTATTAAAACCTTTATGTATAGCAATAATAGATAAGGAAATAGGATACAGACGAGAAGAGATTATTAAACAATGTTTAGGGGGAAGAATGTATGACAAGGATATTTAAAAAAGGACAAGTAATAAGAACAAAAAGAAACAGTAAAGTATACGAAGGAGAGATTACAGAAATTGATGTAAGAAGGTCAATGCTAAGAGTAATAGTAAACAAATATTTGACATTAATTTTAAAAATGAATGAGGTTGAAATAATTAAGTAATTATTAAAGTGGAGGATAAAAATGAAAAATAAATTAATAGATTTAAATGATCATTTATTTGAACAGTTAGAAAGGTTGAATGATGAAGAGCTAAAAGGGGAAAAGCTTCAGGAGGAATTAAGAAGAGCCAAGGCTATTGTAAATGTTGCTTCACAAATTATATCAAATGCAAATGTAGTATTAAAAGCTCAACAATTTATAGCTGATATAGATGGAAGAAGTAAAGTAAGTGTACCCAAAATGTTGGGTGAATAGCAAAATGGAAGTAAGTAAATCGAAAATTCATAGATGGAGTGAAGAAGAAAAGAAGTACTTAGCAGAAATAACACCAGGAAAACATTATTCAGAAATACTAGAGCTAATGAATAAAAAATTTAAAAATACATTTACAATATCACAAATTAAAGGAGCTATAGGAAGATATAAATTAAATACTGGATTTACAGGTAAATTTGAAAAGGGTAATATACCTAAGAATAAAGGTACAAAGGGATTAACAGGAGCAAATAAGACATCATTTAAAAAAGGAAATAGACCAGTAAATTATAGGGCAATAGGAAGTGAAAGGATTAATGTTGATGGTTATTTAGAAGTTAAAGTAGCAGATCCAAACAAATGGAGGTTAAAGCATAGAGTTATTTGGGAACAATATAATGGAAAGATCCCTAAGGGTTACAATGTTTTATTTGGAGATAGTAACAAGTTAAATTTAGACATTAACAATTTAATATTAGTATCTAAAAAGCAGCTTTTGGTTATGAATAAAAATAAACTTATTCAAGATAATTTTTACTTAACTAAAACAGGATCTATAATAGCGAAGTTAATCATTATGGTAGGCGAGAAGAAATGATACTAAAAAATATTGCATAGAATATATAATAGATATTAAGGAGTAGTGAATATGAATAAATTAATTAATGTTGGATATGAAAATACTGTGAATATGGAAAAAGTAATAAGCATAACTAATGCAAAAAGTTCACCAACAAGGAGAATGATTCAGAGAGCTAAAGAAAAAGATTTATTAGTAGATGCAACAGAAGGAAAAAAAACTGTTACCGCTATAGTTATGGAAAGTGGACATGTTATATTATCAGCAGTAAGAATAGAAACCTTAAAAAAGAGAATAGGTTAAAAAATTATACATAAATATATAAAACAATACTGTAAATTACAAAATATCAACCTAAATTTATCTAAATTAACATAGTTTCGGATTATTTTAGGATGATATTTTTTTTTATTTATATTAATATATATGTATAGTAAATAAGTAATAAAACCAGACAATATTATAAATTACCTATAAAATTTTAAATAGTAATAAGGAATGTCCACTCTGATGGTTAGGGTGAACTATATACATTTTTAAGGAGGGATATACTTTGTATAAAAATTTAGCTAAAGAAATGTATCTAGAGGGATTCAATTCAAGTGAAATAAGCAGACTACTAAATAACAAGGGGATAAAGGTTACTAAAGCCGCAATACAAAAGTATATTCAGAGAAACTTAAAAAATTTAAAATACATCCATGAAAGAAAAGTAATAGAAAGACGAGAAATTATTAAGGCTACAAATTATGAAGCTAAAAGGCATATGACAGATAAAGCTTTTATAATGAAGAATAGATCTATTTATAAAACAAAAGCAAATGGAGATATAGTTCTTAATAAAACTATTGCACCAGCAGTGACATGGGATACACCTAGAAGGTTATCAAATGAAAATAAAATAAGCTAAAACTAAAATTAATATATATACCCTTGGATTAGGATTACAAAAAACATCTAACGAATTAAGTGCTATTGGTTCGTTAGATGTTTTTATATTATTTAAGAAAGGAGTGCAGATGCTTAAGCATTAAAATAATGAGTAAAAGAAATTGGGAAAAAGGAACAGCTCAACCTATTCCAAATAGTAAATATACAAGATTTAAAGAAACATTACGAGAACATAGCGAAGTTAATTCAGAAAGAAACATAATGCTATTTATATTAGCTAGAGCAACTGGCTATAGAATGCAGGATCTTGTTTGCTTAACTATAAAAGATATTAAACTAGCATTAAAAGCAGGTGAATTTAATATCCAGGAACAAAAGCAATATAAACAATGGGTTAGTAATTTAAAAAACTATCCTAATAGAAAGAAGCCTGAAAAGAGAAAAGCGGAAATAGGGCCTAAACTTGAAAGATATTTAATGAATTATGTTAAGAACAAGAAAGATTCAGATTTCGCTTTTGAATCTAAAAAAGGTAATAGAAATGAATTTATAACTCAAAAATCTTATTCATTAATACTTAGTGAAGTAGGAAAGAAGATAGGATTGAAAAATATAAGTGGACATAGTCCAAGAAAGACATATGCAACTAAGATATATGAAGAGAGCAATTTTAATGTGGAAAAAGTAAGAGTGGCATTAGGTCATAAGAGTATAGAAGAAACTAAAAGATATTTAGGATTAAAAGAAGCTATGAAATCAGATGCAGCAAGAATAGCTGATGAAGGAATTTAAGGAATAAGTAAAAAATAAAATGGTTCTTATTTAGTAGCAATATGAAAAATTACTACTAATATATATACTAAAAAAAGTATATAAGTAATCCTCCCCTATATTACCTATTTCCTAATAAAAGGGAAAACCCTCGGAAGCCTTGATAATAGAGGGTTTAAGATATGTTAAAAATTTTTATACAAATTCAATTTTAAAATTTTTATATAAAATCTAATTTATTCAACTTAAATAATTCTACAAACCCTTATAACGTAGGATGTAAAGCCGATAATTTTATATATATTTTTATATAAAAATAAAAAATGTATTTTTATAGTGTTTATTTTAGGTATACCCTATAGTGCACATTGAATAAATAGAGAAAATAGAAGAAAACTATATTAAATCTAATAAAAATTAGCTATAAAAGTGTTCAGTAAATTTTACATACCCAAAATGAACATATATAATATATTTATAATATATTAGAGGTGATAATATGATTTTTGGTTATGTAAGAGTTAGTAGTAAAGAACAGAATGAGAATAGACAAGTTAAAGCCTTAAAAGATTTTTGTAATGAGTTAAAGTATGAAAATATTTATATAGATAAAGAAAGTGGAAAAGATTTTAATAGAGAGAAATATCAGGAATTAAAAAAGATATTAAGAAAAGGTGATACATTAATAGTAAAGGAGCTAGATAGGTTTGGAAGAAATAAAGAGGATGTTAAAAATGAATTAGATTATTATAAAGAAAAAAAGATAAGAGTTAAGATATTAAATATTCCAACTACATTAATGGATTTTCCAGAAGGTAGCGAATGGGTATTTGAGATGATAAATAATATATTGATTGAAGTATTAGGAGCTATAGCTGAAGAAGAAAGAAATAAAATAAGAAGTAGGCAAAGAGAAGGAATAGAAATTGCAAAAAAAGAAGGAAAATATAAGGGAAGGCCTAAATCAGAGTTACCCCAAGGATTCGAAAAGTTATATAGACAATGGAAAGATAATAATATTACAGCAATACAATTTACTAAGCTTTTAGGATTGAAAAGTAGAACAACATTATATAAATATATAAAAAGATATGAAGAGATTAAGGATGTTTAAAATACATCCTTATTTTTATTGGAGGAAGTAATGGGAAAATCACGAAGTCCGAATAGAGATAAGGCATTTAAAATATATAGAGATAGCGATGGAACAATATTAATAAAAGATATAGCAACTACTTTAAATGAAAAAGTGAGCAATATTTATGCATGGAAGAGAAATGATAATTGGGATAAAAAATTAAAAAGAGGAGCTCCTAAAGGAAATAAAAATGCAATTGGAAATAAAGGGGGAGCACCAAAAGGAAATTTGAATGCTTTAAAGCATGGTGAATATTGTGATAGTTCTAAGTTCTTAGATAAAGGTTTCTTACAAAAGTATATACCAGCAGCAACTAAAAATATTATTAAAGGTGCAGTTGATGAAAATATAAGTGCTGTAGATATATTATGGTGCAACATAATGTTTCTTTATGCATCTATAGTTAGAGCACAAAAGATAATGTATGTTAAGAATCATGATGATTTAACTAAAGAACTTAAAAAACAAAGTTGGGGGAAAACGGGTTTAGAGGAGTATGAATTACAATTTGCTTGGGATAAGCAAGAGAGATTTATCAAAGCACAAGCTTCAGCTATGAATACTCTAAATAAAATGATAAATGATTATGAAGTGTTAATTCATAAGAATTGGGATTTAGCGACAGAGGAACAAAAGACTCGTATAGAAGTGTTAAAAAATAAGATATCTCAAAATGATTATAATTCAACTACAGAAGGTATTCAGGTAGTAGATGATATAGATGATTAAAGTAAAGCTAAAATCAATAATAGCAGCAAGCTTTTATGAAGCTCATAAAGATATAAAAAGAGGATTTCATACCCACTACTGGTTTAAAGGAGGTAGAGGTAGTACGAAATCTTCTTTTATTTCTATTGAAATAGTTTTAGGAATTATGAAAGATGCACAAGAAGGAATTATGTCTAATGCTTTAATACTAAGAAGAGTTAAGGATACTTTATCAGAATCTGTAAGAGATCAGATTAAATGGGCAATAGATACTTTAGGAGTAAGTGATTATTGGCACGTTCCAGAAGCTAAATTAACAATAACATATAAGCCCACAGGACAAGTAATAAGGTTTAAAGGAGCTGATAATCCTAAGAAAGTAAAATCTACTAAAGTACCAAAAGGATATATAAAGTATTTATGGTATGAGGAAGTAGATGAATTTGAAAATAAATCTAAGATAGATACTATTAATCAATCTATTCTAAGAGGTGGCCCTAAGTTTTTTGTGTTCTATTCTTTTAATCCACCTGAAAGTCAAAGAAATTGGTGTAATCAAGAAGTAATTGAAACCAGGGAGGATAAATATATCCACCATAGTGATTATAGGACAGTACCTAAAGAATGGTTAGGAGAACAGTTTATTATAGAAGCAGCACATATGAAGAAGGTCAATCCTACTAAATATGAGCATGATTATTTAGGAGCAGTAACTGGAACAGGCGGAGAAGTGTTTAGAAACCTAACTATTAGAGAAATAACAGATGAAGAAATTAAGATATTTGATAGATTAAAGAATGGCTTAGATTTTGGTTATGCAGCAGATCCATTAGCTTATTTATTAATGCATTATGATAAGACTAGAAAGAGATTGTATATATTTGGTGAAGTATATAAGGTTCAACTAAGTAATAGCAAAGCAGTAGAAGAAATAAATAAGCTTAATAAGTTAAACAAGAGAGTTATAGCAGATAGTGCAGAGCCTAGAACCATAAATGAATTTAAGAAATTAGGATTAAATATTATAGGAGCAAAGAAAGGACCAGATTCAGTTGAACATGGTCTTAAATTTTTGTCTGAAGAAATAGAAGAAATAATAATAGATCCAGTAAGATGTCCTAATGCTAAAAGAGAATTCATGGAATATGAAATTGAGAAGGATAAGAATGGCAATCTTAAAGGGGAATATCCAGATAAGAATAACCATACTATTGATGCAGCTAGATATGGAATGGAAAGTGAAATTAATTCTAGAAAGGTTAGAGTTAAGAGTAAATCTAAATTAGGATTAAGATAATTTCGCTAAATCAAGTTTTGGCGAAATATTTCAAAGTGGCTTATTTACTAGAGATTATAATCAGAAAAATAGAAAACTTAGTTTAATATAAGTAAACATTAATATTTATTTTTAATATTTCGTTATAGCTAAAGCGAAATAACAGAAGATGGAGTGATGAAATGACAATATATAAAGATAGGGAACTAGTAAATGAAGATGGAACTATACCAGAAAAATTACTTATAAAGTGTTTGGAAGAGCATAATCTACAGAAGATTAGATATTTAGAATTATTAGATTATTATGAAGGAAAACATAAAATACTTAATAGAGTAATGTCTAACGAAGATTTACCCAATAATAAGTTAGTTTGTAATCATGCATCTTATATAACAGATATGGCAGTTGGATATGTATTTGGAGTACCGATATCATATTCTGGTGAAGGTAATGGAGATGAATTATTAAATCAAATATTTACTGAAATAGATGAAGATAGCCATAATAATGAATTAGCTTTAGATATAAGTATATTAGGTATAGGTAATGAACTTATATATATGAATGATGAAGATATACCAGGTATAGAATTAGCGGTATTAAGCCCTTTAAATACTTTTGTTGTATTTGATACTACAGTAAAGCATAAGCCTATATTTGCCGTTAACTATACAGAAAAGCAAGATATAGAGGGTACAGTAAAAGGCCTTGATGTAAATGTATATACAAAATATAAACTATACAGATATTTTACAGCAAATACAAGTTTCAATGGTCTTAATCTTATTGATGAGAATGAACATTATTTTGATGATATTCCAATAATAGAATACAAGAATAATAAGACATCAACAGGAGATTTTGAAACAGTATTGACTCTTATAGATGCTTATAACACACTACAAAGTGATAGAATTAACGATAAGGCACAGTTGGCAGATGCATTACTTGCAGTTATAGGAGCGAGTTTAGGAGATGATGAAACTGAACAAACAAATACAGCTAAATTAATAAAAGAAATGAAGATACTTGAATTAGATGAAGGCGGAGATGCTAAATATCTTACTAAACAATTAAATGAAACTGAGGTAGAAGTACTTAAGAAATCTATCAAAGATGATATACATGAATTCAGTAAAGTTCCTTGCTTAACTGATGAAAACTTTGTAGGTAATTCTAGTGGGGTAGCTATGAAATATAAGCTTTTAGGATTTGAGCAATTAGCTAAAACAAAAGAAAGATACTTTAAGAAGGGTTTAAGACAAAGGATAAAGCTTATAGCCAATTTAGAAGGTACAAGAGCCAAAATTATAGATAGTAATAAAATAGATATTGTTATGAAGAGAAGCCTTCCAGTAGATGATGAACTAAAGGTAAGAATACTTCAAGAAACAGAAGGCTCATTAAGCTGGGAAACTAGAATAAAGGAATATAATCCAGAAATTGATACAGAGGAAGAGAAGAAAAGACTTTATGAAGAAAATCAAAAGAAAATAGAACAGCAACAAAAAGCTTTTGGATCTTATGACATCAAATCTACTGAAAAAGATGGTGAGGTAGATGAAGAGTAGAATCAATGCTTATTGGGAAAGAAGAGCTAACGCAAGAATGGAAAACTACCATAAGGGTAGTGATGAAACTATATACAAAATTAATAAAGCTTATGATAAAGCTATAAAAGATATTAATGAGGATATTAATAAGATATTCTATAAGTATCAATTAAATAGCAATTTAAACACAACAGAAGCAAGAGAGCTATTAAACTCTAAGATATCTAATAAAGAGTTAGATAGCATTAGAGCAAGATTATATAATATACAAGATGAAGAATTAAAACAGTATATGATGGCTCAGTTAAATGCAAATGCATATAAAGCTAGAATAACAAGGTTAGAAGCATTAAAAGAAAGCATATATATAAATACTAAGATAGCTGCAGATGTTGAAATTAAACAAAGTACTAAATTATATACAGATAACATAAACAAAGCCTATTATACTAATCTATTTGATATACAAAAAGGATTAGGAATAGGCTTTAATGTTGCAAAAATGCCATTAGAAACAATACAAGAGATACTTAAGAATAACTGGAGTGGGAAGCACTATAGTAAGCGTATATGGAATAATACAGATGTATTAGCAGAGAAATTAGAAGAAGTTATTACAGCTGGGCTCATGAGTGGAAAAAGCTCAAGAAGAATGGCTTTAGAATTACAGGACCTAACGGATTATGGTAAGTTTTCATGTGAAAGAATAATAAGGACAGAAACAACATATGTGACTAATATGGCGGATATAGAAAGCTATAAAGAGTGTGGTATAGAAAAATTAATATTTTTAGCTACATTAGACTTAAGAACATCTAAAAGATGTAGAGAAATGGATGGGAAAATAATTGATGTAGATAAAGCTATACCTGGTGAAAACATTCCACCATTACATCCTCATTGTAGGAGTACAACACGAGCTTACTTTGAAAATATGAAAAGACTGCAAAGAAGGGCCAGGGATCCTGAAACAGGTAAGAATTATATAGTACCCGAGGATATGAATTATAATGAATGGTATGATAAATTTGTAATTGATAAGTACGGTAAAGATAAAGCTGAAGTGTTTGAGAAGATGATAAAAAATAAGACTTCAGATAAAAAGCAATATGAGGAATATAAAATAGTATTAAAGGATATGATACCTAAATCATTTGATAAATTTAGAGGTTTAAAGTATACTGATGTTAATAAATATCAACAGATAGAAGATAATTTTAAAGCAGTTAATTTATATAAAATTGATTTTGGTTATGTATCACCACAGAAAATACTTGAATTAGATAGACAGGCTTTTGCAGAAAAAAGAAATAATCAAATTAGTAAATATAAGAAACAAGGGAATTTTGCAGTATTAGAGTATAATAGAAAAACTAGGTTTGCTTCAAGTAAAATTGCATCAGAAGAAGATAGTCATTTTATTAAATATAAAGGTGAAAAAGAAAAATTAGTTTTACTTAAAGAGCATAGAGAATTTGTAACTAAAGAAATAGGGGAAATTGTTGATGGCAAAATAAATGAAATACCAAGATATTATGATACCGAAGCTAAATTCTTTGAATTTTTAAATGATAAAATTAAAGATGAAGATATAAAAGAAATATTTATGTTATCTGAAAAAGCTATGTGTGAGAGTTGTAAGGACGTTGCAAAACAATTTATTAGAAAATATCACAATATAAAAGTAAATGTTATATCGGGAAAAAGCTTTGATGGTTGGAAAGGTAGGTAATATAAGTGGAATTAGAATATTTAGAAGAGATAAAAGACGATTTTATTAATACTTATGATGTTCATTTAAAAGATTCTGGTTTAAATCCATTGGTGAATTGGTTTATTCATGAAAATGATTTATATATGACTGATGAATATCCAGTAGAAAATGCATGTCACTATTTAGCAATTGGAGCATATTTAATATATAAAAACAAAATAGAAGAGTTAAATAATAAAATATTAGAGAAAATAAAAGAATCTTACAATTTAATCAATAGTGGAATATATGATGAAAATTTTACTGAAGAGGATAAAGTTTATATTAAGCAAGATATAAAGAAAATTGAAGAGAGTAAGTTATTTAAATAAAACTCTTATTTTCTAAAGGGAAATTAAAAAATATTAGAGATATTTCGCTTTTAAAATAGCGAAATTATAGTTTTTAATATAAAAGTTTAGTTTAAATAAACAAAATTTATAAAAATGAATGTCTATAAATAGCATAAAATCGTGATAAAAAAATAGTACGTGAAATTGTTATTTAGCGAAATTATTAAAGAACTTACAGTAAGTAGGTTCTTTTTATTATACCTAAAAGTAAGGAGGAAAGTTAAATGAATGAAAAAGAATTTTTAGAATGGTGTAAACAGGAAGTATGTAACTATACTAATAAGCATTTGGATAAAACTGATAAGAAGGAAATTACAACAGATGATGTATTTATGGTGTGGAGCTGTAAAACTCTTCAAAACAATAAAGCTTTAATAAGTACTACTTTATTTGATGGAATGTATTACGAGTGTACTTACAATGGGGACAAGAAAGAAATGTATGTAGATGCTTATAAAAAGTGGGAAAACTACAAAGTTGAAAAATAATTAAGTCTTAGGAAACTAAGGCTTTTTATTATGCCCTAAGTAAGGCTCTAAACTGCTTAAATAATATTTGAATCTAATGGGCATTGAACATTAGGGGCAGGAGGAAAAATGAAAAGAAAATTAATAATGAATCTACAGTTATTTGGTTTAGGTAGAATATCTAGACCTTTTTTAAATGCAGATGCTGGAGATGGGAACGGAAGTGCTGGAACTGGGACTGATAATAGTAATGGTGAAGGTGCTGGAGAACAGGGAGAGTCAAAGACCTTTGATGATGTTCTAAAAGATAAGAGTTATCAGAGTGAATTTGATAAGAGAGTTGCTAAAGCTCTTGAAACAGCAAAGAGTAAATGGGAAACAGAGAAAGCTACTGAATTAGAAAATGCAAAAACAGAAGCTGAAAAACTAGCAAAGATGAATGCTGAACAAAAGGCAAAGTATGCAGAAGAAAAAAGACTAGCAGAACTTGAAAAGAGAGAAAAAGATATAACTACTAGAGAATTAAAGGCACAGGCTTATGAAACTCTAGCAGAAAAGAATTTACCTAAGGAACTTATAGGAACTCTTAATTTTTCAGATGCAGAGCAATGCAATAAAAGTATTGAAGCAGTAGAAAAAGCTTTCCAATCTGCAGTAGAGAAAGCTGTAAATGATAAGTTAAGAGGTGGTAATACACCTAAAGGAGGACAAGGAAACAATAATCAAACAACATTTGGATTTAACTTTACAGGAGTAAGATCAAGAGAAACAAAATAATTAAAGAAAGAAGGTATTTAAATTATGGCAGTAAATTATGCTCAGCAATATTCAAAGGAATTAGCAAATGCGTATCCTTATGTACTTTATTCAGGAAGATTATGGAGTACAGAAAATGATAAAAAATATAAGGTTGTAGATGCAAAAACTATAAAAATACCAAAGTTATCTACTACAGGTAGAGTAAATGGTGATAGAAGTAAGATAGGAGATTTTTCTCAAAATTTCTCTAATGATTGGGAAACTAAAGAGCTTAAGAATCATAGAATATGGCAAACTTTAGTTCATCCACAAGATGTAAATCAAACTAATCAAGTTGCATCTATAACTAATATTACACAAACAATGAATGAAACTCAGAAGTTTCCAGAATTAGATGCAATGATGTTTTCAACTTTATATAAGTTAAAAAATGAAAAGAAGGCTATAGTACAAGAAAAAACTGATTTAGATTCTAAATCAGCATTAGTAAAATTTGATGCAATGATGGATGAAATGGATGAGGGATTAGTGCCAGCAACAGGAAGAGTACTTTATGTTGATACATTTACTAAAACTCTATTAGATAATGCAGTAGCAATAGTTAGAACTAATGGAGATAAGACATTAACAAGAACCGTATCAAGACTTGATGAAGTTGATATTGTTGGTGTTCCTACAGCTTTAATGAAAACAGCATATACATTTAATGATGGTAAGACTGGTGGTCAAGAATCAGGGGGAATAACAGCAAAGGGTGAGGCTAAAAATATGGCTATGATATTAGTTCATCCAAGTGCAATATTACCAATAGTTAGTTATTCATTTGCACAATTACAATCACCTAGTGCATTATCTCAAGGTAAGTATGTTTATTTTGAAGAAAGTTTTGAAGATGTATTTATCTTAGAAGAAAGAGCTGCAGCAATACAAATTTGTATTAAGAAGTAGAGAGCTTTAATATGAGTATGACACAGTTAGAGAAAATAAAATTAAGACTTGAAATAGATAAGGAAGATAAATCTAAAGATGATTTAATTAATATAGTACTAGAAGATGCCAAATGTGAAATATTAGATTATTGCAATAGAAATGTCATTCTAGCTAAGATGGAAGCCTTACAAAGAGAATTAGCTATATTATATTACAATCGTATAGGAAGTGAAGGAGAAAGCTCTAGAAATGAGGGAGGAATATCTGTAAATTATATTATAGATATTCCTGAATCAATAAAGAATAGATTGAATGCTTTTAGAAAGTTAAAGGCGGTAGGAATAGCAAATGAAAATAAAGAATAAAAAAACTTATTATCTTAGAAAGAAAACTATTATTGAAGATAATGAAGGTGGTAAGTATCCAGGATATTCAGAGTCTATAGAGATACAGTCTAACATAGGTCCTGCATCTGGAAAATTACAAGCTGAAATTTATGGAGAGAGGTTAAATTATATACTTAATATGTTATATGATGGACCAAAAACTATAAATGAAGGTGATGGAATTTGTGTTTATGTTTCAAAAGATAGTGATCCAGATTATAAGGTTATTAGTATAAAGAGATATAGTCATCTATTTATTGAATTGGAGAAGATATAAAAATGAGCAGGAGCGTTGTTGGTTTAGATAACCTTCTTAAAAAATTAAATAAATTAGGTGGTAATGTTGAAGAAACTTTATATAAGAGTATGCAAAGGCAAGGGGAATTAGTTAAAGGTGATGCAAAGGATTTATGTCCAGTAGATACAGGAGATTTAAGACAAAGTATAAAATCAGAAACTAAAAATTATAAAAACAAAATAACTACTAGAGTTTATACTAATTCAGATCATGCAGCATACGTTGAATTTGGAACCGGTAAAGTTGGAGAAAGAACTAATAAAAATAATAAGGTTAATGTTAGTTATAAGCAAGATAAGTGGTTAGCTAATATTCCAGATGTAGGTGTTAGATGGGTTGAAGGTCAACCAGCTCAACCATATCTTTATCCAGCACTTAAAAATAATGAAAAAATAGTGGTGGAAAATATAAAAGAAGATGTTAAAAAAGAGATAGAGAGGATTTTGAGAAGATGATTAATGTAAAGGATCAAGTATATAAATCTATAAAAGATATATGCATTAATGTAAGTGATAGTTATCCTTCTGAATGGGCAAAGTTACCAGCTATACAGTATATAGAAGAGGATAATAAGGTATATGAGTATACAGATGGAAGAGAGGATAAATCATATGTTAGATATAAAATTGACATATGGCATAACAGAAGTACATCTCAATATGCTCTAGCAGTTGATAAGAATATATCTAAGTTAGGTTTACAAAGGACAATGTGTCAAGATGTATCTGACCCTAGTGGGTTGAAACATAAGGTAATGAGATATGAAGGCGTTATAGATAATGAAACAGAGTTTGTATATAAAGATTAAGAAAGGAATGAAGTTGAATGTTAGCAAACGGTATTACATTAAGTTATAAAACTAAAGGAGAAGTTTATACGAAATTAACAGGGTTAAAGGAAGTACCAGAGATGGGAAATGATCCAGAAAAAGTAGAGAATACAACATTAGAGGACACAACAAAGCAATATGAATATGGAATAGGGGATTATGGAGATTTAGCATATAAGTTTAAGTATGAAAATAAAACCGTAGCTAGTCCATATAGAGTATTAAGAAAATTAGCAGATGATAAAACTGTTGTGGATTTTGAACAAGCTTATCCAGATGGGACTAAATTTAAATTTAAAGCTCAATGTTCAGTAAAACTTGGAGGTGGAGGAGTTAATAGCGCTATGGAATTTACTCTATCATTAGCATTACAGAGTGGAATTGCAGTAACAGATCCATCTTAAAAAATAAAATATATAAATTAAGCACTTACATATGTAGGTGCTTTTATTGTGGTTTAAATAAGAAAGGAATGGTGTAAATGGCATTATATAAAATATTAACAGTAGGAGAAAAAGAATATAAATTAAAGTTAACAACGAGTGCAACTATATGCATAGAAGAAAAGCTTGGATGCAATATATTAGATCCAATATTAGAAATGGGTTCATCAGCACCTATGGATAACAAAGGCAATATTAATATGAAAAAAGTAACTAAGATTCCTATACCATCTTTAAAATATTTGGTTACAGTTTTATGGGGATCACTTCAAAAATTTCATCATGGTATGACCTTTGAAAAGACTTGTGACTTATTAGATGAATATATAGAGAGTGGAAAAACGCAGATGGATTTATTTGAGTTTATTATGAATCTATTAACTGAAAGTGGAATATTAGGAACTCCAGAAGAGAAAACAGAAAATTTAAAGTAGGGGAAGATAGTGAAAATACTACTTCCCCATTTTTTAACAGAAAGGCTCCTGAAAATTATACTGAATTAATTGAGAATTATTTACTTGATGATGCTTTAGACTGTGGATTATCTGTAGATGAATTTTACTCCATGACAATAAATGAAGTAACTAAAATAAGAGAATCTTTTTTTAGAAGAAGGGAAGTTAAAAGAAAAGATACCGCAGATATGGTATATAGATTGTCTACACTAATTACTAATGGAACAGCTTGTATAATGAGTAAAGATAATAAACCAATTGAGTTTTTAGATATGTTTGGAGATTTATTCAGTGAAGAAAAGAAAATTAATGAAGAAAAGAGAATTGAGAACCAGATAGAGATAAATAAACAACATATGAAAGACTTTGCCAATAGAGTGAATTTACAAAGGAAAGGAGGTGAGGATAAGTGACTTTAGAAGAATTGGAGGTTGTTATTAATGCCAATACTAGGCAGTTCAACACACAAGTTGCACAAGTACAAAGTAAAGTTGACAGTATGGCTACTAGAGTTAATAACAAAATCGATAGCATGAGTGGAACTTTTGCTAAGCTTGGAAAAATATTAGCTAGTGCTTTTGCAATAACTGCAATAGGAAGATTTACAAAGTCGTGTTTAGATTTAGGATCTAATCTTGCAGAGGTTCAAAACGTGGTTGATGTTACTTTTGGTTCTATGTCAGATAAAGTAAATGAATTTGCTAAAAATGCATGGCAGACAGTAGGATTATCTGAAACTATGGCTAAGCAGTACATGGGGAACTTTGGAGCTATGTCTAAATCAATGGGGTTTACAGTTGATAGTGCTGAACAGATGGCTGAAACATTAACTAATCTTTCTGGAGATGTAGCATCTTTCTATAATATAAAACAAAACGAAGCATATACTAAGTTAAAAAGTGTATTTACAGGAGAAACTGAAACACTTAAAGAATTAGGTGTTGTAATGACGCAGGAAAATCTTAATCAATATGCTTTGGCTAATGGATATGGTAAAACTACAGAAAAGATGAATCAGCAAGAAAAGGTTGCCTTAAGACTAGCTTATGTAACTAATAATTTAAGTGCAGCAAATGGTGATTTTGCTAGAACAAGTGGAAGTTGGGCAAACCAGGTAAGATTATTAAGTTTACAATATCGATCGTTTAAATCAGCAATAGGGCAAGGATTGATTGCAGTATTAACACCAGTTATTAATGTAATAAATACAATAATGTCTAAACTAGTACAAATGGCCAATACATTTAATAGTGTTCTTAGTGCAATAGGATTCAATATTACTGGTGGCTCTGGGGGCAGTAGTGGACCTATTGCTTTTAATGGTGCTACAAGTGGTATTGATGGCGCAACAGATGCCATGAATAATTTAGGTGGTGCTACTGATGGAGTAGGAAAGAGTGCCGATAAAACTAAGAAAAAACTTGAAGCGTTAATGGGAATTGATGAAATTAACAAAGTTAATTCTAATGACGATTCTGGAAGTGGTGGTAATGGTGGTGCAGGAGGATTAGGAAGTATTGCATCACCTTCAATAGATACCTCAGCAACAGAAAATTCCTTATCTGAATTTAGTAATAAAGTAAATAAAATATTATCTGAATTATTAAGTCCATTAAAAAAGGCATGGGATAATTACGGTGATTGGTTTTTATCTAAATGGGATTATTTTAAAAAAGCATTTGGATATAGCTGTGATGAGTTAAAAAATTTTTTAATTAGCGTATGGAATCATGGTGGAAAAGAATTTGTGCAACATATGGCTGAAATAGGAATTGTAATAGGTGGAGTAGCTGTACAAATAGGTGGAGATATATTAGTTGCATTGGGTAGATTATGGAGGCATATTAATCCCGATAATAATTCATATACTAGAAAATTTATAAATGCAATGAATAGCTTAGCTATAGCTGTAAGAGATTTTATTATAAGTGCTGGTAATTGGTTTGGTAAGTTCTTAGATTTAGGTGGACAGGCATTTATTAATGTTATAGGTGATATAGTTGTTTTACTTGGAACCATACTAGCTAAGGTTATAAGAGATGCAATTAAATTTATAACTAATTTTATGAATAGTTGGGCAAGAAGTGCAATTATTGGCACTGTAGCTATGACATTAAATATAGTAGCAGGTGTAATTAAAGCACTTCTTATAGTTATAGAAAAATGTCACAAGGTATTAGAATTATTTATTTCCTTATGGGCAGCATGGAAGGTAACTAACTTAGTTACTAATTTCTTAAGTGTTACTAATTCATTAAAGGCCATGAAAGATGGATTTTTAATTGCAAAAGAGGAAATGAAATTGTTTAATACAGTAGGAGGTAAATTAGCAAATAAACTATTTAAAGTAGGAACTTCATTAACTAATACTAAAGAACTAGGTAAAAGTGCTATTATGACATTAAAATCCCTTGGAGAAAGTATTTATTTGAATACATTATATTTAAAGGATTGGATTGTTGCATTAGGTAAGAATACTATTATGGCATTAAAATCGTTTGGACAAACCATTTATTTGAGTACGTTATATTTAAAAGATTGGATTGCTGCATTAGGTAAGAATACTGTTATTGCATTAAAGTCGTTTGGGCAAACCATTTATCTTAGTACGTTATATTTAAAAGATTGGATTGTTGCGTTGGGTAAGAATGCTACAAAGGCTTTGGTAAATTTCGGACAAAATATAAAATTTAATTTATGGTACTTAAAAGAGTTAGCGATTGAGATGGGAGTAAAAGCAGTAAAATCTTTAGTGAAGTTCATAATAAGCATAGGGACTAATACAGCTGCTTTAATAGGCTTAACTACAGCAGAAGGAACAGCAACTACAGGTGCAATTGCATTAGGATTAGCTCTAGATGCACTAGGAATTGGTTTAATAATAGCGGCAGCTTCAGGATTAATTATAGTTATAAAAAAACTTGGAGATAAGTTTGGTTGGTGGTCTAAAATATCAAATGCTTTAGGATCTGTATTAGGTTGGATAGGTGAAAAAGTAGGATGGTTATGGGATAAAATAAAATCATTCTTTGGTTGGGATACAGACGCTGCGGTTAAAGAGAATATTGAAGAGATTGGAACTGTAGCAGAAGATGCAGCAAAAACTACTGATGATGCATTTGGAACAGCTACATCTAATGTAAATAAATATTTAGATAGCATTCATTTTAATGCAACTAGACTTTCTCAAGAGGTAGATGAAGCAACTAAAAGTGCTACAGAGAAGTTTGGAATGTTATCTCAAAATGCTCAAGATTATCTCGATGCTATATATGAACATAATACAGAGAAATTAGCTGAAATGGGAGATAATCAATCAATTTACAATGAAGAAGTAAAATCTATGTATTCTGATTTAACAGAAGCTGAAAAGAATGAATTTATGAAGCGATACGGCATTATTCAAGGAATAAATGATGATATGCTTAATTACGAAGGACTTAAGTATGATGAAAGGGTTGCTAGACATACAGCTTACTTACAGACAATAGAAAAAGATGAAAGTTTATCTTATCAAGAGAAAAAAGAAAAGATGGATCAAGCTAATGCAGATTTCCAAGCTGGAATAGATGCAGAAGTTCAAAAATACCATGATTCAATAGTTTCTAAGCAACAAGCTTTAGATGAATTATTAGCTACTCATGGAAACACTACTGACCAAGGGAAAGTTTATGAACAAGATTTAAGAGATGCTATAGCTGCAGATAGAGAATCTATTGAAAATTTAACTAAAACTAGCTATGACAATCAAGTTAAAACAACGGAAGAAGCTACACAAGCAATGTCACAAGCTAATAAAGATAATGCAAAAGAACAAGAGGAAGCTTATAAAAATTTAACTACTATAGTTGATGAATCTATGAGTAAAATTAATGATAGTCTATCGGGAGCTAGAGAAAATATAGAATTATTTGCTAATGACTCAAATAATTTATCAAATAAGCTAAGAAACTTATTTGATAAATTATCTAGTGAATTTACTAAAGCAGGAAATATGATAAAAAGTACTCTAACACAAATACAAAATATAGCTATCAATACTACATCTAATATAAGAAATAATATAACTAATAATATGAAAGAAGCTTATAGAAATGTATCTAATTATATAAATAATATTAAATCTTTATTTAATAATTTTGATGCAACTCTAAGAGTTAAAATTCCTCATTTTTATATGGAGGGTAGTTTCAATGCAGAAACTAAAGAAGTTCCTAGGGTAGGTGTTAATTATTTTGCAAAGGGTGGAATAGTTGATAGAGCAACATTAGGTATAGTTGGAGAAGCAGGGAGAGAAGCTATAATGCCATTGGAAAATAATACTGGATGGATAACAGATTTAGCAGAAAAAGTAGCTACTAGAATGCCACAAAGAAGTAATGATAATTATTCATCAGGTGATTTAACTTTAATTATAGATGGAAGCGTAATAGGAAAGGTAGCATTAAAACAATTAAAAAGAATGCAAAGGCAAGGAAATATAACATTAATACCAACATAAAAGGAGGGGTTGTAATTGATAAGTATTAATGGGGTTAAAATAGCAGCTCCTAAGACATATGAAGTTACAGTACAGGACTTAGATGGAGATACAAACAGAAATGCTAATGGTGGTTTAATAAGAGATAGAATAGCAGTTAAAAGAAAATTAAATTTAGAGTGGGGTCCACTAACCCAAAGTGAAATATCAACATTACTTAGTGCTGTAAGTAGTGTTTTTTTTACGGTTACTTTTCCAGATCCACAATTAGGTATGATAACTAAGACAATGTACGTTGGAGATAGAACATCACCAGCATATACATGGGTAGATGGTAAAGTAAAATGGAGTGGTCTAAAAATGAATTTTATAGAAAAGTAAGGAGTTAATAAAATGCTAGATATAAATGAAAATATAAATTTGAATGGAAACGTAAATATAGAAAATCAGCAAGTAGTTAATATGACAGCAAGTATCTATACTGAAGGAAATAATTATCCAAATATTAATATTACTGTCGTTGATAAAAAAATATATAAAAAAAAGTTTGATGTTTGTAAACAAGGGATAAATGAATTTATTGATAAGGCATTAAAGAAACAATATGAAATGTTAGGAGATGTTACAAGTGAAAATAAGTAATGAAAAAATAGTAAATAGTATTGGTGTATTAAGTAAAGTAACAGGAATGGATTTAAATATAAAAGTTAGTTATGCTATTGCTAAAAATATAAGTAAGATAGAAAAGGAACTAGAAATTTATAATAAGGAAAAAGGGAAATTAATAGATAAGTATGCATTTAAGGATGAAGAAGGAAAAATAAAATCTAATAAAGATGGAGCAGTAGATATAGATGATATAGAAAACTGGAATAAAGATATTAAAGAATTATTAGAAATAGAAAATGATATTGATATACATTTAATAGAAATAGAAGATTTATCTAAATGTAGTTGTAATATTACTCCAGGGGAACTTATGTTAATATCTTATATGTTTAAATAGATCCTTCTAGAATTTATGAAAGGAGGAATATAGCATATATAAAACAAGTAAAGAATATAAAACAGAGATAAAAAAGCCTAGCAGGTCTTTTGAATGTAGAATAACTATAGGGGATAGAATATTTTATAATAATGATATAGTTGATGTAATAATAGATAGTAACATACAACCTTCTGATGGCTTCATGATAGGTGCTACAACATCTACTACACTTGATTTAACACTATTAAATAATAGCGATACAATTTACTCTGTTAATCAAATAAAGGTTGAAATAGGACTGAAAATAGGTGATAAAATAGAGTATATACCTATGGGTTATTATAATATTGACGATGTAGAAAAAACTGACTATACAATTAAAATTACAGCCTTTGACAATATGATAAAATTTGAAACACCTTATTTCTCTAGTTTGGGCAATTCATGTACATTACAGCAAGTAGTAAATGAGTTAGTTAGTAAAACGGGAGTTAAATTTATTGGAAGCCTTCCATCTTACAATGTTAAAAAATTGGAAGGCTTTACTTGTAGAGAAATATTATCTTATGTAGCTTCTGTATGTGGTGGAAATGCAACTATAACAAGAGACGGAAATTTTACAATAGTTTATCCAAAAGAAATTAATTATTCTATTACCGCAGATAATTATTTTGAGTATAAAAGAGAAGAAGTCAAATATAAAATAGGAAAAGTTAGCTGTCAAGTTAAAGAAAAAGAGATAATTTCAAAAGGTTCATTAGGAACAGATAGTATGGAATTATTATTTGAAAATCCATGGGTAAATGAAACTATATTAACAGATATTTATGATAGATTAAATAAATTTGAATATCTAGGTTATAGCTTGAAATGGCAAGGGGATATTTCTGTAGATGTAGGAGATATTATTAGTTGTACAGATACTAAGGGGATAGTTAGAAAAATTCCTATATTATCTCAAAAATTTACTTATACAGGGGGGTTAACATCTGAAATATCAGCAAAAGGAGAATCTAAGAATAAGAATTCTTTTAGCTCAAGCGGAGGTACTGTTAATAAAGTAAATAGATTAGTAACAGAAGTTGCATTAGTAAATAAAGCTTTTATTAATTATGCACATATTAATGATGCTGAAATAAGGAATTTAAAGGTTGAAAGTGCGAAGATAAAAACTGCAGAAGTAGAAATTGCTAATATAAATAATATTCTAGCGGGTAATATAGGCGCAGGATTCACACAAACAATACATCTAACTGCAAAGAATGTAGTATTAGATAATACTGTAATAAAAGAATTGATTGCAAAAGAAATTTCAGCAAATGATTTAAAATCAAGCAATATATCTACTAATAAATTTAAAATAGTATCAGATAATGGCAAGATGTTTATATGGGATAATACTATACAAATTAGGGATAATAACAGGACTCGAGTACAGATAGGGAAAGATGCTAGCAATGATTATAATATGTATATTTGGGATAGTACAGGAAGATTAATGTTTGATGCTACAGGACTTAAATCAGATGGAATAAAAGAAAAAATAATACGTGATGATATGGTTAGCGATAATGCAAATATTAATGGAAGTAAGCTTAATATACATAGTGTAGTTACAAATATTAATAATGGAACGACATTATTGAAAAGCTCTAAGATTAATATAGATACATTAAATCAAACATTAGAGGTTGCTTTTAGTAGTCTTAAAAGTAAAACGGATGGAATTAAAACCAAAACAGAAAGTAATAGTACAGCTATAGGAGTAATAAAAGGACAAATAAGTACATTAATCAAAAATACAACTATAACTGATAATGGATCTAATGTTAAACTACAGGATTTTTATTCTATTTTTAAGCAGACATCTAAAGAGATAGATTTAAAAGTATCAAGTTTAGAAACTATAAAAATAGGGGCTGTAAATAGAGCACTAGATACAAAAACGATACGAGTAAGCAATAAACTTACTGGTGGTATTAATCAAACGCATGGAATGTATAAGGTTCTTACTTCAGGACTTGAATTGGGGAATGTTACTGTTTCGTTTGATTTCGAATATACAAATTTAGTTGGGGTTACTGGTAAGTTACCTTCCCTTTCTATACAAGGAGTGGGTAATGTAACATCATGGAATTTAGGAGCATTTAATCCTAATAATTTTATACGAAAACTAATATTAGGTAGTGCAGAAACTAAGAAAATAAAGATAATATATTCATTTAAAATTACAGAGAATCACTTAAAGAACGAATATTGGACAACCAACATAAGAGCAGATTATTTGCTAAGTGGTAATTTTAAAGTAAGTAATTTTAAAGTAGAGAAAGGAGATAAAGTAACAGGATGGACACAAGCACCAGAAGATATAGATAATAATATAGCTAATCTTTCTAGCAGAGTTGCAACAGCAGAACAAAAATTAGAGCCTGGTAGAATAACTCAAAGTATATCAGAAGCAATAAATTGTGGTAAAGCTTCTATATATACTGTAACTACTATATTAGATAAAACAGGATTTACAATTAAAAATGGAGCTATAAAAATACAAAATAGAGCAGGGAAGTCTGTATTAACGGGAGATACAAAAGGGAATTTAACGCTAAAAGGAAGTATAGAAAGTACTAATGATACAGGAGAAATTGGAATAAAAATAAACTATGGTTCCATGACATTCACAACTTGGGGAAACACAAATAAAGTTGAAGAAGTAGGGACAATATTAAGTACAAGCTTCCCAAAAGATAGAAACCAAAACGGAATTAGTATTGCAACATCGGGCCAAGGAGATTACATCTCAATTGGACATAAGAAAAAGGATGGTAGTATTGATAATTCTATGCTTTTTTTTGGTAATGATTATGCAGGAAGTGGACATCCTTATACTAAAAAGGGTATATACATTCATGAGACGTTATATATTAAAAGGAATGTTCAATTTAGTGAAGCTGGATTTGAGATAAAAACTAAGAGTGGAGTATTACATCAAATTTTTAATGGTGATAATGATTTATTAGCAATATATGGTGATAATGGAATTAGATTAGGTTCGCGTATTGGAGATTCAAATAGAGTAGCATTATGGATAAGAGAACGAACAGATGGTAGATATGGTCAAGAGATTGAGTTATTTACAGATTTAAAGTGCAATGGATATAACGTTTATGGAGCCAATGAAGTAAACTCTGATTTAAGATTAAAACATAATATAACATATTTAAATGATGAAACTATGTTAACATCCACAGATATGTATAACTTTATTAAAGATGAGTTAAAGCCTACAACCTTTTATATGAATCCACCAAAAGGAAGCAATATACAGGGAAGAGCAAAGATAGGATTTATAGCACAAGATATACAAAATACAAAAATAGGACAATATTTAATAGGATATGATCCTGATGGATATCTTTGTTATGACGTAGGAAGTAGAATAGGAGTAGTTGAGAATGCGTTGAAAGTTGCAATTAATAAGATAGAGGCTTTAGAAAGGGAAATAAAAAATTTAAAAGACAAGGGAGTTGTTTAACTTAAAGATAAAAAAATACTAGGTGGAAGTAGGATATAGCAGTATGTGTTAATAATAATCCACCTAGTATTTAGTTAACTACTATAAAAAGATAATAAGTTATGGACAAGATATATGTCAATTAGAACTTACAGTTGTAGGTTCTTTTTATTTTATAAGGAAGGTGTAGAAATGGAAAATTTATTTAAGTATTTTAATTTAGTTGTAGCAGCACTAGGAACAGGATTCACATGGCTTTTTGGAACTTGGGATATTGCATTAATTTCATTAATTGCATTTATGATTCTAGACTATGTAACAGGCGTTCTAAGAGCATATGTAAACAAAGATGTATCAAGTTCAGTTGGACTTAAAGGAATAGCTAGAAAGGCTGTTATATTTATAGTTTTAATAGTTGCTGTAATTTTAGATAGGTTACTAAACACAGGAACTTGGGTATTTAGAACACTTATATGTTACTTTTATATAGCAAACGAGGGAATTAGTTTATTAGAGAATTGTGCAGGATTAGGGCTACCTATTCCAGAAAAACTTAAAGACGCATTAGTACAGCTTAAAGATGGAGAGAAGAAGGATTTAAAAATAGAGCAGGAGTAATCCTGCTTTTTAGTTATAGAAATATTTATAAAAGGAATGGTGATGTAGTATGAAAATTGCATTTAGAGGTGGGCATAATGAACAAGCAACAGGAGCAAGTGCGTTAATTGATGAATTAACAGAAGATAGAAAAGTATTGGCAGAGTGTATTAATGTAGCTAGAGGATATGGACATGAAGTACTTGATTGTACTCCTGGTCCATGTGATGTAAATACAGATTTAGTTTATGGAGTTAAAAAAGCTAATGAATGGGGAGCAGATATATATATTCCTATACACTTTGATAAGGCATATGATAATTATAATGGTGCATTAGGGACAGGTACTTTTGTATATAGTAAATCAGATGCATATAAGGATGAGGATATAGCTCAAAAAATTAGTAATAATATAGCAGCATTAGGATTTAAAAATAGAGGTGTTAAAGAAGCTGACTATTATGATTTAAGAATGACTACTATGCCAGCAGTTTTAGTAGAAGTTTGTTTCTGTGAAGCTACAGAAGATGTTGCTTTATATAGAAAATTAGGTGCAAGAAAAATAGCAGAAGCTATAGTATCAGGTATTACTGGTAAAAATATTGAACAATCAGTACAATCAGATATTGGTATGAGAGTTGCATTAGATGAACCAAATCACATTACTATAGATAGTAATAAGTTAAAAGTTAGAGGTTGGGCTTTAAATCATGCAAAGTTAGAAATATTGATAGATAATGTTAGTTATGGAACAGTAGAAACAGGTCAAAAGAGGGAAGATGTTTATGAAGCATATCCACAATATAACAATCATTTTGCAGGGTATGAAAAAACATTAGAATTTACTGAGTTAGAAAAAGGTCAATATAAATGCACAGTAAGAGCTACAGATAACAATAATAAAACTATAGAAGTTACAAAAACTTTTACAGCATCTAAAACTATATCTAATAATAATGAAATTTTTAAAAAAGAAAATGAAATACTAAGAAAAGAAAACAAAGAATTAAAAGAAAAGATGTCAAAGATTAAAAATATAGTAGAGTAGTAAAAAAGCTAGTAAACACTGCACCACTTACTAGCTTTTCTAATATAATTAAAATAATTATATTAGTATTATTAACCAAATTTATATTTTTATTCATATTACAAGTTAAATATTATAGCAATTAATTTTTAATGTTATTTGCATAATAAATTTATGAATAGAAAAATCCTAGTATAGGATTTTAAATATATTTTCTAAGTTGATAAGTATATAGGAATTTTCCTATATACTTAAAAAGCTTTATAAACTTTAATATATTAATAAATTTTAAAATAATAATTTAGTATATATTTATAATTTATATTACGAAATATTTGAAAAAAGTTAATTATTTTTATGTAAATAAAAAGTAGATGCTAAATTAATAACACCTACTTTTTATGAGTTTGCAAAACTAATCAAATACTATAGGACATTAATATTATAACTTAATACATAAAAAATAAACATAAAATTTTGAATTTAATAAAAATTAATTATTTAGTATAAAATAAACAATTATCCAGAATAATATTTTATTTCTATTTTTAGTATCAATTATATAGAGTAGTACATACTAAATAAGGTTAATATATTATTGTAAAATAGTTTAGGAGGTGAAACATATGGCTTCAAATAATAATGGAAGTAATAGAAATTTAGTACCAGAAGCAAAAGCAGGTTTAAACAGACTAAAGAATGAAGTTGCATCATCAATTGGATTAAACAACTATGAGGAAACAGACAAGGGAAACCTTTCTTCAAGACAAAATGGAAGTGTTGGTGGAGAAATGGTTAAAAAAATGGTAGAACAATACGAAAACCAAATAAAATAATTAATTATAAGTGCATTAATTCTTTTAATGCACTTATAATTAATTTATGAATATAATATAAACTTAAATATATGTTTTTAGAATAGGAATTAAAAGTATAATGAGCTAGTCATTATTAATATAAAATTAATCAGCAAATATTAAATAATCAAGATAAACTGTAGAGGGTTAATGAGAGTAAAAACTATTATTAACCCTTTTATTATTTTATTAGAAGCTAATAAAATAGATTCTATGAAAAATTATAAAATATTGAATAAGTATAACAAAATTTATATATTAATAATTATTTCAAATTTAGAATAAATTTATGAATATGTTTATTGATAAAGGGAAAAAATTTTTTTATTAGTATTGAAAAATAATAAATTATAAAATATAGGGTTATGGGTTAGAAAATATATAGT
This sequence comes from Clostridium septicum, assembly GCF_003606265.1. Classification (NCBI taxonomy): domain Bacteria; kingdom Bacillati; phylum Bacillota; class Clostridia; order Eubacteriales; family Clostridiaceae; genus Clostridium; species Clostridium septicum. Next base: position 3,329,242 of record NZ_CP023671.1, read on the forward strand.
TTATAAAGGTACACTCTATTAATTACTTTAATCTAATTAATATCAGATATTTTTAAAAATTAAATAGAATAATATTTTTATGAAAGGGAATTATAATTCTGAAATAAAAATTATATAAGAGGTGGTAATTAAATGAAAAAACTTTCAGAAGCTGAAAATCTATCTTTAGCAGCTATATTGAAGATGGAAAAGAATGGATTAATTATGCAAAAAGCAATAGATTCTTTAATATCAGATGAAGATTTAAAAAGACAATCAGAAGCAAGTATATTAGCAACAGAAGGAAGAATTAAAGGAATACAAAAATTTATAGAAGATAATAATTTATAAGTTTCTAAGGAGGAATAATATATGAAAAATATTATTGGAAATATGATTAAAAATAACATTGATATAAATGATGAATTTATAGCATTAAGTATGCTTTCTTCTGGAAAAGAGGCATCAGATATGTATCTTAATTCTACCCTAACAAGTAGTACACCAGAATTAAGAGCTATATATTCAGCATCATTAGGACAGATAGTAGAAGGTCATACAGCACTTACAGAATTAAGTGTTAATAAAGGATGGATTAAACCATATAATACATCTGAAGAACAACTAACATGTTCCTATAATGAATCTAAAAGTATTATTAATGAAAAATAAATAAAAAATAAAAGAACTCTAAAAATAGGGTTCTTTTTATATAAATTTATAATCTATATTATGAAATATTAAAATTAATGTGAATAAAAAAGAGTAAGTTTAAAACTCACTCTTTTTTTATTTTAATAAAGGTAGAAAGATGAAAAAAATTAGTAGTAATCTTATTGATTGGCAGTTAATTCTGATTTAACAGTATTTATATCGTTTTGGTCTGCTGGTTGCGCAGGTTTATAATATCCCTTTTCTTTTGCTGTTTGATATACTTTATATTGGCGAATTTCATCTTCATTTCTCATTTGCTGTATAGTTTGTCGTAATTCTTGATTATCGGTTTGAGCTATTATGCTAGCATATCCTGTTAAGCTACTATTAATCATACTTAGGTAATCGTTCATTATATCTTTTTCTTTCATTTTTAAATCCTCCTATTTTAAGAATGTAATTAACTTATCTTTACTAGTTCTTGCTGCATTAGCATCTTGTTGAAGCATATTACATATTGCAGGATCTGTACATTGTTTTGCAAAATCATCTAATTTATTTGCAATTGTACCATGAGCTCCTATTAGATGTCTTAAATTTTGCAATTCTAATTGTGTTAAATTTGACATTTTAATCACTCCTTATAGTGTCTTTCGATATTATTATGTTTATTGTTAATAAATAATATACATAGATAATAAAAAGTCTAAATTAATAATTTATTAAAATAAATTATTTTATTGTTAATATGAATAACTAAAACTATTTGAGGAAAATATAAAATAGAAAATTTAAAAATTATGGAGGTAATTTTATGTTTAAACATGAAAAACAATTATTAAGAGATGTAATGGTTGAAAAACCAAATCCTCAATATGCAGTTTTAATGCAAGAGCAACTTGGTGGAGGAAATGGGGAATTAAAAGCAGCAATGCAATATATGGCACAAAGTTTTAGAATAAAGGATAAAGAAATAAAAGACTTATTTTTAGATATTGCAGCGGAAGAGCTAAGTCATATGGAAATGGTTGCACAAACAATAAATTTATTAAATGGTCATGATGTAGACAATTGTAAAGTTACTAGTGGAGAGATTCAAACACATGTACAATGTGGATTATCTCCAGTATTAATAAATTCATCAGGTGCTCCATGGACAGCAGATTATGTAACTGTTACAGGAGATTTAGTAGCAGATTTGCTTTCTAACATAGCATCAGAACAAAGAGCAAAAGTAGTATATGAATACTTATATAGACAAATTGATGATAAATATGTAAAAGAAACTATAGATTTCTTACTAAACAGAGAAGAGGCACATAATGCTTTATTTAGAGAAGCATTAAATAAAGTACAAAATACAGGTTCAAATAAGGATTTTGGCGTTACAGAAGATTCAAAACTTTATTTTGATTTATCATCACCAGGTGTAGATCATAAAAGTCCTAATCCAACACCTCCTTCATTTGAAAATCCCTCAAGATAAATTAATGAATAAAAGATAAAAAATATTAATTTATAATTAATAAATGTATTATTATTTTTAATATATACTTATAAATTATAAAATAATATTAAAAAGCTAGTAAATTTATTATTTACTAGCTTTTCTTATAGAATGAATCCAAAAGAGAAGAATAATTATATTAGTATTATTAACTAAATTTTTATTTATATTAACTTGATTAACAAAAAAATCCTAGTAAATAAATAGTTTACTAGGATTTTAAATAATACAAAGAGTAAATCATTGATATGGTTGAAAAAGAATATAAATTAATATATTCTATAAAAGAATGTTAGATACAATAATAGTATAGCACCTATTAAAAGACTTTATACATAAAAATAAACTAGTAAATAAAAAATATTTACTAGTTTATTAAAAGATATTTTGTAAATGTGTATTATAAAAACAATTTATTTGAGAGTTTAATTAATGAGAAAAATAAAAAATATTTACATTAGTAGTATTAACCAAATCTATATTTTTATACAAAAATTAAGCAGATGTTAAATAAATAGCATCTGCTTAATTAATTCCTAAGCGGAATTAACAATATGTAGTAACATGAAGGATGTTTTCATTATATTACAAAAAGTAAATAAATAATATGGAAAATTCAGAAATTAATAAAGAATTAAGAAATCTATATATAAAAGTACAAAAAAGATAGATGACAAACAAATGACATCTATCTTTTAGGGTATCAACAATTTTAATAAAAAGATCCTATGTAACTAATCTAACTACATTAAGTATAACTTAATAAATAGAAAAATAAAATAGAAGATTCTGAATTTAATAAAATCGTAATAATTTGTTATAAATTTTAGAATAATCTAAATTAGAATATAGTAGTATTTTTTTATATTATTAGAAAAAAGTGAAATGATAAGTATGCTAATTATTAATTCATGGTTCTTCAGGTTTTCTAGATAATAGTAATTTAGTAATTATTAAAAATAGTGAATGTAAATATAATTTAGAGAAACAAAAAACTGAATTTAAATTAGCAGTTTTTTTATATATAAACATATCAAATTATTTAAAATAATCACAGAAGATGATTTGAAGGAATTAGAGAAAATAATTTAGGAAGGAAGAAGGAATTTATAATAAAAATAGTTAAATTAGATAAGAAAAAATAAATTGTAAAATCTAACTAAGTTTATTGAAAAAATAAAAATAATTATATACTAAGTCAAAGATTAATAAGAATTATAAAATAATAACAACTAAGTGTTGAAAAGCAAATATATGTTTTATATAATTTAAACATAATAATATTAATAATATTATTAGAAGAGGGTGATATTATGGTTCATATAATGAAATTAAACGAAAGAGAATTTGAAAATATACTATTTAATAATAAAATTTTAGAAGTTAGATTAAATGATAAAAAAAGAAGAAACATTAAACCAGGAGATAAGATAGTATTTCATAAAAAAAATATAATATTAGAAACTATTAAAGTCAAAGTAATTCGTACTTACGAATTTAGAACATTTAATGATGTTTATAGTAATTTTCAAAGTAAACTTTTTGGTTACCCTGAAAAAGATAAAAAACAAATGTTGGATTTAATATATTCAATTTATACTACTAAGGAAGAAATGTATAATGGAGTTAAAGTCATAAAATTTTATATTATTTAGGTATTGTGGGAGAGAGAAAAATGAATGACATTAAGAAGAGATTATTTAGAGAACTAGACATAAGGGATGTTTTTTTTGATTCATTAAAAAAGGATTATCCAGGGTTTATTGGTTGGTTTAAAAAAAAGGCTGATGAGAATGAAAGTGCGTATATTTTAGATAAAAATGGAATTCAAGGTTTCTTATATTTAAAAGTTGAAGATGAAATTTATAATAACATTAAACCAACTTTAAAAAAATTTAAGCGTTTAAAAGTTGGTACATTTAAAATTAATGCGCATGGTACAAATTTAGGGGAAAGATTTATAAAAATATTAATAGATGAGATTTTTAAAGAGGGGGTTAGTGAGGCATATGTAACTATATTTCCAAAACATGAAGCACTAATTAAATTGTTAGAGAAATATGGTTTTAAATATTTTGGAGTAAAATCTAGTGATGCAGGTGAAGAGAATGTGTATTTAAAGTCTATTAAAGAAATTAATAATGATATACTAATGGATTATCCTAGGGTTAATTATAGTGGTGTTAACAAGTTTATGTTATCTATATGGCCTAAATATCATACAAAAATGTTTCCAGACTCTAAGTTAAAGACAGAAAAAAATCATATAATAGAGGATTTATCAATAACTAATAGTATAGAAAAAATATATTTATCTGGAGCGGATTTAAGCAACTACAAAAAAAATGATATAGTTTTAATATATAGAACAAAAGATAAAGAAAAATCAGCAAGTTATTCATCTGTTGCAACATCAATCTGTGTAATAGAAGAAGTTAAGCATATTGATGATTTTAAAGATTATAATGAGTTTAAAAGATATTGTATAAAACATAGTGTTTTTAGTGAGTATGAACTTGGGAGATTTTGGAAGAGTAAACAATATAAATATTTAATTAAAATGTTATATAATGTTGCACTTCCAAAAAGAATAGTGAGGCAAGATCTGATTAATAAAATAGGATTAGATAAAAATCGATGGGTAGCTGTAAATTTAACTGACAAGCAGTTTGAAAAAATATTAAGATTAGGTGAGGTAAATGAAAGTATTATTATCAATCAAACCACAATATGTTCAGAGAATATTTAATGGAGAAAAAAAGTTTGAATATAGAAAGACCTTATTTAAGAGAAAAGATATAGATAGTATATTAGTTTATGCTACTAAGCCTATTGGTAAAGTGGTTGGAGAATTTAAAATAGGAACTATAATAGAAGATAGTCCAGAATTTATATGGGAGCTTACTAAGAATAATTCAGGGATTAAAAGAGATGATTATGAAAAATATTTCGAAGGTAGATCAATTGGATTTGCAATTTCCATAAAGAAGCCTAAAATATATAAAACACCATTAGAGTTGTCCGAGCTCAATCCCAATATAAAGGTTGCACCACAATCATTTATGTATATATAGAAAATAATATAAGTTTTAAAATATATTTAAAAAGGCTAGTAATACAAGATAGTCTATTCTAGCCTTAAATATTTTATTATTTTAAGTAATTAAATGACAAATTAAATTTATTCATTATCTTAATAAGATTTTTATTACTAGGCTTATATCCTAATTCGTATTTAGATATGCAAGAGAAACCAACCCCTGTTATTTCAGCAAACTTCTTTTGAGTAAGTCCATTTAATTTTCTTAACTTATATATTTTCTGTGCAGTAGTTTTTTCAGGTAATTTATAATATAATAGTTTATCCGATTCTTTAGCAGAGGAGAATACTTCTTTAAATGTTGTTGTTTTGTTTATACTGCACATGCAAAGCTTATGACAACTTATTATCCATTACAAAAGCTAAGGAAGATAAAAGGATTAGAAAAAGCTAAATATGTAGATCCATATGCAGGAAGCAAAGGTAATTCAATAAGATATCTTTCAGTAGCGCCAAGAACAAATGATTTAAAGGTTGATGGTGTAGATAATTTATTTTGTGCAGGTGAAAAAAGTGGATTATTTGTAGGACATACCGAAGCTATTTGCACTGGAAGTCTTGCTGGACATAATGCAGTTAGATTAGCAATGGGAGTTCCTCTTTTAATATTGCCTGCTTCAATTGCAATAGGCGATATAATTTCATATGCTAATGAAAAAGCGAAAACTAGAGAAGGTAGAAAAAATAGATATACTTTTGCCGGAGCAGAGTATTTTAAGAGAATGGTAGATGAAGGTCTTTATACATTAGATAAAGAAGAAATAGCAGCAAGGGTCAGAAAGGTAAATTTAGATAATGTATTTTTACAAAAACTTATAAATAGTTAAAAATCAGAACAATAGAAAAATGTAATAATAAAATGAAATGTGTTAATAAATAAAAATAAAGTGGAAATTAGATTTAATAAATAAAAAATGATAATATAATATCATAAAAATTGTTATTTAGGACGTTTGTAGAAGCTAATTGAGTAGGTGTTAGCAGGTACAAACGTCTTTTATATTATGTTAAGAGAAGGGAAGTTGAAAGAGTTAAAGGATATAAAAATTTAAATTAGAAAAATAAAAAGTGGTTATGAAATGAATATATTTATAGTTAAGATTATAGGTCTCATAGAAGTAAAGAAAATTATAGCATTATTAGTTATAACAGTATTTTGTATTTTAAGTGCTAGAGAAATTATGAGTACAGAATAGTTCACAACTGTTGCAATAATGATTATGTCCTTCTACTTTGGACAATCAACTGTAAAAGGAACAGTAAAGTCAGCTAAAAAAGATCAAGAGTAAATTAATATAAAAAGTTGAAAATTTAGTTTGCAGAGCAGGAGTAATCCTGCTTTTTATATTATAGAAATATTTTAAAAAGGAAAGGTGATATTTATGTTAAAGATTGAAAGAATGATAAGCCCTTATAACCACTATGAAGGAAATTCAATAAAGTATATTGTAGTTCATGGAACAGGAACTCCAGAAGGAACAGATTCAGCAAGAAATAATGCAATTTATTTTTATGGAGCAAATAGAAATGCTTCAGCACATTATTTTGTAGATGCAACAAGTATATATCAATCAGTTGAGGACGATAATCTTACAGAATTTATTATGAATAATAGATGCGGGATAATCAATAAGAGAAAGATATTTATTTAAGATGTTGTAGTTGCACCAGAAGGGTCTAGTGCCTACTATGCTATAGATAAAAATACTAGAGAAAAGATAGGAAACAAACAATTAATAATTATTGAAATAGGAGGAAGAACAACTGATATTACAGTATTGAAAAATGGAATTATAATAGATGTTAAAACGATTCCTATAGGTATGCTAAATATTTATCAAGAGATTATTGATTATGTAAATTATAGACATACTGAAAGTTTTTCATTAAATGTTCCACCAGTTGTAGGAAATGAATGTGGAGCATTAGTACCACAAAGACATGGGGGGTTATCATATAAAATAGTAGAAAATAAAGGAGATATAAAAATAATAGATACTGAAAATTTTGGTAGACTTCAAATTTACGGACCTAATGATGCAGATAGTGATGTTACAAATTATACTAGGTATTAGACATAGAATAAACAAAGAATGATATTAATATACAAGGTATAGAGTAAATAAAAAAAGTTACTCTATCCTTTTAATTTTTTATAAAAAAATACTAACTTATATTAATACGGAAGTATAATATAAGTGTAAAATAAAAGTAGGAAAAGGAATAAAGATTTAATAAAGCTAATAACATCAATTGCAACCTTGACAACAGATCCAATAAATATAATACTCTCATTAAACAAATAATCAGAGGCGGGATTTTAAGCCCTTCTATTCCTTGAATCTTCTTCTTAAATATATTATATTAGTTAAGGAGGTAAAGATAAAATGAAAAAATAGAAAAGATAACGTTAGGAATAAGCCTATTTGATTTAGTTATAAGTATAATAACACTTATATTATTAATAATTAAATAAGAAACAATAGTATTTTTAATATTGTTTATAAAATCAGTTTTTCAACTGATTACAGGAGGTTTTTAGATATGGAAGTTAATAAGCAAACAGAGGCAAATAAAAGATGGCAAGAGAAGAATAAAGAGCATTCTAATTATTTAAAAGATAGGAGTAAAGCAAGGTCTTTTATAAGAAATAAAGCAACAGAAGAGGATTTAAAGGAACTTGACGAATTGATATCAGAAAGAAGAAAACAACTATAGTAAAAGGTAGAGTAGATGTTAAAGTTTACTATACCTTTTATTATAGTTGTTTATATATAAATACTTTAAAGTAAATAAATAATATATTTATTTAGAGTAAGTACATATTTTATATAGAATATTAAGTTTACTTATTATTGAGATTTATATTGAACAGAGAGTAGAATAATATGTAATAAAATGCATATTTTTAAAAAGTTGAAAAAATAAAAATATATACCAAATAAATGACATATATCTTTTGATGAATCTACCAAATCAGATGAACAATGAGAATAATAAAAGTATAACTTAATAAATTGAAAAATAAAATGTGAAATTCAGAGTTTAATAAAATGGTAAGAAATATTAGGGAAAAAATTTTATCAGTAGGATAAGTTGAGTTAATAGCAATAGGAGTTATGTTTGAAGGAGATGCTATTATTAGTGTGGGAACTTATTTAGGGAAAAGATTATATTATAACGGAAAAATTATTCTATATTCTTATTTTTTGAAAAATGTTGATATACGTATAATACATGGAGTGAAATGTAGTTGTAAGGCGAGGGAGGGAGAATAGTATATTAAATATATGTTAGAAATGTATTTTTAATATTGATAATTATGAGTAAAAAGAATTTAACCATTGATATAGTAGTATTAATAATTATATTGTGGATATTAAGAGATATAAATTTTTCAGCATTAAATATATTTGAAATAATAAAGTTGATACTAATTTGTATAGTAACAATATTAGGTATAATTAAATTATTTAAAATAAGAAGATAACTATGAATAAAAAAACGAGTTAATCACAAACTAGAGCTAATAAGAATTGGGCAGAAAAAAATAGGGAGTATTCATCAGAGAGAAGAAAACAAATATAATAAAAGTATAAAAATATCAATATAATGTATAAAGAAAATTATCTATCAGAAAAAAGAATAAAATGTATATTATCATTAGTAAAAGATATTCATTGTTGAGGTATATAGATAAGGAAAATAGAATATTATAAACTATTATTTTTAATCATGGGAATAGTAAATACTATTTTAGGGCTTATTAAAGAAAAGTCAATATGAGTCTGTCAATATTTTTGTGTAAACTTTAGAAAATTTAGTTTTATTTTAAAGGTTGGAAAGGTTAATACAACATCCAACCTTTATTTTTCTTTAATTGATAAATTTTACATAATAATCTGCACTTTAATAAGAGTTAGACTAAATATTTTTTAGAACAACTGGTCGTCTAAACGACCTTCGAAGAAGATTGATAGTTGAGCTAAAATTTGAGCCCATCCTCGTATTGATTGGGTCCATTTCTTTGTTATATCAACGGTAGCAAGGTATAAAATCTTCATTAATGATTCATCATTCGGAAATATAGATTTAGTTTTAGTAACTTTTCTCAGTTGACGATTATAACTTTCCATTGCATTAGTTGTATATATTATTTTTCTAATCTCTGGTGGATATTTAAAGAATGTTGATAACTCATTCCAGTTATTTCTCCAAGACCTTACTGCTATTAAGTATTTTTCTCCCCATTTTTCTTCTAATCTATCTAATTCCGCTAATGCGACCTCCTCAGTAGAAGCGGTGTAAACTAGTTTTAAATCTGCATTGAAAGCTTTTAAATCCTTATAAGATAAGTATTTACTTGAATTTCTTATTTGATGAATAATACATCTTTGAATTTCAGTGTTCGGATAAACAGCTCTAATGGCTTCGTTAAACCCTACTAACCCATCAACTGAAGCAATTAGTATATCTTTTACGCCTCTATTTTTTAACTCATTCAGAACAAGCAACCAATATTTTGATGACTCTGATGCTCCTATCCATATACCAAGAACATCTTTTTTTCCTTCAATATTTACTCCAATCGCAGCGTAGGCTGCTTTCGAAACAACGGTGTTATCTTTTCTCACTTTAAAGTGAATAGCATCCATAAATACTATAGGATATACTGTTTCCAACGGACGGCTTTGCCATTCTCTAATCATTGGAATTACTTTATCTGTTATATTAGAAACTAATGTTGGTGATATGTCCATTCCGTATATTTCATTTACTTGTGATGCTATATCTCTTGTAGTCATTCCCTTAGCATACATCCCAATTATTGAGCTTTCTAAATGTGAAACATCAGTTTGATGTTTTTTTACTATTTCAGGCTCAAAAGAACCTTCTCTATCTCTTGGAACATCTAAGTCGAAGTAGCCAAGATTGGATTTCATAGTTTTTCGGCTCTTGCCATTACGGCTATTAGTTGTGTTTTTATTTTGGTAATCATGTTTCTCATATCCAAGATGATTATCTAATTCGGCTTCTAGCATTTGCTGAAGCATTCCTCCAAATAAGTCTTTTAAAACATTTTGAATATCTTCAGCTGTTTTAATATTTGGATCCTTTGCTAATATTTTTATTAATTCTTCCTTTGAAAATGACATAGTCTGTGTTCCCTCCATAATTGATAATTTATTATATCATTTTCTGAAGTTTACACAGACTATTTTACACTCTCGTCAATATAAATATATTTCATAAACTAAAAAGAACTGAATTAAAATTATCAGTTCTTTTTTGCATATAAATATAAAATAAAAATAGTTATCTTTAAGATATATACACTTCACCATCACCAATTATTACAATTTTATAATCTGGTAATAATTCTATTAATTTATATTTTTCAGAACTAGGAATGAGTTTAATTGATTGGATTAAAAGCAGATTATTATTATAGACTTGAATTAAAACACTATTTTCTGAAGATGAATTTTGCACAGTATATTTATCTTCTTGAGGAGGGTTAAAATCAGAGACTTTATAAATTCCTTCCTTAAATAAATTAATAGCATAGACAGGTTTAAAGAAACAAGTTGACGATAGGGTGAAAATAATTAAGATAGTCCAAATAAATTTTTTCATTAATATAACCACCTTTCAAATTTATTTTGCGTATATAAAGAATTTTATATACACAAAAATAAATTAAACCAATAGTAAAATAACATAAGAGAATTAATGGTAATGTTTTACTAAAAAGGCAAAAGTATAATTATAGTATGATATAATTAAGATAAGTTAAAACTTTTACATATAGAATATTAAAAGGAGTGGGATTAGTTATGGGAGCAGATGATTTTAGGGTTAATCTATCATTAAAGGAGACAATTAGAAGGTTAGATAGTGGTATTGTAGATGGCAGTTTTACTGGTGAAAGAATTGATTATTATGTAGTTATGGGTAATGATGAGAATGGAGTAATAGTTTTAGTCTATGAAAAGCATTTCCAAAGGGCAGGAAATAGATTAACTCTAACTGTAACAGTTGATAACATGAATGGATTTACAAAAATACATTCTATTGCAGCAGGTGGAGGACAAGGTTTATTTAGATTTGATTGGGGAGCTGGTGAGAAATTTACTTGTGCACCAAGAAGAGTTCTTGAAGATAACATTATTTAGGTTTATAATATAACTAGAAAATTTAATTTATTATGGCTAAATAAAAGAGTAAGTATAAAAACTTACTCTTTTATTAAAAGAAAGTATTAAAAATAATAATAAATATTTATATATGTGATTTAAAAGTTAAAACTATAAAGTTTTTATAATTTTAGCAGGATTTCCTCCTACAACTACATTATCTGGTATGTTTTTGACAACCACAGATCCAGCTGCGACAACTACATTATTTCCAATAGTTACACCTGGTGTTATAACTGAATTTCCACCAATCCAAACATTATCTCCAATAGTTATAGGTTTACCATATTCTAATCCTGATATTCTTATTTCTGAATCTAAGGGATGAGTTGCTGTATATATACAGACTCTAGGAGCCATCATGCAGTTATCACCTATAGTTACTTTGCAAACATCCAATATAATACAATCATAATTAGCAAAAAAGTTTTCTCCTACATAAATATTATACCCATAATCACAATGAAAAGTTGGCTTTATACAAAAATTATTACCTGTTTTTCCGAATAAAGATTTTAATAAATTACTTCTATCTTCAGATAATGAATTGTTAAATTCACTTAAAATTTTCTGAGCTTTAATATGCTCTTTTTTCAGTTCGGTGTCTTCAGCGCAATATAATTCTCCTGATAACATTTTTTCTTTTTCTGTTTTTCCTTTCATCTAATTATCCTCCATTATAAAATTTAATTGATTAAATAACTAAAAATTATATTTATATAGTTATATTGTAACATTATTTATAAATTATAAGTATTAATAAGCAAAATGTTTAATATATTTAGATAGCTTTATCAACATAAGTTAAATTATAAATTTAATACATTATTTTTTAAAAAAGAAGTATGTTATAGTATTAATTTAAAATAATAAAAGGAAATAAAAAAGGTAAAGTAATAATTGAAATTACCTTACCTTCTTTTCGTATATAGCTATCTTAGTAATTTAACAATAATATTAATAATGTGTAATGAAATTAGAACTAAGATAAACATTATCAAAATTACTAGCAATCCAGAATTTTGTATAAGTAATCTAGCTATTTCATTAGAAATATAAGTTAAAATGTAAAACAGAAGAGAGCTACATAGTCCTACAGATATATTATTATACAATTTATACATAACAATATAACCTCCCTTATATAAAACGCTTACCCCCATTTAATATAAGATTTGTAGTACAGTATAATATATTATTTATTAATGAATATTATAACTTGAAGATATAATAATATAAAAATAATAAGTATATTTCATATGACTTTAATTATTTATGTAAACTAGAAATTAGATTTAGATAACATTTTTCTATAGATAATTAAATTTAAAAATGAGATCCTCTAAAAATTTAGAAGATCTCATTTTTAAACTGTAAATTGATTATGTATTTTTAATAAATTTTATAGAGAATTCACCTTCACCAATAATAATAACAGTATCATTTTTAGTAAGATTTCCTATAAGAATAGTAGGGTCATTTGGAGTACATTTTTTAAATAGCCTTAGAGTATTATCAGAGTTAACTACCATTATAACAGCGTTTTTATCTGTACTTACTAATTTAGCAATAGCTTCACAGCTAGTATAAGTAATATTAAAGTTATAAAATCCTTTTTTATATACATCAGAAACTGGAACCGTATTTAGATTATTAAACTTATTTACTGCTAATGTTGGTAATGATAAAAAAGAATAAAATAATAAGGATACTAAAGATAGTACAAAAAACTTTTTTTTCATTAAACAATCATCTCCTTATATAAATATAGTATTGTACATATTTTAAGAAAATATTAATAAAATTTTTATTTAACTTTAGTGTATAATGGTTCTTATTAAAATTATTACTAAAAATATGTTGGGTTATGGGAGTAAATTTGTTAAAATATAAATAGGTAATATTAAGGAGGCGATTTTTACAAATGCCAAAGGTAATAGAAAACATAGAGGAAAAAATATTTGATGCAGCTATAAAACTTTTTGGAGAAAGAGGCTATGAAAATGTTGATATGAAAGCAATAGCCAAAGAAAGTAATATAGCAGTTGGAACTTTATATAATTATTATAGTAATAAAAAAGATTTATATATAAGAGTTTTAGAAACTAGCTGGGAAGGAACTTTTAATAAGATAAAAAAAATATCAAATAGTATTAAAAATGATTTAAATAAGTTAGGAGAAATTATAGAGTGTTTATATTATGATATTAAAGCAAGAAAAGGCTTAGGTCACTATTTTATAAAAGGAAATTTTGAATCTAAAGATAAAGAAGAATTAAATGCTGATAAAATAGTAAAAAAAATTGTATTATCATTATATGAAGAAAATAACACAATAAAAGAAAAAGATGAATTAGAAGTAGAAAAACTAGTATATATATTATTATGTACTATAGTATTATTAGTAAATAAATATAGTACAGAGGATAAAGAAAATGTAGAGATATTAATGAAAATCGTAAATAATTTTATATAATAGACAACATTGAAAAGAGAAAAACCTATTTATTTAGGTTTTTTTGTCTTTTTTTAGTCTATTTATTCAAAAATAAAAAAATATATACTTTGCGTCATAAAGAAAATAAGTATAAAATATTAAAGTGAAATTTAATATTAGGGGGAAATATGGATACAGAAAATACATCAAGAGTATTAACAGGACGAAAAAATTTAAGATTTAAGCTAATAGGAGAAGGAATATTAATAGGATTAATTGCTGGATTAATAATAGTATTAAATAGACTATTAGCTAAATGGGGTACAGAAAATTTTAAAAAGTTTTATGAGTATGCTAGAGGAAACCCATCTAAAATATTCATGGTATTTTTAATACTATGTATATTAGGTTATGTTGTAGGACTTATGGTTGAAAGAGAGCCTATGATATCAGGAAGTGGTATCCCACAAGTAGAAGGAATATTAGTAAAAAAATTAAAAGTAAATTGGTTTAAGGTATTATTTTATAAATTTATAGGTGGAGTTATAGCTTTATCAGCTGGTCTTTCAATAGGAAGGGAAGGTCCTTCAGTACAAATGGGGGCAGCTATTGGTGAAGGTTTTAGTAAAAAATTAAAAAGACTTAATTTAGAGGAAAAGTATCTTATTACATCTGGGGCATCAGCAGGTCTTTCAGCAGCATTTAATGCACCATTATCAGGAGTTATGTTTGCATTAGAGGAGGTTCATAAAAATTTTTCACCTCTTGTATTATTATCAGCAATGGCAGCTGCAATAGCATCGGATTTTATAACAAAGCAGTTTTTAGGATTACGCACAGCATTTGAATTTAGCACAGTTTTAGTATTACCTTTAAAGTATTATTGGACGTTAGTTATATTAGGAATAATTGTAGGAGTAAGTGGCGTTATTTTTAATAAGGGAATACTTAGAACACAAGACATATATGGAAGTATTAAAAATTTAAAAAAGAGATATAAAGTAATGATTCCATTTATAATGTCTGGAGTAATAGGAATAACTGCACCAATATTATTAGGTGGAGGACATGATCTAATAATGTCTTTAGCTACAAGTGGATTTACATTAAAAGTACTTATTTTATTTTTATTAATAAAGTTTATATTCACATTTTGTAGTTTCGGTTCAGGAGTTCCAGGGGGAATATTTTTTCCACTATTAGTGCTTGGAGCTTTAATTGGAAACATATTTGGAGTGGTCGTTTGTAACTTTACAAATATACCAACATTATTTATAGTAAATTTTATAATATTAGCAATGGCAGGTCATTTTGCATCAATTGTAAAAGCACCAATAACAGGAATAGTTTTAATAACAGAAATGACAGGGACTTTTGAACATTTACTTCCTTTAACAATTGTAGTAATGGTATCATATATTACTTCAGATTTATTAAAATCAGAAGGTATTTATGAAAGTTTACTAGAAAGACTTTTAAGGGTTAACAAAGAAGAAAATAAAGAAGAAAATACAAATTGCAAAAAAACACTTTTAGAAATAGGAGTTCATATGGGAAGTTCAGTTTCGGGAGCGAAAGTTAAAAATACAAAGTGGCCTAAAAAAGCTTTATTAGTTGCTATTAAAAGAGGAAATAAAGAAATAATACCAAAAGGTGATACCGAAATATTAGCAGGAGATTATTTAGTTGTTCTTGTTAATGAAGGGGAAGCTAGTGTTATATTGGAGGAAATAAATCAATTAACTATTTAAATATTTTATGATAAAATATTTAGTAAAATAGAGAGTTAATTAGGAGGTAATTGGGAGTGGAAGTATGTTTAAATTTGATTTAATGAATATATTTGAAGGATTAATTAGAAACTATATAAAATTTAATTTAAATAAAGATAGTGATAAGTTTTCCATACTAAAAAAAGAGATAGATTATTTAGTTTCAGTAGGTGAAGTTTTAGGTTATTCTTCTATAGTTACAGGAATTGATAAAGATAATGAATTTATAAATAATAAAATAGAGATAATTTGGCATGATTATGATGATAAAAAAGCAATGCCTAAAGATGAAGTTTTTTATTATTCTATAGAGGAAGATTTAGTAAATGATATAAAATCATTAGATAATTTGTTTAATAATATGAATAAAGAAACTAATAATACATCATTTATGCAAGTTATTGAAGTAGTATCAAAAGAAAGAATATTATATTTAAATAGGTATATGCAAATGGCTAAAGGGCTTTCAGGTAAGGATTCTTTAATTGTATATAGAATAAAAAATATTCTAGAAGGAAAAACTTATTTATATGCTTATCTTTTTAATGGTAATAAGATAGTTAAAGAAAGGGTCGCAGTTTCTTATACAGATGTTTTTGGATTTTTAAAAGCAAAATTTATAGATTAAAGTTAAGTAAGAACTCAGGTTTCAGACTGAGTTTTTTGTTTAAAATCACCTTAAAAAACAAATAATAGTTTTAAGAAATAGAGTTATTATTTTTTAAGGAGGTTATATAAATTGGAGATAGAAAAAGAGAAAATAATAGAAATTTGGAATAGCGATCATAATAAAGTTACTAAGTATACGCAAATAATAAAAAATAATAGCATTAATGAATTTAAGAAAATAGAGGCTAAAAGTTTAAGTTCTTTAATGAATAAAGTAAGAGATCAAGTTATAGAATGGAATTTCAATAATAAATAATACAAAGTGTGGGGGAAAGATGAAAGATATAACAGAATGTATGTTACCAATATCGGAAGAAAGTTTTAAAGGATATATAGATATAAGGTTTAAAAATATACTTCAAGGATTTGAAGAATACAAGAATTCAATTCTTATAAATAAATTTGAAGATAATTATAATAACATAGAAAATAGATTTATAGGTTTTATGGAAGCTGCTTTTGAGATTAATAAGAGTGAAAATGCTGATATTCCATTAATTATAGACTTTTATTTAAGTAATTTAGATGAAAAAGCTTATTTTAACTTATATAATAGCCTAGATGAGGATGATATAGAAACATTAGAGAGAATTAAACTGAATTTTAAAACTAAAACAAATTATTTTATTATTTTGGATAAATCATTAATACCTTTTTTTACTAGATTATCAACTAGGGAATTATTTTTTATAACTTTTTACTATAGATCTTTTCCAACAACTATATGGGGAAATTATGGATTTAAATTTCCTGTATTTTATGAAGATGATAATATATTTAGAAAATATAAAAAATTAGCTGAAAATAATAAATTAAAATTGTAAAATAATTAGTTTAGACTAGTATATCTGTACTAGTCTAAATTTTTAACTACAATAATTAGATTTTAATATAGTAGAAAGTCTAAACTCGCCAGTATCTATTATACGCAAATACCAAGATACTTTAGAATATGTTGATATTTGATAATTAGTAGAAATATTATTAGAGTAATCTTTAAAAATAGGATATAAAACTTCAAAATAAGTATCTTTTTTACAAAGTATTAAAACCATATATTCATTATCACTACATAGATAATTTAGAGAGCTTAATTCTAGTATTAATGAATTTTTATTCAAATTAGTATTGCAAATGTAGATTTCTTTAGTTTTAATATTTTTAAGAATTACGGAGACTTCATCAAATTTATTAAAATCAATATTTTTTAATTTTATATTAAAATTAGTATTAATTAAATGAAAGTCTGTAACTTCAACCTTCACAAATTGAGAGTTTGAAATTTGATTTTTTATAAATAAATTTTCTTCAAGATAATTCTTCATTATAGTCCTCCTTTTAAGTTTTTAATAATATAATATTATTTTTATGATTTTACGTTACATTAATAAGATAAGTATATGATATTTGTTTTAAAAAGATAACTATTATTTAAATTAAAATCAATAATTTAACAGATATATTATTAAAAAAACTACAAAAAATAAATAAAAGCATGAAAGGAGGACTTTTAGTGACAGATAATGTAATCACTACTTTAATATCAGCATCAGCTATTGTGACAGGTTCATTAATAGGTGCTATTTTTAGTTATTATATAAGTAAAAAAACTACTTCAAAATCTATAAAAGAGCAATATAGAATACAAGAAGCAAATAGAGAGTATGAAGAAAAATATAAAATAAAAGAAAAGTGTACTTATGCAAATGTAGTGAGATTAGATATATGTACAGCGATATTTCAAAGTATTAGAACTCTTCAAAACAAAGAAGAAATATCATATTTATATATTCTACCTATAAGTACTGAATATCAAAAAGCAGTTGCATCATTAAGTGACAAGTACTCTTTAAAGGAATTAAGTTATATATACCAACTTTATGGAATTATAGAAAAAGTTAATAAAGACATATATAATTGGAATTATAATGATTTAGAAGGGGATAAAATTATAAAAAGAGGGTTTTTAGATATATTAAAAAAAATATATGGTGATAATTATAAAAAAATATTAAATACAGATATTGATAAGCTTTCATATGAGGATCTTTATAATAATGATTTAATAAAAGAAGGGTATAAAGAAGTTTTAATGATTTTAGACAATTTATGCTATACTGAAAATTTAATCAAGGAAAGAAAAGAGCAATCACAATAAAGAGTTGATTGCTTTTAATTTATATAAAAATTAAGAAAAAATTAAACTTTAATAAGATTATTAATAAAATATTAATATTAAATAGTAAAATAATGTAATATAATAATAGTGTATTATATGATATAGTACACTTAGTCAATATAGTATAAATAAGGAGGATATTCATGAAAAAATCAACATTATTAGCAATTGGAATACTAGTATCAATAATTTTTATAATAACTATTTTTACAAATAAAATAGATGTGTATGATAAAAAAATTAAACATACTAAAGAAATTGATGCTATACAAGATTTTATATGCTATTCAAACGTATTAGAAGAAGTTAAGAATAATAAAAGGAATTATTATAAGTTAGTTAAAACAAATGAGTTCTATGAAAGTATATCTAGAAGATATAGGTTATATTTAGGAGATAATAAACATCAAAGTAATTTATTGGGGAGAAATCCATTTCCAGCTTTTATAGAGTATAAGATAGAGAGTCCTACAGATAATGAAATAAATTATATAAAAAAAATACATGATAATTCATATTCTACAATTGAAAACTATCCTATTCCTAAATCTATAGAATACTTTAAAGTAACAGGAAAATATATTAACTGGGATAATTTAAAAAGAAATGATATAAACGAAAATGGAACTGTAAAAGAAGAATTTTTAAGAAAAGAGAATTTAAATGAAGAATCAATTTACAATGGAAGTTGTATTATTGTTATTGTAGATGAAGGTGAAGGATATGTAGTTGATTATTATGAAATTCTTAATGAATTTTATGGGGAGGTATATAGATGATAAGGATAGATGCTAGAAGTAGTACCCCTATATATGAACAGATAATAATTAAAATAAAAGAGCTTATATTAAAAGGTATTATTAAACCAGGTGAAAAGCTTCCTTCTGTTAGAGAATTATCTAGCATTATAACTGCCAATCCTAATACAGTAAGTAAAGCTTATGGAGAATTAGAAAGAGATGGAGTAATAGAAAGTTTGAGAGGTAGGGGAACATTTGTGGTGGAAGATTATAAGCCAATATTTTCAGATAAGAAATTTGAAAAAATTAAGGAAGAATTAAAAAAGATAATGTTAGAGGCTAAATATTTAGGTTTAAAAAAAGAGGACTTAATAAAGGCCCTTAATGAATGTTTTAATGATATGGAAGGAGAAAATTAGATGTTAAAAGTTAATAATTTATCATTAAAATTAGGGGATAAAAAGATATTAGAGGATATTAATTTCAATGTAAAAAAAGGAACCATATTAGGCTTAGTGGGACCAAGTGGAGTTGGAAAAACCTCTTTAATTAAAGCTTTAGTTGGTATTTATGAAGGAAATGGAGGAGAGATTTTATTAAATGAAGAGAAAATATATGATAATTCTGAAGTGAAGAAAAAAATAGCATATGTACCAGATGAACATAATAGTTTTTATTTAATAAGCATTAAAGAGATTGTTAATTATTATAAATTAATATATGATAATTTTGATGAAAATAGGTTTAATAAAATAAATAGTATATTTAAAATTCCAATAAATAAAAGGTTTTTTCAACTTTCTAAAGGTATGAAAGTAAGAGTGAATTTAATGCTTGCATTATCATTAAATGGAGAACTTTTAGTGTTAGATGAACCTACATCAGGTTTAGATCCCATTTTAAAAGAAAAAGTACTAAAACTTATAATGGAAGAAGTTATTGATAAAGAAAGGGTAATTATTATTAGTTCTCATAACTTAATAGAACTTGAAAGAATATGTGATGACATAATAATGTTAGATGAGGGTAAAATAGCATATCACAATTCTTTAGAGGGAATAAAGAAAAATATAAAAAAAATACAAGTTGCCTTTGATATGCCAGTATATAAAGAAGATTTAAATATAGATGGAATATTTAGTATTTCTCAAATAGGAAGAGTTTTTACAATAGTAACAGATAAATATGATAATATTTTTAAAGAGAAATTGGAAGAGTTTAATCCGTTATTTATAGAAGAGATAGATTTAAGTTTAGAAGAAGTATTTATTCATAAATTAGAAAAGGAGGATGATTATGAGGAGATATTTAAATAAAAGTTTATTTTATCAAGGTGATTCTAATATTTTGCCTCTATTATTGGTATGTTATACTGGTATATTTTTTATATTAAATCTATTAATTAATGATTGGTTTATATGTATTCCAAGTCAAGTTTTATATACTACAAATTATAAATATCTTAAATTAATTGTAGATACTGATATTATAATTATACTATATTTGTATATTTTTATGGTATATAGTATATCAGTAGGTATGTTTAAAAGAAAAAAGTGGGCAACTCTTTTATCAGGGCCATTTACTAAAAAAGATGTTAGAAGAAGGGAATTATTAATAGTAATAATTTCAACAATAATATTTTTTATAATGTATTTTTTGATAGTCTGGAAAGGATATATAAGAAATTATGAATTAATTAGTTATTTAAATAATTTTAAAAACTTAATAGCAATTGATTTAATAAAAATGATCTCTTTATCACTTTTTATTATAGGAGTATTATTTTTGTTAGATTCAATTTTTTCGAATCTTTATTTTTTAATTTTTTCAGTAGTATTTTTAGGTATATATGGTTTATCATTTTTATATAATACAAATATGATAATATCTGGACTAAAAGTTGATTATAGACAACATATCTTTAATTTTGTGAATGAATTTTTGTTTAATAATAACTATTATGATTTAAATATAAGGAGGATTTTATTGGTTTTAGGAATTATTAGTGTAATGGGAATAGTTTTTTTGATAATTTCAAGTGTATTAACTAATAAAATCAAAGTTGAAAATATGACTGAGAGTATAATGTTTGAGTTCCCTAAAATAATAGGAAGATTTATGGCATATACTTTTATAGGATTAATTTTATCTCCAATAATAATAAATTTTATAAATTATTATATTTTTTATTATGAATTAACTTGGGGTATGGAAATAACTTTTAGGATTTTATTAATAGTAGTTTTATCAATAATATCATATTTGTTTATACAGAAATTAAAAAGGAAAAGAAAAAGCGGGTTAATTATTTAACCAGCATTTCTATCATAACATCTAAAGTTGATTTTGTTTTATTTAGGTTATTAACATAGTCACTAATATGATTTTTATAAAAATATACTCCTTCATCAGTGATGGAGTATATTTTTTTGCTTCTTTTATTTAAAAATTCATCTCCACTCCAATGGCTTTTTACATAGCCTTTTGTTTCTAAATCATAAAGTGTTTCATATATAGTACTAGATGATACAGGAAAAGGAAGTTCAGAATATTCAAATCTATTTTTAAAAGCTTCTAATACCTTATTTCCAAATATAGTTTCTCCTTTAGCAAGCTCTTTAAGAATATAAAAGCTATAAAGCATCTTAGTATTAACAACGTTTCTAGGGGCAACTAGTCTATTTCTTTTATCCATAAATTAAATCTCCTTAATATAATTATAATTTAATTGTAACATATTTAAATATAAAAATCTATTTAAATAATATCCTCGTAAATGATAATTAATTAAAAATATAATTTATAGAACCAAAACTATAAAAAAAGAATACTATATAATATACGAAAGAGTAGGAGTTGGTGAACATGTCAAAGAGATCATGTAAATCATGCTGTTGTTGTAACAGATGTTGTAACAGTTGCTGTTCACGAGGTTGTGGATGTGGTAATAGTTGTGGATGTAACTTCAATAATTGTTGTGGCTGCGGTGGCGGCTTTGGAGGTTGCGGTGGCGGCTTCGGAGGCTGGGGAGGCTGCGGTGGCGGTTGGTTCCCACTATTATTTATACTATTACTATTTGGCGGCTGTTGCTGGTAAAAGAATAAGTAAAAGGGTGCAAAAGCACCCTTTTATTTATAAAAAATATATTGTATGGATACATTTGACTAAATTAGAATAAATAAATATCATATAGAAGGAGAAAAAAATTTAGGGGGATTAATAATGAATTTTAAAACAAAAAGGTTGGTAGTTATTGCACTACTTGCAGCTATGTGTTATGTAGGAACATTTATAAATATTAGAATACCAATTGGGGGTTCAATGTCGATGGTTCATTTGGGAACTACGGCTATTTTTATAGCAGCGGTACTTATTGGAAAAGATGCTGGCCTAGCCGGGGGAATTGGATGTGCACTTTTTGATTTATTAAGTGATTTTGTAGCATGGACAATACCAACTTTAATAGTAAAAGGATTAACAGGATATGTAGCAGGAAAAATATCATTTGCTAATGGTAAAGAAGGAAATAGTTTTAAATATAATATAGCAGGATTTATAGTAGGTGGATTAGTATCACTTATAGGATATTTTATAAGTAATTTACTTATATTCGGGAAAACATGGGCGGTTGCAGTAACTAGTTTAAGTACATCACTAGTTACAACTACAATAGGAGTCATTATAGCTGTACCTTTAGCAACTGCAGTTAAGAAAGTAGTTAAAAAGTCTAATTTAATATAGTAAAAAGGGGTGGTAATTTTGAAAAAACCAATTAATAAAATAGCCATTCTTCATGATATGTGTGGTATAGGAAAAGCTGCTTTAACTAATGTAATGCCGGTATTAAGCATTATGGGTATAGAATGTTGTCCTATACCCACTCTTATTTTATCTACACATACTGGAGGATTTGGAAAACCAGTAATAAGATATAATGTACAGTTTATAGAAGATTCAATAAATCATTATAAAGAAAATAATATAAGTTTTGATGGAATATTTATTGGATACTTAGGAACTAGAGAGATTTTAAGAAGTACTAAAAAATTTATAACTAATTTTAATAAACCTAAGATAATTTTATTTGACCCTATTTGTGGTGATTCAGGAAAACTTTATTCGAATTTTAATAAAGAGTATGTAGAAGATTTAAAAGAATTAATAAAACTATCAGATATAATAACACCAAATTTTACAGAAGCATGCTTATTAACAAATAAACAAATTAAAACTACAGCAACATTAGAGGAGGTTGAGGAAATAGCAAAAGATTTAGTGAGGCTTGGAGCTAAAAATGTAATAATAACAAGTTTACCAGCTAAAGAAGGGGAAATTGGTATAGCAATATATAGAAGTGATTTGGATGAATTTTCAATAATATCTCATAAAAAAGAAAAAAAGAGCTATCCTGGAACAGGGGATATTTTTGCAGCTGTATTACTTGGGAATATTATAAATGGTTTATCAGTAGAAATGTCAGTAGAAAAAGCAAGTAAATTCGTACTTGATTGTGTAAGAGAAAGTAATAAATATAATTATCCAACAAAAGAAGGGGTTTTATTAGAAAAATGCTTACATAAAATACTTAATTAAGTTATTAATGAATTAGAAATATTTAATAGAGAAATAATAATTATATAATAACTTAAGAAGGAGACATAATGATGGATCATAAATATTTAAAAGATGTAAAAAATGGTGAGAAAATAGAAAGTTGTTTGATGGTAATGAAAATATTATCAATAGAGGATAATAGTATAATAGCCTATATAGGAGATAAGACATCAGAAGTTAAGGCGATAATAACATATAAGGATTCTACTCCAAAAGTTGGGGAAGTTATTATGGTTAAAGGGATTTTTA
Organism: Clostridium septicum; assembly: GCF_003606265.1. NCBI lineage: Bacteria > Bacillati > Bacillota > Clostridia > Eubacteriales > Clostridiaceae > Clostridium > Clostridium septicum. Next base: position 3,353,342 of record NZ_CP023671.1, read on the forward strand.
AATCTCCTTTTAAAGTAGAAGCAATAAAAAAAATAGAAAAATTTGACGTATATACATATATTCCATCTGTTAAAAGACCAGTTGAAGACATAATAAAAGAACTTGATGAGATTACTAGAGATGAGTTTAAAAGTCCTGAAGTAATAGCTATAAATGATTATTTTTTCAAAAACGAAGAGTTTTTGAAAAAATTTAAGATGGCAATAGGAGGTGTATATCATCATCATAATTATTTAGGAGGATTAGCAGAACATACATTAAATGTAACATATTTAGCTAAAGTATTTGCCCATAGATATGATTGTAGATATAAAGAATTAGCTATATTAGGTGCTAAGCTCCATGATATAGGAAAAGTAAGAGAAATGTATTATGGTGGACCTTTTGGCTATACACTAGAAGGAGAAATGGAAGGACATATAGTTATAGGTGTATCTATGCTTGAAGATGCTTTTAGAGAGAATAAGGAAATGTATTCTGACGAGTTTAAAGAGAGATTAAAAGGCATAATAGTTCAACATCATGGTAAACTTGAATATGGATCACCAAAATCACCAAAGAGTCAAGAATCTTTTATAGTCCATTATGCAGATTATGTAGATGCAACATTAAATAAAGTAGATATAATTTCACAGGGGATAAATCCTGGCCAATGGACTGATTATGAAAGAAGAATAGAAGGAAGATTACTTTTATAATAAAAATATCAAATTATATCTTAATGATGCATACTATGAATGCTTCAAACTTCACCTGGTAAATATTTACGCATAAAGAGATAAGTATAGTACAATAATTTATTCAACATTATATTAATTAAAAAAACAATATTTAAGAGAACAGTAAATTAAGTTAAGCACTTATTCACAAATGAATAAGTGCTTTTTGTGTTATAATATTATAAAAAAATAAAATTGGCGGTGAGTTAATGCCAACTAGTCTTAATATAAAACAGAGAGAAGTTGTAGAAGAACTTGATAAAAATATTTTATTGCTTGCATCGGCAGGAACAGGGAAAACAAATACTTTAGCATATAGAATTTCTAATATAATAGAAAAAAATAGAGCTAAAGAAGAAGAAATATTATGTATTACATTTACAAATAAGGCAAGTAAAGAAATGCAAGAAAGAATTGAAAGGATATTGAAAAAAAATAGTAATAAAGTTATTATTAAAACTTTTCATAGTTTTTGTTTTGATATATTAAAGAAACAAGCTAAAAAAAGTACTGATATATACACAGATTTTGTTATATTTGATGAAGAGGATTGTAAAGAAGTTATAGGAACAGTTAATTATTTTAATTTTCCTCTACTTTCTCTTCAAAATTTTATTTCCTTAATAAAAGAAAATATAGGAATGTTAAATTTGTATTCAGATAATTCATTAAAAGATTATGAAGAGGTTATAAAGAGAGTATATAAGGAAAAATATGAAGAAATTAAAAGAATATGTGTATCTGAGGAATATTCTACTAATTATAATATGATAAATATATTAGAAAAAGAAGGCGCTAAAATTGTACAAAGTTACAATAGTGCTTTATACAATAACCATGGATTAGATTTTAATGATCTTATTATAAAAGTACATCAATTATTTAAAGATACTACTGTAGTAGAAAACTTAAGAAGAAAATTTAAGTATATAAGTATTGATGAAGTTCAAGATACTAGTTACTTGGAATATGAAATAATAGAGAAATTATTTTATGGAAGTAATATATTGCTTTGTGGTGATCAATTTCAAACAATATATCAATGGAGAGGATCTATTCCAGATTTAATAATAAAGGATTTTACTAAAAAATATAATCCGAAAGAGATAGTTTTTAATGAAAATTATCGTGCAACTAAAAATCTTATAGATGCATCTTTTAGGTATTTAAAAAATACTTTTTCTATGGAAGTAGAAAAAGTATATAAAAATCAAATCAAAGCTGTAAATAATATGGATGGAGAAAAAATTTGCTTTAATTCGTTAAATAATATAAAAGATGAGGCAAGATTTATATTTGATGAAATAAAAAAGTTAGATATAAAAGATATTTCTAAAATTTGTGTACTTACTAGAAACAATAGATATAATACTAATTTATCTAAGGAATTTATTAGACTTAATTTAAATTTACCAAAAGAAGAAAGATTAAATTTTATACTAATCGATGAATTTAGGTTTTTTAGAAGGCAGGAAATTAAAGATATTATAGCAACTTTAAAATTATGTGTAAATAAATATGATTCAAATAGCTTAAAGAGAATAATTAAAAGATTTAAGTTTGGTATATCTTCTAAAATTATTGAGATTATAGAATCAGATATATATAAAGAAGTAGGAATAAGTATTAATGATTTCATAGATAAGAAAACTCATATTTATGGTGAAAAATACTCATTACTCGTAAAAGAGTTTAATAATAATAATCTAATTGTCTTTGATGTTGAAAGTACAGGTGTGGATACAACAAAAGATGAAATAATACAAATAGCTGCAATAAAAATAGACTCACAAGGTAAAATAATAGATAAGTTCCAGAGGGTGCTTAAAAATAATAAATCAGTAATGAATTCAGAAAGAGTACACGGATTTAGTGATGAATATTTAAAAGTACATGGAGAAGATAAAATAAAGGTTCTAAAAGAGTTTTTAGAATTTTCTAAAGAAGCACTTATTGTTGGACATAATGTCCAATATGATATAAATATATTAAATAGTGAATTAAAAAGAAATAATTTGGGGTCTCATAGTTTTTTAGATTTTTATGATACATTAGAAATATACAGAAGATTCTATCCTAATTTAGAAAATTATAAATTAGAAACATTAAGTAGAATTTTTAAAATAAAGAATAAACCAACTCATGATGCAATGGATGATATTTTAGCAACTGCAGATCTTTTAGTGATAGCTATAAAAGATAAAATAATACCTTTAGCATTTGAGAGACAAATGTTAACAGGAAAATACTTGGGAAATTTTAAAGAATTAAGTGTAAAGCTTGAAAAATTAAAAGAGGAAAGTAAATTTAAAAGACCTAAAGATATAATAGTTAAAGTTATTAAAGAGTTTAATATTAAAAAATTATATGAAAAAGAGCCACAAAGAATTTTTAGATTAAGAGAGTTCTATTCTATTTCTAAGGAGTTAGATGATTTTCGATTGAGTCCAGAGGATTCTATGATAGAGTTATTAAAAGTAACATCCCTTTCAAATGGAGATATGGAAAGAATATTAAAAAATCAATCAAGAATTCCTATAATAACAGTTCATCAAGCTAAAGGACTAGAATTTGATTATGTATTTTTAGCAGGCATGGAAGAAAATGTATTTCCATCATACCAATCAATAAAGAGCTCTAATTTGAAAGAAGAGGAAAGAGTTTTCTATGTAGCTATTACTAGAGCTAAAAAGAAGCTTTACTTAACTTATTCAAAAAGCTCAAATGGAAAAAGAAATAATATAAGTAGATTTATATTTAAAATACCAAAAGAATTTATAAAAAATATAAGTACCGAAGTTTAAAATCTTGGTACTTATATTTTAAAAATTAAATTTTTGCTTTAGAAAGATGGTTTATTAATAAGTCAGCAGATTCTTTAAGTTTAGATATTTCATCTTGGGAAAGAGGAACTTCAAGAATTTTTTTTGCTCCATTTCTATCTATTATAGTAGGAATAGCAAGATAAACATCATTTATATCATATTGACCTTCAAATAAAGAAGAAACAGTAAGAATAGAATCCTCATCTCTTAAAATAGCTTCTACTATTCTAGTTATAGCTAATCCAACCGCATAATTTGTATAACCCTTTCTATTTATTATTTCATAAGCAGCATTTTTAACTAAATTAGGTATTTCATATTTAAATTTTTTGTCGCATTTAGAGCAAACAGTATCACAATAACTATCAGCATCCATTCCAGCAATATTTGTTAAACTCCAAGCTGTAATTTCAGAGTCACCATGTTCACCTATTATATAAGTATGAACATTTCTAGCATCTATATCAAAATGCTCGCTTAACATATATTTTAATCTTGAAGTATCTAAAACAGTACCTGATCCAATAACTCTATTTTTAGGAAAACCTGATAATTTATAAGTTATATAAGTTAATATGTCTACAGGATTTGAGACAACTAATAAAATTGAGTTAGGGCTATACTTAACAACTTCGGGAATAATGTCTTTAAATATATTTAGATTTTTATTTATTATATCAAGTCTTGTTTCACCAGGTTTTGGGCCTATTCCAGCAGTAATAATTACAATATCAGAGTCTTTAGTATCCTCATAAGTTCCAGATTTAACATCTACTGCTTTAACAAAAGCAGCACCATGTGATAAATCCATAGCTTCAGCTTCAGCCTTTTCTTTATTTATATCAACGATAACAATATCAGAAGCTAAGCCTTGTATCATTAAAGAATAGGCAGTAGTAGAACCTACAAAACCAGCTCCTATTATAGAGATTTTATTTCCTTTTTCTTTTATCATTTTCATCACTCCTAAATAATATTTGCAAATAAAGAAGAGTAAAATAGTATGATTAATTTAGTAATATTATATATCATTTAATAATAATTATCAATATACATTTTCATTATAAGTATATAATTTGTAATAGTGACAAACTATATACATATGATGTATTATAAAATAGTTAACAATGAAGTTGAAACGGGTGGGATATATGTTTAATGATAATAGAGGATATTGTGAACATTGCAAAAAGATACAACCATATATATTAAAGGGTAAAAAGGTAACTAAGGATTTAAATATTGGTAGAATAGAAGTTGTAGAAGCTTCAGCATATTGTTTAGTTTGCAATGAATTAATTTATTCGGAAAAGGTAAGAGAAAAAAATAAAAAAGAAGTTGAGATAGCTATTGAAAAGCTTCAGGAAGAAATTGAAATACTTCATATGTTAAGAAGTTCAAAAACTAGTAAGCTTATATCAGATGCTTCTGACGAAAAGATTTTAGAAGAAATAAAATCTATATTAAGGGACAAAAATTAAAAATAAACTTACTTAAACTTTAAGTAAGTTTATTTTTTTATGTCATTTTAAGATACTGTGTTAAATATAATATATTGGAAGGATTATAGAGTTTCTTAAAAAGTAAAGGGGGACAGCATGGATAACAATCTACTTGATCTTTTTATTTATATGGATGAAAGTTTGATTAAAAATATGAATGCATTAGCATTAAATGGATATATAGATATAAAAACAGTAACAAATATAAAAGATAGAACATTATCAGGAAATATTAACATTAGTAATAGAGAGGCATGTGGAAATGGTGAAAAACAAGGGAAGGATAAAACTGATGGATATAAGGTAAGACATCATTTTCTAGATAATAATTATCAAAATACCAAAGGTATTGATGGAGGAGTGGAAGGTAAAGAATATGATAGAATACAAGAACAATTTCAAAGAATAAACACTACTTTTTTATTACATAATGAATTGGTGAGTTCCTTATATGATAATAATAATATTAAATTAATTGAAAGTGAAAATATTGTTGAAGAAGATCTTACAGAAGGAGAAATTATAGAAGTTCAAGGGGAAATTACTACTTTATCTATAGTTCCATATTTAAATACATTAATTAATACATTAATTTGTTATAATACAGAATTTTTAGATAGCCTATTAAAAGATTCAAAATTAAAAGGGTTAAACTATACAGTTATAGTTAAATTATTAGAATGTATGAAAAATTGCATTACAGAAAATGGAACTGAAGAAATGGTTTTATCCAATGGGAAAAGTTATATAATTTTAGTAGTTAATAACACATATTTTTTAAATTCTAAAGCATGTATGTATGATTTTACAAGTTGTCCTTGTAGAGTAATAGGAAAAACTATGAAGATTTGTTGTAGCAATGAGAAATTAAGTTTATTTCGAAAATCTTCTCAAGAAGAATATTACGAAAAATTGCTAAAATCAATGGATCCATATTTTGATATTTTAGAAAAAAATGGTATATTATTACCTAATAAGCCAGATATAAGTATAAAGGGTAAAGCTACAGTTATGTTACCTATAAGTATTTGTATATAAAAGTAATTCTAATTTTTCATAATGTCAAAAAATTAATAATCTGCATATTATATTAGTAGAAATATGTCTTACTAAGGAGGAGAATATAATGTGTGAGTACAATTATTCTAACAATGAATGTAATAATATTGGAGTAGTTAGTAGCAATAATGCTGGATTAAGTAATGATTGCAGAAATGCATATAGAATGGGATATAACAGAGGTTTTTGTTGTGGAAACGAACAAGGATATAAAGCTGGATATGAAGATGGGAAAAAAGAGGGCTGTGAAAAAGGATATGCTAAGGGATTAAAAGATGGTTGTGAAAGAGGCTATGCAAAAGGTTTAAGAGATGGAGCAGAATGCGCATATAAGAAAGGCTATGAAAAAGGTTATAGAGATGGCTCTCAAAAAGGATACCAAAAAGGTTACGAAGATGGAAGAGAAGCTGGAGTTAGAGAAGGTTTCCAAAGAGGAAAAGCTTATGGATGTAGAGAGGGTTACAAAAAAGGATATAAGGATGGATATCTAGCTGGATTAAATGCAGCTCAAAATAATGGCTGCGAAGATACTTCAAATTGTGGAGATGATTTTGACTTTGAAGACAATACTTGTAGTAGTAGCAGTGGAAGATGGAACGAAAATGACTGTTGTTAAAATTTTCATTTAAATTTAAGCTAAAATAAAGGGGCTGTCTCGTAAATGATTTTTAATCATTTACGTAGACGGTCTTTTTTAATGTACAGGAAAGTATAAAAATTTTGCAGGCTGAAAGTTAGATATTATCTAGCTTTTAGCCTTCAAATATGTTAGATTAATTAATTATAAATTAGAGGTTTAACAGATGAAAAAAGGTAAAATAAAAAGAATATTGGAAGACCATTGGAAAGAGTTTGAAAAGTTATATAAAAATAAGATTAGACCTAATGTTAAAAAGGAAGTAGAAAAAGTTTTAAAGTGTAAAGATACAAAGTATGGATTTATTGAATTGAAGTGTAATAATTGTAATACTACAAAGAGAATCGGATTTACATGTAAAAGTAGATTTTGTACTTCATGTGGAAAGATTTATACGGATAATTGGATTGATAATATGTTGGGAAATTTAATAAATGTTAGGCATAGACATATAGTTTTTACTATACCAAAAGAATTAAGAGAATTCTTTGGACTGGATAGACAAAGACTTAAGATATTGCCGAAGTGCGCAGCGAGAGCTGTTACGAGTTGGATGCATAGTTTAAATAGAAAGGAGGAATTCACACCAGGTATAGTAACTGTAATACATACATTTGGAAGAGATTTAAAGTGGAATCCTCATGTACATATGATGGTTACAGAAGGAGGGAGAGGAAATATAACAGAATGGAGGCATATAAGGCACATATCTTATGAATCATTAAGAAAAAGATGGCAAAAGGTTTTGTTAGATGAAATAACTTATATAAATGGAAATACAAAAGAAATTAAATTACTAAAAAATAAACTATATAAAGAGAAAGATAAAGGTTTTTATGTTCATGCTAAAACTGAGATAAAATCAGCGAAGACAGCAGCAAAATATGTAGGGAGATATGTGGGACGTCCTGCGATAGCGGAATCAAGGATTCTTAAATATGATGGTGAAAATGTGACTTATAAATATACTAGACATGAAGATAATAAGGTCATAGTTGAAACTGTACATGTATATGAGTTCATAAAAAGAATAATAAGACATATTCCAGAGAAAAATTTTAAAATGATAAGATACTTTGGAATTTATTCTAGAAGAAGCAAAGGAAAATTTAATTTTATAAAAATGATAGATGAAAAGATATTAAGTATAAGAAGATCTATAGCAACTTGGGAGAATAGAATACTGGCAATAAGTGGTGTAAATCCGTGTAAATGTCCTAACTGTGGTAATAAAATGAGATTTCATGATATTGTATATCCTAAATATGGGTCCATGAGGGAACGGCTGAGAATTAAGATTATAGAAGAGAATGAAGAAAAATTAGAAAAGGCTATAGAAAATTATGCTATTACTAAACGTATATTAAGTGGTAAAATAATTCCGAAAACAACTTAGTTGGAGGAAGTAAAATGAAAACAGAGGAAATATTATATATTTGTACTATTTGCGGAGCTAAAGAAAATATTCCTAAAGAAGTAGTTGAATATTTTGATGAAATGGATCAAAGCAATGTTGATGAACCACCATGCTTTTCATGTGAAAAGTGCGGAGGAGTAATGAGGCCTAAAGAGTATACTGGAGTATATGGAATAAAGTATTAATTAATAGGAAAAATATAGCATAGAACAGATATCGGTTCTATGCTTTTTAAGGTACTTAAAATTAAATTCCCGAAGGGAGCGTGGCGAAAGCCACTTTTTTATGGTTTTTTCAATATTTATTCATTATATTTATAGTAATTATTGTTATATTTAATACTTTAAAGCACAACAAATAGAAGGTAGTAAAATCACCTCCTATTTGTAAAATTATAACTTTACTCCATTTTCATTTTATGTAATAATATTCTATTTATATTTGTTAGTGTTTTATTAAACAACTTTTTGATATCGTAAGCGAAGCAAAGAAGTAGAAATTCTATTTTTATATTTTTCTTACCTCTTAATAAAAATCTCCTAAAACCGTAGTCTTGCTTTAGTACTCCAAATGCACACTCAACTTGAATAGAACGATTCATCCTTAATAACTTCCCTTCATGGGTGGTTATTTTATTTAATGATTTTTCACGATATTTTATAAAATCTTTTGAAACATGAAGTCTTTTATTTCCTTTAGCTTTAGTACAGGTATTCTTATAAGGACAATCATTACAATTTTCACATTCGTATATTGTAATTTCAGATATATAACCAGATTTTGATGTTCTATATTTAGTTGATACTGGAACTATCCTTTTCCCGAAAGCACAAATATAAATATCATTTTTAACATCATAGTTCATATTTTCTCTTTTACTTATATCATTTTTAAACTTTTTACTCTTGGACTTTTCATAAGTTTGAGGTTTGATATATGAATTTTGTTTATGTTCAGATAGATACCTATAATTTTCTTCACTTTCGTATCCAGCGTCAGCTATAACATTTTCAAACTTAACAGGTAATTCTTCTTCCAGTTTATCTAAGAATGGAATAAGAGTTAATTGGTCTGAACGTTCACTTGATATATCAATACCAACAATATATTCACCTTCAACCCCTATTTGAATGTTATATCCTGGCTTTAATTGCCCATTCTTCATATGGTCTTCCTTCATGTGCATGAAGGTTGCGTCTTTATCTGTTTTTGAAAAACTATTTCGTCCATTAAATGTGTTATTATAATCATCATATTTACTTTGCTTTTCAATAAATTCTTCTAAAGATTCTATGTATTTTTGTAAAGCACTTTTTCTTTTGCCTTTACATTGCACAAATGTAATATTATTAGCTATTTTTATATCATCAAGTTTGCTTAGTATAGCCTTTACTTTTTCTACTGATATTTTACCTTCAATTTTACCAACATTAATTTTAAAATCTTTAAATATATCAGATAAAATTAAGTTAATTTTTTTTTGAAGTTTTGCTTCAAACTTATCAGTAGTCTTTTTCCAAACAAAAGTATATTTATTTGCATTCGCTTCGATTTTTGTTCCATCAATAAATATATTTTTATATTTTATTTCCTCCATTTTGCCTAATTTACATATTAATTGATTAAATAAATCGTCAATGCAATTTTCTAATCTATTAACTCTAAATCTAGCAATTGTATTGTAATCGGGAGCCTTTTGCCCCTGCAAAAGCCAGATAAAATTAATATCACGTTTGCACGCTTTTTCAATCTCTCTACTAGAGTATAATTTATTCATATATCCATATATTAAAATTCTAAATAAGATGACAGGATCAATTACTGGATTTCTACCTAATGTAGAGTATGTATTATATAATCTTGTATAATCTAATCCCTCCGTAACTTTAAATAGCAATCTCACTGAATCATCTTCACATGGTATAAAAGGAACCTGGATTGGGAAACCTATTTGATGCATAGGTATCACATTTTTTGTGAAGTTTTTCATATATATACTATGCGCAAAAAAGGAAGTTCCAATTCGAACTTCCTTTTTTTTTCGCTAAGTATCAAAATTTATTTTGATACAGCTCTTTTATTTCTTTTAAGATAAATATTACATTAATTTTAGCATATTTCAATTTTCAAAAGAATAGATACTATTAAGAGCATAAAAAAGGACAGAAAATATACAGAGGTGATATTATGAACAAGGATAAAATAAAGGAGTTGTACGTGAAAACTTTTCATAACTTCGATGAAAGATTATCTTTAGATAAGATGGAAGAAGAACTAATAAATTATTATAATGCAGCAGGCTTTGACATTGATACATTAGAGAAATTGATGGAAACTATAGATAAAGAATCAAGAAGATTAATTAGAACAAATAGATAATTAACTTTTTAGATTAAATAAACTAAAGTTAAAATTCACTATAATATAGGCTACTGAATATATTTATTTTATGGAGGTGTATATTTATGAAAAGTGATAAAATACCTAAAAACTTTAAAGATGTATTTTTAAGCGTAAGGAAAATTATAGCATTATTAGTTACAATAGTCTTTTGTTATCTTAGTATTGTTGGAAAAATTAATTCATCAGAGTTTATACCGATTTTTAGTATGATTATAGGTTATTACTTTGGAAAATCTACGGCTTTAGATAATAATGCATCTGAGAAAAATAATGAAAAAGTAATTAACTAATATAGATTAACATAGTGGAAATAGAATAATATTTAAGGTCAATGTAAAAATATATTACATTGACATTATTTTATAGTAAAATTAGCAATGTAAGTTTTATTATGCTGTTAGTTAACCATATGTTTTATTAAATTTAAAAATAGAGATGCATTGTTGATGTAATAAATATATTTTTAGTAAATAGGAATTAGTTAAAAAAATTGGTGCAATCTAATAATTAGTATAGATTATTAGATTGCACTAATTTGTTAGAAAAATCTTATTAGAGATTGTTAATAATGTGACAATTATCACAGTGAAATTTTCATTATGATGATAAAATTAAAAACGTATAAGATTAAATAATGGTTATAAATATTACAAATAAATACAAAAGAGTGGAGATGTTATCAGATGAAAAAAATACAATCAACTTGTAACTACTGTGCTTTGGCATGTAACCTAGATTTTTATGTTGAAGATGGAAAAATAAAAAAGATATTACCAACGGAGCATTATCCAGTAAATAAGGGATTCTCCTGTATTAAAGGATTAAATTTAGATAAGCAACAAAGCAAAATTAAAGCTAGAAAATCACCTATTTTAAGAAATGAAAAAGATGAAATGGTTGAAATTTCCTGGGAAGATGGATTTAACATTTTTGCAGAAAAAATGACAAATATACAAGAAAAGTATGGTAAAGAAAGTGTTGCTTTTATTAGTACAGGTCAGATGACTACCGAGGAAATGGCGCTTTTAGGACATGTAGGAAGAAATTACATGGGAATAAATGGAGATGGAAATACAAGACTTTGCATGGCAACTGCAGTTGTTGCACATAAGCAAAGTTTCGGATTTGATGCACCTCCATATACTTTAAATGATATTGAATTATCAGATACTATTGTATTTATTGGTGCCAATCCTGTTATAGCACATCCAGTATTGTGGGGGCGTGTTAGAAAAAATAAAGAAGCTAAAATAATAACAATAGATCCAAGAAAATCAGAAACTGCTTTAAATTCAGACATATGGATAGATATAAAACCAAAAGCAGATTTAGTTTTATTTTATACTTTAGCTAATGTATTAATAGAAAAGAATTGGATTAATAAAGAGTATATTGAAAACTACACAGAAGGTTTTGAAGAATTTAAAAAGCACGTAACTAGATTTACATTAAAAAATGTAGAAGAAGCTACTGGCATATCAAAGGAAAGAGTTTTAGAACTTGCACAAATTATTCATGAAGGAAAGCGTGTTTCTTTCTGGTGGACAATGGGAGTTAATCAGGGATACGAGGCAGTAAGAACTGCTCAATCAATTATAGATCTTGCAATAATGACTGGAAATATAGGAAGAGAAGGTACTGGTGCTAATTCATTGACAGGACAATGTAATGCAATGGGTTCTAGAGCTTTTAGTAATACAGCTGGTCTTTATGGTGGAGGTGAATATGACAATCCAGTAAGAAGAAAAGCAGTTGCAGAGGCTTTAGAAATTGAAGAAAGTTTACTTCCATCAAAACCAACACTACCATATAACATGATAATAGAAAAAATAAAATCAGGGGAAATCAAAGGACTTTGGGTAATATGTACAAATCCAAGACATTCATGGAGCAATAATGAGGAATTTGAAAAGGCTATAAAGAATTTAGATTTCTTTGTAGTTCAAGATATATATGAAGATACAGATAGTGCTAAACTTTGTGATTTATATTTACCATCAGTTCCAGCTATAAAAAAACAAGGTGTTTTAATAAACACAGAACGTCGTTTATCAATGGTTTCACCAGTTTTAGAAAAAGAAGATGGAGAACTTACGGACTATGAAATTTTCTTAGGAGTTGGAAAAGCTTTAGGAATGGGAAATCTTTTAGATAAGTGGAGAACACCACAAGATGCTTTTGAACTTTTAAAGAAGTGTTCAAAGGGAATGCCTTGTGATATTACAGGTGTTAATTATGAAGATTTAAAGGGGTCTAAAGGAGTACAATGGCCATTTAAAGAAGGTGAAGTTCTTAAAGAAGATGAAAGAAGACTTTTTGAAGATAATAAGTATTATACGCCATCCAAAAAGGTTAAGTTTATGTTTGAAGATGTTTTAGAGTGTCCAACAAAGACAACAGAAGAATTTCCTTACATATTTAACTCAGGTAGAGGTACTGTTGGACAATGGCATACACAAACTAGAACAAGAGAAATTGATATAGTTTCTAATATAACTCTAAAAGATTCTTATGTTTATATAAATGAAGAACTTGCAAAAGAGTTAAATATTTCACAAAATGAAAGAATTAGAATCAATTCTTCCAATGGTGTTAAAGCAGAGTTTACTGCAAAAATTACAGACAATGTTAAGAAAAATCATTTATATGCACCAATTCATTATATAGAAACTAATGCATTAACGCCTTCAATATTTGATCCATATTCAAAGGAGCCATCATATAAGACAGTGGCAGTAAATATTGAAAAAATAAATCATTAAGGAGCTATTAACATGAAGAGAATAAAAATAGATAGAAAAAAATGTGTAGGGTGTTTAACTTGTACTACAGCTTGTTTAGTATCTCATGAATCAGAGGAAACTAGAAGTAGAATAACAATAGATGGTAATGGCAAATATGCTCCTATTTTTTGTAGACATTGTGATAAGCCAGAGTGTGTTTACACCTGTATGACAGGAGCTATGAGTAAGGATAAAGAAACTGGATTAGTTAATTATGATAAAAATAAATGTGCAAGTTGTTATATGTGTATAATGGCGTGTCCTTATGGTGTATTAAAAGCCGAAAAGGAGAAGCACAAAGAAATTATGAAGTGTGATATGTGTAAGAATTCGAAGGAAGGTACTCCTCAATGTGTAGAAAAATGTCCTATGTCAGCAATTACTTTAGAGGAGGTAGATGAATAATGAAATATGTAGTTATAGGTGCCTCAGCAGCAGGGATAAGTGGGGCTAAAACATTAAGAGAATTAGATGAGAATGCAGAAATAACATTAGTATCAAAAGATGAATATGTATATTCAAGATGTATATTACATCACTATATTTCAAATCACAGAAATATTAAGGAATTAAATTTTGCAGATGAAAACTTTTTTACAAATAATAATATAAATTGGATTAAGGGTGTAGAGGTTATTTCTTTAGATGAAAAAAATCAAAAAATAGTTCTTTCAAATAATAATATTTTAAGCTATGACAAGATTTTAATAGCTAGTGGAGCTTCTTCTTTTATACCTCCAATTGTAAATTTAAGAGAGGCTAATAGAGTAGTAGGACTTAGAAATTTAGAAGATGCAATTCTTATAAAGAATGAAATAAATAATATAAAAAATGTAGTTGTATTAGGAGCTGGACTAGTTGGTATAGATGCTATTAGTGGACTATTAGAATCTGGTTTAAATGTTTCATTAGTAGAAATGGGAGATAAAATACTTCCACTTCAATTAGATAAATACACTTCTAAAGTTTATGAAGAGAAGTTTAAGGAAAAAGGAGTAAATTTAAAGCTTAATGTTAAAGCAGAGAAGCTTATAATTGATGAAAATAAAAATCCTAAAGCCTTACTATTAAATACAGGAGAAGAGATTCCATGTGAGTTAGTAATAGTCGCTACAGGAGTAAGGGCTAATATTGGCTTTATAAATGAAACTGAAGTAGCTACAGATAGGTTTGGTTTAATTATAAATGAAAAGGGAGAAACAAATATTACAAACGTATATGGGGCTGGGGATGTAACAGGAAGAAACCCTATATGGCCAACGGCTGTAAAAGAAGGAATAATAGCAGCTAATAATATGCTAAACAATTCTTTAATTATGACAGATTTCTTTGGAAGTAAAAATACCATGAATTTTGTTGGTATTGCTACAATGTCATTAGGAATAACTGAGGCTCCAGATGATTCATATAAGGTAGAAATTAGAAGAGATAAAGATAATTATAAAAAGATAATTCATAAAGATGGAAAAATATATGGAAGTATAATTCAAGGGGATTTATCTTATGCAGGAGTCTTAACTCAGCTTATAAAAGAAAAAATAGATATTTCAAAAGTAAAGAAAAATATTTTTGACATAGATTACTCAGATTTCTTTAATATAGAAGAAAATTTTGAATACAGTTATAAATAGTAGTTTTAAAATTAACTAAAATAAAAAGGTTATAAAGTAATTTTACTTTATAACCTTAAATATGTATTGTTAGTTTTCTATTTTAAATGAATCAATTAATAATTTAATAAAGTTGTAAATAACAAATAATATTCCAGCAGAAGCTAGTATAAGTTGTAATGACCCTAATTCTCTTAAGATATTTGAGAAAGTAGCTTGTCCAATATCATTCATTAATGCACTTACTTTAAAAGTAGCAAGCGTTGATATTGCAAGTGGAAATGTTATACCTGCAAATGAAGGTGTAAATTTCATTCTTAAAATTTTAGGTAGTCTGGTGTACATGTATATACAACATAATATTACTATTAAATATACAAATAATGTTAGATAAACATTTGCTTCTTTAAATAATGTTAAGTAAGCAACTACACAAAGACTAGGTGGGGCAGCCATTATACAAAGTGTTGGATATGGTAAATCAGCAACAGGTTTTGTAGCCAATCTATAAATCATAAAAGGCAATATTATAAAATATGCAATAAATGAAAAATAGAATATTACTTTAGTTATAACAGGTGCTTTCATAGCTGTGCTAGTTATTACTGCTACTATTATTCCAACATAAGGAACAAAATAAGGCGGTAAAAATTTATTGATTTCAAATTTCTTTATTAAATTATTATAAGTAAAAATTATAAGTACTATAACATTAAGAGATACTGCAAATAACCACAGAGATTTACCTAATGTAAAATTATATTTAACATAATAAGCAGCCATTAGCATCATTGACATGCAGAAAGTAGGATAAATACTTCCTAAAACTGTGTCGTCCATTTCTGTAAAGACTTGTTTAGGATGTAAAAATAACTTCATAAATCCTGCAAGTATAATTACAACTCCAATATTAACAGCTAGATGTCTTAATGAGTTAAATCCAAGCATAGCAAATACATTGCTTAATGTTAAGGTACCTAACAAAGTAGCCATAACACCGATAGGTAAATTTTTTAATTTTTCTTTTGATAATATGTCTTTATTTGACAATTTAAAGACCTCCTATAAATAAATTATAAAATAATTATACAGTAAATTTATTAAAATTCAAGTAGTAATTTGAAAAAATACAAAATAAATACATAATTTACTTATAAAGTAAGAAGATGTGTCGAAAATAGTGTATAATATTTTAAAGAGTTTAGAAAAAATAAATTATATAATTAATTCAAATAAAATATAAAGGAAAGATAATAATGTGTAAGATAATTAATATTATAGGAACTGGATCTAATGTTGGAAAAACAGTATTAATAGAAGGATTGATAAAAGAGTTAAGTGGTAGAGGTTATAGTGTTTCAACTATAAAGCATGATGTACATGGATTTGATATTGATAAAAAAGGTAAAGACACATATAGACATAGGAAAGCTGGAGCAGAAACAGTAATTATATCGTCTAAAAATAGATTAGCAATGATAAAAGAGGTAAATAATGAAGTAAGCTTAGACGAAATAATTAATATGGTACTGGATAAGGATTTTGTATTAGTAGAAGGATATAAAAATAGTAATCTTAGGAAGATAGAAGTTTTTAGAAAGGGATTAAGTAAAGAAATAATAACTCCTAAAGAAAATTTAATAGCAATAGCTAGTAATGAAAATATAAATTACTTTGATGTTCCAGTTATTGATAAAGAAGATTATAAAGCTTTAGCAGACTTAGTTGAAAATGAAAAAGAATATTCAAAAATTAAATAGAAGTAAGTTTTCTGGAGCATAATTAACCTAAAGAATAGTATAGTCAATGGTTATTATGCCTGAATTTATAAATTCACAAGGTTCTGTTTGAAAAGACATTGCCTCCACATTTTGGGAAGGAAAATAAGTTAAAGTATAAATTTTTATGCTTTAAAAATAAGCTTATTACTTATGCCCAAAATATAAGTAATAAGCTTATTTTATTTTTAGAAATTTTTAAAGAGTTAATTAAAAGGAGATTTTAATGGTGAGAAAATTTGTTTCATTAGAGGATGCGATAGATATATTAAATAGAAATATATTACCTTTAGATACAGAAATTATATCTTTAATGGATTCTGTTAATAGAACAGTAAAAAATAATATATATTCAAAAATAGATAATCCACCTTTTAATAAGTCAGCAATGGATGGATATGCTATAAAGGCATCAAACTTAGAAAATACTAAATTAAAAATTATAGATAAGGTATATGCAGGTAGTTTTTCTAAAAAAGAAATAAAAGATTTTGAAACTATAAGAATAATGACAGGGGCACCAATTCCATTAGGCGCTAATGCTGTAATAAAGCAAGAAGATGTTATAGTAGAGGGAGAATTTATAAAATTAAAAAAATCATTAAAAGAAAATGAAAATATTTGTTTTAAAGGTGAAGATATTAAAAAAGATCAACTTTTAATAAAGGCTAACAGAAAACTTAATTATGCAGATATAGGAATATTAGCTAGTTCTGGAATTAGTGAAGTGAAAGTTTATAAAAAACCTAGAATAGCCATAATAAGTACTGGTGATGAGGTTTTAGATGTTATAGAAGAATTAACTTTAGGGAAAATATATAATAGCAATAGATATAGTATAATGGCAAGAATTAAAGAACTAGGATATGATGTATCACTAATAAAACATGTAAAAGATAGTAAATTAGAAATATCTGAAGAATTAAAAGATATTTCTAGCAAAGTTGATTTAATAATAACAACAGGTGGAGTTTCAGTTGGGGAAAAAGATTTAATTAATGAAGCTGTAAATATAGCTGGGGGTACAAGGTTGTTTTGGAAAATAAAAATTAAACCTGGCTCAGCCGTATTGTGTAGTAAATTAAATAAAGCTTTAGTTATAAGTCTTTCAGGGAATCCGACAGCTGCATTAACAACATTTGAGCTTCTAGTGAAACCAAGCTTAGAAAAATTAAATGGCAAAGAAGAGCTTTCTATAGTAAGAGAAAAGGCTATACTTTATGATGATATAAATAAAAAAAGTCCTCAAAGAAGATTTATACGAGGTCATTTAGTTACAAATGAAAAAGGGCAAATAGTTAAAATAACTCAGAAGAAAAGTGGAAATGGAATTTTAAGCTCTACATTAAATTCAAATTGTATAGTTGAAATAGAAGAAGGAAGTCTAGGTGTTAAAAAAGGGGAGTTAGTAAATATAATAAGACTTTAAAGAGAGAAGGAATTTATAGTGATTGATAAAACCTTAGCTATTTTAGCTGGAGGAAAAAGTAGTCGTATGAACTATAACAATAAAGCATTTTTAAAATATAGAGAAAAAACATTTATAGAAAATATAATAGAAAAAGGTAAAGACTATAAAGAAATAATAATAATTGCAAATAATAAAGAAATTTATAAAGAGTTTAATTTAAGAGTTGTCGAAGATATTTATAAAGAACAAGGACCATTAAGTGGAATACATTCTGCATTAGAAAACTCAAAAACTAAATATTGTTTATGTGTAGCCTGTGATATGCCTCTTCTAAGTAGAGAACTTTTAAAAAGGTTAGGAGAAGAAGATAGTGATTTTGATATTTTAATACCTAAAGTTAATAATAGACTTCAGCCATTATGTGCTGTATATTCAAAAGATATAGTAAATATTTTAAAGGAAAATCTAAAGCATAAAAATAATAAATTACAAAAAATAATTTTAAATTTAAATTATAAAATTATTAAGGGATTAGAAGAAAAGAATTTCACTAATGTGAATACAATACAAGAATATAAAGAATTGGAGGAGATATAATGTACACTATAGGGATAATAACAAGTAGTGATAAAGGCTACAAAGGTGAAAGAGAAGATAGAAGTGGAGAAGTTATAAAAGAAATAGTAGAAGCAAATGGCTTTGAAGTAAAGAAGTATATAATTCTTCCAGATGAAAAAGATATGTTATCTAATGAGCTTTTATATATGAGTGATGAACTTAATTTAAATTTAATTTTAACTACAGGTGGAACTGGGTTTTCTACTAGAGATGTTACACCAGAAGCTACAAAAGTAGTTATTGAAAGAGAAACTCCAGGAATTTGTGAAGCAATTAGATGGTATAGTCTAAGTATAACTAAAAGAGCTATGCTTTCAAGAGCTGTTTCAGGTATAAGAAAAAATACATTAATAGTAAATTTACCTGGAAGTCCTAAAGCATGTAAAGAAGCATTAGAGTTTGCTTTAGATGACATTAAACATGGAATAGATATTTTATTAGGGGAGGCAAAAGAATGTGCAAGAAAATAAGTAAAATAGTAATTTTAATACTTTCAATGGGGATTTTATTAATGGGGTGTTCTAGTAAGAAGAATGAAGTGAAAAATAAGGAAATAACAATTAGTATAGCTGCTAGTTTAAAAGATCCTATTGAGAAAATAAAAGAAGAATATGAGAAAAATAACAATGTGAAAATAAATATAAATGCTGCTGGATCGGGTACTTTAAAGAAACAAATATCAGAAGGAGCAGAAGTAGATATATTTTTCTCTGCAAGTAAGAAGTATGTAGATCAGTTAATTAAAGATGGGCTAGTATTAAGCGAAGACAGGTCAGATCCAATTAAAAATTCATTAGTATTAATAAAGAATAAAGAAGTTAAGAATAATTTTAATTCATTAGAAGATTTAAAAAATATAGATGGAAAAATAGCCATAGGTGAATGGAATACAGTTCCAGCTTGAGAATATGCAAAAGAATCATTAGAGAATATAAATATATTTTCTAGCCTTGAGGATAGAATGGTTTTAGCTAAAGATGTAAAAGCAGTAAAAACATATGTGGAAAATAGTGATGCTGAATATGGGTTTATTTATAAAAGTGATTCTTTAGATTTAAAATCTAGTGAAGTGGTATTAGAGGTTCCTAATAATCTTCATAAAGAAATTTCATATTCATTAGCATTAATAAATTCATCATCTAATAAAGATGAAGCTAAAAAATTTATTAACTTTATGACAGCAGATAAAGGCAAAGAAATATTTAACGAATATGGATTTACTATGTAAGGAGTATTAATGATAAAAGAAGCAACATTTATTTCTATAAAAGTAGTTATAATTTCAGTGATTATTACATTAATTATGTCTTTAGCATTAATAAAGTTTATATTAGATAAAGACACAAAGATAAGGAAAATGATAGAGGCTTTTGTAATATTGCCCATGTTCATCCCACCATCAGCTACTGGATACTTAATATTATTAGTTTTGGGTAAAAGTGGATGGATAGGGAAATTGATTAAAAATTTATTTAATACATCTATAATATTTACAATATCAGCGGCAATAATAGCTGCTGTAGTTGTAACACTTCCAATTATGTATCAAAGCATAAAAGCTTCTATTATATCAGTAGATAAAGAGGTAAAAGAGGCAGCCATGATATGTGGAGCTAATGATATTCAAATATTTACAAAAATAGTTCTTCCTCTTTCAAAGGGAGGGATACTTACAGGAATTTTATTATCATTTGCTAGAGCCTTTGGAGAATTTGGAGCAACTATTTTAGTTGCTGGAAATATTAAAGGAAAAACTCAAACATTACCAATGGCTATGTTCTATGCAATTGAAAATAATAATAATAAAGAAGCAATACAAATTTTAATAATAGTATTTACAGTTGCTATATTTTTAATGAGCATATATAACTATTTAATAAAAAATATGATTAATTAATATAGGATGTGATTTTAATGAAAATGATAAAAGTTCAGGATGCAGTTGGAACTATGCTTTCTCATGATGTAACTCAAATAATACCTGGAGAATTTAAAGGAAGAATTTTTAAAAAGGGTCATATTATAAAAGAAGAAGATATAGAAAAATTATTATTAATTGGAAAGGATCATGTTTATGTATGGGAACCTAAAGATGGGGAATTACATGAAAATGATGCAGCAAAAAGATTAGTACCTTTAATTATGGGAGATGGAATAACTAAATCAGAAGAAATTAAGGAGGGGAAAATAGATTTTTTTGCAGATAAAAAAGGCCTTTTGAAAATAGATAAAGAAAGTTTACTTAAAATAAATTCATTGGGAGAAATAATAGTTTCAACTATACATAATAATACACCTATAAAAAATGGAGAAAAAATAGCGGCTACTAGAGTTATACCTTTAATAATAGATGAGAAAAAAATAATAGAAGCAGAAAAGTTAATAAAAAAACCAATTATTTCAATTAAAGAATATAAAGAAAAAAATATAACTTTAATAACTACAGGAAATGAAGTTTTTTATGGAAGAATAAAAGATGCTTTTCTACCTGTAATTGAGAGAAAGCTTAAAGAGTATGGTAATAGTAAAGTTAAACAAATAATATTACCAGATGATAAGGAAAGAATTAAAGAGGGGATAAAAGAAGTAATTAAAAATGGAGCAGATATGGTTATATGTACAGGTGGAATGTCGGTAGATCCAGATGATGTTACTCCAACAGCAATTAAAGAATGTGGTGGGGAGTTAATAACATATGGTTCACCAGTTCTGCCTGGGGCTATGTTTTTATTAGCTTATAAAGATGAACTACCTATACTTGGAATTCCAAGTTGTGCAATGTATTGTAAAAGAACAATTTTAGACTTAGTATTACCAAGAATACTTGCTGATGAAAAATTAACCTTAGAAGATATAGTTAAGTATGGACATGGGGGATTATGCTTAGATTGTAAAGTATGTACTTTCCCGCATTGTTCTTTCGGAAAATAATAGGAGGATTTATGAAGAATAATTTAACTCATTTTGATGAAAGTGGAAACGCAAGAATGGTGGATGTATCAGACAAAGATAAAACTAAAAGAGTGGCAATAGCAGTTTCAAAAATAAAAACAAGTAAAGAAACTTTAAATCTTATAGAACAAGGTAAAATTGGAAAAGGAGATGTTTTAGGAGTAGCAAGAGTAGCTGGAATAATGGCAAGTAAACAAACTTCAAATCTAATACCTATGTGTCATCCACTTATGATATCAAGTTGTGATATAGAGTTTAAAATAAATAAAGATGAAAGTTGTATAGATATAAAAGCAAGTGTTAAAATCTTTGATAAAACAGGAGTAGAAATGGAAGCATTGACTGCAGCCATGGTTTCAGCGCTAACTATTTACGATATGTGTAAAGCTGTAGACAAGAGAATGGTTATAGAGGGAACTCATTTATTAAAGAAAACAGGAGGAAAAAGTGGCGAGTTTAATTTTTAAGTTTAATATCTTAATTTTTAAACAATGTACATAGATAAAGGATGAAAGATAGATTTGGGAGAAACATAGACTATTTAAGAATATCTGTTACAGATAATTGTAACTTAAGATGCATTTATTGCATGGGTGAAAAAAATAATAAATTTCTAAATTTAGATGAGAAGCTTACTAATGAAGAAATTTATAAAATTGTATGTGAGTTCTCAAAACTTGGAATAAAAAAAATAAGAATTACAGGAGGGGAACCATTAGTTAGAAAAGATATATTAAAGTTAATAGAAGATATAAATAAAATAGATGGAATAGAAGAAATATATATAACAACTAATGGAATACTTCTTTTAGATTACATAGAAACTTTAGCGAAAAATGGAGTAAAAGGTGTAAATATAAGTTTAGATTCTCTAAAGTATGATAGATTTAAAAATATAACTAGAGGTGGCGAGTTAAATAAAGTTTTAAAAGCCATTGATAAATGTATTGAGAATAACATTAAAGTTAAGCTTAATACTGTAATAATAGATGAAATAAATAAAGATGAAATTTTAGATTTTGTAAATTTAACAATTACTAAACCTATAGATATAAGGTTTATAGAGCTTATGCCGATTGGAGAAGGTAAAAAGTTTAAACCAGTTACTAATTCAGAAATTTTAAGTATAATAAAAAATAAATATAAGAATTTAAAAGAATTTAAAAGAGAAAAAAGTTCTGGTCCTGCAAAATATATAAAAATAGATAATTCAATAGGTAAAGTTGGATTTATAAGTGCTATAAGTAATTGTTTTTGCAGTGAGTGTAATAGAATAAGATTAACTCCAGATGGATTTTTAAAGCAATGTTTACATTTTAATTATGGAGTCAATTTAAGGGAATTATTAAGGCAAGGAATAACAGAGGAAAAATTGAAAAATCTTATTTCAGAAAATATATATAATAAACCTGAAAAACATTTATTTAATGAGAATAACAAAGATGAAGAGATAAGATTTATGAATGAAATTGGAGGATGAGGAATGAATAAACTAATAGCTATATGTACAAGTGAAAAAAAGGGAACTGCCAAGGTAATGGTAAATGAAGTAAATGTTATAGAAGACTTTGGAATAGAAGGAGATGCCCATGCAGGAAAATGGCATAGACAAGTAAGTTTATTAGCATTAGAAAAAATAGAAAACTTTAGATCTAAAGGGGCAAATGTAAATTTTGGAGCCTTTGGAGAAAATTTAGTAGTTGAAGGAATAGAATTAAATAAACTTCCTGTAGGTCAAAGGATTAAGGTAGGAGAAGTGGAGTTAGAAGTAACTCAAATAGGAAAGAAGTGCCATGATAAATGTGCAATATTCTATCAAGTAGGACAATGTATTATGCCAACTAATGGGATATTTACCAAAGTTATAAAGGGTGGAAAAATAAAAGTAGGAGATGAGTGTATTTTATTAGATTCAGGAATACTGCTTTAAAAAAGTTTAAGAAGTATTAAAAAGATGATTTCTATCTACTATAGAAATCATCTTTTTTTATTTTGTATATTATATAGATAAGTTTTATTTTATACAGGTTTCACTAGCACTTATTAAAAAACCTACACATGAACATAGAATGTTTTTTAATAACAATAGTGAAGGATTATTTACATTAATATTAAAAAGACAAGCTAAGGTGATAACAATTAAAATTGTTATTGAAATTACGCCTACGATTAAATTTCTTAAAATAATAACTTCATCAGTACAAATAAATACTTTTTTTGTAGTATTTTCTAAGAAGTATCCTATAATAGATGAAAAAGTATGTCTTATTATAACTAAATTGCCATTAGCATCTAAGTGGTTATTAAATACTGAAATTATAATTGATAGAAGTGAACAAAATGCTAAAATAGATAATATTTTAAAACTTATATAAGTTGACTTCCAGTACTCAAAGAGTTTAAAAAATCCTTTTTTCATAGCGAAATTCCTCATTTGTAATAGTATACTATATAGTATGTATAATTATAATTTATGTTAAATAAATCGAATTATGTTATAAAGTATGATATACTTTATAACAAAATATGAACTTGTTAGGGGGAGACCAGATGGAGTTAAGCTTAGAAAATATTAAAAAAAATTATGGAAATAAAGAAGTGTTAAAAGGAGCTTCTTTTATTTTTAAAAAAGGAAAAATATATGGATTACTAGGTCGTAATGGAGCAGGTAAAACTACACTTTTTAATTGCATAAGTGGTGAGATTAAATGTGATAATGGAAAGATAATATTATCAGAAGATGGAGATTCTACAGAAATTTTAGATTATTCAAAGGTAGGGTATGTGTTTTCAGAGCCAGTTCTTCCTGAATTTTTAACAGGCTATGAATTTCTAAAGTTTTATATAGATATTAATAAAAACAAAATAGATAATATACTAACTATTGAAGAGTATTTTGACATAATAAAAATAAATAAAGAGGATAGATATAGACTTATAAAGGGATATTCCCATGGAATGAAAAATAAAATTCAAATGTTATGTTTTTTAATAAGTAGACCACCTGTAATTTTATTAGATGAACCATTAACATCATTTGATGTAGTAGTAGCTCTTGAAATAAAGAATTTATTAAAAAGGATAAAAAGTAATCATATAATAATTTTTTCAACACATATTTTGCAGTTAGCAACAGATTTATGTGATGAAATAGTTGTATTAAACAATGGAGTTTTAGAAGGAGTAGATAATAAAATTTTAAATAGTTCAGATTTTGAAGAAAAAATTATAAATATCTTAAAGGAGGAAACTAATGATTAGAACCTTTATTAATACATATAAAGTATCATTTGCAGAAGAAGCAAATACCTTTATATACTTTTTAAAGAAGATTCCTTTTATA
Organism: Clostridium septicum; assembly: GCF_003606265.1. Lineage (NCBI taxonomy): Bacteria > Bacillati > Bacillota > Clostridia > Eubacteriales > Clostridiaceae > Clostridium > Clostridium septicum. The sequence goes on from NZ_CP023671.1 coordinate 3,378,399, forward strand.
GGTAAAAAATTTTCTGATGAGTTATATAACAAGACTAATATAAAGTTAACACTAGGTATTATATCAGAGGTATTTGGAATACTTTTTAAGTTTGTGGGAAAAATTATATATGTTTTTCTTATGATTATATTGGCTACAAAGTTTCTTATAAAGGGTGATTATGATAAACATATAGTTTATTTGCAAATCTTTTTTTTCTTAAGCCTTTTTATGGGACCTTTGTTAGGGACTATGATATTTGACTCAGATAAAAAAGTGTTTAATATGATTAATTTAATGCGAGTTAATGCAAGGGATTATTATTTAAGTCAAATTATATATATAAGGTTAGCAGATTTTATATTTTTTGTTCCAGCTATATTAATAATGGGAGTTCCTTTTTTAAAAGCTATATTACTACTTATAGAGTTTACTTCTCTTAGATTTATAGTAGAAGCTATAGGACTATACATATATGATAAAAAAAAGAAAATAATTTGCAAAAAGACTTATTTTTTTGTAGGAATATTTATTATAGGGTTGGCAGCAGCATATCTTTTGCCTTATTTAGGTTATATAATAGATTTTAATAAAATATTATTTAATTTATTTATTTTTTTATGTATAGCTATTTTAGGTACATTAAGTTTTTTATATTTATGGAAATATAAAAGATATACTAGATTAGCAAAAGAATATATAACAAAAGATAAGATTTTTATTAGTGATGAGTTAGTTTCTGATATTAATTTTTCAGATGTAGAAATTGATGAGAATAAAATAGAAAAAAGTCAACTAATTTCTAAAGTTTATGAAGATAAAGAAGGATATGAATATTTAAATTCACTATTCTTTTTAAGACACAGAAAAATAATGGTTAATTCAATAAAGATTAGAGTGGTAATAATAGGTATTTTATGTTTAATAGCTATGATTACATTATTTTTTATGCCAAATTTAAAAATTCAAATGGTTGATGCTATTACAATATCAACTCCATTAATGGTATTTATAATGTACACAATTTCAACCACAGAAAGAATTTGCAAAGCTATGTTTTATAATTGTGATAAAAGTCTTTTAAGGTATTCATATTACACAGAAGGAAAAGTTATTTTATCAAATTTTACATCAAGATTAAAAAAAATTGTATCACTTAATATTATACCAGCTATAGCACTATGTGTAGCTTTTATAATTTTAATAATTTGGTGTGGACAAGCCTCTTCTCTAATTAAAATAATACCTACATTAATATGTATAATATGCTTATCAGCATTTTTTTCTATTCATCATTTATTTATGTATTATGTAATACAACCATATACTTCAGAATTAACAATTAAAAGTCCGACTTTTAAAGTTGTAAATTGGATTGTTTATATTTTAAGTTATAGATGTTTACATTATAAAACATCTTCATATTATTTTAGTATAGGGGTTAGTATAGCAACTATAATATATATGATAATTGCACTTATAGTAATTTATAAAGTAGCTCCAAAAACATTTAAATTAAAATGATAAAGGGTGATTTTAATGAGGGAAAAAATAGCTATAATTTCAGATGTACATGGAAACCTAAATGCATTGAATACTGTGTTTAATGATATAAATAAGCGTGGAATAACTAGAATTATATGTTTAGGTGATTTAGTAGGAAAGGGACCTAATACAGAAGAAGTTGTTGATAAAGTTAAAAATAATTGTGAAATAGTTATTAAAGGTAACTGGGACTATCTTGTATCAGAAGTAAATAATAAATACTTTGTAAAATGGCATAAAGAAAAATTAAGAAATGATCAATTAGAATATCTAAAAAACCTTCCAATATATAGTGAATTTTATATAAGTGGAAATTTAGTTAGAATTTTTCATTCATCAATTAAAGATTTGTTTTTTAGAGTTGCAGTAGAATCAACAAAGGAAGATAAGCTTAAATTATTTATACCACCACAATTAAATGGAAAAGAAGCTGATATTGTTATATATGGACATTTACATTATGCATTTATAGAATACTTTGCTGGTAAAACATTGATAAATGTAGGTAGTGTAGGAAATCCTTTAGAAATTAGTGAGGCAGCTTATGCAATAATTGAAGGGGAATATAATTCAAAAAAGAAAGATGTAATCTCTACATCAATAATAAGAATTCCTTATGATGTAAATAAATCTATAGAAGATGCTGAAAAAAGTGATATGCCAGATAAAGAAGAATATATATATGAATTAAAATATGCAATATATAGAGGATTAAAGAAGTGAATTTTTAATATTTATGCTCAAATAACCTTAAAAAACATATATTAATATAAATTAATAATGAGGTTTTTTTATGAGTAAAAATTTAAATAAAATCTTAGATGTAAGGGAAGTAGTTATTGAAGTTAAATATGGTGATACTACTGGTAATGGGCACAATGATAAGATATCTTTAATTGAAATTCATGAAAATAATAAGCAGCATAAGTTTACAGGAGAAATATTTATTAGAGTTGAAAATGGACTTACAGGACATATTGATAGAATAGACCTAGAAAGCCACACAGGTATTACCTATAAATTATATTTAGGTAATTTTACAACTAATTATAAAGAAGACATATTAGTCCAAGGCTTTAACTATATTTTAGAAGATAAAAATAATAACTATATATTTTCTTATATAGATAGAAAATATAAAGAGATATTTAATGGTCATAAGTTTTTAGAGGAATATATTATAGAAGCTGTTTATAAAGATAATTATATAATAGAAGTTTATTGTAAAAGATTAAATATGATGTATTTAATTACAATAAAATATTATAATAAAAAATGGTTATCTAAAATATATGATAAATTTGGAATACTAAGTATAAACGCTAAACTTATAAATACAGATTTAAATGCAGTTTATCCAATAGGATCAACTTGGGGAGAAGAGTTTGGATCTCAAGAAGAGCTATATATATATCAAACATTAATAAGTCATGATAAAGAAAAGGTTATAGCTATAATACAAAATAGACTAAAGTGGAAAAATGGTAGGTTTGTAGTTATCCTTCAAAATATAGCGGTTTTTGGAGAAGATAGATATAAGATTAAAACTACAGGTATATGAAGTAAGAATAAAAAGTTACTTATGTTCTTAGAATAATAATATCTTTTCATGAGTATATGAAACAAAACATACCTGTCAAATAACACTTACCTTTAATTAACTTTAGTTTAAAGGTTATAGATATAATTAAAAGTATAGCAAAATATAGATGGAAAATAAGAATATATAAATTTATTAAAGTAGTATTCAATTAAGTTAGAATACTACTTTATTTTTAGAAAAATATATAACATATTATTCTTTATGTGTAGAAAATATAAATTTATCTCGAAAACAAGTTAACAAATATGATTAGTAATAATGAAGAAAAATACTAATAAAAGTGAATGAAAAATAATAAAATAATAAGCCATCCTATAAGTTTAACTTTATGGGATGGCTATTTTTATATTTATTAATTTCTTTGTGATGTTGAAGATGGTTGAGATTCAGTATTAGTAGTATTTACTTCACTTTCAGTATTTGTATTAGAGATAGATTGTTCTTTTTCTTTATTTACATCTTCCTTGAGTTTATTATCATCTTCAGAATTAGAATTATTTTTTTCAGAATTTAATTTTTCATCACTTTTATTATCTGTGGTTTTGTTTTCCTCATTATTATCAGAATTTAAATTAGAATTATTAGTGGTAGCAGGATTATTTGAATTCTTATTATCTAAGTTATCTATAGCTTCTTTATTACCTAGTGATTTAAACCATTCCCCTATACTTTTAAAGAAGTCAGAAATACCATCTAGAAGTTTTTGGAAAAATCCACTTTCTGATAATTCTTTACCTGCATTTTTAAGTGCATTTGATAACTGATCCCCTAAATTATTTAGTGTGTTTTTAACTTTACTATAATCAATGTCTAAATTATTTATTTCAGTCATTAGACTTTTAATATTGTCTTTTTGGTTATTTGTTAAATTAACTTTATAGTCTTCAGTTAAATTATCCACTATTTTATTAACTTCAGTATCATTTTTAGGAGCTTTTTTAATAACTTCTGTTTTAATGTCATTTATAACTGCAGCAGCTTCATCAGCACCAATTTCATCTGCTAGTTTAGATGTAGTTTCAATTTCTTTTTGAGCAACTTTTTTATTTTTTAGAGAAAGTTCTTCTCCTTTAGCTTGTTCAAATCCTTTTAGTATTCCAGATAAAGCAGATGTACCTGTAACAGGAAATGGGGAACTTGCTTTAACTTCAGCACTAGTAACACCAGAAGTAACTAATGCATTAGATAACATTAGTCCTGTTACTTCCGTTAGATTATTGGCTTGTACATTAATTCCGCCTTTATCAGTAAGTTTTACATATGATGATGAATAACATCCACCTTGATAATTTGATTTGTCGTTAGGGTCAAGACCTAGTTGTCTGATTATATCATCGTTAGTTATTCTATCTATACTAACTTTATCTTTAGAAACACCAAACTCTTTTAGCATTTGTTCTTCTTGATAATCATTTAAATCTATTCCAAATGTTACTCTTTCTTTATTTTGAGCCTGTACATTTACTGTAAAGCATGAAACTGCAATAGCAGAAGCTGTAATTAAACTAAAAATTTTCTTCTTCATAATAAATCTCCTTATAAATATTAACGATCTGTTAAGTTATATGAACATTGCTCTTCTCAACCCAAGGAAATACAATAGGTTTGCAAGACTAAATAATACCCCCTTCGAAAAGGAGAGAAGAACAATGAGCAAAACTAATATAAAATGCCCACGCTGTAATTCTGATAAACTATATAAGTTTGGTATGAATAAGCAGGCTAAACAAAAGTATCAATGTAAGCAGTGTAAGCGCCAATTCGTCCTAGGCGACGGTGACGGACGTCCTAAACTAAATAATCCTAAATGTCCTAGATGCGGTAAGGGAACTTACTTACATCATGCATATAAACATTACAATCGCTATAAGTGCAATAACAAGAAGTGTAATCACATAATAGTAAAACATCACACCACCAATATTGATACAGCTTCTAGTGAATTAGTTAGTGGTTCCCTTTCAATGAAAGGAATGCGTTTTCCGCTACATGTAATACTAACTGCATTAACACTATATTTTTTAAATAATTCATCAACAAGAGCCATTTCTCAATTCTTGATGATTAACTCTGGAATTAAAGTATCTCATGTCACGATAGCCAGTTGGACTAATAAATTTGCACCTTTCTTTAAACAAAAGGCTGATAAATTTAAAGCTAGTTTAAACTTACAATCTGACGATTGGCACGCTGATGAAACAGTAGTATTTATTAATGGTGAAAGATACTACCTTTGGTTAGCTATTGATTCAGAAACTAGATTTATTTTAGCATTTCATTTAACTAAATCTAGAAGTTCTGATTCAGCATACGCATTGGTAAATGAAGCTAAAAAATTTGGTGAACCAGCTAATTTTATAACTGATAGATTACCTTCATATAATGAAGCCGTGGCTACGCTATTGCCCAATACAACTCATATTCCTGTAGCTCCAATGTCTAGTGATACAAATAATAATTTAATTGAATCATTTAATAAAACATTTAAAGCCTGGTATAAAACCAAGAAAGGATTCAACTCTTTTCAAAAAGCTAATAACCTTATATATTTATTTATCTTTCACTATAACTTTATTAGACCACATGGATCATTAAATAACTGTACTCCAGCAGAAGTTGCCGGCTTCGCCAGCGATAGCTTTTCTAAAAACTCTTGGTTTTCAGCATCTTAATTAAATTTAATACCTTTGATTAACCTGCAAAAAATCAATGCTATTGTAGGCTTATTTGCCATACAATAAAACATTCAAACTTATATAATTTTCAAAGAGCAAGTAATTCTATGAAAAATCAAGCTATTTTTTCATATCAACTTAACAGATTCAATATTAATAATATCATATTAATATTATTAAAATTTACAAGTAAAAATCAACCTTTATTAGAATATTTAAGATTATTTTAAGAAGTAATTATTTGACTTAGTATAAAAAAAGTATAAAATATGTATAAAGAAAATAATTAATATCTTTAGGAGAAAAATATGATTAGTAATATAAGAACATTTTATAAAAGTCAAGCAGACTTAGGTTATGCATTAAGAAAATATATAGATGATTATTTTGATAATAAGATTCCAGATGTTGAGTTGAGAGAAAATATAAGTAAAATAGTTGAAGAAAATAAAGATAAAGTATTTAAAGAAGGGGATATAACTAAAAAACTTCAGCAAATTCTTGGAAAGAATAGATTAAAGATTTTAATATCAATAGTAAAAGATATTTAGTGGTAAAGTATTTTAGTAGATAAAATTAATTGTTCTAAAAAAATGGTTATGATATAATTAAAAGGTAAAAAATGGAATAACTTCTTTGGTAGGGGGAATATTAATTGAATTTAAATGAAGTTTTAATGAAAGTAGTTTCTATGTTTTTAATTATGTCAATAGGAGTTTATGGAGGGAAAAAGAAAATAGTAACAGATGAATTACAAGAATCTATGACAGGTTTTATTTTTAATATAACACTTCCGTTCCTTATAATTACTTCCTTTAGCTTTAGCTATGATAGTAGTATGCTGTCAAATATAGTTAAAGCTTTTATTTATAGTTTTCTTTCTTTTATAATTTTGATAATTGTAAACTATATATGTATAAAGCCAATAGGGGAGAATAAGGGGATGATAATGAAGTTTTCAAATGTATTTTCAAATTGTGGATTTATTGGAGTAATAGCAATTGAAAGTATATTTGGGGCAGAGGGAATGATTTACGCAAGTATTTTTAATATGACTTTTTATTCATTGCTTTGGATATACGGAAGAAAGGTTTATACAGGAAATAAAAATGAATCTTATGTAAACCCTGGTACTATTTCTATTTGTTTAGGATTATTAATGGTTATTTTTAATATTAAATTACCTAATTTTATTTATTATAGCTTTAAAGTAGTAGGGGATATAACTACTCCTTTAGTTTTGCTTATAATAGGTTCTATAATAGGTGAGGTTGATTATAGGAGTGTATTTAGTGATATTACAATATATTATTCTGTATTTATAAAGCTAATAATAATGCCTGGTATAATATTTATACTAGCAAAGTTGTTAAATGAAGACTCTATGGTTATAAGTACAATTATATTACTTCAAGCAATGCCAACTAGTGAATTTTCAACTATTTTTGCAAAGAGGTATAAAAATGACTATAAGTATTCAAGTGCTTTAATGTTAGTATCAACATTATTATTTACATTAACATTTCCCATTATAGTGAAATTAGTGTTAAAATTCTAATTTCTAGTTTGACATATAGCTCACATATATATATTATTAAAAATAGAGTAGAATAATATGATAGTATGGGAGAAGGTGACTATATATGGAGTTTTCTAAGGTACAAAGTAAATTTATAAATCAAAAATCTGTGGGATATAAAATATTAAAAGGAAAAAATGGTACAGGAAAAAGTACTACATCTATTTATAAGGCTATCAATTTAGAAAATAATTATTGTATTTATGAGGAGGATTCTATATTATTTATCTCTTCTGATAAATTTAATAGAGACAAAGTTATAAGTCTGTATAATATAGAAAAAAATAAAAATCATTTTTATTCTTTATTTTCATTAGATAAGGGAAGATTTGAGTCTAATGTATTAAATGATATGATTTTAAATTACTCTAAAGCATACAGAATGGAAAATTCAATAAATGAAACTTATATAGATAATGAAAATATTTTAAAAATAAAAAATTATTTATATCCTAAAATAAAAGATCTTTCTAAAAAATATAAGATACTTAGAAAAATGGATTATGACTTTATATTAGATGAGATATTATGGATTAGAGCTTGTGATTTTACTTTAGATGAATATTTAATTATAGATAGAAAAGGTAGAGGTAAAAGAATTAATAAAAACTCTAATTCAAGAAAAGTAATATATAGTATTAAAGATGCTTATGTAAATATTTTAAAAGATAATAATTATTCAGATAGATTTAATGATGTTTTATATGCTAAGAACTATGTAAAGAAACATAATATAAAATATACTCACATTATATTAGATGATTCTGAAAAGTTATCTAGGAGTGAAATAGATTTTGTAAAATCTATTTATAAGAATAATCCTTACTCTTCCTTAATTTTCATTGTTAATAGTGAGCTTTGTAATGAGAAATATTCATGGCTTGTTAAAGGAAGGAAGTTAAAGACTTTAGGAGAGGATTTTAAGGGCAAAACATTTTTATACAAGACAATATTTAACAATAAAGAGATTATTATGCCAAAGACAATAGATACCTATAGATATTTAAATATAAAGAATAAAACAGAAGCTAATTTTGATATTGATACATCAGCAGTAGAAAAAGAGATATTACTTAAAGATGGTTTATCATTTAAAGAAGATGAACTTTTAGATATACCAATATTTAATGATATAGCAGCAGGAAGTCCAATAGAGATGAATGGTAGTGTTGAAGGTGATTTTTCTTTACCCAAAAGTTGGATTGGAAGAGGTTCTGATACTTTCATCTTAAAAGTTAAAGGTGATAGTATGATTAATAAAGATATCTGTGATGGAGATTTTGTAGTTATTAGGAAACAGTCTACAGCTAATAATAATGATATAGTAGCGGCAAGTTTAGATGGAGAGGCAACTTTAAAAATACTTAATACAAATGGAGAAGAACCTGTACTTACTCCAGCAAACCCATTATATACTAATATAACATTAAGAGATAAAGATGTTAATATTTTAGGAATTGCAATAGGAGTTATTAAGTACAGTTAAGGAGTACTTAAGATGGCCAAGGGGAAGACACATGATAAAGTAACATTAATAGTATCCCCTTTTATAGGATTAGTTTTTTTTATGATTAATAGTGAATTACTTGAAAATTCCAATAAATTAGTTATTGTAACTTTATTTGGAGTAGTAACTTATTTATTTGGTGGCTTTATGTTTTCAGGTGACTTAGATATTAAAAGTTCAGAATATTATAGATGGGGAAAAATTAGATTTATTTGGAATCCATATCAAAAAATTTTTAAGCATAGGAGTATATTTACTCATGGGTTTTTATTAGGTCCCATAATACGTATTATATATACATATATAATAGTTTTAATAGTATGTTCAGTTTTATATTCTTTAAAAGTAATAAATTTAGCAACTGATGATTTAATAAATCTAACTTTAGAATACATAAACTCAAATAAAGTTATATCAATAAATATAGTTTTAGCTTTATTTTTAGGTTCAGGATTACATACTATTACTGATTTATTTTCTAGTTTTATAAAAAAGAAATTTAGAAGAAAAAATAAAATTTATATAAAGAGAAAAAATAAATTTATAGCATAATTATAAGTTTAATTGAATTATTTTAAAAGAGGTGTAGACTTTATGAAGGAAGCAAAAGAGCATATAGCTAAAATATCAAAGGCATCAGCATATTTTATATTTAGAAATGGTCCTATTAAAGAGATGTATAAAGAAGGCAAAGTTTCTGATGAAGATATAAAGACAATACAATGTTATTTACAAGACCATTTAGCATATTTATATGAAGTATTATTAGAAGAAAATAATATAAATAAGTTTCAATTAATAGTTGATACTATGGATAAATTTTATATAAATGATAATGAGAAGATTAAAATAGATGATGAAGGGTTTGAGAACTTCTATAATCAATTATTTCCTAGTTCTACAATAAAAAGTAATATAAAAATAAAATAACTAAACTTAAATATAACTTAATAATTTTAAATAAAAAAATACTATTATTTACAAATAGAAAAATTAAACACTAGTTTTATCGAAAGTATTTTAATAATATAAAAAGGTTGTATAATTATAGTTAAGAAATAACTAGGACTAAAATTATAAAAAATATAGCTGTAAAATTGTTTGTTAAAGTATATTTTATAGTGAAGATATATTAATCCTAATATTTCTCAAATGAAATTATGGTATAAGTAAAAATGAGAGATTATGGTTATATTAGGTGAACGGATTTAATGGACTAGCTTACATTTTGTAGGCTAGTCTATTATTTTATTTAAGTAAGAATTTGTATAATTAGTCATTGAATATTCTAAATATTTATTTAAATAACATATTTTATAAGAATTCATATATTTTGTTATTTTATTAACAAAATATATGAATTAGAAATAATTTATAGGCAATTTATTATAATAAAGTAGAGAATAATAAATTATTATAGTTTTATTTGTTAAAATTTTTATAATAAATTGAAAAAAGTTTTAGTAAAGACTTTTAATGTTTAATAAATTATGATATATTCATAACAACTATTTGTTATATTATCAAATAAGGTTACGTAGGATAAGGAGGAATAATATGAAGAAGAATGAATATGGTTTATTTACAGCTATAGGAATGATAGTAGGAGTAGTTATAGGATCAGGAATATTCTTTAAAAGTGATAATATCTTAATAGCTACAAATGGAAGTGTTAGTTTAGGAATTTTAGTGTTTTGTATAGCAGCTATAGGAATTATTTTTGGAAGTTTAACAATTTCAGAACTTGCATCACGTAATACAAAAGCAGGTGGAATAATAACTTATGCAGAGTATTCTTACAATAAGTCAGTAGCGTGTGCATTTGGATGGTTTCACACATTTTTATATTATCCAACACTTATATCAGTGGTTACATGGGTTTCAGGTATATACATATCTATGTTATTTGGCTTAGAAAGTACTCTAGAGACTCAAATTTTAATTGGACTAGCTATGATGTTAATTATATTTATTACAAATATATTATCGGCTAAACTTGGAGGTATTTTTCAAAATGCTTCTACAGTTATAAAAATAATACCTTTAATATTTATAGCAATAGCAGGGTTAGTTTTTGGAAAACCAAGTGCTATAGCAATAACTGATATAACTAATATGCAATCCTTTGCTTGGATTTCTGCAATTGCTCCAATAGCATTTTCCTTTGATGGATGGATTGTAGCTACATCAATTGCTCATGAGATAAAAGAACCAAGTAAAAATTTACCTAAGGCATTAGTAGTGGCTCCATTATTTATATTAGGAATTTATTTATTATATTTTGTAGGAATAAGTATTTATGTTGGACCAGAAACAGTAATGAGTTTAGGTGATGCCCATGTAGATCTTGCAGCAAATAATATTTTTGGTGCTTGGGGTGCTAAAATTATATTAACTTTTGTTGTTATATCAATTTTAGGAACAGTAAATGGATTAACAATGGGTCTTACTAGATTACCATATTCATTAGCTATAAGAGGAATGTTCCCTAAATATAAGACATTCTCAAAGGTAAATGAAAAATTAGGAATGCCTATTCAATCATCAATTATAGCATTAGTAATATCAATTACATGGTTAGTTATTCATTATTTAACACAAAAATTTTCACTATTACCAAATTCAGATATATCAGAAATATCAATTACAATAAATTATGTTTTATATATACTTTTATATGCTAAAGTCTTTAGAATGGGACTAAGTGGCGAAATAGTTGGTGTATGGAAGGGATTATTAAATCCATTATTAGCTACTTTAGGATCATTAATAATCTTAGTAGGTAGTATTGGAAATCCATTATTTTGGATAAATGCTAGTATATCAGTAATAATACTTTTATCAGCAATAGTATTTTGGAAATATCAAAGTAAAAAGGTTAATTTAGAATAATATGTTTTAAAAAAGATAGGATTTATTTCTATCTTTTTTTTATTTATGTAAAGAATGGAATAAATAAATGATAATATGATAATTCTAATATATAGGTGTTACTAATTTATTTTGATATAGGTAGGTGATAAAATGAATAAACTATCCTGTAATGTAAGAAAATGCAATCATAATCTGTTTGGAATTTGTGATATGCATACTATAAGAGTGTTAAGTTGTAGTAATGAAAAATACCATGGTTCTAAATGTTTTAGTTTTGAAAAATTTAAACTTTCTAAGCGTGTTAAAATGATAGGAAAAATAGATTTTTATAGGGATATGTTAAACGATATAGATAGTAGTAATTCTAAAATAGAATTACCACATATATATTACGAGTTAATAAATTGTAAGTATAATGAATCTTCAATATGTAAATCTAAAACTGTAATGATTGAGGGTTTTAAAGCTAAGGAATGTGAAGGTATAAAATGTAAAACATTTTTAATAAATAGTCATATATAAAGTTACAAATAACATTAAATATAAATAAGTCAGCAGATAAAACAAAAAAATACTTACTTATTTATATAAAAAAATAGTATTATTAGTAATTTTAAATGTAGAAAATTAAAAAATAATGTTGTATAATAAAAACTTAGTTATATGAGAAGATTAGTAAATAAAGTTAGTGAGGCGGTATTAATGAAATTAGGATTTGATCCAAAGAAATATTTAGAAGAGCAATCAAAGTTCATTTTAGAAAGAGTTAATGACTATGATAAGTTATATCTTGAGTTTGGTGGTAAATTAATGTGTGATCTTCATGCTAAAAGAGTACTACCAGGATTCGATGAAGATGCTAAAATAAAGTTATTACATAAATTAAAAGAAAAAGTAGAAGTTGTTATTTGTGTTTATGCAGGTGATATAGAAAGAAATAAAATAAGAGGAGATTTCGGTATAACATATGATTTAGAAGTTTTTAGACTTATAGATGATTTAAGAGCTTATGAATTAGATGTAAATAGCGTAGTTATCACAAGATACAATGGACAACCAGCAACTACTGTGTTTATAAATAAACTTGAACGTAGAGGAATAAAGGTTTATAAACATAAAGCAACTAAGGGGTACCCAGCTGATGTAGATACAATAGTTAGTGATGAGGGATATGGAAAGAATCCATATATAGAAACAACAAAACCAATAGTTGTTGTAACAGCACCAGGACCAGGAAGTGGAAAATTAGCTACTTGTTTAAGTCAATTATATCATGAATATAGAAGAGGAAATGTTGCGGGATATTCAAAATTTGAAACATTCCCAGTATGGAATGTACCATTAAAGCATCCTTTAAACATAGCATATGAAGCAGCAACAGTAGATCTTAAAGATGTAAATTTAATAGATTCATTCCATATGGATGCTTATAATAAACTTGCTGTTAACTACAATAGAGATATAGAAAGTTTTCCTTTATTAAAGAGAATTATAGAAAAAATAACTGGTGAAGAATCAGTTTATAAATCACCAACAGATATGGGGGTTAATAGAGTTGGCTATGGTATTGTAGATGATGAAGTAGTAAAGGAAGCATCAAAACAAGAAATAATAAGAAGGTACTTTAAAACTGCTTGTGAATATAAAAAAGGATATGTTGATAAAGAAACAGCTGATAGAGCTAAGCTTATTATGGAAGAACTAAATTTAAAAGAGTCAGATAGAAAAGTAGTTATTCCTTCTAGAGAACATGCAGCTAAATTAAAGGAGCTTTCAGATAAAAATGAAATTTCTACAGCTGTTGCATTAGAGCTAATTGATGGAACTATATTAACAGGTAAAGAATCAGAATTAATGGATGCATCTGCAGCTGTTATATTAAATGCTATTAAATATTTAGCAAATATAAATGATGATATACATTTAATATCACCTGTTATACTTGAACCTATTATAAATTTAAAATCTAAGACTTTTGGAAACAAGAACACAGCTTTAACTTGTGAAGAAATACTTATAGCTCTTAGTATATGTGCGGCAACAAATCCTACTGCTCAAGCGGCACTTAATAAACTATCAATGCTTAAGGGATGCCAAGCACATTCAACTACAATAGTAAATGGAAGTGACGATCAAACATTTAGGAAACTAGGAATTGATATTACTTGTGATCCAGAATATCAAACAGATAATTTATATTATAATAATTAAAAGTATATAGTTATAAATTTTAGAAAAAAACGTCAATATTATGGTATAATGTATATATAACGACAAATTTTACTATATTATTGGAGGGTGATTATCATGGAAATATTAAAGAAAAATGGTAAAAAGGAAGAGTTTTCTTCAAAAAAATTAATAACTAGTATAGAAAATGCAGGAAGAGATGCTGATACTATTTTAAATGAATCAGATCTTAATATGTTAAAAAAAGATATTATAAAAACCTTAGAACAAATTAGAGAAAAAACAGAAATTACTTCAAGTTATGAAATAATAGGAGTTGTTATAGATACTCTTAAAAAAGAAGGATTTAGAAATATTATTAAAACTTATATTAGATATGATAAATAATATTATTGAAAAGCTAGGAATAATTTATTCCTAGCTTTTTTTCTTTAAATAATTAAAAGGGATAAATATTTTATGTTTAGGAGGATGATAAGTAAAATAAAAAAACATAAAAAGTATACTTACAGTTAAGAGTATTCCTATTAACTCAAATATTATAAAAAATTTAGGAAGATTTATTATATATTTAATAAGTAAAAATGGTAAAACAACTGCAATAACAAATATTAATATATCAATTAAAAATATAGATTTTTTAGTGAAATAGGTGTAACTATAAAATAAGGTAGGTACTATTATTAAGGAAAATAATAGTGATATACCTAGGGCAAAGAAAGGATTGTTTATATTTTTGTAATTGAAAGAAATTAATATTATCATAAAAATAAAAATTGGAAATATTGAGAGTTTTATATGCTCCCAAATACTTTCATTTGTAGCAGAAAAGTATCCAATAAATTTATTTCTATTAAATATTTCATAAGTAAAGTGTAGAAGTGTTCCTAAAATAAAACTAAATATAACGCAAATAGTAATGAGTCTATCCATATAAAAAACCTCTTTTATTATTTTTATATATTATATATCTAAAAATAATAAAAAATAACAAATAAAATATAGACTTTGCAATTATAAAAGAAAATTTTATTTTGAATATATTAAAAATAAAAATCATATATTACTTCGATTAATGAATTTTAAAAGGAGTAAATATAATGAAAAGATCAGTTGTAGATAATAAATTTAAAACTAATAAGGTAGGACTACAAATGGGATACATAATAATATCATTTTTAATTTCCATTTTAACAATGCAAGTTCTAACTTTATTTAAGTTAATGCTAATATTAGATATACAGATGAGTGATGTGCTTTATATAGGCGAAGCTATATTAATTATAGGAACTATTTTAACTGTTATAGGTGGAATGGATTTCTTGAAGGACAATTTATTTAGAGAGGAAAGTATATTAAAAGGAATAGGTATAGGAACTATATCAGGATTAGGAATTATGTTTATTACTTATTTATATAGGATTATACCAGTTTTTATAGGGAAAAGAGTAATAGCTATAGGCTCAAATCAGGCTGTAAGTACTTACAAAGATTTTAGTTTTGAAAGTTTATTAGTTACATCAATTACTCCAGCTATACTAGAAGAGTTTGTTTTTAGGGTTGGAGGTTTTACTATTTGTGCAGTAATATTTAGATTTATATTTCAACAGATAAGAAAAGATAAGAAAAGTTTAATAGAGATAAATGTGTTAAATTTAAGAAGTAGATATGGACTTATGGCTCTTATTTTTACTTCTTTAATATTTGCTATTATGCATGGTCCAAGCATTTTAAGTCTTCCTATATATTTATTACCAGGGTTGTTATTTGGTTTTTTATATTGCAAATATGGATTAGGGGTTTCTATAGTATCTCATTGCATGAGTAACTATTTATCTTCTTTAATTTTAACTTTAGTAGTATTTTTAATAAATTTATTGGTCTAATATAGGAATTAATTTTATTATATAAAGGAAAACTATTTTTATTAGGTTATGTAAATTAAAAGGAGGAAAAATAATGTTATGTAAATCTAATATAAAAGTTATTCCTTTAGGGGGAATTGGAGAAATAGGAAAAAATATTACTGCTTTTGAGTATAGAGATGAAATAATAGTGATAGATTGTGGCGCAGGTTTTCCGGATGAAAGTATGTATGGAGTTGATTTAATAATTCCAGATATAAGTTATTTAAAAGAAAATAGCGAAAAGATAAAAGGAATTTTTTTAACTCATGGACATGAAGATCATATAGGAGCATTACCATATATTTTAAAACAACTTAATATACCGGTATATGGAACAAAATTAACTTTAGGAATTGTGGAAAATAAATTAAAAGAACATAATATTTTATCAGATTCAGTACTACATAAAGTAAATCCTGGAGATATTATTCAATTTAATTACTTAAAGGTTGAATTTATAAGAAGTACCCATAGTATAGCTGATTCATGTTTTATAGCCATACATAGTCCAGTAGGAACTATTCTTCATACAGGAGATTTTAAAATAGACTATACGCCTATAGATGGGTTAGTTATAGATTTAGAGAGAATTTCTAATATAGCAAAATCAGGAGTATTATTATTAATGGCAGATAGTACAAATGTTGAAAGAAAGGGTTCTACAATGTCAGAGAAGTCTATTGGAAAAACCTTCAATAGAATATTTCAAGGAGCAGAAGGAAGAGTAATAGTAGCTACTTTTGCATCTAATATTCATAGAATGCAACAAATAATTGATTCCTCTTTGATATACGGAAGAAAAGTGGTATTTAGTGGGAGAAGTATGGAGAATATATCTAAAGTTGCAATAGATCTTGGATATCTTCATATACCAGAAGAATGTTTAATTACAATAGATGATATAAAAAATTATCCTAATAATCAAATAACTATTATAACTACAGGCAGTCAAGGAGAACCAATGGCAGCCCTTGCAAGGATTGCATTTTCAAATCATAGAAAGATAAAGATCGAGGCCAAGGACTTGTATATAATATCAGCATCTCCTATTCCCGGTAATGGGAAACTTATATCAAAAGTTATTAATGAATTATTTAAAAGAGGAGCTGAAGTTATATACGAAGATTTAGAAGAGGTTCATGTATCAGGTCATGCTTATCAAGAGGAATTAAAGCTTATACATACATTAGTTCATCCTAAATATTTTATGCCAGTACATGGAGAATATAGGCATTTAAAACATCACAGTGAATTGGCAGAGAGTCTAGGAATGGCTAATAAGAATACATTTATATTAGAAACAGGAGATGTTTTAAGTCTAAACGAAGATTTTGCACAAATTGATGGAAAAGTAAAAACAGGGTCAATATATGTTGATGGATTAGGGGTAGGGGATGTCGGTACTCTTGTTTTAAGGGATAGAAAGCAATTGGCAGAGGATGGTATGGTAACAATAGTAGTGGCAATTGAGAGAGAAAGTTATAGCATAATAGCAGGTCCAGATTTAATAACTAGAGGATTTATATATGTTAAAGAATCCGAAAAATTAATAAATGAAGTTAAAGAAATAGCTAGCATAGAAGTAAATAAATGCTTGGAAAAAAATATTATAGAATGGTGTGTATTAAAAACAAATATAAAAAAAGCTGTAGAAAGATATATTTATGAAAATACTAGAAGAAGGCCTAGTGTAATACCAATAATAATGGAACTTTAGTAAGATTTGGTTTAGTTAAGATATTTTAGGTAAATAATTAATATATAATATAACTTAAAGATGACAATATGAAAGGCTTTACTAACAAAACATCGTATATATTTACCATTCTGATTTTTATATTAGCTATATATAATATATCCATTACTCTAATTGATTTTGGAATGATTTCATTTGGAAGACAATTCTTTTTAATAGTAATATTTCTTTTCTTATTTATTCCATATTTTAAGAATAATAAAAAGAAAAATGAAATAATCAAATCGGGTTTACTTTTAGAACAGAAAGTTCAAAATTAGCTAGAAAAATTAAGTATAGAAAAATATAAAATAATATCTAATGTTATTATAAAAAATAATAGAGATAAACAAAAATTTGATAATATAATTTTAAGTAACAAAGGTATCTATTTTAAGAGTAAATGAAGTTAAAGATTATATAACAAATGATTTAGCAGCAGAGAAGTATAATAATAATGGAATATATAACATATTAAAAAACAATATTAGTAGATATAATAATATATTTTCATTAAGATGTAAATATGATGAATTTGGTTGCTATACATTTGAGTATAAAACTAAAATATCAATTTCTTCAATTTTTATTATGTGGTATATATTGAATTTAATATAATATACAAAATAATGCTATTTTCATCATTAAGAAAAAAGTGGTATAATACTATAAATAAAATTATAGTTATAAAACAAAAGAAGTTGGAGGAAGTTATAATGGGAAAAGTAGCAGCATTTTTTGATATTGATGGAACTATATATAGAGAAGGTCTTATAACTGAAGTATTTAAAAAAATAATTAAATATGAATTAGTAAATGAAAACAAATGGTATAGAGATGTTAGACCATCATATATAAAGTGGGATAAAAGACAGGGGGATTATGATACTTACCTATTAAAAATGGTAGATATATATACGGATGCTATTAAAGGAATTAATAAGTATCATATAGACTATATAGCTA
Organism: Clostridium septicum; assembly: GCF_003606265.1. Classification (NCBI taxonomy): domain Bacteria; kingdom Bacillati; phylum Bacillota; class Clostridia; order Eubacteriales; family Clostridiaceae; genus Clostridium; species Clostridium septicum. Next base: position 3,396,959 of record NZ_CP023671.1, read on the forward strand.
AAAGGGTTATAGAGCAAAAAGGAGATAGAGTATATACTTTTAGTAGAGAAAGAATTAAATGGCATAAAGATCAAGGACATATTGTAATTGCTATATCTGGTTCACCAGTAGAATTAGTTAGAGAAATGTCTAAGAAGTATAAAATGGACGATTATAGAGGAACTATATATAAGTTGGGAGAAGATAATACTTATAATGGAGATATAATACCTATGTGGGATCATGAAAGTAAGTTAAATGCTATAACGGAATTAAAAGATAAATATGATATAGATTTAGATAAAAGCTTTGCTTATGGAGATACATCAGGAGACTTTACAATGTTTAAATCTGTTGGAAATCCATATGCAATTAATCCAACTAAAGAGCTTATAGGTAAAGTTAAAGAAGATAATGCACTTATGGATAAAATAAAGCTTATTGTAGAAAGAAAAGATGTAACATATAATTTAGATATAAATACAATAGATATAATATAAGATATAGAAGCTAAGATTACAAAGAACCTTAGCTTCTACTTATAACAAGAATTTTCTGAAAATATATTGAAAACGTATTCTAAAGCTGGTATTATTATAATATAAAAAGATAAATAATTAATATTTAGATAGATTTTTAGGAGGAATTTAATATGAAATTTGATAAATTAAATTTACAATCACCAGTTGAATTTATGTTAGAAGCAGAAGAGTCTTTCAAAAAAAATTATAGTGAATTTAGAGATATGATGAATGGAAGGATTCATGAAGTTTTTAAAGTTGCAATAAAAGATGAAGATTTTTTAAAGATAGCTATATTTAATAATGATTATTTAAATATATCACCAGTCGATACATTTTTATCATATTATTCTAAAAAGCTTCCTAAACTTTCAGAGAAAAAGTTATTATTTGTAAATGCCTTATTTAAAAACCTTTTTAAGTTTGTTCTTAAAAATGAAAATGAGTTTAAAGAAGTTAATTATTCTATTATAAATAACACTAAAATAGCAAGATAAGTTAAATGTTAAAACTATAGAGTTTAAAATAACTCTATAGTTTTTTTATTTTATAAATAATATTGAATAGTTTAAATTCTTGACATTATTATAAATATTAGATTAACATTACTATAAGGAAATATATAAGGTTAAAGAAGAGGCGCTGTTATATGAAAGAAAAATCAATTAGGTCATTACTTATATTAACTATATTTATATCAATTGCTTTAAGCATGGCACATCCAGTTACTCCTGCACTTATAAGAGAATTAGGACTACCTTCTTTTATGTTTGGAGTATTTTTTGCAACTATGTCATTTGGTAATTTTGTTTTTTCACCTATATGGGGAGGTTTATCAGATAAGAAAGGGAGAGTTAAGTATTTAATTATAGGTCTTTTAGGTTATGGAATAAGTCAAATAGGATTTGGTTTTAGTAATAATTCTGTAGTAATAGTAGTATTTAGATTATTGGGAGGAGCTTTTATTACAGGATATTTAACTGTTTCTATAGCATATTTAACAGATATAACAACAAAAGAAAATAGACTTAAAATAATGGCATATTACGCAGCTTGTAATACAGTAGGAAATGCATTAGGTTCTTTGTTAGGAGGAGTTATTGGTAATACAAATTATAAGTTAACTTTTTTAACTCAATCTATAATTTGTATTATATTAAGTGGTGTTATATATTTTATGTTATCTGAAACTATTACTAATAATGGAGAAAAGGTAGTTATAAAATTAAATAGTTTTAGGTTTAGTAATAAAAATGAAAAACTAAATAAAAATTTAGTTTTAATACTTTTAATGGTAGTTATTTTTTATTTTTCATCAACAAGTTATAGCTCATCAATTAATTATTACATAGAATCTATACTAAGATTACCACCTTCATTTAATGGAGCATTTCTATCTATAGCAGGTATTTGTGGATTTTTAGGGAATTTAATTTTAACACCGTATATTGGTAAAAAATTAGATGATACAATAAGTTTTAAATACTTAACTATATTCTTAGGAATAACGTTACTTCTTGCAGCAGTAACAAAGAATACAGGATTATTTTTTGTTTGGATAATAATTTTTGTAACAATTGGAAGTATATATGTACCAATACAGCAAAATATAATAACAAGACTTACAAAAGAAAATTATGGTTCTCTTATGGGACTTCAAAATTCAGCTAAGTCTATGGGAATGGTATTAGGATCATTATTTGCAGGATTTATTTTTGATTTTGGAAGTAAACTACCATTTTTAATAGCTAGTTTTGTGTTAATTATAGGCTATATAATATTAACTAAATTTAAATTAGAAGTAATTGATAAATAAAAGATTAATGAAAAGAGTGATTTATATAATCACTCTTTTTTAATGTACAGGAAAGTATAAAAATTTTGAAGGCTGAAAGTTAGATATTATCTAGCTTTTAGCCTTCAAATATGTTAGATTAATTAATTATAAATTAGAGGTTTAACAG